>JBGUJG010000051.1:0-3531 GCA_045113695.1 Christensenellales bacterium
CCGACACGCAGATTTTCAGTCTGCTGCTCTACCGACTGAGCTACCAAGGCAAATATGGCGACCCGAATGGGGCTCGAACCCATGACCTCCAGCGTGACAGGCTGGCGTTCTAACCAACTGAACTACCGGGCCAGGCAAGGAAATGGTGGGAACAACAGGGCTCGAACCTGTGACCCTCTGCTTGTAAGGCAGATGCTCTCCCAGCTGAGCTATGCTCCCCCGCCGTACCACGACCGGCTTTTCTGCCGGCGCGAAAGTTATTTTACCGCAATTCATCTGCTTTGTCAAGCACGAATTTTTGAAGATTCGCCGTCACCGGAGGAATTTCTTCCCTTTTCCTGCATTCCGGAGCGGAAATACACTTGCATTTTTAACAGAAAATTTATATAATAGACTTGCGCCGAAAACAAATTTGTAACAAATCCGCAGGTGCCCGGCGCGCCTGCGGGAAAAGGATACCGGATGACATCAATCAAACGGCGGACTGTTTTCTTCCTGATGGGGCTGGTCGGGCTGCTCCTGGCGGCCTCTCCCTGCCTGGCGGAAACGGCCCGGGACATTACGGCGGAAGCAAAAATCACCGCCTCCACCCATCTTCCCAGCTCCGTCCGCGTTTCGGACCGGGACTATTCGACCATCTGGAACAGCCTCAAAGGGCGGCGGGAAAACCTCGAAATCGAAACGGCTGAACCCTGCTTCGGCATCTACCTCTGCTCCGGCATGGAAAAGCTCCAGCCGTGGATCGTGGAGGTGCCCGACGGCAGGGCCTGGAAGGAAGTGGCCCGCTCCGGCGGGCAGTACGGCCACGAATACGTCCCGCTGGACGGGCTGTCCCATTTCCGCGTCCGGCTGGAAGGAACGGCCCAGCAGGTTTTTTCCGTCAATGAAATTTACCTGCTGAGCGCGGGCGATCTGCCGGACTGGGTGCAGCTCTGGCAGCCGACCGTGGATAAGGCCGACCTGATGATCCTCGTAGGCCATCCCGACGACGAGATCCTGTTTTTCGGCGGCATGATTCCGACCTACGCGGGCGAACAGAAAAAGAACGTGGTGGTCTGCTACATGACCTGCGGGACGCCCGGGCGGCGCAGCGAACTGCTCAACGGCCTGTGGTACTGCGGGGTGCGGACCTATCCCGACATCGGTTCCTTCTGGGACAAATACCATCTCCGGCTGGACCGGCAGTACAAAACCTGGGGTCAGAACACCGTCTGGAAGTATGTAACCGCCCTGCTGCGCCGCTACCGGCCCGAGGTCGTCGCCACCCAGGACGTCAACGGCGAATACGGCCACGCGGCGCATCAGGTCTGCGCGGACGCCTGCCTGCACTGTGTGCCGGCCGCCGCCGACCCTTCCCTGTATCCGGACAGCTGTAAAACCTACGGCGCCTGGCAGGTCAAAAAGCTGTATATCCATCTGTATCCGGAAAATCAGGTGGTCTTCGACTGGGACATCCCGCTGGCCAGCCAGGACGGCAAAACCGGTTATGAGACCGCCCTGGAAGCGTACAGGCTGTACGTGTCCCAGCAGAAGTCCGGCCAGAAAAACCCGGATACCGGCGAGTTTGAGTATTTCACCGTCGAACCCCGGGACAGCCTCAAAAGCTGCTACCTGTTCGGTCTGGCCTATACCTGCGTAGGCCCTGACATCGAAAAAACGGATCTGTTCGAAAACATCCCGCAGCCGTAGCATACGCCTGACGGGAAAACCAAGCGGAGGGATCATCATGAAAAAGCTTATGTGCGTCATCCTGGCTTTGGGGCTGCTGATTTCCCTTTTGCCTTCCACCGCACTGGCAGCAGCGGATGGATCGACCCTGTACATCCGGATGCTGCAGTCCTACAATTCCCGCGTCAAGCTCCGGGCCCTTCCGAACGAAAACGCCCGGATCCTCGGCCAGTACTACGGCGGGACGCCCGTTTTCATCCTGGATTACCACGCGATCTATCACGGGGAAATCCTGGAAAACTGGTCCCGGGTCATGATCGGCGGCGTCAAGGGCTACATGATGACCGAATTCCTGGTGTCCCATTCGGATGAGACGACCCCGGGCGAAATCTTCCCGCTGCGCGAAGCGAACACCACCCTCTGGACCCTCTGGGAAGACCGTGAGTGGCGGCCCATCGATTATCTGGACGCCGGAACGATGGTTGAGGTGCTGGGAACGACCGGCGACGACATGGTCCACGCGGCGGTATACAAAGACGGCCTGGTCGAATACGGCTACATCTACGCCAACGAGGTTCTCTGGACCGGCGAGCATCAGAAAGCCCGGGTACGGGCGCTGAAATCGGCCGATTCGGTGCCGGTCCGCCTGGAGCCGGATCTGGGCAGCCCGGTCCTGTGCAGCCTGTATCCCGGCACGGAGGTTCAGATTCTGTTCAGCAACGACGTTGCCACATCCGGCTGGACCAGAATCCGGATCGACAAAGTCATCGGTTATATCCCGGATCCGTACCTGGATCATTCCTCCGGCATTTTCCCCTTCTACCGTCCTCAGCCCGCCGAGCTCAGACTCGCCGCGGCGCCGGTGTACGGCGGCACGGCAAAAATCGTTTCCCGTCACGATCTCCTGTTTGTGCTGGGCAAACGGAACGGCACGGTTCCTGAATATCTGGTGCTGTTCGGCACCTGGGACGCGGGCGGTTCGGTCTACAGGCTCCATACCGGCTTTGTTCCCCAGAGCTATATCACCCTGAAAATGCCTGGCGGCGTTGCGACCCGGGGCATGCTCAAAAAGAGCTCCTACCTTTACCAGATCAACGAGGAAGGCATCATGGCCCCGATCACCGAAGGCGCGCATGACCCGGTCCTTTACCCGATGGGCAGCGAATTCCAGATCGCCTACGGGGTAACGGAAACCCTCCGCCGGCAGGGCGGCCTGCTGACCGGTTATCTGTCGGACGAAACCGTCTGGGTATTCGTCGAAATGCGGGTTCCGGAAAAATACAAGGGCATTCAGGGCTACCTGCCCCTCAAGGCGGTCAGATTTGACAAGCGGCTGATCCTGCCGGGAAGCCTGCTGGTCGTCCATGAACCGTTAAACAATCAGCCTTTGGGCCTCCAGCCTCTGAACAACGTCCAATAACGCCGGAAAAGCACAGGGGGCTGCCGCGGCAATGTGCCGCGGCAGCCCCTGTTTTGATCGTTGTCCGTCAGGATTCTTCGGGCTTTCCGGCCAGGTAATCATTCAGCCGGTCCACCAGCTCATCGGCGTTCACGCCGTGGCCGGCGCAGGCCTGCTCGATGGTTTCCATCCTGGAAAACGGGCAGCCCAGGCAGGTCATCCCGAAATCCATAAAAACAGCGGCCGTGCTCTGATCGATCGCGAGCACTTCCGTCAGGGACATCTCTTTGGTAATCACAGGCGCCATAACAGCCTCTCCTTTCGTTGATTGGCCCTTATTATATCTGAATCCGATATGAATGTAAAGCCAAAAAACGAATGTTGAGTTATAATACATCGGTAACAAGGGTATAGAAAAACAGAGAGTCAAGTGATAAAGTAATGTCGCCAAACAAAAACCATCA
>JBGUJG010000052.1:0-14414 GCA_045113695.1 Christensenellales bacterium
CATACCCCCTTCCCTTATTTTATTCGACACTTTTCTTCAAAATCCTTTTGGTTTTTCAGCCTGTTTTGCGATTTTTCTTTTGGTTCCTCCATTTAAAAAATCTCGCCGCTTCTCTTGCGACGAGACTTTGTTGTTGGTCTGAGGCGCCCGTCGGGCGCCTCTTCTGGTTCATATACTGTTGTCAGAAGTCCCGTCCGCACTGGCTGTAAATGCTGAACAGGGTCTTCATGGTGATTTCGCAAGAGGATGGATCGTTTCTGAACGTTTCTCCTGCTTCGATGGATCGGTAAAAATCCGCGATGCAGGCCTTGTGGCCTGAGCCCCAGTAGGAACGGCCCATGGCCTGATCTGTTTTCAGCGGGATTTCCTGCTTCGTCCCGCCGCTGATCACGGTCAGCAGGTCGCCCTCCAGGCGCAGTACGGCATGCTCCAGCTGGACTTCGAGAATCACCGGCGCGTCCTGGCTGTAGGCGGTGGAGGCGTACAGCAGGGCAGGGATCCCGTCCCTGCTCAGATAGATTTCCGCGGTGTCCTCCACCTCGACGGTATCCCGGAGGTGGTGATTCCGCATGGACGCTTCGACCGTGTCCGGTTCGCCCAGAAAGCGGAGGATCAGGTCCAGCGTGTGGATGGACTGATTGATCAGCGCTCCGCCGCCTTCCGTGTCCCAGCGGCCTTTCCAGGCTGCTTCTTCGTAGTATCTTTTTGTCCGGTTCCAGGTGACGAAGGCCCGGATGCCGCAGAGCTGGCCGTAATCGCCGCCGGCGATCATGTTTATCATCATCTGAATCCCGGGATGATAACGGTTCTGGAAACAGATACCGACCGGGACAAGGCAGGCGGCCTGCCGGACTTTTTCCCAGCCCTCCGGGTCAATAGCGGGCGGTTTTTCCGTGAACACGGCGATGCCCCTTTGAGCCGCTTCCAAGGCCATGACAGGATGCAGGCAATGCGGCGTGCACAGGTGCACCGCGTCCGGACGTTCATCTGTCAGCATCTGCCGCCAGTCCTGATAGGCGTGACAGCCGTACCGGGCCGCCCGTTCCGGGATCACGTCCGCGCAGGCGGCCAACTCCGTTTTTTCAAGTTCCCGCAGGGTCCTGGCGTGTACAGCGGAGATATTCCCGCAGCCGATGATCCCTACTCTGAACATAGATGTTTCCTCCGGAAAACTGGATTAAAGTCCCTGTACTTTGACGGCCTGGGCCTGAGCCTTCAGGCAGAGTTCAGCCGCCTTGAAGGCATGGGCCTGTGTCATGGCGGTTTCCGTGCGGTTCAGGCAGTCCAGGATCAGCCGGCCGAAGAAGGGATAGCCGGTCACGCCGGTGGCGTTCACATATTTTTCGCCCTTCCCGTTGACCAGGAACACATGGTTGCCGTCCACTTTGTCGGCGGCGAGATTGATGTATTTGCGGATTTCAATGAAGCCCTCCGTGCCCAGGATGAAGGTACGGCCGTCGCCCCAGGTGCGCAGTCCGTCCGGGTTGAACCAGTCCACGCGGAAATAGTTGGTGGTGCCGTTTTTCCCGGTGATCGAGCAGTCGCCGAAGTCCTCCAGTTCGGGGTATTCGGGATGGGCGTAATTGCCGATGCGGGACAGCTGCACCTTGGCGTCTTCTTCACCGGCGAAATGGAGATACTGCTCGATCTGGTGGCTGCCGATATCGCACAGGATTCCGCCGTACTTTTCGCGCTCGAAGAACCATTTGGGCCTGCCTGCCGCGCCGAGGCGGTGCGGGCCGAAGCCGGTCACGCTGAGCACGCGGCCGATTTCTCCCTGATCGATCATATAGCCGGCCAGGATCGCCCCTTCCACGTGAAGCCGCTCCGAGTAATAGACCATGTATTTGCGCCCGGTCCTTTTTACGGTTTCCCGCGCGTCGTCAAGCTGCCGGAGGGTGGTAAACGGCGCCTTGTCGACGAAGTAATCCTTCCCGGCGTTCATCACTTTGACGCCCAGCGGGCCGCGCTCGCTGGTCACGTTGGAAGAGCAGACCATCATCGTGTCCCTGTCTTCCAGCACCTGGTCAAGGCTCTGCGCGGGAGTCGCCTGCGGATAGGCCTTCAGAAAGGCTTCCACCTTTCGGGGGTCCGGATCATAGACATATTTGATCGTGCCGCCAGCCTCCGTCAGGCCGTTGCACATGCCGTAGATGTGGCCGTGATCGATGTGCGCCGCGGAAAAGAGAAACTCACCGGGCCTGACCACCGGCTGGGGTTTGCCCTGAGGGGCGTAATTCATGCCGTCTGCAACATTCATATTATTTTTTCTCCTTTTCACCCAGGTCGCTGCCGAAGGTCAGGGTGCCTTCCTGCTCCATCACAGAGACCGTTTTTTCATAGAAATGGGGGACGTTTGCCCGGATGCCTTCCACGGTATAGAAGGGGTCGTCCTTCTGAAGCGGCAGGTCCACCGGGCGGCGGGTCGAACCGGCTTTGTAAATGGCGGTGATCAGCTCGATCGTGCGTCGTCCGTCCTCCCCGGTGATCGCAGGCCGGCCGCCTGTTTCGACCGCGGTGAGCACGTTGTCCAGCTGTCCGGTGTGATGTTCGTAGGGCAGGGGAGGCAGGGAAGCAAGATATGCCTCCATTTGCTTTTCAAACGCCGTGTCAGACACTTTGAGCGGGAAGCCGTTGGGCATCGGCTGGGAGCAGAAGCAGCTGTACGGGGCGGAGACACGGGCCTTTTCGCACTGGAACACGAGCTTCTGGTCTTCCCCGTGATGCACGACGGAGGCCGTGACCGTCGCCAGAGCGGAAGGATATTCCATGACCGAAACGGAGAGATCTTCCACCTCCGCGTTGTCGTGGCCGGTATTGGCCAGCACGCTGGTGACCCGGCTGGGCAGGCCCATCATCCAGCCCAGCATATCGATGTGATGCACGGCGTGGTTGAGGGTGCATCCGCCGCCTTCCATTTCCCAGGTACCGCGCCACCACAGGTCGTAATAGCTGTGTCCGCGCCACCAGAAGCTGTCGATTTCAGCGTGGCGGAACGAGCCGGCGATGCCGCTGTCCAGCATG
Organism: Christensenellales bacterium; assembly: GCA_045113695.1. GTDB lineage: Bacteria > Bacillota > Clostridia > Christensenellales > Aristaeellaceae > UBA4246. The sequence goes on from JBGUJG010000052.1 coordinate 3,025, forward strand.
GCTTTTAAGTCCCGGATGGGCTTGCGGAAACGGTTCTGCGCGATGATGGACAGCAGTTTTCCGCTCTCGTCCCGCGCCTTCAGCATGGCGTCGCATTCCGAGAGCGAGGCGGCCATCGGCTTTTCGCAGACAACGTTTTTCCCGCTCAGGAGGCAGTTCACGCTGATGGAAGCGTGTACATAAGGGGGCGTGCAGACGTCCACCAGATCGATATCCTGCCTGGAGAGGATGTCCTCATGGTTTTCGTATGTATCACAGGAAAGCCCGAATTCTTCCATAAAGCGCCGTGCTTTGCCGGGGATGATATCCACCAGCGCTGCGATTTCACAGCGCGCTTTCAGCGTCTGATACGCTTCCATATGCGCATGGGCAATCCCGCCTGTTCCCACGATGGCAACGCGGATCATGATCGATGCCTCCTTTATTTGTTTTTCCCAGCAAGTATACCATTGAAGGAAACAACAGTAAATAACACAAATTGTATATTTTCATGCAAAAATAGAAAAACGGCCTGATTCCGGACGCCGCGGCCCTTCTGTCCGGTACATGCACGCGGTTCCCCGGGCCGGGGGATCGGCAGCAGAGAAAAAGGAGACTGCCCGAAAACGTGCGGCCAGTCTCCCGATTCTGTTTTTGTTCAGCCTGCGCCCTGCCCTGCCGGGCGGTTTTCCCGGCCTAAATCCGTTCAGCCGTTGATCGTCTGCTGGAACGAAATGACGCTGCTGTTCTGCTCCAGGAAGGCGAAAATATCTTCCTGCTTGACGTTGTAGCTCATCTTGAGTACCATGGAGTAGGACGTCGTCCCGTCCTGATTGACGATGATGCTGTTTTCCAGCACCTGGGCGTGCCAGGTGTTGAGCTGTTTGGTCAGGGCGCTGCGGAATTTTGCGTCATCCTTGACGGTGATCTGGATATGGTTGTTCTGATATCTGTCGTTGAGGAAGGGAACCTGGTGCATGATGATCTGGCTGAGCAGCACAACGACCGTGGCGAAGATGCCCAGCGGGAACATCCCTGCGCCGAGAGCCAGACCGATGCCCGCCGTGGCCCACAGGCCGGCCGCCGTTGTCAGGCCTTTGATGGAAGCGCCCTGCTTGAAGATGACGCCCGCGCACAGAAAGCTGATACCGCTGACAACCTGGGCGGCGATCCGGGAAGGATCAGCGCCGCGGTCTCCCCAGAAAGTACCGTCCCCCGTTTTGAGCAGGTCCGCGAAACCGTACTTGGAGATAATGATCATCAGCGCGGCCGTACAGGAAACCAGCAGATGGGTGCGTACGCCGGCTTCTTTCAGCCGGTGGCCGCGCTCAATGCCGATCATGGCTCCGCAGATACAGGCCAGAATGATCCGCAAGAAAAAGTCAGCGTACTGCCCCAGTGAGATCTGCTGATTCATGATATTCAAAAGCATGGATACTCATTCCTTTCTGCCGAATGCTTTCGTTAAAAAGAAATGCAGCCCATTTCCCGCAGGTCCTCCCAGGAGAACCGGCAGGAAAGAAAACGGGCTTTCCGGGGGCGCTCCCCCAGTTATGCATTCTTTCTGCGGACATCATTATAGCAGAAAAGCGGTCCCTCTTCAAGCGGGGAACCGCAAAAAATTGATAAAATTTGGCAAAAAATATACCTGAATAGCAAAATTTGACCTATATTTCCGGAATGCAGGCGTTTTCTTCCGGGAAAACGGACACTTGAACCGTCAGCCGGGCGGGAGCAGATCCTCCGGAGCGGGCGGACGTTGATCAGGCCCCAGGCTGCCGGACTGCGTACGGACGGCTTCCGCGAACCCCAGGATGTGCTCCGGTTTGATGATGGCCAGGCCCTGGCTTTCATCGCCCAGGACCACCAGCTGGCTGCCCGGTTCCAGACCGAAGATTTTCCTGGCTTTCGCCGGGATGACGATCTGGCCTTTTTCGCCGATGGTCACCACGCCGAAAAAATGCTTTCCTTTGGGCGGCAGTGGGAGCCCCATGGACTCTGCGGGCTCATAGCTCATCAGCTCATCGAGCGAGACGCTCAGGGTCTGCGCCAGGCGCAGGCCTGTATCAAGATCCGGCAGGGAGTCGCCGGCTTCCCATTTGGCGACTGCCTGACGGGTCACGCCCACTTTTTCCGCCACGTCTTCCTGAGTCAGGCGGAGGACTTTTCTCATCCGCAGAAGATTGGCACTGAACATGATACCTCCTTGATCAGGCAAGATCGGCCTTCATCCGGGCGCGGAACACCAGCACGGAAACGCAGGTAAGCGCCGCGGCACAGGCGATAACGATCAGCAGCGGTCCGCCCCAGGCGGCAAAACTCAGGTCCGGCCGGACGGCGCTGCGGGCGGACTTTGTGCAGTAATAGAACGGCAGGGCTTTGCAGATCGTCAGCATGGCGCCGCCGGTTGCATCTGCGTCGAACCAGATGCAGCCCAGGAAAGAGCCCAGAGAAATGATGATCGAGCAGATGCCGGGCGCCGCTTTTTCCCCGAACAGGGTGCCGAACAGGAGGCCGAAACTGATGAACAACACCGCCGATGGAATCAGCGTTCCCCACGAACAGATCAGCCCCGCGGCAGTCAGCGGAAAGCCGACGATCAGCGAGATAATCCAGGACACAATGAAGATCAGCGCGCTCTGGCACATGCTGATCACCAGCATCGGCAGAATGTAGCCCAGGGCGAAATCGCCTGAGGTCATCGGCGTCACGTACATCCTGGTCAGGAACGCTCCGGAACGGTCCTTGCTGACGGTCAGCCCGGTAAAGAGCATCACGAAGGTCTGGCCGAACACGGCGACCCCGGCGGATAAATTGTCGATGCGGAACACCGTCATCCCGGATTCCTTCGGGATGCTCTCGTTTACCAGCGTCATCACGCCGAGCATGACCAGCGGAAAGGCCAGGCAGAAGATATAGCTGAGGGGATCCCGGAGGATTTCCTTGCGGTTCCGGTCCGCGAATGCCAGAATGCGTTTCATTGAGCTGTCCCCCTTTCCGCGATGGCGACGAAGGCGTCTTCCAGTTTTTCCGTTTTGGTTTCCGCCAGCACCTGCGGTACGGTGCCGCAGGCGGCGATCTGACCGGCGATCATAACCGCCAGCCTGTCGGACAGCTGTTCCGCTTCTTCCATGTAGTGGGTCGTCAGGATGATCGTCATGCTGCCCTTAAGCTTCTCGATCAGCCGCCAGAGTTCCCTGCGGGCCAGCACATCCAGGCCGAGGGTCGGCTCGTCCAGGAAGAGCACCTTCGGTCCGCTGATCAGCGCCATGGCGATGGACAGCTTCCGTTTCCAGCCGCCGGACAGGGTCCTGGCGGATTGATCCGAGACCTCCTCCAGATGGAAGTCAGCGATCGTACGGTCCACGCGCTGACGGACCTTCTCTTTGCCAAAGCCGTATACGGAGGCCATGAAGGTCAGATTCTCCCGGACGGTCAGCCGGTCGGCCACCGCCGTATCCTGCGGGGACATGCCGACCATCTGTTTGATTTCCCGGTTCTGCTTTCCGCACTGAAAACCGCCGACGAACGCTTCTCCGCCTGTCGGCTCAGACAGGCAGGACAGCATGCGGATCGTTGTGGTCTTTCCGGCCCCGTTCACGCCCAGCAGGGAAAAGAGCTCTCCCTCCCTGACAGTCAGGGACAGATCATTTACGGCAATCTTGCTGCCGTAATGCTTGGTCAGGTGTCTGGTTTCAATCATGTTCATGACTTTTTCTCCCAAATGCTTCGATTCGTGTCGGAAGACTGAAGTTTCATACTTTCGCAACCGAACGTGACAAATTATACAGTCAAAGAAATCATTTGTCTATCAACCAAACCTGACATTTACGGCGGAAAATGTCAGGTTTGGTTGCGCCGGCGGGCGTAATCAAGTTTTACAATTTGATGCAGGACATTTTCCTGAAAAAACGAATAGATCATCAGGCTTTCGACGCGCTGTGCCGAGGGGGCAGTATGATTTCGAAGAAGCGGTTCAAATGGCTGATGAGCACCGGGACCGCTGTACTGCCTGTTTCTGTTCCTGCCGGAAGCAGTACCTGATTCATGAGAAAGGACAGAAGGAAAAGTGAAAGCGTCTGCAAAAGCGCTGCTGGGGATACTCCTGGCCGCGGCGCTTCTGACGGGCCTGCGGTCCATCGCCGAAGAAGCGGACCTGTGGCTGTGCGCAAAGGGAGAGAACGGTCTCTGCGGGTATATTGATATGCACGGGAGCTGGATGATTGAACCCCGGTATGCCGCGGCGGATCCATATTTTACCCGGGAACTTGCGTCTGTCCGGCATGCGGGGGAGGACGGGTCAGCCGGCGGGCAGGACATCATCGACCGGCAGGGCCGTTCTGTGGTGCCGGACGGATATGTGCTGCAGCCCATGCAATATATCGGCAGCGGGCAGGGAACGGGAAACAGACTGATGGCCCTGTGCTCAGAAGAATGGTGGTTTCCCTGCGGTCTGATAGACCCTGAAACCGGTTTGATCTGGGCGGATGAACGGTATCAGATCAGTCCGTTCTATACGGACAGCACGCTGGTTCCCGTTATGTTTGACGGATTGATCGGATACATCAACCGCCATTCCGGGGAGATCTTTTTCCCGGGCCGCTATCTGCCGGTCGATCCTTTCCAGTTTTTCGACGGCGTGACGGCAGCAGCGCCGGCAGATGAAAAGAGTGAGGATCTGCATATGGTTCTTCTGGATGAGAAAGGCGCTGCCTTTTCCCTGCCGGAGGGATATGATTTCGTCCGCGGGTCTCATGCCGCCTGCGGAAGGATTCCGGTCGTAAATCAGGCGGGTATGGCGGGCTATGCTGATCTGAAAGGCCGTGTGGTGATTCCGCCGGTGTTCCGGTTTGCAAACAATTTTGCGGAAAACCGGGCCGTCGTGCAGATTTCGGAGGAGAAACTGGCTGTGATCGATCAGGAAGGGAATATCCTGCTCAGCGGCCTTTCCGAAGCGGACGACGCATACCGCAACGGCATCCTGTTTGCGAAAAAGGACGGGGAAACATGCTGCTTTGACACGGACGGCAGCGCCATGCCCAATATCCGTCCTTATTCGCTGACAGACGGTTCCGGCCTGTTCTGGATGCCTGCCAGCGGCAAAGGAGTCGGCAATCCGGACAAATGGACCTGGTGGCTTGCCGGCCGGAGCGGAGAAATCCTGTTCGGCCCGTGCTATCTGACCCATCAGGCCATTGAGGAAAGCCTGTTTTATGTGGACGGACTGGAGCCGGTGGGCGACTTGCAGGGAAAATGGGGCTATATCGACCGCCAGGGCGAGACGGTGATCGACTTCGTTTTTGACAGTGCCGAACCGTTCCGGCATGGGTTTGCCCGCGTCGGGCAGGATGGAAAGAGCAAATGGATCGATCCTTCCGGGGCGCTGATCTGGGAGGAAAAATAACTGCAGAAAGCACAAGACCCGGGGAGACCGGTCAGTGCACAGGTCTCTCCGGGTTTTTCGTTACTCATTCTGCGGATACCGTCTGGTCAGCGGATAAAGTTGGTCCAGGCGCGGCGCTCCTCTGTTTCCGGTTCGCCGAACGTCTGCCTGCCCAGGGCGATGCTCCGCATCAGGAAAACCATGTTCCGGGCCAGCGCCCGCATGACCTGACGGCCTTCTTCATCCGCCGCGGCCTCGCCGGGAGCCGCTCCGTAAATATTGTTCCAGTACCGGCTGGACGCGACGGGCATATTGGAAATCGTAAAGAACTTGTTCAGTTCGTCAAACGACGCCGTGCAGCCGGAGCGCCGGGCGCAGACGACGCTGGCGCCGACCTTCAGGCTCTTGTCAAAATGCGTGCTGTAAAACAGGCGCTGGAGGGCGGACATCAGCGTGCCGTTGGCCGAGCCGTAATAGACCGGCGAACCGATGACCAGCCCGTCCGCTGCTTCAAATTTACCGGCAAGCTGATTTACGACATCGTCAAACACGCATTTTCCGGTTTTTGCGCAGCTTCCGCAGGCGATGCACCAGCGGACTGCCTGACGGCCGATCTGAACGGTCTCGAACGCAACGCCGTTTTCAGCGAATACCTGCTCCATTTCGCGAAAGGCCAGGGCGATATTCCCGTCCGGCCTGGGGCTACCGCTGACCAGCAGCACGCTCAGTTTTTTCTCCTCCATACTTCTGATCCTTTCTCCGTGAATTTAAACGGCTGTCAGTACCGCTCTGACAGTGATGCTTGGATGGACTGCCGCATGCTGCGAGTCCGTCACGCTTTCATCTGCGCGAGATATGCATTGAACCGCTCCGCGAATCGGCCGATATGAACCCCGTCGATGAAGCGGTGGTTGACCTCCATGGAGATGCCCAGGGTTTTCCGCCCGTTTTCTTCCGTATATTTTCCCCATGCCAGGCGGGGGATGCTGTCGTCCAGAGCACCCGGGGCGGAGAGGTTCCGCTCGTTCGTCAGGGCTGTCAGGTCGATCCAGGGCAGGCAGGAATAATAGATCAGGCTGTCGGATTCCTTTTCGGTATCCAGGAAAGTTTCCTGCGTTTTGCTCAGCCGGTCTGCTTCCCGGCAAAAAGCGTCCGGATCCGGGATGTGTTCCATCGTGACGATGTGAAACTGTTCCGCCCCGGGCTTCAGCGCGGTGAAGCTCGGATCCCGCCGTGCCAGGCGGACCGGTTTTCCGTCCCGCATCGTGACCAGGAAAGCGCCTACGTCATTGACGGCCTGGGTGCAGACCCAGATCATCCCGGCGTAGAAAGAGAGCCCGCGGCTTTTCGTATAACGGTACAGGGCCGTTACGTCCTGCCGGAAGGTGACCATGTAAAACGGGTTGGAAAAAGCGGAAAAATACTCGTAGGCTTCCTTCCGCTTCCAGACGGAGTCATTGCCTGTCTGCATCGGGAACCAGCCTCCCTTCCAGATCGTTCAGCAGGTGAAGACCGTATTGTCTGACCAGATTGCAGGCAGCCTGCTCGCAGTCCGGCAGGCAAACATTTTCGGTGCGATGGGCGTCAACGCCGAAAACCACGTCGACAGCTTCTTCCCCGGCGATTTTCCAGAAACTGGGGTCCGGATAATGCCGGCGCTCTTTGAGGCCCAGGAAATTGATCTCCGCCGGAATGCCCAGGGCTTTCAGTTTCCTGCAAAGCTCACGCATATAATGGTCATAGACGGCCGGATCCCCAGTGTAATTCACCAGATCGGGATGGGCCAGACAGAGGAACCGCCCTGATTCCAGTCCTTCGGTGACCTGGCTGCAGTATTTCCGGAGCACTTCCTCATCATCCGTTGGATGACCGGAGAAAACACCGTCTGCTTCGTTGTCCGTGGCGTGCTGCCCCAGGATCAGATACTCGATCGGATAGGGCTCGCAGAGCCGCAGGACCGCCTCAAAATACCGGGGATAGTACTCTGCCTCCAGGCCCAGGCGGACCAGGATGTCGTCCCGGTATTCCTGTTTCAGGTCAAGGGTCTCCCGGACATAGCTTTCGAGTTCTTCCGGCAGCATCCGGAAAGAAGAGACATAGCCGCCGTCAAACGGACAGGGCGTGTGGTCGGAAAAACCAAACACCCTGAAACCGGCCTGAATGGCGGCTTCAATGTATTCCCGCTGGGTGCCGACAGCGTGACGGCAGCGGACGGTATGGCTGTGATAGTTGGCGATCATGATGTTTCCTGATTCCTGAAAAAAGTATCCAGCGTACTGAGCGCTCTTTCGCTGACCATCTGGTACCTTCTTTTTTTGTCCCTGACCCGGGCCTGAACCGGCGGCATGAGTCCGAAGGTAATGTTCATCGGCTGAAAATTCCGGTTCTGCCGGGCGACATAGGCGCCCATCGCGCCCAGGGCGGTTTCTTCCGGAAAAACAAGCGGTTCCTGCCCGAGCGCGCGCCTGGCGGCGTTCAGCCCGGCCACCAGCCCGGAAGAGGCGCTTTCCACGTAGCCTTCCACCCCGGTCATTTGGCCGGCAAAAAACAGGCCCGGACGGCTGATCACCTCATACGCGGAAGAGAGATAGCCGGGGGAGTGGAGGAAAGTGTTCCGGTGCATGACGCCATACCGGGCAAATTCAGCGTTTTCAAGTCCAGGGATCAGGCCGAACACCCTTTTCTGCTCCGGGAACTTGAGCCTTGTCTGAAAACCGACCAGGTTGTACAGGGTATTGGCCGCGTCGTCCTGCCGCAGCTGCAGGCAGGCGAAGGGTTCCCGCCCGGTCCGCGGGTCGGTCAGCCCGACCGGCTTCATCGGACCGAAGGCCGGCACCATCCGCCCGCGCCGCGCCATTGATTCGATCGGCATGCAGCCTTCAAAAACTTTTGTTTCCTCAAAGCCGTGGATCGGGGCAGTTTCGGCGTTCAGCAGGGCGTCGATGAAACGGTTGTATTCTTCTTCCGTCATCGGACAGTTCAGGTAGTCGTCCCCTCGCCCGTAGCGGCTGGCGCGGAAGACCCGCTCGGTATTCAGGGAATCAGCCGTGACGATCGGCGCAGCCGCGTCATAGAAGCTGAGCGTGCTGACACCCGGCAGACTGGCGATCGCGCCGCAGAGGCTGTCGCTGGTCAGCGGCCCGGTCGCGACGACGGTGATACCGTCTTCCGGTATTTCGGTGATTTCCCGCTCGATCACTGTGCAAAGCGGATGGCTGCGCAGGGTCTCGGTGATGTACCCGGAAAAACGCTCCCGATCCACCGCCAGGGCGCCCCCCGCGGGAACCCTGGAGGCATCCGCCGCTTTCATGATCAGGGAATCCAGGCGGCGCATTTCTTCTTTCATCAGGCCGACGGCGTTTTCCAGGCGGTCAGAGCGCAGGCTGTTGCTGCAGACCAGCTCGGCAAAGCCGGCGCTGTGATGGGCCGGGCTCATCCGGCCGGGCTTCATTTCATACAGCGTGACCGGGATATTTCTTTTGAGCGACTGCCAGGCCGCTTCGCATCCGGCAAGGCCGGCGCCGATGACGGTGATGGGCTTCATGCGTCCTCGCTTTCCTCCGGCTGACTGATCTGTATCTTGTTGCGGCAGTTTTCATTGGAGCAGACATGCCATGTTTCACCCTTGCGTGTGCGCTTGAGGATCATCATGCTGCCGCACTGGGGGCACTTCTCGGCAACCGGCATGTCCCAGGAAACAAAATCACATTCCGGATAATGCTCGCAGCCGTAGAACTTGCGGTTTTTCCGGGATACCTTTTCCAGCAGCCGTCCCCCGCACTTGGGGCAGGGAGCGTCAATATAATTGAGCACCGGCTTGGTATTCCTGCATTCGGGGAAGTTGGGGCAGGCCAGGAACTGGCCGAACCGCCCCATTTTGTAAACCATTGTCGCCCCGCACTGGTCGCAGACGACGTCGCTGGGTACGTCGGCGATGACCACTTTTTCAATGTCCTGCTCGGCTGTCTCCAGCATCTTTTCAAACGGCGGGTAGAACTCCTCAAGCACCTTGTGCCAGTCTTCCTTCTTTTCTTCGATTCCGTCCAGCTCCGTTTCCATCCGGGCGGTGAAATCGACCTCCATGATCGGAGCGAAATATTCCACCATCAGGTTGTTGACCATGCGGCCCAGCTCAGTGGGGAAGAGGCGCTTCTTTTCGCGGGCGACGTAGCCACGGGCGAGCACGGTGGTGATGGTCGGAGCATAAGTGGAAGGCCGGCCGATTCCTTTTTCTTCAAGGGTGCGGACGAGAGACGCTTCGGTGAACCGGGCGGGCGGCTGGGTGAAATGCTGCGCACAGTTGACCTGGGACAGCGTCAGCCTTTCGCCTTCCCGGCAGGAAGGCAGCTGGGATTCCTTTTCGGCCTGTTCGTCGTCGCCGGTTTCCTCATAGATCGAGGTAAAGCCGGCGAAGGCTTTGTGTTCGCAGCTGAGCCGGAGTACGGCGCCGCCGCCTTCCGCCGCCAGGGAAACCGTGTCATACCGGGCGGGAGTCATCTGGCTGGAAACGAAACGGTTCCAGATCAGGCGGTAGAGGTGATACTGGTCGCGGCTCAGGGAATCCTTGATTTCTTCGGGGCGGCGGGAGACGTCCGTCGGGCGGATGGCTTCGTGAGCGTCCTGAGCGTTGGAACGTCCTTTATAGACGTTGGGCTGGGCGGGCAGATAATCGGCCCCGTACACGGCGGGGATCAGCTCCCGGACAGCCGCAAGCGCTTCGTCGCTCACACGGACGGAGTCCGTGCGGATGTAGGTGACCAGACCCTGGACGCCTTCGCCGGCGATTTCAATGCCTTCATACAGCTGCTGGACCACCTGCATGGTTTTCATGGTGGTGAAGTTCAGCTTTCGGCTGGCTTCCTGCTGCAGGGAGGAAGTCGTAAAAGGCGGTGCAGGCTGTTTGTGCTTTTCCCCTTCTTTCACCTGAGTGATGGTAAAGGAAGTGTTTTCAAGACGCCGGCGGGCTTTTTCGGCGTCCTCCGCGCAGGAAAGCGCCACTTTGCTGCCGTCCAGCTGGCTCAGGGTGAAGGTATAAGCATTTTTCTTTCCTTTGCTATTGGGCAGTTCGGCGCAGGCGGTCACATCCCAGTATTCTTCGGGAATGAAAGCGTCGATATCATTTTCTCTTTCGACCACCAGACGCGTGACGACGGACTGCACACGGCCTGCGCTCAGGCCCTTTTTGACCTTGGCCCAAAGCAGCGGACTGATTTTATAACCGACCAGACGGTCCAGCGCCCGCCTGGCCTGCTGGGCGTCAACGCGGCCCATGTCGATCGGCCGGGGTTCTTTCATGGCCTGCTGAACGGCTTTTTTTGTGATCTCATTGAATTCCACCCGGCACGCGGATTGGGGGTCGATCCCCAGTGCGACGGCAAGATGCCAGGAGATGGCTTCGCCTTCGCGGTCAGGGTCGGTGGCCAGCAGCACACGGGACGCTGTTTTGGCTTCCTTCTTGATTTTTGCCAGAATCGGGCCGCGTCCGTGAATGGTGATATATTTCATTTCAAAATCATGCTCGGGATCAACCCCCAGCTGGGATTTGGGCAGATCGCGCACATGTCCCTGGGAAGCCTGCACCTTGTAGCCGCGGCCGAGGTATTTGGCAATGGTGCGTGCTTTGGCGGGAGATTCAACAATGACAAGTTTTGCAGATGACGGCATTCAGTTCATTCCTCCTGGAAATGATGCAGATTTTTCTTCGTCCGAAAAATCACAAAGCGAATCTTATCATAGCTTTCGGGAAAACGCAACCATGAAAATATATAATGAAAGAATTGTTAACAAACGAACCAGCGGATGAGAGGCGCAGATACAGGGCACGAAATACGGCACCGTAGCAAAAGCCGAACATTAATCACTCACAAAAACCAGGAATGTTCGTCATTACAGCGAATGCTTCAGGCTTGACTGAAGGGAGATCGTCAAATAATCCGAAAAACCAAAGAAAAATGAAAAAAAGTGTTGACAAAGGAGGGGGAGAAGTGGTAAGATACACAAGCGCTCGTGAGGAGCGGGTCCCGAAAGG
>JBGUJG010000053.1:0-5496 GCA_045113695.1 Christensenellales bacterium
TATTCCTGTTCACTGATCTTGATCATTTTCATCACCCATTGCTATTATACCACATAATGGATGATTTGTCTATTCTTTAGCTGAAAATTAGTATCACAATAAAAACAGCGGCGCAGGCCGTCCGGACGGGCGGTTCCTGCGCTGCTGTTCTGTTCTTATCAGAAGAGCTTAACGATCATGCCTTCGTAAAGGTATCCGCTGTTTTTGGGGATCACGTGGGTCACATTGCCCTGGGTGGAGATGACGGTGACCGGGGTGAAGTAATTGTTGCCGGTTTCGTCCACGATGACCACGCCGGTCTGGCCCATCTGGGTGTAGAGGGCGCGGGTCGGGATGGTCAGGCTGTCGACGTTCTCGCCCAGCTGCACGCGGCAGGAGCGGACATAGAGGATGTTGCGGACGTCCGCGCCTTCCACCGTCAGGCGGACCAGCAGCTCCCCGCCGGAGCGGGTGAAGCTCTCGACCACGGCGTCCACGACGGTGTTCTCGAAGTTCTCGATCAGCAGGCGGTAGTTCTGGCCGACCACCGGCGTCCAGTCCGGGTTGTCGGACAGCATCAGCACGGCCCAGCGGTCGGTCTTGACCAGACGGTAGACAGACACGGTGTTGCGGGTGGCGGCTTTGTTGAGCGGCGCGTTCCCGTTGTACATGGAACGGACCTCGGACGGGGAAAAATCCGCGTAGGTCGTCATGTTGCAGGTGGGTTCAAACCCGTCGGTGTAAAAACTGACGATGCCGTCCGCCGCGGCGGCGTATTGCTTTGTCCAGCTGGAAATGCGCTGGAGCTGGGCGTTTTCGTCGTCGTACAGGCGGGAAAGCTTCTGGTCGTCCGGGTATTTCTGCCGCAGGTAGGACTGCCGGGCCTGGAGGGCCTGGGTAAGCTGCAGCTCCTGGTTGACCAAGCTGCCCCAGCCTTCCTGGATCATCAGGCGGGTGTTCCGGGCCTGGTCTTTGACGGTGTTGTCCAGGGCGGTGAGACGGGCGTCCTTTGCGGCGCCGGAGGAGGAAATGAGGGTCTTGTGGTATTCCTTGATCTGATCCCGGTACTTTTTGAGGGTGGTCAGCTCACGGGCGTTGAAGCCGGAGGTGTACACCGTACACAGGGAAGCGGTGCGGTTCACCGCCGCGCCTTCCTCGGCGGTATAGTCGATCTGGGAAACGCCTTCCTGCGTGTAGACGATCTCATTGCGGACGATCACGGCGTCCCCCGCGTAGCGGGAAGACAGGACGCCGGCGGTCACATAGCCGTACATCGCCTCCTGCGGGGCAAAGTGCTGGATGATCGCGAAAGCCGCGACGCCCAGGATCAGCACCGCAAGGATCAGATAGGGCATGCCGGACCGCTTTTTGCGGACGGGGATGCCGGTGGACGGCATGCGGTAGCCGGGCTTGGCCTGCTGGTTGGCGCGCGCTCCCTGGGGAGGCGGCTGCTGCTGGGGCTGCTGGGCGGCCGGCGGCATCTGGCCGAACGGATCCGGCTGAATCTGCGCAGCCGGCGGAACCTGACCGGCGGGCGGCACCTGACCGAACGGATCCGGCTGAATCTGTACCGCAGGCGGAACCTGACCGGACGGATTCTGCGGGGCGTACGGGCTGTTCCGCCCGTCCTGCAGGGGCCGGGGGCCGCCGTTTCTCTGCTGCGTATTCTGCGTGTTCTGCGCATTCTGCAAATTCTGCTGGTATTGCATATTTTGCGTATTCTGCGCATACTGTGCGTTCTGCCCGTTCGGCGGATACACGACGGGCGGCGCCCAGGGGCTTCCCGGCATTGCGCCGGCCGGGGCATACCCGTTCTGCGGGCCGTAGCCGCCCTGCCCCCCCTGGGGATAGCCCTGGGGCGGATAGGGGGCCTGGAATTCCGGCTCCAGCTGGGCGGGCGGCGGCACATTCCCCGCCTGTCGGCTGACCGGCTTCTGATTCAGTTGTGTCCAGTCAGGCGGCTGGTAGGGTGGCTGCTGCATGGGGACTCCTTTGATAAAAGAGAGATAAGGAAGAAAATGAGGAGTTAGGAGTGAGGAGTTAGGAGTTACTGGTCGATGACCATTTTCAACTCCTCACTCCTCACTGAGGTTCTGAGTGCCCGGAAAATGAGCCAGTGGCTCATTTTCAGCAAAGAACGGGCCGGCAGGCCCAGAGGGATGGCAAAGCGAGCGCTAACTCCTCACTCGCGACTGTAGGGAGCGTGTCAGTCCGCCAGCGTGCCCATCGGGTCCCAGGGGTCCAGTTCCTTCGGGGGGAGGGCGGCGAACCGGGCTAGCTCGCCCAGGTACTGTTTTTCGACGGCGGCCTGGAAGACATATTCGTCAAACCAGCTGTCAGAGCAGATGTAATAGCCCTTCTTGCCGTGCTCGTCGCCCCAGGAGTTTTCGATCTTCCAGCGGATGGGGCGGCCTTCGCCGTCCAGGCTGACACCGGTCAGCACCATGGCGTGGTTCATGGCGGACAGGCCGTAGTTCAGCGCGTCCTCCTTGGCCATCTGCAGGTCCAGGCCGCTGAGCAGCTCGTCGCCGAAGCTCTGGTCGTCCCAGATGCCCTTGTCGCGGTTGCCGTAATGGCCGACGTCGCTGCCGAACCAGACCACCTTGCCGTCGCGGAGCTGGCGCAGGATGGCGGCCTTGAATTCGTCCATCGTCAGGTTCAGGTGGGTGACGGGTCTGCCGCCCACGACGTTGCCCAGGAAGCGGATCGTGTAAGTCTGGTGGAAGGGCTTGTCGGCGGTGGGGGCGTGGATGATGCTGACCGTGGTGCGGATGACGGGCAGGGCGTACTTTTCGGCGAAGGACATCGGGGTCAGCCCGCGCTCAACGTGATAGAGGCCCTTTTTGTCGACGTATTCAAAGTCGAACGTGCGGGGCGGCTCACCGTAGCAGGAGCACAGGAAGCCGTAGATTTTGCCCAGCATCTCGGATTTGCGGCGGTAGATGATCGGCTCATCCACGCCGTCCTTGACCATCTGGCGCAGCTTGCAGGCGCAGATCTTGAGGTTGCGGTTCAGCAGCTTGTTCATATCGCCCGTGTTTTCGGACTGATAGGTCTCGTCATACACATCCTTGGGCACGACGCCGTATTTTTCGATGATGTTGGCGCACATGTCCCACTGGCCGCCGTCATGGACGCCCGTCTGCAGGATAAAGGAGACCGTCCGGTCGTCCGTGGGCAGGGCGGCGGTGTCCAGCATCGCGGTCAGGAAGTAGTTGCAGCGTTCAAACTTGTCCCAGAAGGCCAGGTAGGTCTGTGAGAGCTCGAAGTTCTCCAGGTCCAGATCCTTGGCGATCCGCTCGCGCAGCACGTTGGTGGCGGCAAACAGCCAGCACCGGCCGGAGTGCTTCTGGTTGGTGACCGGCAGGGTCTTGATCTCCAGGGAGAACTTATGGCGCATCTTCATCTCGCCGACGGTGCGGTTGGCAACCTCGCTGAGCTTGTTGCGGGACAGGGACATGGTGGCCAGCTGACGGCCGCTGTCAACCTGATAAGCCTTGGACCACGCGTCCAGCTGGGAAGGGGAAATGGGCATCTGCTTCATGACGGGCACCTCCAGATTTATTTGGAAAGATTTTTCAAACGAAGGAAGAAGAACAGGAAAACAGTTAGGAGTTAGGAATGAGGAGTGAGGAGTTGAAATTGGTTCAGACTATTAACTCCTCACTCAGCGACCGCAGGGAGCGGTCACTCCTCACTCCTCACTCAGTGGCGGCCCTGGGGCCGCCGCTGCGGCGGCCGAAGGGAGCTTATCTTCCTTCCAGCGTCTCCAGCGCTGCGTAAATCAGGTCCAGTTCTTCCGGGGAACTGTAGCTCAGGGTGATTCTGCCCTTTTTGCCGTTGCCCTGGAAAACGACGTTTTTGACGCCGACGGCGCTGCGCAGGCGTTCCCGCATGTCGGCCAGCTCCGGGGAAAGGGAAGGGGCAGATTTTGGACGGGCAGGGGAAGCCGGTTTCGGCCCGTCGGCGGCCAGCAGCTCCATCTGCCGGACGGACAGATGCTCGCGCAGGGCCCGCTGAAAGAGGGCTTTGCGGAAGTTGTCGTCCCTGACGCCGGCCAGCACGCGGCCGTGGGCGGCGCTGAGCTTCCCGGCGCGGAGGGCGTCCTGCATCTCATGGTCCAGGGACAGAAGGCGCAGGGTGTTGGCGACGGCCGGGCGGGACTGGCCCAGGCGGGCGGCGATCTGCTCCTGCGTCAGGCTGCATTCGTCCATCAGGGCGCGGATCCCCTCGGCGGCCTCCACCGGGTTCAGGTCCTCCCGCTGGAGGTTCTCGATCAGGGCGGCGGCCAGGATTTCTTCCCGGGTCATCGTTCTGACCAGGCAGGGGACGTCGGTCAGGCCGGCCATCCGGGCGGCCCGGAAGCGGCGCTCCCCGGCGACGATCGTGTAGCGGCCGTTTTCCTGCTCGGTCACCAGCAGGGGCTGGAGGATGCCGGAGGAACGGATGCTTTCGCTTAAGGACGAAAGGCTTTCATCGTCAAAGCGGACCCGGGGCTGGCCGGGATTGCGGTCGATCTGGCTTAAGGGGATCTGGCGGACGCCGCTTTCCTCGGCGCCGGTATCCGGCAGCAGGGCGTCCAGGCCCCGGCCCAAACCCAATTTTTTCATGACGGCATCGCTCCTTGGTTCCTGCGGATGATTTCTTTGGCCAGGGCTTCGTAGGCGGCCCCGCCCTGGGAGCGCGGGTCGTAAACGCTGATGGGCTTGCCGTGGCTCGGCGCTTCCCCCAGGCGGACGTTGCGGGGAATGAGCACCGGGAACACCTGGCTCTTAAAGTGCTTTTTGACCTCGGAGGCCACCTGGAGGCTCAGGTTGGTCCGCCCGTCGTACATGGTCAGCAGGACCCCTTCGACGGAAAGGGCAGGGTTCGTGCCGCGGCGGACGCGGCGGATGGTGTCCAGCAGGGCGGTGACGCCCTCCAGGGCGTAATACTCGCACTGGATGGGGATCAGCACGCTCTGCGCGGCGGTCAGGGCGTTGACCGTCAGCAGGCTCAGGGAAGGCGGGCAGTCGATCACGATGAAATCGTAATCGTCCCGCACCTGGGCCAGGGCCGCCCGCAGGCGGTATTCCCGCCGCTCCACCTGGGCCAGCTCCAGCTCGGCCCCGGCCAGGCGGATGTCCGACGGGGAAACGAAGAGGTTTTTGACGTCCGTCTTTTCGATGGTCTTCTCCATCCCGCACTGCGCCAGCAGGGCTTCGTAGATGGTCTTTTTCCCGGCGGACACGTCGACCCCGCTGGAGGCGTTGCCCTGCGGGTCGCTGTCCACCAGGAGGGTTTTCTGTTTCATTTCCGCCAGGTAGGCGGCCAGGCTGACCGCCGTGGTGGTTTTTCCGACGCCGCCTTTCTGATTGGCGACCGCGATGATTTTACCCATGTATTTTGTCAGTCCTTGGAAAGAAATATAAAGATGACGCCGGGAATACCCCGGACCGTGTTCGGATTTACAATACCCATTCTTCAACAGTGATCGGAATGATGTCTATATGACAATCGTCAGTGAATTCAAAAAAC
>JBGUJG010000054.1:0-21985 GCA_045113695.1 Christensenellales bacterium
CCAGAGTAACACCTGGCCGAACGTACCGCCGTATGCCGCGGTATCCGTGCTCAGCAATTGTCGGAAGTTGTCCCAACCCACCCAAGTAAAGAGCTTTCCGGGCGGTTGATGGGTAGCGTCAAAGTTGGTGAAGGCCACAAGGATCATGAAGATGATTGGCAGTATGGTGAACACCGTCACACCCAGCACCGGCAGGGCGAGCAGGGTCTTGTGAAACTGCTCATCCATCAGTGAGGCCATATCTTCCTTCGTAGTCTTGAGCTTATGGCCGGATTTCAGGATCTCTTCGCTGATTTTGTTCTGCTTGATGTTCAGCCGCCAGGTATAAATGAACGCCAGAATAAAGAAAATCGTCAGCACACCGTACAGAAGGATGAAAAAGCTGTTGTCGCCATAAACCGTACGGCGCCCTTCCTTATAGGTTTCCACCGTACCAAGCGTGCTCAGCTTGCCCAGATAAAAGCAGCCGGAAAAGGAGGCGTTGGGAAAAAACATATAGAGGTTGAATACTGTCTGGAACAGGAAGAAGAGGATACCCCTCCCCCACTGTCCACGCGCGCAGGAACCAAACCCCATCACCAGATAAGAAAGCCTCGTTTTCCAGTCTCCGTTTTTGAAAGTGGCCAAGAGATCCGTGATGGATGTGCCGATGCCTTTCAGGAACCTGAATACCCATAGTCCCAGCCCTTTGATCCCTTTCCAGATCCGACCGGGCATAGAAGTGATCCAGGCAGTAAAATCGTGCGCAATCTTCTGCGATTTGCTTAATTTGAGATAGTCCAGGTCAGTCATGCTAACCCTCTCTCCTTCCGAAATGGAATCACCCATAAAAACAAGCCGGGGACATCACTGCCCCCAGCCCGTTGGGAAAACGATTACTTATCCAGATAGGTAGCGCAGGTATCAACAAACTGCTGCAGGACAGCCATCAGGGCTTCATCGTCCGCATCGTCCAGTTTATCGGCAATGATATCATCGCCCATGGCTTCCGCCTGGCTCCAGTAGCCGTTAGGGTAATTGCCCTGCGGCTTCGCATAATTCAGCTGAGCGCCTAGCGCGGCTAATGCTTCGTCCGCCTTGATCAGATCGCTCTGTTGCGCGTTCAAGTTAGAGGGACCCCAGAAGACCACACTGTAGCGGGCAAGCTGCACTTCTTCGCTACTCAGGAAAGCGGCCAAAGCGTCGCAGGCGGCCAGCTTGGCGTCGTCCACCTGGGGCTTGACGCCCAGCATCTTGAAGCCGCCGAAGCCACTGAGCTGCACGCCGCCGACGGTTGGCAACTTGGAAGCAGCATAGTTCTCACCAAAGGCGTCCTTAGCAGCGTTGGCATCCCAGACACCGTCCACAATGGCCGCCACGTTGACCGCGGTGCTCATAGAGGAGCCGTTCTGGAAAGCCGGGGACTTCGCCATTTCCACCATGGCCTTCAGGGCCTTGACGCCGTTCTCGCTGGCATAGTCGCTGTTGAAGCCGACAAACTCGGAGCCTTCCACTTCATAAGAAATGTCGCAGCCGAAGCCGAAGAAGAAAGCGGGAGCATACCAACCGGAGTTGATCTGGAAGTAGAAGTTCTTGCCGGCGGCTTCACAGTCAGCCAGAATCTGCTCCAGGGTGCTGGGATCGGTAACAACGCTCTTGTCATAGTAGAGGAAATAGCCGTTGTCACTGGTGATGGGATAAGCGTACATGGTGCCGTCCAGGATGACCGCGGCTACAGAGCCGGCATCATTCTCAGCCTTGACACGTTCCGCGTTCTCAGGCTCTACTTCTTCCAGAGCGCCAGCGGCAACCAGACGAACAAGCTGGTCCTGTGCGAAGGTAAAAATGTCCGCGCCACCTTCCACGTCGGTAATCATCTTGTTGGCGGCGTCGCCTTCGCCAACGGCTTCCACAAGCACCGTCATGTTGGCATATTCGGGATTGGCAGCTTTGAACATTTCTACCTGTTCTTTGGTAAATTCCACCGTAGCGTCGGCAACCCAGATCTTGATCTCCCCGCTGAATCCTTCAGCGGAAGCGAAAGATGCGAGCGACAGCATCATCACGGCTGCCAGAAGGACGCTAAGAAGTTTCTTCATAAATGAACTCCTCCTCAAAGATTATGAATTTGATGGTCAAAGACCATCTGTTGCCTGAATTATAGCACACGCCTTCCCGATTGTCAAAGAAAACATTTCAGATATGGCCGGAAAACCTTCCTTTTTTCTGTTTTCTTTCGGTTTTTCAGCGGAGCAATCAGGCTCAATCAGACCCCGCGCTGTTCAGCCGGAAGTCGTCGATCTTGCCCCATGCGCCTGCTCCTTCGCAGCGGACGTAGATACCGACGGTCACCAGGTCTCCCTCAGCAACCTGAATTCCGGCGATCTCCGCAGTCTCCCACCGGTTCCAGGCTGAAACGGAGGTTTCCTTTTTCATCACCGTTTCACCGTTGATCTTTACATAGGAATAGATTTCCTGATCACCGGCATCTCCGCCCATCACGCTGACGGATGTCCCGTACTCCCCCGCAGGCAGGCCGGAAACGTCCTGTTCAAGGGTGAACTCTACCGTGCCCGCTTTTTCCGAATAAAAATGCCAGTGCCTTACGCCGCTCATGCTGTCCGTCTTCTTTTCTTCCGCATACAGCTGATCTGCGCCGCGCAGGTCCCTGCATCGCCACATGCTGACATCGGCGTCCTCAAAGCCGCCGTTCCGGATAAAATTGAACCGGACCATGTTCAGATACAGCAGGGCTTCCCGTCCGTCCGCCTGCCCATGGATGACATAGGATGCCGGGCCGGCTGCTTTGAGCGCAGCCCTGTCAATGTCTTCCCAGACCACGGGCACTGCCCGGCGGCTGTTGTCGTTCATGACGGCCAGGACCGTTTCCGGCAAAATGATTTCACCGGCCAGGTCGCACTCCAGCACCGTATCGTCCAGCGCGTCCACCCGGAGCGGTGCCTCCCGGCCTGTCTTCATCAGGCGGAATACCTGCAGGGACGGCAGGGCTTTCCCCTCAAAGTCAAACAATGCCTGGTTGTCGCAGGCGCAGCCCCCATAATACCGCCCGGCATCATCCGGGTCATATTCCGCCGCGAAGCTCGCTGCCCAGCCGCTGCCGAATCTTTCCCATTTTTCACTGTTTTCTTCAAAAGAGACGTTCCCGACCGGCACCCAAGCCCCTTCCCAGTAACAGATGCCGATGCCGCCGGTTTCGGCGACGGCCTGCGCCACGTCCGTCACTTCGTTGATCTGCCCCTGCACAGTGATCGGATAGGGTTTCTCATACGCCCCGCCTTCCCCGATGGTGTTGCCGGAAAAATCGCCGTCCTGAAGCGTCCGGGCATAGCTGGTTTCCAGGACCATCGTCTTTTTGCCGTACGTATCGCGGATGGCTGACAGCACAGCCTTCAGATTATCGATCGTCCCGTGCCAGTAGGGATAATAGCTGGTTCCGAACACATCGTAGTCAAGATGATAGTAGTCCAGCTTGGAGGCATAGGTCATGTAGCTGTCAGCGTTCTCCGGGTTGGCGAAATGGACGGCGATCAGCGCGTCCGGAAAGACTGCCCGGACTGCCTGACTGCCGGCGTTCATGACCTTGTAGATATTCATCCAGGTCTTCTCCCCGCACAGCCTGCCGTTGGTCTCGTTGCCCAGCTGCACCATGGCCACATCCACCCCGGCATCCCGGAGCTTTATCAGGCATTCCTCCGTCCATGCCCGAACTTTGGGCACTTTGGCCCGGATGCCCAGGCCTTCCCAGGCCTTGGGTACCTGCTGTTTGGATGGGTCCGCCCAGAAATCGCTGTAGTGAAAATCAATCAGCACCCGCATCCCGGCTTTCGACGCCCGGGCGCCGATCTGCACCGCAGCCTCGATGTCGCTGTTGCCGCCGCCGTAGCCGCGTCCCTTGCTGTCAAACGGATCGTTCCACACCCGGACGCGGATCAGGTTGACCCCGCTTTCCGCCAGCAGTTCGAACAGGTCCCTTTCTTTCCCGCTCTCATCCCGGTAGACGACCCCTGAGGCTTCCTCTGCCAGCACGCTCGACACATCCATTCCAAGAAAAAAACCGTCCGGCAGATCCACCCTGCGCACAAAGTACTGTTCCTCCCCGCCCGCGGAAAAGGCCAGCAGCAGCGCAGCCGCGGCTGCCAGAAACCATGCATGCTTCCTCATAAGCGTCCTCCTGGCTTTTCTGTTTCAGGTATCATGATATCATGAACCGCAGGGAATTTCCACTGTTTTATGCCGGTTGACAGCAGCGGGAAGAACCCGTATAATCCCCTTTCGGAAGGAGGTGTCCGGATGCAGCGGCGTTTTTCCGGCGGTCAGGGGCTGACAGGCCGGCTGCTCCGGCTGACCTGGCCGATCGTGCTGCAGAACCTGCTGAGCGCACTGGTCAATTCAGCCGATGTACTGATGCTGAACCATGTCGGCCAGGAATCGCTGGCCGCCGTGTCCCTGGCGGCCCAGTACGCCAATATCCTGTTCATGCTGTTTTACGGCCTTGGAACCGGCGCGACAATGCTCTGCAGCCAGTATTACGGCAAGGGAGACCTAAAGGCCGTCAATGCCGTCGAGGGCATTGCCCTCCGGTTTTCCATCCTGCTGGGTCTGCTGTTCGCCCTGTGCGCCCTGTTCATCCCGGACAGGATGATGAGCGTCTTTACGCCGGATCAGGCGCTGATCCGGATCGGGGCGGAATACCTGCGGTATGTATCGGCTGCGTATCTTTGCTGGAGCCTGACCGAGGTCTATCTGGCGGTGCTGCGCAGCGTCGGCCGCGTCGGCATCAGCACAGCCCTCAACGGGTTTGCCTTCGGGCTCAACATCCTGCTGAATGCCGTATTCATTTTCGGCCTTCTGGGCGCTCCTGCGCTCGGCGCCAGGGGCGTGGCGCTGGCCACTTCCCTGTCAAGACTCGCGGAGCTGGTCCTGGTGTTTGCCGTATCCGCCCGCGAAAAAACCATCAAACTGCGCTTTTCGAACCTCCTGATCCGAAGCCGGGCGCTGTTCCGGGACTTTCTCCGCATGGCGCTTCCGGCAACCGCCAACGACGTCATCTGGGGTCTGGCCTATTCCACCTATTCCGTAATCATCGGCCAGTATCTGGGCACGGACATGGTGGCGGCCAATTCTTTCGCTTCCCTGATTCACAATTTCGGCACCGTGCTCTGTTTCGGTGTCGCCAGCGCGGGCGGCATCCTGCTGGGGCAGCTGATCGGCAGCGGCCGGATGCGGGAAGCGGAGGAGGCCGCCGGACGCCTGATCCGGGTGACGGTACTCTTCGGCCTGATCGGCGGAGGCATCGTTCTGGCCGCGATGCCGTTCACCCTCCGCTACGCAAACCTGACCGATACCGCCCTTGGCTACCTGCGTGTCATGCTCTGGATCAACAGTTATTACGTGATGGGGGCAGCGGTCAACACCACGATGATCTGCGGCATTTTCCGTGCCGGCGGAGACAGCCGGTGGGGTTTTTTCTGCGACCTGATCGACATGTGGGCGTATGCTGTCCCGCTGGGCTTTTTTTCAGCGGCCGTGCTGAAGCTGCCGCCGCTCTGGGTCTATTTCCTGCTGTGCACGGACGAATTCGTCAAGTGGCCCTTTGTCATCCGCCATTATCGGAACCGCCGATGGCTCAACAATATCACCCGGGACGACCTGTTTGCCCCGGGGCCGGAAAAACAGGAATTGTAAAATCAGCTCCTGATTTCAGTGTTTTATGTTTATTTCAGGTTTTCATGATATCATAGAAGATGAAAAACCGGCCGGCAGACCCGGCCGGCAGCTGGAGGAGTTGTACTTCATGAAACAAAAGATCATGTTCATCCTGATCATACAGGCTTTGGTCCTGGCAGCGGCAGGCACGGCCGGCACAGAAAGCATCGTGGCCGTCCCGCCGGTGTTTACAGTGGAAGACCGGTTTTCGGATTCCGATCTGCTTCAGGAAGCGGACCTTCAGGGTGCCGTAACCATGACCGTTTCGGACGGGGCGCAGCTGACGATCGATTCCGCGGGCGTCTACGTTCTTTCCGGGACGGCGTCGGAAGCATGCGTCACCGTGAAAGCCGGGAAAAAAGACAGGGTGCAGCTGGTGCTGGACGGCGTCAGCATCACCAATGAGAGCGCGCCCTGCATCAGCATCCAGAAAGCGGACAGGGTTATCGTTACCACGACGGAAAGCCGGAACGAGCTGGCAGTCACCGGTTATTTCACCGGCTCCGAAAAGGCCGCGATCTACGCCGGAAAGGATCTTACGCTGAACGGGAAGGGCAGCCTGTCCATCCGATCCTCCAAAGACGCCGTGACCGTCAAAGGGGATCTACGGATCACCGGGGGGACGTATGACATCACCTGCGGAGACGCCGCCTTTGACGCCAGAGATTCCATCCGCGTCTTGGACGGGCAGATCACCGTGAACGCCTGCAAGGACGGCCTGCACGCGGAAAACAACAAAAACGACACGCTCGGGTGCGTCTATATCGCCGGCGGCAGCATCTCCGTTGTCTGCGAGGACGACGCGGTTCACGGCAACGCCGTCATCCAGATCGACGGCGGCGACATCGTCCTTCAGGGCCATGAAGGCCTGGAAAGCACGTGGATCCGGCTGAACGGGGGGACCGTTTCGGTCACCGCCTCCGACGACGGAATCAACGCGGGCAGGAAGTCTTCCGCCTATGAGCCCACGGTGGAAATCAACGGCGGAACCATGTCCGTCGTCACCACGACCGCCAAATGCGACGCCATCGACGCCAACGGCGACATCCTGATCCGCGGCGGCAGCATTGACATCACATCCGGACGGCCGTTTGACTGCGACGGAACGATCGAATGGACCGGCGGACAGATCACCGTCAACGGCCGCGAGGTAAGTCCCTCTCAGATCAGCAGCCTGATCGTCCGCTGAGAAGCCGAAGTCTGCCCGTCAGGAAAGGAGAAACCGCATTGAAATATTTCAGGATTCACACCGGTGATACGGCGTACCTGACACAGCAGCCCAGAGGCATCTTTACGGCGGTCGGCAGGCTGGTAAACGCCAAGCTGCTGACCGACGAGGAAACGGCGCAGTACTGGAAGGAACGGGCCTACTTTGAACACGTCCTCCCGGTCCCGCCGTTCTATGAGCAGGGCAATCCGGACCGGGCGGTCACCTGGTTCAAGGACACGGAAGAAGGAAACCGCATCTGGGCGGAAATGACATTTTACAGGGAGATGGCGAAAAAATACGGTCTGCCGCTCTATCTGTCTGTCTGTGATGAACTCCCGGGCGAGCTGATCTATGAGGACGCGTTTCAGATCGCCGTCATCCGCTCCAGGGCCGATGCGGCGGTTTCCCGGATGCCGCTTGATCCGTGATGTCCGCAGGATCAGACATTCCGCATCCGGCCGCCGTATGGCGACCGCTGTATTTATTCATCCGCAGAATCCCCTTTTGATTGACTTTTTTCATCAGAATGGATAGAATATGTTTGGGCAAATGCCCTTTGAAAACAACAGAAAGCGGGAAGGTACACCATGTCTTTATTTTATCGTATGAAAGTGGCCGGTCTGGAACGGGACCTGCCGATCTGCAAAGTAACGGATGATCTGTATATCGGGGCTTTTGTGATTTTCGGCGACGTGGAACTGACGCAGGCCTGTGCGCGCGAGCTGCTCAGGCGCGCGCCCGAGCACGACATCATGATCACGGCGGAATCCAAGGGCATTCCCCTGGTCTATGAAATGGCCCGCCAGAGCGGGGAAAACCGCTACCTGCTGGCCCGCAAGGCGCCGAAGCTCTATATGAAAAACGTCTTCAAAACCACCGTCAAATCCATCACCACCGCGAACGAGCAGATCCTCTGCATGGATCAGGAGGACGCCGATTTCATGAAGGGCCGCAAAGTGCTGATCGTGGACGACGTGATCAGCACCGGCGAAAGCCTGCGCGCCCTGGAAACCCTGGTGCTGGAAGCCGGCGGCATCATTGCCGGCAGGATGGCGATCCTCGCCGAAGGGGACGCCCAGAGCCGCGACGACCTGATCTATCTGGAAAAGCTGCCCGTTTTCAACAGGGACGGCGAGATCATCGGCTGATTCCCGGAAGAAACAGATTCAGACAGGAGGCAATCCGATGCGTGAAAGTGGTTTGCTCGTACATATCACCTCCCTGGCCGGGCCGGAGCGTATTGGCACCATCGGCAGGCCGTCGCGGGAACTGATCGATTTCCTGAGCGCCAGCGGGACGGCCATCTGGCAGATGCTCCCGATCGGCCCGGTGGGCTACGGAAGCTCCCCTTACCAGAGCCCTTCCACCTTTGCGGGGAACCCGCTCCTGATCGACATCGCGGACCTGAGAGAAGCCGGCTTTCTCTCCTCGTGGGATGAACCGGAAGCTCTACCCGAAAAAAGGGTGGACTTTTCCGCCGCGCAGGAACAGAAAGAACGCGCCCTCCGGAAGTCCTTCCAGGAAAGCTGGTCTTCCGTCCGGACGGAAGCGGAGCGTTTTTCCGCCGCCAATCCCTGGGCCCTCCCTTACGCCCAGTACATGGCGCTGACCGGCCACTACGGCTGGTTTGACAAATGGCCCATCGGGGCCAAACGCCACCCCGTTTCCCCGGACGCGGAAACGGAAAAGGTGCTCCGTTCCCTGCAGGACGAGATCAACTACCACCTGTATGTGCAGTATGTATTCGATCTGCAGTGGAAGCGCCTGCGGAAATACGCGGCGGAAAAAAACGTTCAGCTCTTCGGCGATATCCCGATCTATGTCGCTCCCGGAAGCGCGGACGTCTGGCAGCACCCGAATCTTTTCCAGGTGGATCAGAATCTGAGTCCCAAGCGGGTAGCAGGCGTCCCACCGGACTGCTTTTCTGAAGACGGGCAGCTCTGGGGCAACCCGCTCTATTCGTGGCTGCGCATGTGGCTGCACGGCTACAGCTGGTGGATCGACCGGCTGAAAATTATGAAAGACCGGTTCGACGTCATCCGGATCGACCATTTCATCGGCTTCGCCAACTATTACTCGATCCCTGCCGGAGCCAGCAACGCCAAGAACGGCAAGTGGGTCAGGAACAACGGCAGCCTCTTTTTCGACCGGGTGCAGAAGGAAATCCCGGACCTGAACATCATTGCCGAGGACTTGGGCCTGATCAACGACCGGGTCAAAAAGATGATCGCCCACTGCGGCTACCCGGGAATGAAGCTGGTCATGTTCGGCCTGGACGGCGACCCGAACAACGGGAACCGCCCCGAAAACATTCCCGAACACTGCGTCGCCTATACGGGCACCCATGACAACGATACCGTTTTGGGATGGTGGAACCTGCAGGACAAGAAGACCAGGGAAACTGTCCTGTCCATCCTGAACCTGAAACCCGGGGACGATATCTGCGACGGCATCGTCCGCGCCGTGCTTTCTTGCAAAGCCGAGCGCGCCGTCATCCCCGTGCAGGATTACCTGGCGCTGGACAACGAAGCCCGGATGAACATGCCCGGCTCGGTCGGCGGAAACAACTGGCGCTACCGGATGCAGCCCGGGGACCTGAGCGACGCCCTCCAGCGCCGGATGAAAAAGCTCAATGAGGAATATCGGAGGATAACAGTATGAATCAATCCATGGCAGCGGACATCCTGGCCCTGACACGTCAGAATGTCCTGGCTCTTTATCATAAAAAACTGAACGAAGCGGACGCCCACGAGCTGCACAATGCCCTGGGCGCCGCCGTCATGGCGCTGATCGCGCCGGACTGGAAAAAAACCGAAGACGATCGGCTCAAAGGCCGGCAGGCCAGCTACCTGTCTGCCGAATATCTGGTAGGCCGTATGGTCAGCAACAATCTGCTCTGCCTGGGCGTACTGGAGGAAGCGGAAAAGCTGTTCCGCGAAGCCGGAGCGCCCCTGACCGCGATGGAAGAGATCGAAGACGACGCTTTCGGAAACGGCGGACTCGGCCGTCTGGCCGCCTGCTTCCTGGACAGCGCCGCCTCTTTGCGCCTGCCCGTCACCGGTTACGGCCTGCGCTACCGCTACGGCCTGTTCTATCAGTATTTTGAGGACGGCCGTCAGAAAGAAGCGCCGGACGACTGGTCCCGCTACGGCGACCCATGGTCCATCCGCCGGGAAGACCGGGCCGTCATCGTCCCGATCCGCGGCCTGCCCATACGCGCCGTTCCCTACGACATGCCGGTCATCGGCTATCAGAACGGCTTCATCGGCACCCTTCGCCTGTGGCAGACCGAAAGCCTGGAAGAAGTCGATTTTACCGCCTTCAACGACCAGAAATACAAGACTGCCGCCGCAGGCAAAAACGCCGCGGAGGACATTGTCAAGTTCCTCTACCCCAACGACACCAAACGCGCCGGGAAGCTTTTGCGTCTCAAGCAGCAGTATGTCCTTTCCAGCGCTTCCCTGCAGGACATGCTGCGGGACTTTGAGGAAGGGCACGGCAAAGATTACGGCGCCTTTGCCGATTGGTATGCCGTTCAGTTGAACGACACCCACCCGACGCTCGCCATTCCGGAGCTGATCCGTCTGCTCCGGAACCGCGGCGTATCCTTTGAAGACGCCCTGGCCGTCGCCGGGAAAACCTTCGCTTACACCAACCACACCGTCATGCAGGAAGCGCTTGAAAAATGGGATCTTTCCCTGCTGCGCGCCCTGTCGCCCGAAATCGAGGCAATCATCCGGCAGATCGACCGGTTTGCCCGGGAATCCGACCCCCGGATCCGGCAGTATGCCGGAGGGGACTTTTTCGCCGCCCACCCGGAATGCGCCCTGTCAGACGGCAGGCAGGCGCACATGGCCAACCTGGCCGTATACTGCTCTTCCGCCGTCAACGGCGTGGCGGCCATCCATACCGAAATCCTGAAAAACGACCTGTTCCATGCCTGGCACAGCCTGTACCCGGACCGCATTCAGAACAAGACCAACGGGATCACGCAGCGCCGCTGGCTGGGCCTGTGCAACCCGGAACTGACAGACTGGCTGAACCGGATGACGCAGCGCAGCGTCCTTTCGGAGCCCCAGGCCCTGAGCCTGCTGAAGGACCGGATCGACGATGCGGCCGCCGAAGCGTTCCTCCAGATCAAGCAGGCGAAAAAGGAACAGCTTTCCAAAGTGATCCGGAAGCGGGAAGGCGTCGAACTGCCGCCCGATTTTATCTTCGACGTGCAGATCAAGCGCCTGCACGAATATAAGCGCCAGCTGCTCAACGCCCTATCCATCATTGCTATCTACGAAGGTCTGAAGGACGGCTCCATCCGGGATTTCACCCCCACCGCCTTCCTCTTCGGGGCCAAGGCCGCGCCGGGATACGTCCGGGCCAAAGCCGTCATCCGCCTGATCAACAAAGCGGCGGAAATCATCAATGACGACGAAGAAACCAACAGCCGCCTGCGCGTCGTTTTCGTCCACAATTACGACTGCTCCTATGCCGAAAAGATCATCCCGGCGGCCGATATCAGCGAACAGATTTCCCCCGCCGGCACGGAAGCCAGCGGAACCGGCAACATGAAGCTGATGCTGAACGGCGCCGTCACCCTGGGTACGATGGACGGGGCGAACATCGAAATCGTGGAGCAGGCGGGCCTGGAAAACAACTACATCTTCGGCGCGACGGTGGATGAGATCAACGCCATCCGCAAAACCTACGACCCGAATGAGTACATCAAGGCCAGCCCCCGCCTTTCTTCCGCCCTGGGGTGGCTTAAAAACGGCATGATCCCGGACGAGGACGGCTCGCTGCGCGAGCTTTACGACGCGCTGACCGTCGGAGCCAGCTGGCACCGGCCGGACCATTATTTCCTCGCCCTGGATTTTGACAGCTATCTGGCCGCCAAGCTGCAGGCCAACCGGGATTATCCGGACCGCATCGCCTTCGCGAAAAAAGCCCTTAACAACATCGCCGGCGCCGGCATCTTCTCCTCCGACCGGACCATCCGGGAATACGCCGGGGATATCTGGAAGATCCGGCCCATCTGCTCCGGCAGGAAGTGACTATGAACCAGTTGAATGTCTGCCTGATGAATGACTCCTTTCCGCCCGTGATCGACGGGGTATCGACCTGCGTGCTCAATTACGCGGAGATCATTCACCGGAAATTCGGAAACGTAACGGTCTGCACGCCGGCCTATCCCGGCGTGACAGATTCATATGATTTTCCCGTTGTCCGCTATCCAAGCTTCGACCTGACCCGGCTTTTCGGCTACCGGGCCGGTTTTCCGCTGGACAAAAAGACCATCCGCTCCCTGGCGCAGAAACCGCTGGACATCCTCCACTGCCACTGCCCCATCATGTCCGTCATCCTGGCCAGAACCCTGCGGGAGCTGATCCAGCAGCCCATTGTCCTGACCTATCATTCCAAATTCGACGTGGACATCAAGCAGGATATCCGCTCCAAAACCATGCAGGACCAGGCGACCGGCGCCATTCTGGCCAACATCGAGTCCTGCGACGAGGTCTGGACCGTCAGCCGCGGCGCCGGGGACAGCCTGCGCTCCCTGGGCTATCAGGGGGATTACGTCGTGATGGAAAACGGGGTGGACCTGCCCCGGGGCAGGGCTTCCTCGGAAGCCCTGCAGCAAATCGATCAGGAGTGTCACCTGAAAAAGGACGTGCCCGTCCTCCTGTTCGTCGGGCGGCTGGTATGGTACAAGGGCCTGCGGACCATTCTGGACGGCCTGCGGCTGCTGAAAGCCCAGGAAGTTCCCTTTCAGATGCTTTTTGTCGGCAGCGGCGCCGATGAGAAAGCCATCCGGAATTACGCCGCCGTCTGCGGCCTGACCGACTGCTGCCAGTTTATTCCCGCCGTTTCCGACCGGGAAAAGATCCGTGCTTTTTACAGCCGGGGAGACCTGTTTCTTTTTCCCTCCACCTACGACACCAACGGCCTGGTGGTCCGCGAAGCCGCCGCGTGCGGAACGGCCAGCATGACGCTGCGGAACAGCTGTGCGTCCGAGGGCATTACGCATATGCGCAACGGCCTGGTCATCGACGATACCCCGGAAGCACTCGCCGCGGAAACGGCCCGTCTGCTTCAGCACAGGGACGCCGCCTGGCTGCTGGGCCAGCGGGCGATGGACGAACTGTATCTTTCCTGGGAAGACAGCGTGACCCGGGCCTACCGCCGCTACGAAAACGTCATCGACCGTTTCCATACGGACCGGAGGATCCGGCACGGAAAGAGCGACACTTTCTTCAAGACCATCGCCAAACTCTACCGGACCGAGAACTGAGCGGACCGTCATGCGTAAAAAGCTCGGTAAATTCCGCCGTTATCTGAGAGTGCTGGCGATCCTTGCGGCGATCGCCGGCATCCTCCTGTCCCTGAGCCGGATCCTTCCGCAGGAAGCCGTCCCGGCGCGTAAAATGCCGGAAGGACTGGATCATACCGCGGTCACTGCCCGCTATCTGGAAGACGAGGGGGTTCTGGCCGTTACCCAAACCATGGAGATTACCAACCGCTCCGGCGAAACCTGGCCCGACGTCATGCTGCAGCTGCCGGCGAACGCATACGCCTCCGCGGCCCTTTCCCCCGCGGCGTCTGAAGAATGGTCCGGTCTGAGCTATCCGGACGGTTTCTCACCGGGCTTTCTGACGATGGACTGGGCCGGAGCCGGCGGCAGCCGGCTGACGCCCGAATACCGGGCAGACGGTCACACGGCCTGCTTCCTGCCCGTTTCCGTTGCGGACGGCGGGAAAGTCACGATCCTGCTGCGCTACAGGTTGTTTCTCCCGGACTGCCTGCACCGCTTCGGGCAGGACGATCCGTGCATCCGCCTGTTCCGTGTTTTCCCGGCCCTGGGCCTCTGGCAGGACGGCCATTGGCGTCAGGATGAAATCACCGCCGTCGGGGACGGCTGGAACGCCCCGCTGACCGGTTTTTCCTTTGAGGTCGAGCTGCCCCAGGGCTATACCCTGGCCGCCGGCTGTGAAGTTAAACAGAACGGGCTCATTCATTTCGGCTCTCTGGCCGCGGCGGAAGATCTCTGTCTGGCCGTTTACCGGAAACCGGTCCGGCGTTTTTACACCGCTGCCGGCGGCTCCCGCATGACCGTCTATGGAGCCGACACGGCGCAGGCCCGCGAGGCATCCAGCCTGTTTGCCCCGTATCTGAGGCGGCTCGCCGGCCTGTACGGTCCTTCCCCCCTGCCGGATATCACCGTCTGCCTCCTGCCGTATGACCGGGCCGCAGACGTCTTTCCAGGGATGATCGTGCTCGGGCAGGAACAGTTTGCCCGCCTGAAAGGCAGCAGGGCAGACATTGCCTGGGCCCTTTCCCGGCAGTGGTTCGGCGCAGGCTTTGCCATGGACGGCTTCCGGGAGCACTGGCTGGCCGACGCCCTGTCCGAATGGGCCGCCCAGCAGGCGATCCTGCTGGAAAACGGCAAAAGCGCCCTGGAAACCCGGCGGAAAACCTTTGTGGACGAAGCCATGCGGGAAAATCTTCATCTGCCGCTGACCCCCGGCACCCCGCTGTCCGGATTTCCGGATGAGAGCACCCTGTATACCGTCACACGGGGGCGGGGCTGCGCTTTTCTGATCGCCGCCGATACGCTGAGCGGCGGGCGGATGAATGAGTTTCTCCGGTCGCTTCTTCAGACCTGCTGTTATCAGCGCCTGACGGAAAATGTCTTTCTGGAGAAGCTCAACCGGTTCTTTTCCCTGGATTTCACCCCTTTGCTGAACGATTACATTCATACCCTGATATGACCTTTGAAAGGATAAACCCCTTATGGACAAACAGCAATGCTGTGTGCTGATCCCCTCCCTGGAGCCGGATGAAAAGCTGACCGCATATGTCCGGAAGCTGACAGACGCCGGTTTCGGGCTGGTCCTGGTGGTGGATGACGGCTCTTCCGAAAGCTATCAGCCCATTTTCAATGAGATCGCCTCCTGGGACGGCTGCCGGGTCCTCCACCACGAAGTCAACCGCGGCAAAGGCGCGGCCCTCAAGACCGGCTTCCGCTACATACTGGAAAGCACTTCCCTGCAGGGCGTCATCACCGCCGATTCAGACGGACAGCACACGGTGCCTGATACCCTGCGCCTGGCCCAGCTCCTCAGACCGGATGAAAAGAACCTGCTGCTGGGCTCACGGGATTTTTCTCGGAAGTCCAAAGCGGTTCCCCCCAAGTCCCGTTTCGGCAACCGCACCACATCCTGCGTGTTCGCCCTGTTCTACGGCAGGTGGCTGCCGGATACGCAGACG
Source organism: Christensenellales bacterium (assembly GCA_045113695.1). GTDB lineage: Bacteria > Bacillota > Clostridia > Christensenellales > Aristaeellaceae > UBA4246. The sequence goes on from JBGUJG010000054.1 coordinate 15,179, forward strand.
GGCCTGCGCGGCCTGAGCCGTCCCTTCCTGGAAGAACAGCTCACCATCGGCGGAGACCGGTTTGAGTATGAGATGAACCAGCTGATCTACTGCGCGGTTCACAAGCTGCCGATGACGGTCGTGCCGATCGAAACGATCTACGAGAACGAAAACCAGGGGACGCATTTTCATCCCATCCGGGATTCCTGGAGGATCTACAAGCTGATCCTGGGCAGTTTTTTCCGTTTCATGGGGGCGAGCCTGCTGTGCACGCTGGTGGACCTGCTGCTGTTCACCCTGCTGCGGCACTGGCCCCTGCCCCAGCTGGCCGGGGAGAGCACCGTCTGGTACGTCTTCGGGATGAAGCTGATGGCGGTCACCGTGCTGGCAACCTGGATCGCCCGTGTGTTTTCCGCCAGCCTTAACTATTTCCTGAACCGGTCCCTCGTCTTCCGGATGAAAGACTGCAAGGGGTCGATGCTCAGGTATCTGCTGGTGGCCGTCCTGATCATGCTGGTCTCATCCGGCCTGGTCAGCGGGATCGCCTCGCTGTTCCATCTGAGCAGCCGGTCGTTCTCCAATACGTTGATCAAAATCGTCGTCGATACCGTACTCTACTTTGTCAACTACCGGATCCAGAAAAACTGGGTTTTCGCCCGGAAAGAAAAGCTTTGACAGGAGGCTGACCTATCATGAACAAAACCGTTCAAACCGTTCTGACCGTTCTGTGCGCGCTGATGATCCTCACGCTGCCCTTCCTCGTTCCGTCGCCCAAGCTGCTGGAAACCGCTGTGGAGCGCATCCTGGAGGAAGCCCCGGAAGAACCGGAGGAATCTGGCAGCCTGCTGGACTGGCTTTTCCCCGCCGCCCGGGCGGAAGAAGCGCCCGCATACAGCCTGCCGGTCGACCTGACCCCCGGGTATGAGCCCAACCCCGCCTGCTATACGGAAGACGGCTATGAGGACGGCAGCATCTCCGTAAAAATGGAAACCGTCGACAATGACGGCGTGCTGTACTGCATCGCCCGTGTCACGGTCAAAAGCCCCACGCAGCTGAGAACCGCAACTGCTGGTTCCTTAAAATCAACAAAAACAGCATTAATCAGTAATATAGCAGCTAAGAACAATGCCATCATTGCCATAAACGGAGATAATTTTACCCGTGAACAGACGAGAAAGACCTATGAATACCGTATGGGCCAAAAAATCCGGAATAAAACAAATAAACAAAAAGACATTCTAATCATCGATGAGAATGGTGATTTTCATCTCTTTGTCAAGTCTGATAAAACTAAACTTACTGCTTTTGAAAAATCTGGCCATCAGATAATTAATGCTTTTACCTTTGGCCCAGCACTTGTCATTGATGGTGAAACGCAAAAAATCGATACTTCTTACACTTACAATCCAAAGGGGAAAGAGCCCCGTATGGCTATTGGCCAAACCGGTCCTCTCTCATATATTCTTGTTATGGCGGAAGGACGTAACAAAAATTCCGAAGGGGTCACTCATCAAGAAATAGCTGACTTCATGGGAGAACTTGGTTGCTTACAAGCATATAACTTAGATGGTGGAAACAGCGCGGAGATGATCTTCAACAACGCTTTCTACGGTTCCCGCACCGGTAACGAGCGCGACCAGAGCGACATCATCTATTTCGCGACCGCGGTGGATCCCGCCGAATGGAAAGGACAGTAACCCATGATCGCCAGCATGTTTCACTTTGATACGGATGCCGCCACGATGAGCCTGTGGCTGTTCGGCCTGACGGTCGCTTTGGGCGCCGGCCTTTCCTTCTGGTTCTTTTGCTTCAACGCGCGCCGCAACGGGCTTAACGGCGGAACCGCCCCGCTGACCTATTTTCTTGGCATGCCGTTCAGTCTGCTGCTGAGCAGGCTGATGTTCTGCCTGCTGGATGATTCATACACTTCAATTACAGATCTAAGGAATTTTTTCCGTTGGAACGACGGCGGCTACGCCCTCTTCGGTGTGCTGATCGGCATGACACTGACCGCCGCTTTCTGCGCCCTGCTGCTCAAACAGCGGCCCGCGGAAACCCTGGACGCCCTCTGCCCCTCCCTGTTCCTCTTTATCTTCTTTGAGCGTCTGGGCGAAGGCTTCATCCGGGATTTCGGCATCAGCCGATCGCTGATCTACGGCACGCTGAAAGGGACCTTCCTGGTGCAGACGGATATGGGCAGCTATCTGCGCACCTGGATCTTTGAGGCGGCCATCGCCCTGATCCTCTTCGTTGTGATCCTCCGAATCGCCGCGCTGGACGTCCGCCCGGGTTATGTATTCCTCAAAGCCTGCATCCTCTTTGGTGCTACTCAGGTGCTTATGGAAAGTTTACGCTATGATAATCATTTAACTTTCACTTTTGTCGGTGTACAGCATATTCTGAGCATGGTCGTGCTGGGCATCCCCGTGCTGATCCTGGCCAAACGGGGGCTGAAGCCCAAAAAGCCCCTGGCGATCGCCGGGCTGATCCTGATCCCCGTGGTGGTCGGCCTGCTGGTCTTCCTGGAGTTCCAGATCGACCGGACGGAAACCAACCGCTATATGCTGTACGGCATCTATGCCCTGGCCCTGGCCGCGCCGACTGCCGTCGGCTTCCTGCTGGCCGGAAACGAGTGAAACACAATGGAAAAAGAAAAGATCGCCCGCATCAATGAGCTGGCCCGGAGGCAAAAAGAAACCGGCCTGACAGAAGACGAAGCTGCGGAGCAGAAGCTCCTGCGGCAGGAATACATCACCGAATACCGTGAAGCACTCCGCGCCCAGCTGGAAAACACCTACATCGTCCTGCCGGACGGCACGAAGAAAAAACTTGAAAAAAAGAATCGTTCCATGAACTGAACCGAACCCGGAGGTACCCAATGCCGCTTTCCTCTTCTTTCTGTCTCCGCCCCGGCACCTTCCTTCTGCCCGGGCCGGAAGCCGATCTGGCCCGCTGGCCGGTCGTCGCCTGCGACCAGTATACATCCCAGCCCGAATACTGGGAGAAGGCTGCCGCCTTCGTCGGCGGGGCCCCGTCGACACTCTCCCTGATCCTGCCGGAATGCCAGCTCGCAGAAAGCGGGACCCTTGTCCCGGAGATTCACGGCAATATGCGCCGGTATCTGAATGAGGGTATCTTTTCCAGGCAGGTCAGCGGGTTCATTCTGATCCGCCGTACAATCAGGACCGGCGACCGGTGGGGCCTGCTAGTCTGCGTCGACCTGGAACAGTATGATTACGCGGCGGACAGCGCGTCCGCCGTCCGTCCGACGGAAGGAACAATCGCCGCCCGGATTCCCCCGCGCCTGGCCATCCGGAAAGGCGCTCCGCTGGAACTGTCCCACATCCTGCTGCTGGCGGACGATCCCGGGCAAACCCTGATCGAGCCGCTGGCCGCCCGCGCTTCCGCCCTGCCGCTCCTGTATGACACCGACCTGATGGAAGGCGGCGGACACGTGACCGGCTGGGCGGTGGAGGATCCCGCCCTGACGGACGCCTTCCTGGCCACCGCTCAGGCGCTGGCTGCCAAGTCCGGCGGTCTTGAATTCGCCGTGGGCGACGGCAATCATTCCCTGGCGACCGCGAAAGCCCACTGGCTTGAAGTGAAAGAAACCCTCACCCCTGAAGAAAGGGAAAGCCATCCCGCCCGCTTTGCGATGGCGGAGCTCAACAACCTGCATGACCCGGCCCTGGTCTTTGAGCCGATCCACCGTGCCGTCTTCGACGTCCCCGCTTCCCGGGTCCGGGAATGGCTGGCTCCCTGCGCACCGGTGCTGGATCTGGAAAAGCCCGATCTGATCCTCGTGCATGAAAAAGGCGATCTCCCGCTCCGCATCACCCGGCCCCTGCACACGCTGCCGGTCGGCACACTGCAGCAGCTTCTGGACGCGCAGAAAGACATCCGCCTGGACTACATCCACGGGGAGGAAGCCGTGCGGCAGCTGGTCGCCGAGCAGCACGCCGTCGGCATCCTGCTGAGCGCCATCCGCAAGGAAACCCTCTTCCCCGCCGTCCGGAAAAACGGTCCGCTCCCCCGGAAAGCGTTTTCCATGGGAGAAGCGCCGGAGAAACGCTATTACCTGGAAGCCAGAAAAATCATTTTATGAGCCCATCACGCCTTGCCTGAAACGCAAGGCGTTTTTGAAAGGAATCCCATGCTGCAGAAAAACCAGCAGATCACCGTTCAGATCGAGAGCGTGGACGGAAACATGCAGGGAATCGCCCATGCGGACGGGCAGACGGTATTTATCCCCGGCGCCCTCCGGGGTGAAGAGATTCTGGCCGCCGCTACCCGGTGCGAAAAGCGCTACGCTTTCGCCAGGATCGTTTCCATCCTGAAGGAAAGCCCGGAAAGGACCGACCCGCCCTGCCCGTATTACAAAACATGCGGCGGGTGCAGCGCCCTGCACATGCGCTATGAAGAAAGCCTGCGGATCAAGCAGGACGCTGTCCGGCAGGCCCTCAGGCGCATCGGCGGGATCGAAACGGACGTTCCCCTCCCGCTCGCCATGGAGCAGCCCTGGGCTTACCGCAATAAGACCGCCCTGCCTGTCGCTCTCGCGGACGGAAAACCAAGAGCCGGCTTTTACGCCCCGCGCAGCCACCGCCTGGTGCCGGTGGACCGCTGCCTGATCGCGATGCCGGAAGGAAGCATCGCCGCCAACACAGTTTGCGAATGGATGGAGTGCTTCGGGATCGCCCCGTACGACGAAGTTACCCATGAAGGACTGATCCGCCACATCGTCACCCGGACCGCCCGGAGCGGGGACGTGATGGTGACGCTGGCGGTTTCGTCTGACAATATCCCGCATGCGGACATCCTGTGGGAAATGCTCCGAAAAGCGCTTCCCCGTATCATATCTCTTTGCTATTCCGTCAATCCCAAAGGGGACAATGTGATCCTCGGCCGGCAGTACACCGTCCTGTTCGGCGCGCCCCGCCTTTCGGACACGCTCTGCGGGCTCTCCTATTCCCTGTCCCCCCTCTCTTTTTTCCAGGTCAACCCTGTGCAGACCGAAAAGCTGTACCGGACCGCCCTGCGCTTCGCGGACCCGAAGCCTGATGAGCTGGCAGCCGATCTTTACTGCGGGGCCGGCACCATTTCCCTGCTGCTGGCCCAGCATGTGCGGAAAGTGATCGGCATCGAAATCGTCCCCGAGGCCATCCGCGACGCCCGGGAAAACGCCGTCCGGAACGGTATCCCGAACGCGGAGTTTCATGCCGCAGCCGCCGAAAAGCTCCTGCCCACCCTGGTGGACAACGGCCTGCGTCCAGATGTTATCGTCCTTGATCCGCCCCGCAAAGGCGCCGAACCCGAGGTCATTCAGGCGATCGCCTACGCGGCCCCGTCCCGCGTCGTCTATGTCAGCTGCGACCCGGCCACCCTGGCCCGGGATCTCAAACAGTTTACGGAGCTTGGCTATCAAGTCTCTGCCGTTCAGCCGGTGGACATGTTCTGCTGGACGGGGCATGTAGAATCCGTTGTGAAGCTCGCCCGTGCCGGGTCGTGACTATAGAAATACTGTAATCAAATTGACAATCGGGATTTGCAGAAAGGGAAAAAATGATAATTCGAGACTTTGAACCGAAACATACGGAGGAAGCAGCGGAAATTGCCCTTGGCGCATACAATTGCGAGAAGGCGTTTACACAGGCGCTTCCGGAAATATCAGGCATTCCGATCCTGAAACAATTATCCGGAAATGGCTTCGGCGTTGCAGCGTTTGAAGGCGAAAAAATGGTCGGATTCCTTTGCAGTGTGGAACCATTTGAGAATGCTTTTCGTTCCACTGACGCGAGAGGCGTTTTTTCGCCCATGGGCGCGAATGGCGCTGTGATGGAAAATCACGGCAGGATTTACGCAGCATTGTATCAGGCAGCTGCAGAAAAATGGGTAAAAGCCGGAGCGGTGTCACATGCCATTTGTTTATATGAACATGATGAGGAAGCAAAACAGCAGCTTTTTCGGTATGGATTTGGCATGAGGTGCGCAGATGCCATTCGTCTGATGGAAACCATCGATTGCACTGTATGCAGCGGATATGAGTTTTTGGAATTGCCCAGGAAAGATTATGCATATGTTTATCCGCTGCATTTGGCCCTTAATGAGCATTACTGCTCCAGCCCCTTCTTTATGAACCGAAAACCGGATACACTTGAAGCGTTTTTGGATTTTTCGGGAAGGAATAAGGAACGTTACTTTGCGGCGAAGACAGGTGGAGAATTATGCGCTTATTTGGAAGTGTCAGATCAGGGTGAAACCTTCATTGCATCAGGAAAACGTTATCGCCATATCATGGGGGCATATTGTATGCCGGAACACAGGGGCAGGGGCGTATACAAGAACCTGCTGAATTATGTTATCAATACCTTGAAAACTGAGGGATATACCAGACTCGGCGTGGATTTTGAAAGCGTCAATCCGTCAGGCAGCGGGTTTTGGCTTAAGTTTTTTCATGCGTATACCAACAGTGTTGTGCGCAGGATAGATGAGCGAATTATGCAGAGAGCCTCTCTGATATAATCTCATAGGACTGTGATTTACGGACAAATTACGGTTTGTCGACATGTTCCTGACAAACAGGAGTTTCATTTCCTCGTGCCATACAGAATGTGTCGCGAAGCTTGTCCGCCAAGAGCCGGGGAGCAGATCGTGAATAAGACTTTCGTGAAGATGATGGACGAGCTTGGCTATGATGTGGAGCTGACACATAAGAAAAAGGCAGCTGAATGAGGCTGCGGTAAATGAGTAGCGAATTATACGCAGTGCGGCAGAAAAAAAGCAGCAGGAAGGAGACCTACTGCCATCTGCCGCAGTGCGTATAATTTC
>JBGUJG010000055.1:0-5900 GCA_045113695.1 Christensenellales bacterium
CCTACGGGTACGCTTTCGGACGTCTTCCTTGATCTGGCACAAAATCCATCCCGCATCTGCACATGTTCTAGATGAAAAACAGTATTACAAATCTTCCTCTGCGGCTGGATATCTGTATCCTTTCTTTCCGTGAACAGCCGTTTATTGGTCACCCCCGGATGTCATTCCGAGCGTTGAAAAAGAACCGCCATTGCAGGGCGGTCTGCATCGCGAGGGATCCCGACGAACAAGTTGGGAAAAATGGACGGACCCGGGTGCGGGAATTGTCTGCTTCGGAAGGAGTTCATGGCTGTCTCTTTCCTGCATACTGTCTTCACGCCGATGGAGCAGCCGCTTCCGATCCTGTCCGCCGGGATTCTTCACACCACGGGCCGTCTTGCGGCGACGGCCCTATTCCGGTGTTCAGAATGACATCATCGCTTGAATGATCTGGTGTTTGTATTATTTACTGCTTCTTTGTGTTTCCTTTGGGAGAACGATTCTGTATACCGGGTGAAAAGTCTGATACAGGAACAGTACTTGCCAACAGCTCTGGAATTCTTGCTCCATGACAGGAGATGTCCTCCCTGATTATCCGTGAAGCCAAAAAGCGTGGACAATAAAAAACGGGGAACCCGTTCATGGGTTCTCCGGTATTTCAATAAAATATCGTTCGTAGGCGTTGACGACCGTGGTCTGTCCGAAAGTCATGATCCTGGGGATATCGCTGTCGTAGTTCATATGCACGTGGCCGTGCACCAGAAAGGCGGGATGCTGTTTTTCCATCAGCTCCAGGAAACAGTCAAAGCCCTGGTGCGCGGGGTCCTTCCGGTCGCCCAGGCCGGTCGGGGCGGCGTGGGTGACGATCACGTCCACGCCGCCGCTGCGGCGGATCTGGCGGCCGGCTTTGCGGATCCGCCGGATCATTTCTTTTTCGGTGTACTGGTACGTTTCCTGATTGTAGCGCTTGCAGCCCCCGAAGCCCAGAAAACGGACCCCGCGGTACGTGACCACCCGGTCATCCAGGCACTCGCATCCCTCCGGCGGGTTTTTTTCATATCCGCTGTCGTGGTTGCCGGGCACGTAGAACACCGGTTTGCCGGACAGCGTCACCAGAAATTCGAGGTATTCCCGCTTCAGATCCCCGCAGGAAATGATCAGATCCGCCCCGTTCAATCGTTCGGGGCGGAAATAATCCCACAGTGCGGGGCATTCCACATCGGAGATCAGCAGCGCCTTCATGAGGATTTACTCCTTTACGGTTTCTGTCGGGATCGCCAGCAGGGCGGCTGTTTTGCGTGACATCTCCAGCAGCTCGTCCTGAGCCGGGATCCGGCCGATTACGTTGTCGCAGAGCCAGTTCATGTTCATCATTTCCATCGGGGTGAACCAGCGGTCCCCGGCGGAGCGGAGAGTGCCCTGCTGGTCCCAGATCTGGCAGAGGAAAGGATGAATGCTGCTGCGGGTCAGGCCGTCCTTGAGGATGTTCGCCAGCTGCAGTACGCCCGCCGGAAGGGAGGGCGAAAGCTCGACGTCCATCACGCCGCTGTTCATCCCCCACCAGTAGTTCACCGCGGGGGAGTTTTCCTCAGCCTTTTCCCAGCCGCCGTTCAGGATGCTGCGGACGATTTTTTCATACATCCTGCCCCAGTTCCAGACGTCGCTGATCAGCACCTGAAGCTTGCCGTCAGACCCCATGTGGGACGTGTTCCAGTAGGAGACGCCGGTATTGTATACCGCCATCGTATGGCCGGAATAGATCTGGCAGCCGGCCTGGCTCAGCGTTTTGAACGGATCCCCCGGCAGGCAGGACCAGGCCAGATGAACCTTCACGTCCGGGCAGGTCATCCTGGCGCCCAGCGCAAAGGCGTTGATCGCGGCAGGCGATCCCAGGATCGGATAGCGGGCCACGAAACCGATCGGCTCGCCCTGGCAGAGGGCGCCGGCGATCGCCCCAGAGATAAACTTTGCCTCGTACAGGCGGCAGTAATAGGTGCGGATGCCGGTATAAGGAACAGACAAGGCGCAGACCAGCACCTTGCAGTCCGGATGCAGGGCGGCGATCCTGCGCGCCGGGCCCAGCAGCACGGGAGCGGTGGCGAAAATCACCTGGGCGCCGGCCTGCACGGCCTGCTCCATCACTTCGTCCGCCTGGTCGTCCGGAGCGACATAGGAAGTCACGGCAATCTGATCCCCCAGGGCTTCCTCCAGGCGCTTGCCGCCCTCCTCGTGGCCCAGCGACCAGGCGCTGGTAGCCGGCGGCGCCGCATGGACAAAGGCAATGTTCAGCACCGGGCGTGCGATCCCGTCCAGGATGGAACGGACAAAGCTCTTTTCGGAGACGACCGGCTCCATCGACACGGTGGCGCTTTCATCCTTCGCGCTGAACTGAAGGTCCGGCAGCAGGGAGGCCAGCTTTTTCTGCATCGCCGCGCTGTCGTCCTGCCGGAACTCTTCGTAGGAATAGACCTCCAGGCACATCAGCAGGGCTTCGCCCAGGGAATGATCGCGCACCTTTTCCAGCACGCTTTCATCGCAGACCGAACGGAACCGCCAGTACATGGACAGAAAATCAGACTTTTCATCCTGCGTCCAGACGTGGTCCGGCGCGAAGCCCAGCAGTTTGAGCAGCTGCGCGTAGCAGCCCGGCCGGGAGAACTGAACATGATACAGGCCGCAGAGCCTGTAAAACTTCATGAACTCATAATATGCCTGAACCGCCGGCTCTTCAGACCAGACCGGGATCATCCGCGTCACGGTGCCCATGATGGACGGCGAGCCGAAGCTTTTCAGGACGCTCGCGCGCTTGTGCCCTTCCATCACATAGAACTTGCCCATGAACTCCATGCAGGTGATGGGGTCATGAATGCCGTCCTCCGACAGATGGGCCTCGCACAGGCTGATCCATTTGGACGCGAATTCGCTGTTATCCGGCAGAATCGGGCAGAAATTCCCAGCGAAAGCCATTTTCCGTCCGGCAGCCAGGGTGCCGACAATATAATCGGACGGAATTTCGATCGTGCCGATCAGCGCGTGGCCGGAGGCCTGGGTTTCATTGATCTGGTCTTCCAGCACCTCGGGATACGGATCCTTATGCGCAGCCAGGCACGCGTTGTAATATTTCAGGCCGGCTTTCTGCGCGGCGTGATACTGATTGATTGCATCTATACGGGACATGGTACCTCCTGTTTATACCGATTCACATCTGATAAATCAGTATTAACAAAAGCGGGCAGGCGAACGGCATGCGCCGTGTGCCCGCCCGCTTGATTAAGCTGATCCGCTGCCGATCAGGCAGCCTTCAGCTCAAAAAATCAGGACATCAGAATTTGAGGCTGTTCAGACGGATGGAGGGGCCCATGGTCGTGCTCATGTACAGAGAACGGACATAGGTGCCCTTCGCGGTGGCCGGCTTCGCCTTGATGATGGCTTCCATCAGAACCCGCAGGTTTTCCACCAGCTTGTCGCTGTCAAAGGAAGCCTTGCCGATCGGGCAGTGGCAGATGGACGTCTTGTCCACGCGGTACTCCACCTTACCGGCTTTGATGTCATGCACAGCCTTGGTCACATCCATCGTGACGGTGCCGGACTTCGGGTTCGGCATCAGGCCCTTGGGGCCCAGCAGACGGGCGATGCGGCCGATAACGGGCATCATGTCCGGGGTCGCGACGCAGGCGTCAAAGTCGAACCAGTTTTCGCTCTGGATCTTGGCGACCAGATCGGCATCGCCGACATAGTCGGCGCCGGCGGCTTCCGCTTCCTTGGCCTTGTCAGCCTTGGCAAACACCAGCACCTTGACCTTCTTGCCGGTGCCGTGCGGCAGAACGACCGTGCCGCGGACCTGCTGATCCGCGTGCCTGGGGTCGACGCCCAGACGGATAGACAGCTCGATGGTCTCGTCAAACTTGGCTTTGCTGATCTGCTTGACCAGGGCCACGGCCTCTTCCGGCTCATACAGCTTGGCGGCATCGATCATCTTCTTGGAATCCTGATATTTCTTACCGTGTTTCATATTCTTTCCTCCCCGTGGTCATAACGGCACAGTGTCCTCCCACGTTTCCTCTCTTATTCGTCAGCAACGGTGACGCCCATGCTGCGGGCGGTGCCCTTGACCATGCTCATGGCGGCCTCGATGGAGCCGGCGTTCAGGTCGGGCATCTTGGTGGTGGCAATTTCGCGCACCTGGGCCTGGGTCAGCTGACCGACCTTGGTCTTGTTGGGGGCGCCGCTGGCCTTGCTCAGGTTCAGAGCCTTCTTGATCAGAACCGGAGCCGGAGGCGTCTTGGTGATGAAGGTGAAGGAACGGTCGGAATACACAGTGATCACGACCGGGATGATCAGGCCTTCCTGCTTGGCGGTGCGGGCGTTGAAATCCTTGCAGAAGCCGGGGATGTTGACGCCGGCCTGGCCCAGAGCGGGACCGATCGGGGGCGCGGGCGTTGCTTTCGCGGCAGGAACCTGAAGCTTGATAACGGCGGTAATTTTCTTTGCCATGGGGAATGGCACCTCCTATTCACTTGTGGTATTGGCGGCAGGGGCGCTCCCCGCCTCCCACCAGGGAAAAACACGACATCATGAGCCCATCAGCCCGTCTGCCGGGCTGAAAGCGCCTGTGCCCATCAGTCAGCGGAAACCTTGTCAACCTGGTCCAGATCCAGTTCCACCTGCATTTCGCGGCCGAGGAACATCTTGACACGGACCGTCATCTTTTCACGGATCGTATCGATCTCTTCGACGACGCCGGTGAAATTTTCCAGGGGACCCGAAAGGATGCGGACTTCTTCGCCCACGGCGATCTTGTAGTCGACGCGGGACGCCGGGTTGTTCAGCATCGTATCCAGCTCGGCCGCCGTCAGCGGCACAGGCTTGCTTTCAGGGCCGACAAAGCCGGTCACGCCGCGGGTATTCCGCACCACATACCAGCTCTCGTTGGTGATGATCATGCGGACCAGCACGTAGCCCGGGAAGGTCTTTCTCTGGGTGATCCTGCGCTTGCCGTTCTTGATCTCGACGATCTCCTCGACAGGCACCCGGACATCCTTGATCAGATCCTGCATGCCGTTGTTTTCAACGGCCTTTTCCAGGTTGTCCTTGACCTTGTTTTCGTAGCCGGAATAGGTATGCACCACATACCATTCCAGCGTTCCGGGACGATCAGAATTGTCTGCCATACGATTGCTTCCTCCGGGGTTGAAAAGGGGCACTGTCCGGCCTGCGGCGGGCGGCGGCTGCGGACGGCCCGGGACAGCCTGAACCTGTTTTCACGTCCGGTTCAGTCTTTTTCCGTCAGCCACGCTGCGCAGCCTGCGGCCAGGCAGTATCAGATGTTGATCAGCGCCTTGACCAGCTCGCTGGCGCCAAGGTCCAGCAGACCAATCACAACGCCCATGAACACGATGAACGCGAGTACCAGCAGGGTGTAGTTGATCAGGTCCTTCTTGGAGGGCCAGGTCACCTTCTTCAGCTCGTACCACATGTTGCGGAATGGCCGGGCGATATTCGCCGGCAGATGTTTGAAGAAATTCACAAACCTGGTCCCGAAGGAAAGCTTGCCGGTATTCTTCTCCTGTACGCTCTTTTCGTCTGCCATGGTTCCGCCCTCCGTTACTTGGTTTCGCGATGAACCGTGTGCTTCCTGCAGAAACGGCAGTATTTCTTCAGTTCAAGGCGTTCCGCAGTATTCTTGCGGTTCTTTTTGGTGTTGTAATTGCGCTGTTTGCATTCGGTGCAGGCAAGCACAACATTGGCGCGTGCGTCTTTCGCTGCCATTTTGAAAACACCTCTTTCATTCGGTCATCCCGGGCCGGGGATGCGGCCCGGGGAAAAGTGCAGTTACTCCGCGGTCCTGGTAACAGAACCGGCGCCGACGGTGTGGCCGCCTTCGCGGATAGCGAAGCGCAGACCCTTTTCGATGGCGATGG
>JBGUJG010000056.1:0-34418 GCA_045113695.1 Christensenellales bacterium
GGCATCCGTAGAGCCGGAAAATCTCCACCCTTCCCCTGACAGATTGTTGCTTGGCTTTCATGTTACCGATGATTGACGCCCGTACAAAATTTCAGTATTTGTGTCAGGAGTCATGAATAATATTTCTGCGGCAAAGAGAATCGAGCGCACAGAAACGCAGCTTATGGTTTTCCGCCGGCGGAAGGAGCATGACGTAAAAACGCTTGGCATAGAAGGACCGGCCGCGGGATAAGACACTGATCTGCAAAGGCTGGAATCAGGGCTTGCTGACCTGATTATGATCTGCCTGCCGTGCAGACCATTCTTTGTATACAGCCCGCAGCATATCCCGGATCTCGTCGAAGGATTCGCTGTTGGCGGCCAGAAAGGGAACCGGCCCGGTGAAAGTGACATCGCCTTCCAGAATATGGCCGCAGCGTCCGCCGGCTTCTTCGACCAGCAGGGTGCCGGCGCAGGTGTCCCATGGCTGAAGGCGCCACTCAAACAGAGCTTCCGCCTTTCCCTGCGCAATGTCGCACAGCTCCAGCGCACAGCTGCCTGTCCGCCGGAAATCGGCGATGCGGGGGAGCAGACGCAGGGCTGAAAGGCCGGTCAGCTCCATCAGCTCCTCGTAATAAGAGGAAGTGCCGAGATAAACCAGCGCGTTTTTCGCCGGCACAGAGGAGACGGATATCCTTTCCCCGTTGAGAAACGCGCCTTTTCCTCTGACGGCATGGAACATTTCCCCGCGGTAAGGGTTAAAAATCCAGCCTTCCGCAGGATACTTGCCCACCGTCAATCCTACGGAGATCACACTGGATTCCCTGTGCCTGAAGAAGTTGGTGGTTCCGTCTATGGGGTCGATGATGAAAGCCGGCGTATCCGGAAGATTGCCGTTGTCCTTTTCTTCGGCGATGAAGGCGGCCTCCGGATACAGGGAGGAAAGGCCGCTGAGCAGCAGATCCTGCACAGCCTTGTCCGCCTGGGTCACATAATCCCCGTGCCGCCCTTTGCTGGTCACCTGAAGCTGACGGAAACCGAGCATCAGTTCCCCGGCCTGCCGGATCAGCGCTTCCGTCTGTCTTTCTGTTTCCGTGTTCATCCGTTTGTCCCCCTGAGAGAATGAAAGGGCGGAGCGGCAAAAATGCGCTCCGCCGTACTGTTTACAGCTTGGTAAAGGGATATTCCGCTCCGTTCGTCTCCACGCGGATGGATTTGATCCGCTGGTCCTGAACCGGCTTGTCCCGGAAATCCCGGCGGACATTCACAATCCGGTCCGCAGTTTCCATCCCGGTCAGCACCTTGCCGAAAGCGGCATAGGAACCGTCCAGATGCGGGGAATCGGAGGTCATGATGAAGAACTGGCTGCCGGCTGAGTCGGGCATCTGGCTGCGCGCCATGGAAAGAACGCCGTAGGTATGTTTGAGGTCGTTCTTTACCCCGTTCAGACGGAATTCACCCTTGATCCGGTAGCCGGGGCCGCCGATGCCGACGCCCTCGGGATCGCCGCCCTGGATCATGAATCCGGGGATGACCCGGTGAAAAATCAGTCCGTCATAGAAACCACTGTTGGCCAGGGAGATAAAATTGCCGACGGATTCCGGCGCAATGTCCGGATAGAGCTCGCCGGTCATTTTTCCGCCGTCTTCCATTTCGATCACAAAAGTCGGGTTTGCCATGATGTCCTCCCGTACAAAGGCCGCCGTAAGGCGGCCGGTTTGTTTATTCTACTGGGGTGAAAGCGTCTTTTCCAAGGCCGCAGACCGGGCAGACCCAGTCTTCCGGGATATCCTCAAAAGCGGTGCCGGGCGCGATGCCGCCTTCCGGATCGCCGGCTTCGGGATCATAAATGTAGCCGCAGGGGCACTCATACTGTATCATTCGTCTGTCTCCTTTCGCCTGCCGCTGTTCGCGGCGGTCTGTGCCATTATTATAACGGAACAGCGCCGCCTTTGCAACCATGAAATTCATTATACTTCCCGAAGGGCGTTTTTCAGCGTGTCCCCATCGTCGCCCCGGGCATATGAAACGGCCAGGACCTGGTCATAGCGCAGCGTGCCGGGCGCTTTCCGGCCGGCTTTCCGGTAGGAAAAGCTGTCCTCTGAAAGGGCAATCACGGTAAGGTTCAGGTAGTGCATCGTCTCCTCCTGCGCCAGGACGCGCACCGGCCGGTTGTGCCGCAGGGAGTATCGCAGAAACCGCTCAAATTCCATTGTCTGCCTCCGGATTCCAGGTGTCGATATAAGTCATGCATTTCCGGGCCAGATTGGCCAGGCCGTCGTTGCTCTTTCCGCTGTAGCCGTTGACAATCATCACAAAAGTCAGACCGGTATCAGGCTGATAAAAAGCATCGGAGGTCAGACCGTTGAAGCGGCCCTGATGGCCGTACCAGGTGGCCCCGCCGAAGCTGTAATGGGTGAGAAAAAGACCATAGTCGCTTTTCCCGGACACGGAGCTCCCGGGGATCAGGGACTGATCCTGCTCCATCAGGCGGACCGTTTCTTCCCGGAGGATTCGGACGCCTTCGAATTCGCCGCCGTTGACCATCATCACCATCAGTCTGCTCAGGCCCTCGGCGCTGATATACAGTGCGCCGGCTGTTCTGTCCGTGTGAATGGCCGGGTCACAGGTATCGTCGTAATCCGCGTCTGCCTTGAGCTGACGGGAAGCGTTGGAGGTTGTGACGCCGGAGCGCGTCATCAGCGCCCCGATGTTCTCCTGATCCGACAGGAGGGTCGGGCTGTAGGCTGCGTCGATGCCCAGCGGGGCAAAGACATGCTCCTTCATATAGCTGTTTACGGACTGGCCACTCAGCGCTTCGATCATCGCGCCGACGAGACCGCCGTTCAGGTTCGCGTAATGGTATTTTTCACCGGGCAGGAGATTTCTGTAAAACACGCTGTTGCCGACAGGCAGGTTTTCCCAGTCCGGCAGGTATTTGGAAGACTGTTTCAGCGTTGATGTATGGCTCAGCACCTGGCGCATCGTGATGTCCGCCTCCGGGCAGGCGGGATTGACGACCCGGAACGGCAGGTATTGGTTGACCGGCTCGTCCAGCCCGATCATGCCCTGCTCAGCCAGCTGCATGAAGCCGATGGCCGTCACCATTTTGGTCACCGAGGCAATTTTGAAGGCAGTCGTTATTTCCGTGGGATTTTTGTGCGTGTCCCGGTTCCCCCGGACGAAAAGGAGCAGCGGCTTTCCCCGGAGGGTGACGATGAATACACCGGTTTTGGAACCCGTGGCATTGTAATAATTGCTGAATTTCTTTTCCCATTCGGGATTGGGAACATACCGGGAAAGGAAGCTGTCAACGGTCGGGAGGAATGCGGAAACCTCCGCCGTATCCTCGGGTCCTGTTTCAGCGGACGGGGCAGGGGAACCGGAGGGAAGGGGAGCTGTCTCTGCCGGCCCGGAAAAGCTGACGGCATATCCGGGGCATGAATAAAAAATGATCAGGACTGCAGCCAGCAGGATAAGGGCATTTCTTCTCAAGTCATCACCGCCTTCCGATGAAAGATTGTATCATGAACGGCCGGCTTTCGCAACGCACGCCGCCAAAAACAGCAAAAATACCAAATCATTCCAATCGTTCGTTGACATTCTCATTTTTTGGGAATACAATATTGCCGTGAAAACGTACATGAATGAAAAGGGGAAATCTCATGATCCGGATACTCAGGTCTCCTGTCCTGCCTCTCCGCGCGGCTGTCCACAGCGGGCCCTTTCACGCGGACGATGTACTGTGCGCGGCATTCCTGTATCTTGCCTATGGGCGGGAGAACGTCCGGATCGTCCGCACCCGGGATCCGGAAGTACTGGCCGGATGCGCCTTCGTGCTGGATGTCGGCGGGAAGGATGAGATCACCGATACCCGGGTCTGCCTGGACCATCATCAGCCTGGTTCCCTGATCCGGGAAAACGGGGTCAAAGCAGCCGCCTGCGGAAAGCTGGCCGACCTGATGTTCGCGGATGAGCCACGCCTGCTTTCCCTTATGCGGGATGTATTCCTGGACGATGTCGAAGCGATGGACAACGGCCAGCGCGGGCCGGGACATCATCTTTTTTCATTTGTCCACAGCATGAACCCCACCTGGAAGGACCTTCGGGACAGGGAAGACGAATACTTTCTGGAAGCGGCCGGAATGGCGGAGACGGTCCTCAGGCATCTGCGGGAACGCCTTCGGGCGAGGCTGGAGGCGGAAGGATTCATCAGCCGCGCCATCGCGGAGACCTATGACCGGGGCGTGATCCGGCTGGACGGATGTTATGACTGGATCCGCCAGGTTGTTTCCTACAATGCGGATCATCCGGACCGGAAGGTCGTTTACGTCATTTTCCCGGCGGCCAACGAATATGATCTTCAGGCTGTGCCGGCCGGGCCGGATACATTTGCGTCCGAGCGTCCGCTTCCGGCCTCGTGGGCCGGAAAACGGAATCGGGAGCTTGCTGAAGCGACGGGAATTCAGGGTTCCGTTTTCTGCCATGTCGGCAGATTCCTGGCAGTTTTCCGCACCCTGGAAGAAGCGGTCCGTGCGTCCGAACTGGCTCTTGGATCTGAAACCAACCACTGACAGGACGAAACCATTCATGCTCCGGGAGGCGAACCATCATGCGTACCGCGCGGAAAAGGGAAGACGAGCAGGCGATCGCATCATTTGAAAAAACCAGAAAGTCCGGCAGCCTTCCGCTGAACGAGAAGCGGACCACGCACTACGGGAATGTCCTGCGCCGCTACCGCGAAAAAGCCGGGATGGATCAGGGCTCCGTCGGCCGGGCCATCGGATACAGCACCAACACCATCAGCAACTGGGAAAACGGCGTTTCCAGGCCCGATATCGATGCGATTCCGAAACTGTGCGCCCTGCTGGGCATCCCGCTGACGGTGTTCTTCGGCATCGAGTGCGACCCGGCATCCCCGGCCCAGGAACAGCAGCTCCTCCAGGATTACCGTTCGCTGTCCGCCCGGCGTAAAAAGCTGGCTTCCCAGTTTCTCAGGCAGATGTCAGAAGACGAAAAAGCGCTTCAGACGGCCATGCAGGATCTTCGGCACAGGCGCTTCCTGCCGCATCAGCCGCTGAGCGCCGCGGCCGGAGTCGGTGTACCGATGGAGGAGGACCTGAACGAAACCAGGATGATGATGTTCCGGGATACCCCTCTTTCCCGCCGGGCAGACGAGGTTTTTACCGTCAACGGCAGGAGCATGGAACCGGACTTTCCGGACGGTTCTCTGGTCTATGTGCGCCATGCGGATCATGTGCAGCCGGGAGAGGTGGGCATCTTCCGGGTGTCCGGAGCGCTGATGATCAAGGAATACCAGCCCAGGGGACTCAAATCCCGCAATCCCGCCTTCAGGATGATCCGTCCGACGGATGACGACCATGCCGAATGCATTGGCCTGGTGCTGGGCCCCGTACCGCCGGAAGACATCTGCTGACACTTTTTTATAGCTCAGTCATGGACTGGGCTTTTTTGTTTTTCCGGAAGCAGAGTCGTTTTGCCGCCGGCTGCCGTGCATCCGGCTTCCGAATATTTATTTTGGCAGAGCTATTGACAGATTGTCTATGCTGTGCTATTTTTTGGGTACTGAAACCGGTACCGGTAACGGTACCGGAATGATAAGAAAAGAGTGGATGCCGATGAGTACGATCCGGGATGTGGCTTCCTACAGCGGCGTATCGGTATCCACTGTTTCAAGGTATCTGAACCATCATCCGGACCTCAATGAGGAAACCAGGCGGAAAATCGAACAGGCGATCCGGGAGCTTGACTATGTGCCGAGTTCCGCCGCGAGGAACGTATCCCGCCTGTCCACCCGGACGATCGGTCTGACCATCCCGGACATCCAGGACTCCTATTTTTCCGATAATGCCTACGGGGTGGAAATGTGCCTGCAGGAAAACGGCTATTCGCTGATTTACGGCAACCTGAACCGCCGCGGTGAACGGCTGATGGATTTTATCCGGTACGCGAGGGAAATGCGTTTTGACGGCCTGATCATTACCCCTGACGAGTGGACGGCGGAACTGCTGGAACTGCTCAGGAAGACAAAATGCCCGGTGGTCGCCCTGAGGCGGCGTCCGCCGGAAGGAAGCGGCATCCCGTATGTGGACGCCGATCATTACGACGGGGCGCGGCAGATGGTGGAATACCTGACCGGCCTGGGGCACAGGAAGATCTGCCACATCCGGCTGAATACGGATATCGGCAGGGAACGGATGCGCGGTTATACCGACAGCATGACCGCCCGCGGTCTGGAGCCCAGGATCATATCTGTCCCGGATCTGCCTGCCAACCGCGCCATGGACGCGGTCATTTACGGCCGGGAAGCCGGTAAACTGCTGGCGGAGCGTTATCCGGATACGACGGCTGTGTTTGCCTCCACCGATCCCATCGGGATCGGCGTCATGGAATACGCCGGGCTTACCGGGATCCGTGTGCCGTACGAGCTGTCTGTCTGCGGCAGCGGGGATCTTGAATTTGCGCAACTGTCGTGGTTTGAGATGACCACGATCACCTTTGAAAGGCATGAACTGGGCAGAAAGGCTGCACAGCTCATGCTGAAAATGCTCAGAAAGGAGGATCATGACCCGGAAAATATCCTGCTGCCGACACGCCTGGTTATCAGGAAAAGCACCGTTTCACCAATGAACCGCAATGTGTAAAGGAGGATTCCCATGAAACGCACGCTGTCTGTGCTGCTGACCCTGTGCATGCTTCTGTCTCTGCCCGTATTTGCCGGGGCGGAGCAGGTCAAGTCTGTTTCGATCTATACTTGCTATGTGGAAAACGAAGCGCTCCAGATGTTCGAGCAGTTTACCAAAGATACCGGTATCAAAGTCAACTACGTCCGTCTGGGCGCGGGCGAGATTGTAACCCGACTGGAAGCGGAAGCGCAGAATCCGCAGGCTTCCATTTTCATGGGCGGCTCGGTGGATACCCATACCAGTGCCATGAACAAGGGGTTGCTGGACCATTATGTCTCGCCTGAGCTGGGCGTGGTGGACGAGCGCTGGAAGGATCCGAACGAAGTCTGGACCCCCGTTTCCATGATCGTCACCGCCTTCGCTTCCAATACGGATTATCTGGCGGAAAAGGGCATCGAAGCCCCGACCAGCTGGGCAGAACTGCTGAACCCTGAGCTCAAGGGCGACGTCTGCATGGCCCACCCCGGTACATCCGGCGCGGCATATACAGCGTTTTCCGGCATGCTGCAGACCTTCGGCGTGGAAGAAGGCTTTGAGTATATGAAGAAGCTGGACGGCAATATCGCCCAGTACACCAAGGCCGGTGCGGCTCCGTACCGCATGGCGGGCCTGGGGGAGATCGGCGTGGCCATCGGTTATGACCTGGACGCTCAGGCCACGATCCTGGAAGGCTATCCGCTGGTGATTACCTATCCGAGCGAGGGCACCGGCTATGAGGTGACCTGCGTATCCATGGTCAAAGGCGGCCCGGCCAACGAGGTGGATGCGGCGCACGCGTTCATCGACTGGATGCTGTCCGATACCTGCCAGGAGATGGCGACCAATCAGTTCTACCGTTATCCGATCAGCAAGAACGTGCAGGTCAATCCCGCGATGATCCCGATGGATCAGCTGAACCTGATCGATTATGATTTCATCTGGTCCGGCGACCACAAGGTGGAATTTGTCGAACGGTTCGAACGCGAAGTGAGGACCCGTGACAACGTGATCAAGTAATCAGCCTGACTTGCGGGAAACGGAAGCTTTTTCCGTTTCCCGCTGATGATGTGTTTGAAAGGGGCGGTCCGTTTGTCCAACCCGGCAGTCAGAAGAATGAGGCAGCAGCGCAGAAAAGAGTTTGCCATGCTGCTCAGGCAGCCCGGTCTTTTCGCCTGCATCGTTATCGTGCTGGTCATTCTGGTACTTTTCTGCATCTATCCGGTTCTGCGGCTGTTTCTGGCCACCATCACCAATGCGGAAGGACGGATCGATCTGAGCAACGTCGAGCACATCATGAACTCGACGAATTTCTTTTCTTCCCTGCGCAATTCCCTCCTGCTGGGCGTGACGGTTGCCGTTCTCTCCACTGTGATCGGCTACGTATTTGCCTATGCGGTCACCCGGACCGAGATGAAAGGGAAGCGCTTCTTTCATTTTATGGCCATGATGCCGATCCTGTCCCCGCCTTTTGTGATTTCCCTGGCGATGATCCTGCTGTTCGGCCGCAGCGGGGTGATTACGAAAACGCTGCTTCATATCCGCAACCATAACGTATACGGCTTCGGAAGCCTGATGATCGTCCAGACGCTGGCGCTCTTCCCGCTGGCATACCTGAACCTGAAAGGCGTCCTGGAGAGCATCGACGGCTCAGTCGAGGACGCTTCCCGTTCCCTTGGGGCGAGCCGCTTCAAGGTGTTTACTTCCGTCACGCTGCCCCTCAGCGTTCCGGGCATTTTCAGCGCGCTGCTGATCGTGTTCGCCAAATCCATCAGCGATTTCGGCAATCCACAGGTGCTGGCAGGCAACTTTTCCGTGCTGTCGGTGGATGCGTATATGCAGATCACCGGTCTGTACGATCTGAAAACCGGCGCTTTTATGGCGCTCAGTATTCTGCTTCCGGCTCTGCTGGCATTTTTTATCCAGAAATACTGGGTCGCCCGGAAGTCGTTTGTGACCATCACCGGCAAGCCGGTGGGGAATATTCAGAAAATCCGCGACCGGCACATCGTGGTGCCGCTGTTCATCTTCTGCCTCCTGATCACTGTTGTCGTGCTGATGCTTTACGGCACGGTCGTCTGGATCTCCCTGGTCAAGACCTGGGGGGTCGATATGAGCCTGTCGCTTAAAAACTATGAGTTTGTGTTCAAGCGCGGCATGAGCGCCATGCAGGATACCCTGCTGCTGGCCCTGATCGCAACGCCGATCACCGCCCTGCTCGGCCTGATCATCAGTTTCCTGCTGGTCCGCAAGCGTTTTATCGGCAAGAAGCTGATGGAAGTCGCCTCCATGATCCCCTTTGCCGTGCCGGGCATCGCACTGGGCATCGGCTATATCCTGTCCTTCAATACGCCGCCCATCCTGCTGACGGGCACAGCGGCGATCATCGTGGCTGCGCTGGTATTCCGTACGCTGTCCGTCGGGGTCGAAGCGGGCAGCAACAGCCTTCGGGCGGTGGACGCCAGCATAGAGGAAGCCAGCGCTGTCCTTGGGGCGAACAACCTGACCACCTTCCGCAGGATTTCCCTGCCGCTGATGCGCTCCGCTCTGTTTTCGGGCCTGCTGAACGCGTTCGTCCGTTCGATGACATCGGTCAGCGCGGTCATCTTCCTGGTATCCGTCAACTGGAATCTGCTGACCGTTTCCATCATGTCGGAGATCGAGGGAAGCCGTCTGGGCGTAGCGTCCGCCTATTGTGTCGTACTGATGGTCATCGTTGTGATCGCCCTGCTGATCCTGGAAGTGGCGGTCAACGGGGAAGGATCAAGGAGGAGAAAATGAGCGAAAAACAGGCTGTCAGCGTTGAGCTGAAGGATTTGGTCAAGATATTCCCCGCTTACGGCGCACAGGGGGAATTTACCGCGGTCAACCACGTTTCCCTGACGGCGGAACCTGGGGAGATGGTAACGCTGCTGGGCCCGTCCGGCTGCGGAAAGACGACGATCCTCCGCATGGTATCGGGCTTTGAAATCCCGACGTCCGGCAAGGTGCTGATCGGGGGGAAGGACGTTTCGACCCTTCCGCCCAATAAGCGGAACGTCGGGATGATGTTCCAGAGCTATGCTTTGTTCCCGCATCTGAACGTGTTTGAAAACGTCGCTTACGGCCTGCGGATCAAGCATGTGCCGGAGGAGGAAATCAAAACACGGGTCGCTCAGGTGCTTGAGCTGATGCAGATTGAGTCCTTTGAAAAGCGCATGCCCAATCAGCTGTCCGGCGGCCAGCAGCAGCGCGTCGCCCTGGCCCGGGCTGTGGTGACGGAGCCGAGCGTCCTGCTGTTTGATGAGCCGCTGAGCAATCTGGATGCCAAGCTGCGCGAATATATGCGCGACGAGCTGCGCAAGATCCAGCGCCGGGTGGGCATCACCAGCATCTATGTGACCCATGACCAGAGCGAGGCGATGGCGATTTCAGACAAGGTGGTGGTCATGAGGGCCGGCGTCATCGAGCAGGTGGGAACAGCTACCGGCATATACACATCGCCGGATAACTGTTTCGTGGCTGATTTCATGGGCAAGGCGAATTTTCTCCCCGTTGATTCCTGGGACCTGCACGGTACGGCTACAGTATTCGGCCGTACCGTGCAGGCCCGGGCCGGGGAAAGCCTGCGCGGGGGAAAAGCCGTCCTGATGGTGCGGCCGGAAAATGTCCTGCTGGATGAAAACGGCCCGTATACCGCCCGGGTCGAAAGCGCGACCTATATGGGACAGACTTTCCAGTATGTCCTGTCCTGCGGGGGGACGGCCATCTCCGTTGCCGATTACCGTTATCATACCAACGGCGTCTTCAGACCCGGCGATACTGTGCGCTGGACGATGGTCGAGCCTTCGCTGCGCCTGATTCCGGCAGAAGGAGAAAAAGCATGATCCGGACGGACTATCTGGAAGCGGCACGCAAGGCCGTTCTGACAGCCGGCCGGATGATTGCCGGGAGTACAGCCCGGCCGCATGACATCAGCAGGAAGAGCGGATTTGACTTCGTGACCGAGGTTGACCGGCAGAGTGAGGAGATCATCCGAACCCTGATCCACAACGCTTTTCCGGATCACGGTTTTTTCGGGGAGGAGGAGGTATCCTCTGGCGGAAAACCAGAAGACAGGCTGCTTGAAGAAATGCCCGAATACTTCTGGGCAGTCGATGCCCTGAACGGAACCACCAATTTTATCAGGGGGATCCCTCAGTTCGCTGTTTCCGCCGCGCTGATTCACCGGGGTGAGGTCGTCGCCGGCGCGGTGTATGACCCGAGCCGAGACGAACTGTTTTCCGCCCTGCGGGGTCACGGGGCAGACCTGAACGGCAGGCCGATCCGGGTATCTTCGGCAAAAAAGCTGCAGGATGCGATCCTGTCTTTCGGTTTTCCGGCGTCGGATATGGAAATGCGGCGGCAGACGGTGGGGCGGTTTACCCGTCTGGCGCCGTCCCTGGGCAGCATCCGCGTATTCAACTGCGCAGCCCTCCTGCTGTGCTATACGGCCTGCGGAAGGATCGACGTGACCTTTGAGCAGGGGATTCACCTGTGGGATATGGCGGCCGGCCTCCTGCTGATCGAGGAGGCGGGCGGCGTCGCCCGCGCTCTGGACGGTTCCCCGCTGAATATTCATGCCCGGGAAAACCTGGCCGGCCCTGAACCGCTGGTCAAAGCGCTGCTCTCGGCGGTTCAGACGGAAGCCTGATACGATGTTATGGCTTGCCGCATGACGCAAACCAAAACCCGGCCGGAGAATGACCCGGCCGGGTTTTTTATGAAGAGCCTGATCAGACAGGCGCTTTTTACGGATAAAACAGATAAGGAAGTCAGCCGGACCAGGGTATTTACTGCTTCAGCGCTTCCAGCAGTGTCCGCAGGTTTTCGCGCATCGCAGTTTCATAGGCCTCCGGAAGGTTTTCCCCGTCGGTCACGGGGCTCAATTCATACACCGGGCAGCCGGTCTCCCGCGCGATGGCGTTCAGGGCATCCAAACGGACGCCGGGCTCCGAAAACAGCGGACATCCGCCCGCTTCCCTGATCAGGGAGACGGTCCTGGCAATCAGGCGGGGGGAAGGCGTTTCGTCCGGCTCTACGGTCACCGCGGCCAGAACGCGCAGGCCCATGGCATCCGCGAAATAGGGGAAGGCTTCATGGAAAGTGACAATCGGTTTGCCTGCATCATCCGATAAAGCGGAGCGCATCTCTTCCCCGAGCGCTTCCAGCGCTCCGGCATAGTTCCCGGCATTCTGCAGGATCAGTTCTGCCTGCCCGGGCAGCAGGGCGGAAAGACCTTCGCCAAGGTTCCGCACCATCTTTGCCGCCAGGAAGGGGCTGAGCCAGATGTGGGGATTGTCTTCCCCGTCTTCCTTCATCAGTTCGATCCCTGCGGAGCAGTCCACCACGGGAAGATCGTTTCTTTCTTTTGTCAGCAACGGCAGAAATGTCTGCTCCATACCTGCTCCGTTGATGACCAGGCACAGCGCTCCGTCCAGCCTTTTGAGGTCGCCGGTCATCAGCTGAAAATCGTGCAGACAGCCAGTGCCGGCCGGGGCAAGCGTTTCCAGAGATACCCCGGGAACATCCCGGAGTACATTTTCGGCGAAAATCCTGATCGGATAAAAGGAACAGACAACGGTCACGGTTTCCGCGCCGTCAGCGAGGACCAAAGGGGAAATGATGGCCATGGATAGGATGAGCAGGCTTGAAAGCAAAATCATTAGGGTTTTTTTCATAAATTCTCCTTGCTGACAGCCTCCGTCATAAAGCGGCACACGGCGGGGAAAAGCACTTCTGTCTCCGGGCCGATCGTGATCAGGTGGTGCGGCTGCTGCAGCGTCAGTTTCTCTGTAACGGAAGAAGATACACCTTTCAGAATGATGTCCGCGCTGGAGGAGGCGATGGCCGGATCCCTGCGCGCCTGAGCGCACATCAGCGGGCAGCGGACAGAACGGAGATGATTCTTCGCCATCCGGATCAGCCGGTTCAGATTGGCGACGGAAGCGGTTGGGATCATATTGTACCCGACCGCATAGTTCTGATCCAGACAGACCGAAGAGGAGGAACGCCGCTTTTTAATCTCCGGTTTGATTTTTGCCAGCGCCGGGGCGGCGAAACTGAGCGGGTTCCTGATCCACATCGGGGCGGCGAGGGCGGCGCAGCATGCAGGCTCTTTTTCCTCCGCCAGGATCAGGGAAAGCAGACCGCCCATCGAAAGACCTGCCACACTGACGGATTGGAACGCGGATGAAAGGGCGTCATAGGCTTCCCTGGTTTCGGCCAGCCAGTCCTCGCAGGAAGCTGTCCGCATATCGGACAAAGCGGTGCCATGCCCTTTGAGGCGGATGCCGCGGACGGTAAAGCCCGCTTCCTGCAGGGCCTTTCCCAGCGGAAGCATATGCGCCGGGCTTCCTGTAAACCCATGAATCAGAAGAACTGCATCCGCGCCGCCGAACAGGGTAAAATCAGCGGCGTGAGGGGACAATATATCTGACATTTGTCTTTTCGCCTTATTTTCTGACCAGAATGAAGCCGGTAATGCCGCCGGTGCTGGGCATAACGACCTCGCGGGAAGAGGGGTTGACATAGTCTCTCGGAATCCTGGAGAGACGGACCCGGTAAATCTCTTCCGCTGACTCGAATACTGCCATGCCCTTTTCGTCCGTAATGACGCGGGCGGTCGCTTCTTTGTTGCTGAAGAGAACCTCGCATCCGGGAACAGGGTTCCCGGCCGTATCCTGTACCTTGACCTGCCAGAGGTAGGTCACGTCTTCTTCGTCTTTCCCGACGGTCCAGACCAGTTTCGCCATGCGGACATAATTCATATAGCTGAACCAGTTTTCCAGGCTGTCCATGTTCGGGAAAATCAGGATGTTGCAGAGAATCCGCTGATCATAAGGCCGCACAGAAAAAGCGGTGAACATGGAAAACCTTTCCGGATCGCACGGAACCTTCAGGGAATAGCCCGTTTTGGTCTTGTGAGGCAGAATCTCCTGGATGTTTATGGAGTTATCAGCTTTCAGATAGACCGTCCAGGGGTCATACTGGCTGCTCAGCGTCAGGTTGATGTTTGCCTCCGTCTGATCCAGCAGATAAATGCGGACGGGGCCGCCAAAGTCCCTGGAGAGTACATCCGTCGGGTCGTCCACCAAGATTTCCTGCGCGCTCTGGTCCGTCAGTGTCATGAGGGTCTGATTGCTGACAGGATAATCGGGCAGCTCTTTCAGGGCCCGCTCCGCTTCCTGCCCTTCAAGCAGAACAAAGTCCGCCAGCATCGCTGTGTCCATGCTCTGCGTCTCTTCTTCATCTTTTAGATATAAAAAAGAGATATCATGTTCCCCGGCAGTTAGTTTCAGGGCGTCTTCGCACCAGCCGGTATCCCCGCTGAGCACACGGATTTCTTTGCCGTCCAACACGACAATCAGGGCATCATAAAGTCTTTCGCTGGATACATGGTAACGGAAGTGAAAAACACTTTCTTCTGATGAGACAACATGAGCGGCAAGGGCACTGAAAGAATCGTCTATCCCCCTGTTGGAAGAAATGACACCGCCTTCTTCATTCTGAACAAAAGGCCAGACATATGAGCCTTTGACAGTAGAAACACGGATTCGTTCATCAGCTGTCAGGAGAGATGTCAACTCTTCATCAGACAGACCTTTGACAGCAACTCTGACGGGCGGCAGTGAAGTGATCCATTCGCTCTCCGTATACTGTTCCGAACAGAAATAATCAAACACCCGGTCATAGGCCGCAGGGTCGGTAATGACGTCCGTGAGCATCATGGCGACGGCGCCGAAGCGGTCGATCACGGCAGTTGTCGGCACGGAAGTCAGCTCCAGCAGATCCGGCAGCGTGGTTTTATCTCCGGCGACCAGAGGAAAGGAAATGCTGTTTTCTTCTGCGAATTCGTTCAGATAATCAGCCGTATCCATGTTGTCGCAGGAGATGCCGATCACTTCAGCCTGATCTTTCCATTTCTGATACGATGTTTCCAGGCCCGGCAGGCACAGCTTGCTGGTTCTGCCGGAGGTCTGAAAGAAATGGATGAGGATCATCTTCTTTTCCTTCAGCGCTTCGGATACCCGGATTTCTGTTTCCGCTGTCGTATGAAAAGAAAGATCAAAGCCATTAATATTTTTTCCGGTTTCACCGGAGGAAGCGTATGCGGTTCCCTGCCATAAAAAGATCAGGCAAAGGATCCCGAGCAGACTTTTTTTCAGCATCTTGTTGTTCCTCCCGGGAGCAATATACTCCCTCATATATATTACCATGAAATTCTGTCTGTTTCAAGGGAAGCCGGCGGCACGGGAACCTGAAATTGTAAATTTGTCATGGCTGTCTGAGCCGAAATCTGTCGGAAGGATCGAAGAATTATCGAACAAACAGACTTGCAAAGAACGGGCCGGACCGCTATAATCATAACGAACACAAATGAAAGGGCTGAAGGAAAATGGCGAAGAAGATTGCGGCTGTCCTGCTGATCCTGCTGCTCACGGCAGCGCTGTCCGCCTTCGGGGAATGGCAGCTTTCCGGATACCGGGAGGATCGCGGGTGGACTTTCGTTGCCTTTGGCATGGCGGCCCAGGAAGAACAGGACAAGCTGGCCGCCGTGGTGTGGCGGGTGCTTTCTGCGGACGATGAAAAGGCGCTGCTGATGAGCGAAAAAATCCTTGCCTGCGGCGCCATGGACAGCCGGGCGTCCTCCTTTCAGGGATGGGAGTTTTCCTCTCTGTACGCCCGTCTGAACGGGCCGTTCGCTGAAGAGGTTTTTTCCTCCGAGGAGCGGGCAGCCCTTTTGTATCAGGAGGACCTGTCGCTGGTTTCGCTTCCGTCCAGGGATATGCTGACCCTTGCTTTTCAGGGCAGGGAAGACCCGGCGGCCGCCGGCACCGCGCAGGCTCTGCAGGACGGCCTGTTCGTTTCGCCCGGCGGAAAAACTTCCCCCTATTGGACAAGAAGCGAAGGATCTTCCTTTGAACATGCAGTCTGCCGTGTACAGGACGACGGTACGTTCAGCGAACTGCTTCCTGATGCGGAAAATATCGGCATCCGTCCCGTTATTCTGCTGGATCTGACGGATACGGCCGTGTTTTCCGGGACGGGGACGGAAGAATCCCCTTATGTACTTTCACTGCCCAGGGCGGTATCACGCGCTCCGAGGGTATCGCCTACACCGAGGCCAACGCCTGCCCCCGCGCCGACGGATACTCCGCAGCCGACAGCGGCGCCGTCTCCCGTTCCGACCGCAGATCCGGAAGCCGAAACCGGCGGCAGAAGCTTCCCCACTGAATATGAAAGCATTTTCCTGGAACTGACGGACGAAGGATTCCTGCCGGAGAGCGAATCGGAATTTGTCTGGCAGGATCCGGAGCGGGGGCTCTGGCTGTATGCCAGCCAGGACCTGCGGATTGAGATTCTCCGCAGGGAAGACAATACAAAAAAGAAAAAGCCGAAGCGCTGGCTGGAAGCGGAGATTTTTGTCCGCAAGGGAGCGGAGCAGCAGAATCTGAGGCATTATTTCACCGGCTCCGAGGAAGAGGAGCTTCTGGACGAGCTGGAGATCGCGAAACGCAATTCCCTTGTTTTCGCGGTCAGCGGGGACTGGTATTATTACCGGGCCAAACAGAACGAGAAAAAGCGCACGACGGTCGGCGTGGTGCTCCGGCAGGGCGAAATCCTGTACGATGACCCCGGGAAAAAGGATGTTACCACTCTTCCCACCAGGGACATCCTGGCCCTTTATCCGGACGGCAGGATGATCGCCTTTGAATTCAATGCCGTCAGCGGGAAAGAGCTGCTGGATCAGGGCGTTTATGAAACCCTGTGCTTCGGTCCCCTGCTGGTCATGGATGGGGAAATCACTTCCAAGGCAAAAAAGATCTCCGCCCGTCAGGGTGAAAACCCGCGCTGCGGGGTCGGCCGGATCGGCCCGGGCCATTATCTGGCCATCGTTGCCGACGGGGGGACCAAGCAGTCCGTCGGCATGAAGCTGGAGGAATTCGCCGCGCTGTTCAGACAGAAGGACTGCCGGGCCGCCATCAACCTCAATGGCGGACCTTCCGCTCAGATGATGTTCATGGGCGCTTATATCAGCGAGAACAAGGCCGGCGCCAAAAACCGCCTGCAGAATGAGGTGCTGGGGATCGGCCGGTCCGACGCCGTGCAGTAAAAAGTTTTTGGTCAATCTCGGATCTATACTTGATAAGGACAGAAGATCTATGAAGAAACAGGCCGGAGCCCTGCTGGCTCTATTCGCAATGCTGATTTTCATATCCGCCGCTCTGGCGGCTGATTTCCCGATCCGTCAGGGAGCCAGGGGCGATAACGTGGCGGCACTCAAAGAGCGCATGTATGAACTTGGTTATTTCAGTTCGAAGAAGTTCAGCCCCATCTACAATGAAACCACCGCCGAACGCGTTTCCTTGCTTCAGAAGCACAACGGGCTGGAGGAGACGGGCGAAGTGGACGAAGCGCTCTGGGCGCTGATCTTTTCGGACGAATGCCTGGCAGCGGACGATCCGGAAAAGCCGAAGGAAGAAATCGCCCCGGCCGCTCTGTCCGGATCAGAGGGCGAACTCTCTGTTCTTCCGGATGAAAAATCCGAAGGAAAAGAAGCAGATGACCAGGCGGGGGAAAACGTTGAACCGGAGGGAAGCGTGTCCCTTGCCCCTGCTTCTTCCGTCACGGAATATGCCTCTCTTTTCCCGGATTTGACGGAAGAAGGCTTCCTGCCTCCTGAAACGGATGAATTTACATATGCCGATGCGGAAAAGGGGCTGTGGCTGTACGCCAGTCCGGACATGCGGGTCGAAATAGTCCGCAAGACGGATACGACAAAAAAGACAGAGCCGAGACGCTGGTACGAAGCGGAGATCTTTGTCCGGGACGGAGCGGAGGACATCTTCCGGACCTATTATCACGAGATGAACCCGAGGACAAAGAAACTCGCTGAAACGCAGATGATTGCCCGGGAAAACCATCTGGTGTTCGCGGTCAATTCGGACTGGTATTATTACCGGGTACTTCGGAACGCAAAAAAACGGGTGATGTCGGTCGGCGTCGTACTCCGCGGAGGAGAGGTTTTTTATGACGACCCCGCCACGAAACCCGCCAACAATATCCCCAACCGCGATTACCTGGCCGTCTTTCCGGACGGAGGCATGGAAGTGTTTGACTTTGACGGCCCGTCCGCGGAGGAACTGAAAGATATGGGCGCGCTGGACGTGCTTTGCTTCGGCCCTGCGCTTCTCCGGGAAGGTGAACTGACAGAGCAGGCCCAAAGGATCGGCGAAAGGGGCAACAACAATCCGCGGACCGGCATCGGTATGGTCGAAAAAGGGCACTATGTCGCCATCATGGTGGAAGGACGGACAAAGAAATCGGTCGGCTGCAAGCTGACGTACCTGGCGGATCTGTTTGCCAGGAAAGGCTGTCAGGTTGCCTTCAATCTGGACGGCGGCGGCACCTCTTCCATGATCTTCATGGGCGTCTACCTGAACGAAAACACCTATGCGGCCCAGAACCGCCTGCAGAACGAAGTGATCGGCATCGGTTTTTCGGATCAGGTGAACTGATTGCCCTCCGCAGGACGGACCAAACGGAATGGAAAGCTTCATGAAAAAACTATTATGCCTGTTGGCGGTCTGTCTCCTCCTGCCCGTCCCTTCGTTCGCGGCAGAGGAAGCGGCGCTCCGCCCGTATCAGAAGGATACGAAGAAGTGGACGCACGTTTTTTTCGGGCAGACGCCAACGAAGGCGGACGAAACAAAAGAGCCCGTCAGCTGGCGTGTGCTGTCCGTCAGCGGGCAGAGCGCCCTGCTGCTGAGCGACAGGATTCTGTTTACCGCCCGGATTGATGCGCAGCGAAACGTATACGAAGGCTGGGAACAGTCGGAACTCTATGAATACCTGAACGGCGAGTTCCTGAAGAATACCTTTACCTGGGCGGAGCGCTGCATCCTGCTGCGGCAGATGGACCGCGCCCTGGTTTCCCTGCCTGAAGCGGACGACCTCAAAAACCCGCAGTACGGCTTTGCCGACACAGAATCCCGGCGGGCCTCGGGAACGGAATATGCCATTGACAGCGGCCTGCAGGTCTACACCGGAGGCAGGCTCAAAGATTCCCCGTACTGGACCAGGACGATCAGCGACAGTCGCGAAAAAACGCACCGCCGGATCATCCGGGAAGGCGGCTGGGGATACCTGGGTGTCTGGCATACCGGCCAGGGGGTACGGCCGATGATCCTGATCAGCCTGAAGGGGATCAGCGCCGCCTCCGGGGAGGGAACGGTCCAGGATCCGTATGTCCTGAACGTGCCGGAACCGTCCGAGCCGGAACCTGTTGAAAAAACAGAGGCTGATGTACAGGAAGAAAAGACACAGGCGAAATTCCTGTCGGAAAAAAGCGCTTATTCCGATCTGTTTCCCGGACTGACGGAAGAAGGTTTCCTGCCGCAGGGCCGGGCGGTGTTTTCGCTGAGCGATGCGGAAAAGGGGCTCTGGCTGTACGCCAGTCAGGACCTGCGGATTGAAATCGTCCGCAGGACGGACGGCAGCAGAAAGACGGAGCCGAAGCTCTGGTTTGAGGCGGATATTTTTGTGCGGCCCGGTTCGGATGAATTTCTCCGGACATATTATTACGGCAGGGACAGGGATACCAGGGAGCGGGCGGAGCCCCAGCTGATCGCCAGGGAAAACCGGCTCGTGTTCGCTGTCAATACCGATTATTATCTGTACCGCGTCCTGAGAAACGCCAAAAGAAAGCTCATGAGCGTCGGGGTCATTCTACGCGGCGGGGAAATCCTGTGGGACGATCCGGCCCGGAAAGACGTCCGCATCATCCCCAACCGGGATTTTCTGGCCATTTATCCGGATGGACGGATAGAAGCCTACGATTACAACGGCGCTACCGCGAAAGAACTGAAGAAAAAAGGTGCCTGGGACGTACTGTGCTTCGGCCCCGTCCTGATCCGGGAAGGCCGGATCACCTCCCAGACGGAGAAAATCGACAAGCGGCTCGGCAATGAGCCTCGTTCGGGCATCGGCATGGTCGAGCCGGGGCATTACGTGGCGATCGTCATGCAGGGCAGGTCCAAAGAGTCCAAAGGCTGCAAACTGGCTTATTTTGCCGGCCTGTTTCAGCAGAAAGGCTGCGGTATTGCCTTTAATCTGGACGGCGGGGGAACGGCCTCCATGATTTTCATGGGGGAACTGCTCAATGTCAACGCTTACGAAGACCATAACCGCCTGCAGGGTGAACTGCTCGGGATCGGCACGATTCCGGCGGGCACGGGCGGATTCTGACGGACAGATGGGGAGGCTCGATGGAAAGCCAGGAGGGCCGGCAGATACCGGCAAAGGAACTGCTCGGACGTTTTGCTCCGTATTTTGTGAAGTACCGGGGCATGCTGCTGTTTGATCTGTTCTGCGCAGCGCTGACGACCGTATGCGAAATCGTTTTTCCGCTGATCGTCCGTTCCGTGACGAACCGGGCAATGACCAGCCCGGGGGAGATCACGGTCGGCTGGGTGGTGCTGCTCGGCCTGCTGTACCTGCTGCTTCGCGTCATTGACGCGGCCGGCGCGTACTGGATGCAGAGCCGCGGACACTTTATGGGCGCAAGGATTGAACGGGACATGCGCGCCGACCTGTTCGAGCACCTTCAGAAGCTTTCTTTCACTTTTTACAACAATACGAAAATCGGCCAGCTGATGGCCAGGCTTTCCAGCGATCTGTTCGATATCGCGGAATTTGCCCATCACTGCCCGGAAGAGTTTTTTATTGCCTTCGTCAAAATTCTGGTCTCTTTCCTGATCCTGGTCAGAATGAACCTCTGGATGACGCTGACGGTATTCCTGCTGGTCCCTGTGATGACCGTGCTGCTCCGTTATTTCAACCGGAAGATGCGGCAGGCCTTTAAGGAATGCCGCCATGAAGTCGGCGAGATGAACGCCCGCATTGAGGACAGTCTGCTGGGAATCCGGGTGGTGCAGTCTTTTGCCAACGAAGAAATGGAGCTTGAAAAGTTCTCCTTGAACAACGAATCGATTCTGAAAACAAAGATCCGCCAGTACATCGCAATGGCAGGTTTCGGCACGGTAACCCGGGTGTTTGAGGGCCTGATGTACATCGTGGTGCTGGTGTCGGGGGCCATCCTTCTGGGGCAGGGACAGCTGCTTGCCGGCGACTATGTCGCTTATCTGCTCTTTGTCGGGACCCTGATCAATTCCATCCGCCGGATCGTGGAATATATGGAACAGTTTCAGCGCGGTCTGACAGGCCTGGAACGGTTCTGCGAGATCATGAACGTGGAACCGGAGATCGTGGATGAGCCAGGCGCGGAAGACCTGCCCGGCGTCAGCGGGGAAGTCAGGTTTGATGATGTGGGCTTTCATTACGCGGACGATGAAAAGCACGAAGTCCTGTCCCATATCACGGAAGTGGTTCAGGCCGGGACCAATGTCGCCATCGTGGGTCCTTCCGGCTCCGGAAAGACGACGCTGTGCAGCCTGATTCCCCGCTTCTATGACACGACGGAGGGAATCATTTCGATTGACGGGCAGAATATACGGAAGATCACCCGGAAATCCCTCCGAAGGCGGATCGGGGTCGTTCAGCAGGAAGTCTATCTGTTTTCCGGGACGGTGATCGAGAATATTCTCTACGGACGTCCGGACGCTTCCAGGGAAGAAGCGATCGCCGCCGCGAAACGGGCCGGGGCAGACGAGTTTATCAGCAAGCTGCCGGGCGGCTACGATACCTACATCGGAGAACGTGGCGTCAAGCTGTCCGGAGGACAGAAGCAGCGCATCTCCATCGCTCGGGTATTTCTCAAGGATCCGCCCGTCCTGATCCTGGATGAGGCGACCAGCGCGCTGGACAATGAAAGCGAGCATTATATTCAGCAGTCTCTGCATGAGCTCGCGAAAGGCAGAACGACCTTTACCATCGCCCACCGGCTGACGACGATCAAAAACGCTGACGTCATCTGGGTGCTGACGGAGAAGGGCATCGAGGAAAAAGGCAGCCATCAGCAGCTGATGGAACAGAACGGCCTGTACAGTCAGATGTACCAGATGTACAGCTTATAAAATGACAGGAGAGACCCATGCCAAAGAACAACATCCCGCAGGACAGACAAGATACCATCATCCAGATGCCGCTGGAGGAGGTCATGCCGGGCAGCATGATGCCTTACGCGGAACACGTGATTCTGGACCGTGCGCTTCCCAGGGTGGAGGACGGTCTGAAACCCGTTCAGAGAAGGATCCTGTTTACCATGCAGGAACTGGGCCTGACGCCGGACAAGCCGCACAGGAAATGTGCCCGCATCGTCGGCGACTGCCTGGGAAAATACCATCCGCACGGGGACAGTTCTGTTTATGACGCCCTGGTCCGCATGGCGCAGCCTTATTCTCTGCGCGGCGTTCTGGTGGACGGCCACGGGAATTTCGGCTCTATCGACGGAGACAGCGCCGCTGCCATGCGTTATACGGAAGCGCGTATGGCGCCCCTGGCCCTGGAGATGCTGCGGGATATTGAGAAAGACACTGTTCCTTTTCAGCTGAACTTCGATGATACGCTGAAAGAGCCGGAACTTTTGCCGTCCCGTTATCCGAACCTGCTGGTCAACGGCGCATCCGGCATCGCCGTCGGTATCGCGACCAATATCCCGCCGCACAACCTGCGGGAGGCGGTCAATGCCGCCTGCCTGCTGATGGAAAACCCGGAAGCGACGACGGACGAGCTGATGCGGGTGATGCCTGCGCCGGATTTCCCGACAGGCGGCGTACTGCTTGATACGCCGGAACTGAGAAACGCATACGAAACCGGCAAAGGCAAGCTGACCCTGCGCGCCCGTGTCAGCATCGAAAAGGGAAACGCCGGCCGGACGCTGCTGGTCATCACCGACGTGCCCTATGGGATTTCAAAAGCGCAGATGCTGGAAAAAATCCTGAAGCTCAGCGAGGAAAAAAAGGCCCAGCTCAGTTATATTTACGACATCCGCGACGAATCGGACCGGACCGGCCTGCGCGCCGTGATTGAGCTCAAAAAGGACGCCAACCCGGAAAGGATCCTGGCTTTGCTGTATAAATACAGCGACCTGCAGATCACCTTCGGCGTCAATCTTTTTGCCATCGCGAACGGAAAGCCGGAACTGATGAGCATCCGGCAGGCGCTGCTGTATTACATTGATCATCAGAAGAGGGTTGTGACAAGACGCACCCGGTATGAGCTGGAGCAGGCCAGGGCCAGGGCGCATATCCTGGAAGGCCTGATCATCGCGGTGGACAACCTGGACGAGGTCATCGCCCTGATCCGGGCCAGCAAATCCGGCAAGGAAGCCAAGCAGCGGCTGATGGAACGGTTCGGCTTTACGGATGTGCAGGCCCAGGCGATCCTGGACCTTCGTCTGCAGCGGCTGACCGGGCTTGAAATCCTTGCCCTGCGCAAGGAATATGAGGAAATTCTGAAAACCATCCATACCCTGGAGGGAATCCTCAAGAGCGAGAAAAAGCTGGTGGAGGTCATCCGCCGGGAAATGACGGAGATCGCACAGAAATACGGGGATGCACGGAAGACCACCATCATCCGGGAAGAGGAACAGCCGGAACCGGTGGAAGAAAAAGAGACGGAACTGGCTGAACCCAGGATGGTCGTCATGACCCGTGCCGGGATGATCCGGAAATACGATCTGCGTACCTGGGAGAAGGTGGACTTGAATGAAGGGCCGGACAAAGCACTGGTATGCTGTCCGGCGGATACGCTTTCCGTCCTACTGGTGATGACGGATCTTGGGAACTGCTTCCAGTTGCCGGTCAAAGCGCTGCAGGACAATCGGCCCAAAGACCGGGGCGTATCCCTGAACGGCGTGCTGGAGGGACTGGAAAAAGGGGAAACTGCCGTCGGTATTTTCCCGTTCAGGAAGGATGAAGAACTGCCCGGTTCGTTTGTGTTCGTCACGCAGAACGGCATGGTCAAGCGGACTCTTGCGGCGGAATACCAGATCCGCCGCGGGCGATTTGCCGCCATTCGACTGAAAGATGATGACAGGGTTCAGAATGTCCTCTGGATGGACGGGGAAGAGCATCTGCTGCTGATTACCCGCTGCGGCCGTTCCCTGCGTTTCCCCATTACGGAAGTGGAACCGATCGGCCGTACAGGGGCAGGAGTCAAGGGCATCCGGGCGGAAAAAGACAACCCGGTGATTCTTTCCGGTATCATCCGGAATCAGGACGAGGTGCTGCTGATGTCGGAGCTTGGCTACGGCAAGTCGGTCCCGGGCGTCATGTTCGATCCCAAAGGGCGCGGCGGCGCGGGCGCTGTGTGTATGCCGTTCTTCAAAAACGGCTCTACCGGCAGCAGACTGGCCGGAGCGGCCGTGATCAGCGGCGATACGGATATCGACGTCTGCCAGGGAGACAAGGTGACCAGTCTTTCCAGCGCCGTATTCCCGGTACTGGCCATGAACGACCGCGGAAAGCCGATGGTGATCGCGGTTCTGGGCGATGACGTGACAGCGCTGCTCAAGTGTATCCGGAAAGAGGGGACGTGACGGCCTTGAATCAGTCCGCACAGAACGACCGCTCTCTGATCATGTCCCTTGCCTGGCCGAGCATCGTTGAAAACATCAGCACGACCCTGGTGACGCTGGTGGATACCGCGATGGTCGGGTCCCTGGGCGCCGTTGCCACGGCGGCCGTCGGGGTATGCGCTTCCCCTTCCTGGCTGATGAACGGGCTGGTGCAGTCGGTCGGCATCGGAGGAACGGCGCTGGTGGCCCGGGCTGTCGGCGCAGGTGACAAGGCCTCCGCCCGGCATATCGGCCGTCAGGTATACCGGATCATCATCCTGGTCTCTGTCGTGTTCGCCGCTTTTATGTTCTTTGTCGGCGCACCCTGGATCCCGGTGATGATGCAGGCCAGGGAAGAAGTCCTTCCCGAAGCTCGGGCTTATCTGCGGATCGTTTCCTCGTGCTATCTGCTGCATTATACGGCCATGGCGATGGCGTCTTTACTGCGTGGGGCCGGGGATACCCGGACGCCGATGCTCTGCGGCCTGATGTCGAACCTGCTCAATGTGCTCGGCAATTTTTTCCTGATCTATCCCGTCAGAACGGTTTCCGTTCTCGGAACGTCCGTCACCGTCTGGGGCGCGGGCATGGGCGTCCGGGGCGCGGCCGCAGCCAGCGCGCTGGCCATGGGCGTTTCATCCGTGTATCTGCTGATGCATCTTGGATCGAAAAAAAGCGTGATCCGTCTGATACCTGATTTCCGGGAGCCGTTTGACACGGATGTTTTCAGAAGGGTGATCCGCGTCAGCGTCCCGGCGGCTCTGGAGCGCGTGGCGATCAACCTGGGCCAGATCCTGTTTGCCAGGATGATCAGCGGCATCGGGACCGTCGAAGTGGCCGCGTATATCATCGCCATTGACGTGGAAGGCTTCGGTTACATGCCTGCCTTTGGTTTCTCAGCCGCGGCAACCACCCTGGTCGGCCAGTGCCTGGGCCGCAGGGAAGCGGAAAACGCCGAACGGATCGGGTCGAAATGCATCCGGATGGCTTTATGGCTGCTGACGGTGATCGGGATATTGATGTGGGTATTTTCCTATCCGCTTGCCGGCCTGATGTCTTCTGACCCGCAGGTGGTGATGACCGCGGGGGCATTTATCGCCATCTGCGCGTTTGAACAGCCCTGCAACGCGCTGATGATCGTGACCGGCGGCGCGCTCCGCGGAGCGGGAGATACCGCGGCTCCCTTTTATATCGGCCTGATCAGCATGTGGTGTGTCCGTATCTTCGGCGCGTGGCTGTTCGGTTTTGTGTTCGGCCTTGGCGCGCTTGCGATTTTCTGGGCCATGGTGGCGGATATCTTTGTCCGCTCCGTGCTGCTGCTGATCCGCTTCAGGAAAGGAAAATGGAAAACCATTCAGGTATAAGGAGGATCATTATGTTCAAAGATCTGGTTGATCTGAGTGTCCCGCTGCCGGAAGACATCCTGAAAGCCAAGGGCTTCGGCGATTATCAGCTGGTTATGCGGCTGATTGATAAAAAATGCTCCGATCCGTTTCTTCCGGACGCTCTGCGCAGACGTCTTCAGCTGGAAAAGCGGATCAGTACGCAGATTCCGAAGGAATACCCCTATTCGGAAGCACAGGCCAGGACCCTGCTTCAGGAAAAGATCGGTCCGGTTTCGGACGGGGAATGGGAAGAACTATTCCTGTCCGGGCAGATGGACTGGATCTACAAAAACGGAGTGCTTCATTTTCAGGACTGCTTTCTGTCCAACCTGATGAAAACCAGGGCGGATCTGGCGGAAAGGGCGGTGAAAGCCGGCACTCTGCCGGCGCCGTCAAAAGCTCCGAATCTGCTGGATGAAACCATCCGGGAACTCAGGCAAAAGGGAAAGCTGACCCTGCGCTACCATATGCGCTCCACGATGAATATCCGTCCGGATGAAGAACACCGGGGGAAGCCCGTCCGCGTGTGGCTGCCGCTGCCGAATGAATACGCCCAGGTGAAAAACGCGGAGGTCCTGTCCTGCACTGCGCCCGAATACGAATTCAGCCCGTCCGACTGGCCTCAGCGTACGGTCTGCATGCGCGGCGTTCCGGGAAAAGACGTTTTTTCCGTCGAATACAGGTTTGAAATCGTATCCCGCTATGTCAGGCCGGAGGCGGATCAGGTGACCGCCTGGCAACCGGATTTCTGCCTGGGGGAAAGCCTGCCTCATATCCGGTTTACCCCGTATCTCCGTTCCCTGGCCGCGCAGATCGTCGGAAGCGAAACCAATCCGCTGATCAAGGCCAGAAAAATCTATGAATATATCACGCAGCACATCCGCTATTCCTTCATGCGCGCGTATATTACCATGCCGATGATCACGGAATTTGCCGCCGCCGGCGGGAAAGGGGACTGCGGGGTGCAAGCCCTGCTGTTCATCACCCTGTGCAGGATCGCCGGCGTTCCGGCACGGTGGCAGAGCGGCCTGTATACGGAGCCGGGCGATGTAGGATGCCACGACTGGGCGCAGTTTTATGTGGCTCCTTACGGCTGGCTGTTCTGTGACTGCTCTTTCGGCGGCAGCGCCTGGCGGAAGGGGAAAACGGAGCGGTGGGAGTTTTATTTCGGCAATCTGGATCCATACAGGATGCCTGCCAATTCAGAGTACCAGCATGATTTTGTACCGGTTCCAAAGTATCTCCGTTACGACCCGTATGACAATCAGCTGGGCGAAGTGGAAAT
The DNA here is from genome assembly GCA_045113695.1 of Christensenellales bacterium. GTDB lineage: Bacteria > Bacillota > Clostridia > Christensenellales > Aristaeellaceae > UBA4246. The sequence goes on from JBGUJG010000056.1 coordinate 26,872, forward strand.
GGACGGCGGCCTGTTCCCGCGGGATCAGAGAAGTACGCACCATGAAATACTGGAAGTGACCGGGGCGGATGCGCTGAAACTCTGCCCCTCCGGCCAGGACAAGGATTAACGCAGGGGGAAACAAGCATGAAAAAAGCGCTGATTTCTGTTTCCGGGGCAGATACCACCGGCATCATCGCCCGCGTGGCCACCAAGCTGTATGAATTGAATATCAATATCCTGGACATTTCCCAGACCATTCTGAGCGGCTGCTTCACGATGATGATGGTGGTGGATCTGAGCAATGCCAGCAGGGATTTTTCCGGCGTGGCGGAAGAACTGAAACCCATCGGAGAGCAGCTGGGTATGGAAATCCACATCCAGCGGATGGACATATTTGACGCGATGCACAGGATCTGAGGGGGCGCTATGATCAATACACAGGATATTCTTCAGACCATGCAGATGATCCGGGAGGAACATTTTGACATTCGGACCATCACGCTGGGGATCAATCTTCTTTCCAGTGCGTCGGAAGACGTACAGAGAACCGCCCAGCGCGTATATGATAAAATCACCAGGACAGCGGAACGCCTCGTCCGGACCGGGGAGGAGATCGAAAAGGAGTTCGGCATCCCCATTGTCAACAAGCGCATCGCTGTGACGCCCGTTTCGATGATCGCACAGGGAGATCCGGTTCCGATCGCTTTTGCGCTGGACCGGGCAGCCAAGCAGGTCGGGGTCAATTTTCTGGGCGGTTATACGGCTCTGATGCAGAAAGGAGCCACCGACAGCGATGAAAGACTGATCCGCTCGATCCCGCAGGTGATGAGCGAAACGGATCTGATCTGTTCCAGTGTGAACATCGCGTCCACCCGGGCTGGTATCAACATGAACGCGGTTTCCGAGATGGGGAAGATCATCCTGCAGACGGCGGAGCTGACCAAAGACCGGGATTCTCTCGGCTGTGCGAAGCTGGTGGTGTTTGCGAATGCCGTGGAAGACAATCCCTTTATGGCCGGCGCCTTTGTCGGCCCGGGGGAGCCGGAAACGGTGATCAATGTCGGCGTATCCGGGCCCGGCGTGGTCAAAAACGCTCTGGAGCAGATCAAGGGAGAACCGTTCGACGTCGTGGCGGAAACCATCAAGCGGACCGCTTTCAAAATCACCAGGGTTGGTCAGCTGGTGGCGCGGGAAGCGTCGGCCCGCCTTCAAATCCCATTTGGCATTGTGGACCTGTCCCTGGCCCCGACCCCGGCCCGGGGGGACTCGGTTGCCCAGATCCTGGAGGAGATGGGCCTGGAAAGCGTCGGAGGCCCCGGAACGACTGCAGCGCTGGCCCTGCTGAACGACGCCGTCAAAAAAGGCGGCGTGATGGCCTCCAACCATGTGGGCGGCCTGAGCGGAGCCTTTATTCCGGTCAGTGAGGACGCCGGGATGATCAGGGCTGCGGAGTCCGGCAAACTCTCTCTGGAAAAACTGGAGGCGATGACATCCGTCTGTTCCGTCGGCCTGGATATGATCGCCATCCCCGGCGATACCGACGCTGCGACCATTTCCGGCATCATTGCGGACGAGGCGGCCATCGGGATGATCAACCAGAAGACAACCGCCGTTCGTGTGATCCCTGCCATCGGCAAGAAAGCAGGCGATACCGTGAACTTCGGCGGCCTGCTGGGACACGCACCGGTGATGCCGGTCAGCAGGGTATCCTGCGGGGCGTTTATCGCTCGCGGCGGGAGAATCCCTGCCCCGCTGAACAGCCTGAAAAACTGAAAAAAGCGCCGGGATCCCGGCGGCTTTTTTCTGGACTCTGGGTCTGTTATGTCCCTGTTATCGCGCTGCGCGCATAATGCTTCATGCCTTCTGTCATCTGAACCGAACCGTCGCTGAAAATCCAGTATGCTTCTATGCCCTCCAGGCTGTCGATCAGCTGCCTTCCTTCTTCGTAAGGAGCGATGAAGACCCAGGTGGACAGGAAGTCGCACAGCCCTCCGTCCGGGCCGATCACGGTGACGCTCCTGAACTGGGCCGCCGGCATCAGGGTTTCCGGAGAGATCAGGTGGGAATACCTGGTTCCGTCCACGACGTAGTACCGCTGATAATCCCCGGAGGTCACTACATTCATCCGGGTGGCGTAGAGGACATCGACGTAACCGTTCAGGTCGTCCGGATTCTGAATGCCGACGCTCCAGTTTGGGTTTGCCCGTCCGTCCATCGGCGCGTCGCCCAGGCAGATGTTTCCGCCGGCGTTCAGGATGAAGGATTTCATGGAACTGCCGAGCAGGGCACGCCGGACCTTTTCGGCAGCGTATCCCTTGGCGATGGCTCCGAGGTCCAGCTGCAGCAGCGGATCGGCAAAGTATACTGTCAGTTTTTCCCGGTCCAGGATCAGGGATTCGATATCCACGTGTCCGGCGGCTTCCCGCAGCTTTTCCATATCCGGCAGTCTGGCGCTCTTCGGATCAGCCAGGCCCGCTTCCCGCGCTTCATGCCAGAGGGACAGCACGCTGCCCATCGACACGTTGACGCGGCGGCTCCCGTACATCCGCTGGAGCTGCTGACAGTATGCCAGCAGATCAAAAAGATCCTGGCTGACCTCCACAGGCCCGTCCTTTGCCAGCTGGTTGAGCACGCAGACGTTCACCGTGTCCGGGTATTCTTCATACTGGTTGAACAGCCGGTGGTAATGCGTCAGCATGTCTCTGGCCAATTCAGCCGCCTGGCTGAATTCTTCCTGGGAAGAAGCGTAGCCGATCAGCTGAATGACCGTGTCGAAAGCGTCATAGAAGACGGTCTGGTACTTGGATACTGTTTCAGCGGCAACAGCCGGAAAACTGAAGAAGACAGCAAGTATCAGCCAAACGATGATGAACTGCCGGAAAAAACAGTGATTTGATTTCATGAGGACCTCCATGGCAGGATGCTGTCTGTGGTGAATCATCAGATGGATCTGCTTGGCCCGGAACGCCTGGCCAGACAGTTTCTGGTGATGACGAACGAATGCAGGAGTCAGGATGGAAGAATTTGTGCTTGACAACGGGCAGCTTCAGGTTGCCGTAAATCCACAGGGCGCCGAAGTGACCCGCATCACCGGGAAAAACGGCGCTCAGCTGCTGTGGGAAGGAACGCCGTCGCTGTGGGGGCATTTTTCACCCCTGCTTTTCCCGTTTCCGGGCACCCTGATCAATGGTTTTTACCTCAGCGGCGGGAAAAAATACCCCGTGCCCCAGGGCGGCTTTGCAAAGGACAGCCTTTTTTCCGTCCTGGAACAGAACGACCATCAGGCGATCCTGCGTCTTTCGATGCCGGATGGGGGATACCCGTTTGAGGTGGATCTGCTGGTGGCCTACACCCTCAAAAATAAGCAGCTGGCGATGGAATACAATCTGGTCAACCGGGGGTTTACGCCGGCCTTCTACGGCCTGGGCAGGCAGTTTGCCATTGCCTGTCCGGAGGGAACGGAATTCCAGCGCCTGGTTTTCGACACACCTGAATCGCCGGTGGTCCATGTGATGGAAGGGGCTTACCTGAGCGATGAGACGGCAGACGCAGGGCGGGGCATCACGCAGCTGGCCCTGGGAGGCAGCATCTTCCGCAGCGGATGCCTGTTTTTGTCATCCCTCCGGGGAATGGCGGTAACCCTGCTCAGCGTGAAAACCGGACGGCGCGTACGGGTAGATTACAGCGGCTTTGAGCATCTCCGCATCTGGCGCAGACAGCGCGCGCAGTTTGTCTCCGTTGAACCGTGGACGACTTTACCTGATCAGGAAGACGCGGAATCGCTTCTGTCCAGAAAAAGCGGGATCGAGTCGCTGCCCCCCGGAAAAACGAGACAGTACAAACATCTGGTCACCTGGATCGAATGATCCGGGTTTTTTCATTGCGGGATGATATAATCGGTATACCGCATAAAGCTGCCCGGCAGGTAGATGCTGTGCAGGAATACGTCCGGCTGTTCCCCGTCCAGGTAGATTTCGACGCGCCTGCACCACGGGAGATCTGTCAATACGTTGACCAGGGAATAGACCAGATTCTGTTCTTCCTTGTCACTGAAAACCTTGCATTTTTCAGCCGCGGCAGCGGACAGATTGATCAGACAGGTGTCGCCGCGGACGCTGATTCCCAGGATATCCTCCTGGGAAAAATCACCCGGGAAAGCGCTGTGCAGATCGCTGGCGGAGTCGTAATAAGACGGACCGGCGATCAGCGCGGAGATCATTTTCTCCGGAGAATCAGCCCAGGAGGCTGGCAGCAAACGGATTGATTCTACAAGATCGTTATTGTCATTCGGATAATAAAGCCTGCTTTCAGTCAGCTGGAAATACGAGAAATCTTCCCATTTTAGCAGTCCGTCCTGAAAAATGATGCTTTCGTTCGTATGCTCATAGAGGCCGACGGGGACCAGACCGCCCACGCGTTCCGGGCCGATATAACAGATGACAGCGGAAGTATCCGGCATGAAGGAGATGACCGTCGTCGCGATACTGGCCAATAAAACAGACCGGAGTATACCCAGGCTGTTGATCTCCTGGTTGAAAACAGGTGAAAAATGAAGCTCCACCGCTCGTGTATCATCTTCCAGCGGGATGATTTCTGGGTCCCTGGTCAGGAATTCGGTCAGCACCGGCATCACGGGAACATCTTTCAGCTGTTCGGGCGGGGCGCTCAGAGCGTCGAGCAGGGTGCGGACAATCTGTACCTCGCCCGGTTCAGGGAAACTGACGGAGCGGGTCTCACAGATGATGCCGTGCCCGGCTTGAGCGGGATAATACAGGGCCGTGTCCGCGCTGTATCGGAGCGCGCTTTCTTCGCTGCGCCTGGCCATCAGCTGCGCCTGCACCAGCGGAAGGTCTTCCCCCTTGCTCTGCCGGAATGCTCCCGCCGGGATTTCTTCCTGATCGCTCAGGCTGATCGGGCGGCCTTCGCACAGAATGACCACCGCATTGACCCGGCCAAGGGCGCACAGCGTATTGGTTACGCACTGTGCCAGCAGATAGCGGCCCGAAGCGTCCAGCTGGGCATAGGCATCGTTGAAATTGATCACCGCAGTCCCACGGGAGTTGATATAGCTCTGCCCGTCAGCCAGCTGCACAGCGCCGTCCCCGGGAATGGCCCGGTGTTCATCGTCCGCCGGGTATTCCAGCAGATAGCGGAGGACGGACTCTTCCGGGGAGAAGATCGAGGAAAGGTGCAGCTTTTCTGTTACTGGCAGCAGTTCCCCGTCATTGACGGAAGGCAGATAGAAAGTCACCCTGGCGCTGTAATCGCCGTCATGCACGCCGATAGGGGCCAGGGCCTGTGCGGACCACCCGGAAGGAGCAAGCAGCAGGAAAATCGTCAGCATCCATGCGGTAAGACGGAATTTATTCATTTTGCGGTTCATCCTCCTGTATAGCAGTGACCTGATAGATCCGGATGGATTCGCTGCTGCTCGTGAATACGGCAGGATAGAGGGCATCCAGCGCTTCCTGGTCTATGTTCAGGCCGGCGCGTTCATACGGACCGACCATGATATACTTTACGTGATACCGTTCCAGAAGTTCAGAATGGTTTTCCGGGTCTGCGTAGAAAGCGGAGATTTCGTTCTGACGCTCCCATGTCCGGAAACCGTGGTAATACAGCCAGAGATCCGGACCGCAAACGATGTCCCTGCCGGCCAGGGAGGATACGGGGTTCAGATGTTCTGTCCAGGTCAGAAAGACGCAGTGTTCTTCCGTATTGTCTTCGATAAACCGGGCAGCTTCCGCTTCGTCGGCCCCATACAGCTGATAGTTGCTGACGCATTCCCGCGCGATCGACAGGGAACCGGAGGCGAACAGGACGAAGACGGATAAAACGGCGATCGCCCATCTGGACCGGAGACCCCTGCATGTTTCGAACAGCGACAGGGCATAATCCGCGGCCGGGACAGCCATCAGCATATACCATACATAAAACAGCTTGTTGTTGTCATAGATGTTTGGCTGAAAACGGATGCATTCAGCAAAAACAAAGATGACAAAAGCCCCGCTGGCAAGAAAACGGCGGTTCGGCTTTTTCTCCAGCAGAGACAGCAGCAGCAGCAGGAAAGGAAGGCCGATGTTTTTCAGGTAAAACCAGAAATATCCGTCTTTCAGACCGCCGTTTTCCTGGTGGTTGACCCAGTTGAATGTCAGCGAAAAGAAGGAGCCGGCGGATTCCGAAGACGAAAACGCCTGATGGAAGGTCCAGGTCAGCAGCTGCGGTACAGCCAGCGCGCAGACGATCACGGCATACAAAGCCCAGTAACGGAGCCGGATGAGGGTATGATTCCTGACGTAACGGAAGAACGCATACAGAAGGAACCCGGCCGATACAAAAAACAGAGCGACAAAAGAATGAGTATGCACCATCGGCAGCCCGCCTGCCAGGACGCCCAGCAGAACAATCTCGCGCAGGTTTCCTTTTCCGAAAGGCCGATTTCCGGGAAGCACGGATGAAGACAGGTCATACAGCAGCCACAGGCAGGGCAGCAGCATGCTCCAGCCGCCCATGGTCGTGCGCTGCGGGATCAGCATATCGGCGATGACATTGCTCCATCGGAGGTTGTAGGTATCAAATTCTGCGTGGTTGGCCGGCGTCTGATACCAGCCTTCCAGGACGTTGCGCAGTCTGCCGCTGAGGCCGGTCAGGGACTGCAGCTGGTTCTGTACTTCACCGTACTGGTTCGTATACGAAAGGCTGACGCCCTGCATGTCCAGCAGGTAGACAAACCCGAGCCCGCCGTTGATAAAGAACAGCAGAAAGGCAAGGGCCGCGGCGTGCTTTTTTTCGGCGATGCGGAGCGCAAGAAACACATATCCGCTGAAAACAAGCGCCAGCATGATGAAAGAAGAAAACAGCAGGGAGCCGCGGAGGTTCAGCCCGCCGAGCATGAAAGAGGTTGAAAAGCTGTCCGTCAGGAACGGATAAGCGAGCAGCTCTCCCGGAAAAATCGCGTAATCGGCCGGGAAACGGGCGTTCCGCAGGGAAGTGATGATGGAAAGATGCAGGCTCAGATCACCGTAAGTGCATTGGCCGGTATACAGGCTTCCGTCCGCTTCGGGCCTCAGGTCGTGCGTCCAGACCAGGTACATGGACAGCAGCGTCATCGGCAGCGCGAGAAAAAGCAGGTACTTCCCTGTCTGACGGTCGCTTTGGTCAGGCTTGCGGATCGGCTGTCTGCTTCTGAAAAGCCAGGCGGCAAAGCAGATGGCTGCCAGCGGCAGCAGGGAAAGCAGGTGTCCGGTCACGCTGAAGCGGACAAAAAAGGCCAGAAGCGCCGGCAGCCACATCATCAACATGACGGCAGCCGCGCAGGACAGCCAGATCCGGACGGAGAACGGTTTCCCCGGAAGCAGGCAGCGGATGATCCAGTATCCGGCGCACAGATATATACCAAAGAAGACGATCCCCGCCATGTTCAATCCTCGCAGAATACCGATTCCGGCGAATCATTCGCCGTACCAGTATTATAAAGCAAAACGCAAGCTGAAGCAAATAAAAACGTGCATTATCTCAAAGAAATGATCATTCTGATGAAAGATCAACAGCCGGAAAGACTCATC
>JBGUJG010000057.1:0-10572 GCA_045113695.1 Christensenellales bacterium
CCTACGGGTACGCTTTCGGACGTCTTCCTTGATCTGGCACAAAATCCATCCCGCATCTGCACATGTTCTAGATGAAAAACAGTATTAAACAATAAAAATATACATTACAGATCTTTGAGCAAAATAGACTACCCGAAACCATAAGAACTCTGGGTGGTTTGGTGGGGTTCTGAGCGCCCGGAAATGGAGCCGGTGGGCTGTGAGGGTTCGGAAAACTGTCCGGTGGACAGTTTTCACCGAGCAGCGGGCCGTCAGGCCCCGGGACGATTTCACCGGAGAACGGGCCGGCAGGCCCTGGTTGTGTCCCCCTATCGGGGGCTTATTCCCTTTCCGCCCGGGTCGCTTCGTCCTCCTCCAGTACCTTATACATGGCGGAGGCGTTTTCCTTGCGGACGACCTCGGAAACGTCGGTGATCTCGTAGAGCCCCAGGCGGTTGCCGAAGCGGATGGAGATCTTGTCCCCGATTTCCACCTCGGAGCCGGCTTTGGCGACCCGGCCGTTGATGGTCACCCGTCCGCCGTCGCAGGCCTCCTTGGCCACCGTCCGGCGCTTGATGATGCGGGAGACTTTCAGATATTTGTCAAGCCTCATATGGTTCTCCTTTGATTATTGTTTGATCAGCGTGAAGCGGAGGGACTGGTAATCCCCCGCCGGGAAGTCGAGGGGCAGGCCGTAGCGCATGAGCTCGGCCCCGCTCAAAGACAGGTTTAGTTCTTCCACCAGGTACACGGTCTTTTCATTGAGTCCCTTCAGGCGCAGGCGCTGCGGGAGGGCGTTGGGCCGGGCGTACATGCGCACGGCGGTGACGACGGCCTCTCCCTGGCCGGCGACCATCCAGGCGGTCAGGTCGGTCTCAAAGGGGGAAGAGAGGCGGTACAGCGTGCCGTACAGCAGGGTGTCCCGGTGGGCCTTGACGTATTTCACGTCCCGGACGGTCTGGGCGAAGTCCTCTTCGGACATGCGGTTCAGGTCCATCTCGTAGCCGTAGGTGCCGCACATGGCGACGTCCGCCCGGGTTCTGAGGGGGGTGTAGTGGCCGGTCTGGTAATTGGGGGCATGGCTCACATGGGCGCCCATCGTGCTCTGGGGGAAGACCAGGGACGTGCCGTACTGGATTTTGCAGCGGGAGCCGGCGTCCGTATTGTCGGAGCACCAGGCCTGGGGCATGTAATACATCATGCCTAAGTCAAAGCGGTTGCCGCCGCTGGCGCAGCTTTCAAACAGGACCCTGGGGAAGCGGGCAGTCAGGCGTTCCAGCACCCCGTACAGGCCGAGCATATAGCGGTGGGCGGTCTCCCGCTGGCGCTCCTTGGGCAGCAGGGCGGAGCCGACCGGGGACATATCCCGGTTCATGTCCCATTTGACATAGTCAATCTCGGCGCGGGACAGGACGGAGGCAACGGCGTTTTCGACATAATCGCAGACGTCCGCCCGGCTCATGTCCAGTGTCAGCTGGTTGCGGCCTTCGGTGCGGACCCGGTCCTTCTGGTGAAGGCACCAGTCCGGATGGGCGCGGTACAGGTCGCTGTCCGGAGAGACCATTTCAGGCTCGAACCACAGGCCGAACTTGAGGCCCATCGCGTGGATTTTTTCGGACAGGCCTTTCAGGCCGGAGGGGAGCTTTTTGCGGTATTCCGTCCAGTCGCCCAGGGAGGTATGGTCGTCGTCCCGGTGGCCGAACCAGCCGTCGTCCAGCACGAACATTTCGAGGCCGGCTTCCTTTCCCTTCCGGGCGATTTTCAGGAGCTTCTCTTCATCAAAGTCGAAGGTCGTAGCTTCCCAGTTGTTGAGCAGGAGGGGGCGGCGGGCATGGGCAAACGCGCCGCGGATGATGTGGGCGCTGACCAGGGTGTGGAAGGCGCGACTCATGCCGGACAGGCCTTCCCAGGAATAAGCGATCACGGCTTCCGGGGCCTGGAAGCTTTCCCCGGGGTTCAGCAACCACGAGAACTGGTAGTCGTTGAGGCCGATCTGCGCCCGGGTCATGCCGTACATGTCGACCTCGCAGGCGGCGGAAAAGTTGCCGCTGTACACCAGGGCAAAGCCGACCGCCTCCCCGCAGTCTTCGTCCGTCCCCTTGCGGGTCAGGGCCATGAAAGGGCTGTGCTGGGCGCTGCTGGCGCCGCGGGCGCTGTCTGCCCCCTGGATGCCGCAGACAAGCTTCCGGCAGTCGATCGACCGCTCCCGGGCCCAGGCGCCGGACAGGGTGATCAGGGAATAATCGCTGTCGGCAAAATCGATGCTGGCGCTCATCACCCGGTTCAGGCGGACGGGAGCGGTACCCCCGTTTTTCACCGAGACAGACCGGGCGATCATATCGCAGTCATGGAAGATGGTATACAGCAGGGTGACCGTCAGGCCGAGCTTCCGGTCCGCCAGGACGAGGGACAGGGTTTTGCACTCGCCCTGCTGGTCAAACGAAGCCGGCAGGCCGGGCAGGGCGGGCTTGCCGTTCATGATCTCATGGGATTCGTACGCCAGGTCCAGCACATTGCCGCCGGCGGCGTCCTCGATATCGAGCGCGCCGTGCCGAAGGTCCCCGTGGCCGAAGGTCGGGTATTCCTGGGGCAGCTTTTCCAGGGCCAGGGTGTTGTGGAAATAATCGCTGTCCTGACCGCCGCAGAACAGCTGGGATACAGGGCTGTCCAGGCTTTCGAGCCTGCGCCCCAGGTAGACGTGGGCGGGTATGCCGTCGCCCACGAGTTCAAACACATAGCTGATGCGTGCGTTGCGCAGGTGAAACTGTTTTCCGCTGACAAGAATTTCTGCCATGGGGGGATCCTCCTGATGTTATCTGGCAAAGCGGCGCAGCCGCCTGGGCAGGTCGGCTTTTTTGACCGCCCCGGTCAGCAGGGCCGCGGCCCCGTAGACGGCGACGGCGGCGGCGATGACCAGGAAAAGGAAAACGAAGGAATGGTTCAGACGGTCCGGCCCCAGGAAAGCCTTGAGGCCGAGCACGGCCAGGGCCATCGCCGCTGTGCTGACGGCGGGGCGGACCACCAGGTCCCTGAGGCTCAGACGGAGCCCCGTGTATTTGGAAACGTAGTACAGGTTCGGCACCATGCTGACGGTGTAGCACAAAAGCGAAGCGAACGGGGCGCCGTGGATGTTGACCTCCGGGATGTTGACCAGGATCCAGTTCAGCGTCACCTTGCAGACGACGCCGGCGATCAGCGTGTACATCGGGATCCTGTGCTTCCGGATGCCCTGCAGGATGCCGCTGGTTGCCTGCACCTGGGTGAACAGCAAGATGGTCAGGGCCGAGAAGATCAGAAGCTCCCCGCCCAAATGGATCTGTTCGGCCGTATACCGGCCGCTGCCTGAGTAGAGGACGGAGAGGATCGGTTCGGCCAGCATGCTCATGCCGACAGAGCACGGAAAACCGATCACGCTGGCCAGGCGCAGGCCCGTGGCGCTTTCGCGGCGGACGTGGTCCATGTCGGACAGGGCCATGCCGGCGGAGACGGAAGGCACCAGGTTGATGCTCATGGCCATGGCGATGGCGGTGGGCACATTGATCAGCGGGAGCACCAGGCCGGAATAAATCCCGTATCGGATCAGGGCTTCCTCGCCCGTCATCCAGCGGCTCATCAGGTTTTTGAGCATGTAGCTGTCCACCGTATTGGCCAGCGGGACGATGCAGGCGCCGATGCTGATCGGGATGGCGACGGCGATGATCTGGGCCGACAGTTTTTTGTAGGGGACCGCCTGCCGGCTTTCGTCCTGGACAACGGTGTCCAGTTCCTTTCCGGTCAGGAAGTGGGTGGCCGCCATAAACAGCAGGGCGATGCCTTCGGCGATGGAGGTGCCCAGCAGGGCTCCGGCCGCGCCGCGGGCGCTGGCGTCCACGATGTCCCGGCCCTGGCCGAACATGAAGTTGGCCATCGGCAGGGCGATAAAGACCTTGCCGACCTGTTCGATCAATTGGGAGATGGCTGTCGGGGTCATCCGCCTGCGGCCCTGCATCTCCCCGCGGAACGCGCTCATCGCGCAGACCAGCAGGAGGCTCGGCGAGATGGACAGGAAACTCAGGTGAGCTTCCGGCGTACCCACGGCGTCCGCAAAGCGGCGGGACAGCAGGGCCATGATCAGCGACATGATAGCGCCCAGCACCGTCAGCAGCAGGAAAGAGCCCCGGACGACCCGGCGGGCGTTGCGGGGATCGTTCTGGGCGAGATAGCCGGCCACCATGCGGGAGATGGCCACGGGAATACCGGCGGACGAGACCGTCAGCATCAGGTTATAGGACGGAAACACCTGCTGGTAGATGCCGATGCCCTGCGCCCCGATACCGGAGGCCAGGGGGATGCGGTACATCACGCCGACGACCTTGCAGATCAGGCCGGCGATTCCCAGGATGGAGATGCCGCCGACCAGGTTTTTCTGTTTCTGTGTCATGTTTCCTCACATGAAGATGGATCAGGTACGTTTCCCGGCTCCGCCGGTGAAACGACCAGGTCGATTTCGTCTTCTCCGGGCTCCTGAAACAGCGCTTCGCATTTTTTCATCAGGCCTTCGTCCACCGGATAGGCGGCATAGCTGCCGCCGGCGATCCGGCGGTTTCTGTCGTCGATGTTCGCCTGCCAGCGTTCAGGGGTCATCGGGAAGTATACCAGGCAGACCGAAAAGCCGGGCTTTTCAAACCTGGCGCGGATCTGCGTCCGTTCGTCCCGCCGCCAGAACCCCCAGTCCAGGATCACGTCCGCGCCCGCTTTCAGGATCTGCTCTGCGGCGGAGAGGAGATATTCCTTGACGGCGGCCGTCACCCGGTCGTGCACGGGGCCTGCAAGCAGGTCGGACAAAGGCATGGTCAGTCCGTCCACGGACAGGACGACCGCCGGGTTCTCTTTCACAAAGGCTTCCGCCCACCGGGATTTTCCGCAGGCCAGCCTGCCGCAGCAGAGATAGAGCATCGGCATTCCTTCATTTCAAAGATCAGCCCGTGCCGGGATACCGTCCGGGCACGGGCCGATCAGTGTTATTATCTGGTTGGTTTACAGTTCGTCTTCGGGTTCCGGGGAAGCTTCTCCGCCCGCGCCGGCGGTATCGTCGGTATCGGCGGGGGACAGGTCGTCCGGCATGTCCGGAGCGGGATCTTCTTCGGAAAGAACGGTTTCGGCCGGCACGGCCGGCGCTTCGTCTTCCTTCTGCTCTTCCACGTGGTCGGCGCGGCAGACGCTGATGATGCGGCTGCCGGCGGCGATGCGCATGAGCCTTACGCCCTGGGAGGAGCGGCCGCAGACGCGGATCTCGCTGACCGGGGTGCGGATGATCGTGCCGTCGTCTGTGATCAGCAGGATGTCCTCGTCGTCATGCACGATCAGCTGGGCGGAGAGCAGGCCGGTCTTTTCGTTCAGGCCCATGGCGATCATGCCGCCGCCGCCCCGCTTGTGCTCGGTGTACAGAGCCGGGTCGGTCCGTTTGCCGTAGCCGTTTTCGGAGATGGACAGGACCATGCCGCCTTCTTCCGTCACGCACAGGTCGATCACGTAGTCGTCTTCCCTGAGGCGCATGGAGCGGACGCCCATGCTCATCCGGCCGGAGGCGCGGATCTCGTCGACCCCGAAGTGCAGGGCCTTGCCCTGGTGCGTGCCCATCAGCAGGGTATCGCCCGGCTGGCACAGGCGGACGCCCACCAGTTCGTCCCCCTCCCTGAGGGTCAGGGCGATCAGGCCTTTTTTGCGCAGGTTCTTGAATTCTTCCAGGTTGGTCTTTTTGATCAGGCCGCCCTTGGTGGCCATCAGCAGGGCGTACTGCCCGTCCACCCTGGGCAGGGGCATCATGGTGACGACCTTTTCGGACGGGCTCAGCTGCAGCAGGTTGATGATCGCCGTGCCGCGGGCGGTGCGCCCGGCTTCCGGCACCTGGTAGCAGCGCAGGGTGTACATGCGCCCGGTGTTGGTAAAGAACAGGATGTCCTGATGGGTGTGGACGATGCAGATCTGCTCGGCGTAGTCCTCTTCCCGGGTGCTCATGCCGGAGATGCCCTTGCCGCCGCGGCCCTGGGCCCGGTAGGCGGACTCGGTGATGCGCTTGACGTAGCCGAAGTGGGTGAGGGTCACCACCATGTTGTCCGGCGGGATCAGGTCTTCCACGTCGATTTCGCCGTCGATGGGGGAAAGCTCGGTCTTCCGCTCGTCGGCAAACTTGTCCCGGATCGCCGTCATTTCGTCCTTGACGACGCCCATCAGCTTGACCTTGTCGGCCAGCAGGCCTTCCAGGTAGGCAATATCCTTTTCAATCTCGTCGTATTCCGCCTGCAGCTTGTCGGACTCCAGGTTGGTGAGCCTGGCCAGGCGCATGTCGAGGATGGCCTGGGCCTGCTTGTCCGAAAAGCCGAAGTTTGCCATCAGGGCGTCCTTGGCGGTGGGGGTGTCCTTGCTGTGGCGGATGGTGTGGACGACCGCGTCGATATTGTCCAGCGCCTTTAAGAGGCCTTCCAGGATGTGGGCCCGGGCGCGGTCCTTTTCAAGGTTGTATCTGCAGCGGCGGGTCAGCACATCGTCCTGGTGCTGGACATAGTAGTACAGCATGTCGCGCAGGGACAGCACCCGCGGCGTCCCGTCGACCAGGGCCAGCATGTTGACGCCGAAGGTGTCCTGCAGCTGGGTGTGCTTGTACAGGAAGTTGAGCACCACCGCGGGCTGCACGTCCCGCTTGAGCTCAATGACGATGCGCATGCCGTTTCGGTCGGACTCGTCGCGGATATCGCTGACGCCTTCCAGCTGCTTGTCGCGCACCAGCTCGCCGATCTTTTCGACCAGTCGGGCCTTGTTGACCATGTAGGGGATCTCGGTGACGACGATGCGGGCCCGGTCGTGGCCCATGTCCTCGATTTCGGACTTGGCGCGGACGATGATGTGGCCCTTGCCGGTATAATACGCCTCGCGGACGCCGGCCATGCCCAGCACCACGCCGCCGGTCGGGAAATCGGGGCCTTTGACGTAATCCATCAGCTCAGCCACGGAGGCGTCCGGATGGTCGATCAGGTAGACCGCCCCGTCGATGACCTCCCGCAGGTTGTGCGGGGGAATGTTGGTAGCCATGCCGACGGCAATGCCCTGGGAGCCGTTGACGAGGAGGTTGGGGAAGCGGGAAGGCAGGACGGTCGGCTGCAGCAGGGTTTCGTCGAAGTTGGGCATGAAATCGACAGTGTCCTTGTCGATATCCTGCATCATGTAGGTGCAGATTTTGCTCATGCGGGCTTCGGTGTAACGCATGGCGGCCGCCCCGTCGCCGTCGACGGAGCCGAAGTTGCCCTGGCCTTCCACCAGCGGGTAGCGGATGGAAAAGTCCTGCGCCAAGCGGACCATCGCGTCATAGACGGAGGCGTCGCCGTGGGGGTGGAATTTACCCAGCACGTCGCCCACGATGCGGGCGGACTTACGGAAGGGCTTGTCCGGCGTCATGCCGAGTTCGTTCATATCGTACAGGATGCGCCGGTGCACGGGCTTTAGTCCGTCGCGCACGTCCGGCAGGGCGCGGTTGATGATGACCGCCATCGCGTAGGCGATGAACGAGGTTTTCATTTCGCTTTCCAGGTCTGCCGGGAGCAGGCGGTCTTTGATTTCACTGGCCATTTTTGATATCCTTTCAGGCATGCTCTGGGATGGTTTTTTTCCGGGATCGTTCTGGTTCTGTCATTCTCCGGGATACAGTACGCTGCGTTCAAAGAGAGCGCTTTCGGGGACGCCGCTGAGCGCCATCTGCCGCAGTGCTTTCTGAAGCCCGCCGGGCTGAACCGCGGACACATAGGCGGATACTGCGCCTGCCTCCGTGCGCACGAAAGAGCAGAGCGCTTCCGGGCCGCCCGCAAAGGTCAGGTGGATCAGGCAGTACGCGGGCATTTCTACGTCCGGGGCCGGGAAGGCCGTTCCGCAGCGCAGGGCGGAGGAAGCGTTCAGGAACGCCTGCGGGGCGCCGCTGTTGACCATATTTCCCACGGAAGCGGGAATGCCTTCCGCAAGCTTCCTGTAAACCGCTCCGGAAAGCTGATCGCAGTCCACTTTCGAGGCGGACAGCCAGGCGCTGAAAAACCCGTCTTTCAAAACGTACAGATCTGCTTCCCGCAGGGCGGACCAGCCGTGGCTGCCCATGTTCACGATCTCACGCCGGGCGGCGGCGTCCAGCCCGTAGAGGCTGAGATACTGGGGGTCGGCCGCGCAGGCGTCCATCAGCGCGCACAGGTTCATCGCCCGGTTCAGAAGGTCCGTCCGTGCGCTGCCTTCAGCAAGGCAGGGCAGAGCCCCGCACAGCATCACGCACAAAAGGGACGCGATCAGTCTTTTCGTCATGCTTCCCTCCCCGGGCGTCCGGATCCCGTCACAGGTCCAGGTCGGTGACCATCTTGCTGTTCTGGATGATAAAGTCCCTTCTGGGCTCGACCTTGTCGCCCATCAGGAGGGAGAAGACCTCGTCCGCCGCGATGGCGTCGGAGAGGGTGAACTGCTTCATCGTGCGGGTTTCGGGGTTCATCGTGGTCGACCAGAGCTGCTCGGAGCTCATCTCGCCAAGGCCTTTGTAGCGCTGAATCTCGGGCTTGGAATCCCGGCCGATCTCGTCGAGCTTTTTCTGCAGTTCCGCGTCGTCGTAGACGTACCACTCCTGCTTGCCCTTGGTAATCTTGTACAGCGGGGGCATGGCGCTGTAGACGTAGCCCTGCTTGATCAGCTCCGGCATGTAGCGGTAGAAGAAGGTCAGCATCAGGATGCGGATGTGCGCCCCGTCCACGTCGGCGTCCGTCATGCAGACGATGCGGTGGTAGCGCAGCTTGCTGATGTTGAAATCGTCCCCGATCCCGCAGCCGAAGGCGGTGATCATGTTCTTGATTTCCTGGTTCATCAGCATCTTGTCCATGCGGGTCTTTTCGACGTTGAGGATCTTGCCGCGCAGGGGCAGGATGGCCTGGAAATGACGGTCGCGGCCGGACTTGGCGGAACCGCCGGCGGAGTCGCCCTCCACCATGAAGATCTCGCACTTGGCCGGGTCGCGCTCGGAGCAGTCAGCCAGCTTGCCGGGCATGGAGCCGGACTCCAGCACGCTCTTGCGCCGGGTCAGCTCCCGGGCCTTCCGGGCGGCCTCGCGGGCCCGGGCCGCGCCCAGGCAGCGCTCCAGGATGATCTTGGAGACGGCCGGGTTTTCCTCCATGAAGGTGGTCAGGTGCTCGGTCACCAGGCTGTCCACGATCCCGCGGACCTCGCTGTTGCCCAGCTTCGACTTGGTCTGGCCCTCAAACTGGGGCTCCGGCAGCTTGACCGACACGATGGCGGCCAGACTTTCCTTGACGTCGTCGGATTTTAAGTTGGCGTCGGCGTCCTTCAGGATCTTGTAGCGCCGGCCGTAGTCGTTGACCGCCCGGGTCAGGGCCTGGATGAAGCCGGTCATGTGCGTCCCGCCCTCGGGGGTATGGATATTGTTGGCGAAGGAGAAAATGCTGTCCGAATAACTGTCATTGTACTGGAGGGCGACTTCCACCATCACCGCGTTCCGGACGCCCTCGACGTAAATGGGCTCGGGGAAAAGGACCTCTTTGTTCTTGTTCAGGTATTTGACAAATTCGCGCAGGCCGCCCTCGTAGTGGAAGACGCTCTCCTGTTCCCTGCCTTCGCGCTCGTCCCGGAAGGTGATGCGCACGCCCTTGTTCAGGAAGGCCATCTCGCGCAGCCGGGTCTTGAGGGTGCCATAGTCAAAATCGATGTCCGGGTCAAAGACGCCGTCCGGGTTTTCGGCGGACCGGATGTCCGGCCAGAAACGGACGTAGGTGCCGGTGGCTTCGGTTTCGCCGGTGATGCGGAGGTCGTAGTCGATCTTGCCGCGGGTGTATTCCTGTTCATATACTTTTCCCCCGGTGGATACTTCCACCCGGAGTTTCCTGGACAGGGCGTTGACCACGCTCGCGCCGACGCCGTGCAGGCCGCCGGAAACCTTGTATCCGGAGCCGCCGAACTTGCCGCCGGCGTGCAGGACCGTCATGCAGACCTCGACCGCCGGGCGGTGAAGCTTGGGATGTTCGTCCACGGGAAAGCCGCGGCCGTTGTCCCGGACGGATACCGAGGAGTCTGGGTGAATGATCACCTGAATGTGGTCGCAGAAACCTGCCAGCGCCTCATCGATGGCATTGTCCACAATTTCGTATACCAGATGGTGCAGGCCGCGCACGTCGGTCGAGCCGATGTACATGCCGGGGCGTTTGCGCACCGCCTCGAGTCCTTCCAGCACCTGAATCTGGGAAGCGTCATATGTTTCGCCGGTCACAGCCGGATTGATGAGCTGATCTTCCTGAGCCATGAAAAATCCTCCGTGAAAGATGTTGCCGCGGGTAAAAATACCGTTCAAACTATTATACCACAAAATCCATATAAAAGGAAAGCTTTTTTCAGGATTTGTTTGCTTTTTCAGGCGTTTCTCCATGGATTGAGCTGTTTTTCCCTGCACCGTTCCGGACGGGGAGGATCCATGTACACGGCTCACGCATGAATGCGTGAGCCGTGTTGGCGAGGGAATTCTTACCCCGCCAAAGCCACCCCCTGAGCGGATTTGCCTCTCGCCCCTTCAGGGCTCCCGGGCGGCAA
>JBGUJG010000058.1:0-28990 GCA_045113695.1 Christensenellales bacterium
GCCTGCAGGGCGGTGCCGATCCACTTGGCGGCTTCCGCGGCGTTCTTCGCGTTTTCCTTGATGGCGATGGCGGCGCCCAGTTCATAGGCCCACTTGACGTTTTCAAAGCAGATGGGCTGGGTGCTCTCGACGATGGAATAGGCGTCCACGCCCTTGCTGTTGGTGAAGGCTTTGACGTCCTCAAAGCTCTTGAACCCGTATTTGTCCAGGACCGGCTGCAGCTGAGGCATACGGCCTTCATAGTTTTCAAACAGAGCCATCCGTCATACCTCCCCTTACTCTTTGCGCGGGTCAATCCACTTGACCGCGCCGTCTTCCGCCTTGAAGCGGCCGTACGTGCCCAGGTTCTTTTCGTACGCCTCGTTGGGGGCCATGCCCTTCTTGATGGCGTCCATCATCTTGCCCAGGCTCAGGAACTGGTAACCGCAGACCTGGTCGTCCTTGTCCAGCGCCATCTTGGTGACGTAGCCTTCGGTCATTTCCAGGTAACGGGTGCCCTTTTCCTTGGTGCCGTACATCGTGCCGACCATGGAACGAAGGCCCTTGCCCAGGTCTTCCAGGCCCGCGCCGATCCGCAGACCGTCGTCAGAGAACGCGGACTGGGTGCGGCCGTACACGATCTGCAGGAACAGTTCCCGCATGGCGGTGTTGATGGCGTCGCAGACCAGGTCGGTGTTCAGGGCTTCCAGGATCGTCTTGCCGGGCAGAATTTCACTGGCCATGGCGGCGGAGTGGGTCATGCCGGAGCAGCCGATGGTTTCCACCAGGGCTTCCTGAATGACGCCGTCTTTGACGTTCAGGCTCAGCTTGCACGCGCCCTGCTGGGGAGCGCACCAGCCGATGCCGTGGGTATAGCCGGAAATGTCCTTGATTTCCTTGGCCTGAATCCATTTTCCCTCTTCGGGAATCGGCGCGGGGCCGTGGTTCGGGCCCTTCGCAACACAGACCATCTCTTCCACTTCTTTGGTGTATTGCATGTGAGCGGTTCCTCCTGTCTAAAGAATGGTAGGTTTGTCCGTGGACAGGCCTGCGTCCGGCGGCCCGGATTTCAGCCTGAGATGAACCAAGCAAAGCTTACCATAAGTCGGCGGTTTTTGGAAGGGGGAAAAGGAAAAAGAATTTCGGAATCAGGCAGAAAAAATAAAAAACCGCCATTCGGGGCGGCTGAAGGTCACATTTTTTCCCTCGTCCGGGTGCGGAGGAGGCTGCTGGCCCAGTCGGCGATGCGGTAGGGGAGCCGGCGGTGCTTCTTGTAATTCTGTGCGGCGTTGAAAGCGGCGCGGCGGTATTCCCGGTTGGCGGGATCCATCTGCACTGCGGCGCGGAACGCCTGATGGGCGCTGCCGTACTGGCGCAGCGCCGTCAGGATCTGTCCCTCCAGGTGATAATATTCGGCGTCCTTCTCCGCGGTCCTGGCCAGCTGGCGCAGGGCGGACTCCGGATGGCCGCTCTCGTACAGATGGCGGGCAAAGGTTTTTGCCTCCGGCAGGGGGATGTCCCGCAGAGCGGCGGGACGGCCCTGAACGGCCTTGACCGCTGCCTCATAGGCCAGGTTCAGTTCGATGAGCTTCTGCTGGGCCCGCTGCTGCATCTGCGCATCCGTGAACTGATCCGGATGCCATTTTTTGACCAGGGCATGGTAGGCGGTTTTGACCGCTTCCAGGTCTGCCGTGCTGTTCAGCCCCAGCGTTTCAAAAGCGTTCAGAGAGAACGCCTCCCTCCTATGTTATACAGGTTCTCTTCTGATGTTCGCGCCCAGGCGGCGCAGCTTGCGTTCGATGTGCTCGTAGCCGCGTTCGATCAGGCCGGGCTCGTAGATCTCGGTGGTGCCGACGGCCATCAGGCCGGCGATGACCAGGGCGGCGCCGGCGCGCAGGTCCGTCACCGTCACCGGGGCGCCGTGCAGCTCCTGCACGCCCTCGATCCAGGCGGTCTGCTCGGCGATGCGGACGTGGGCGCCCATGCGGAGCATCTCGTTCAGGTGCTTGAAGCGGGATTCAAAGATGGTCTCCGTGACCATGCTGTTGCCCTGGGCCTTGCACAAAAGCGCGCTCATCGGCTGCTGCAGGTCGGTGGGGAAACCGGGGTATTCCTGGGTTTTGATGTTGACGGCCCGGTGCGGCCCGATCGGGCGGACGCGGATGGCGTCGTCCATGTCGGTCACGCTGACGCCCATCTCCAGGAGTTTGGCGGTCAGCGCCTCCATGTGGGTGGGGATGCAGCCGTGGATCGTCACGTCGCCCTTCGTGGCGGCGGCGGCGATCATCAGGGTGCCGGTTTCGATCTGGTCCGGGATGACCGTGTAGTGGCTTTCGTGCAGGTGCGGCGTGCCCTTCACGCGGATGGTGTCGGTGCCCGCGCCCTTGACCGAACCGCCCATGGAGTTGAGGAAGTTGGCCAGGTCGACGATGTGGGGCTCCTTGGCCGCGTTGCACAGCACGGTCAGCCCCTTGGCCTTGGCGGCCGCCAGCATCACGTTGATCGTGCCGCCGACCGTGGGACGGTCAAAAAACACCGTGCTTCCATGGAGGCTGCCCTTGGCGCAGATCATGCCGCCGCCTTCGCTGACCTCCGCCCCCAGCGCCTCAAAGCCCTTGATGTGCTGGTCGAACGGCCGGTTGCCGATCGCGCAGCCGCCGGGGTAGCCGACGTTCGCTTCCCCGCAGCGGGAGAGCAGGGCGCCGATCAGGTAATAGGAGGCGCGCATCTTCTGCGTCAGCTTGTAGGGCACCGTGCAGGTCTGGACGCCCCTGGGGTCGATCGTCATCCGTTTCAGGGAGCTGTCATAGTTGACCACCGCGCCCAGGCTGCGCAGTATATCGGAAAGCACCCGGACATCCTCGATGTCGGGCAGATTGTCCAGCACACAGGGCTCATCGCACAGCAGGACGGCCGGGATGACGGCGACGGCTGTGTTTTTCCCGCCGGATACCGTCGTATCGCCGGTTAGCGGCGTTTCTCCCGTGATCAGCAGCTTGTAATCGTCCATGCGACCCCTCCGAAGAACAGAATACGCCAAAAGCGCCAGAAGATTATATCATAAACCGATAAAAAAGGGAAATGTTTTCTGTCAGGTTTCCGGTTTTCCAACCTCTCTTAACAGGATTTCCCTGTCATTGGGCAGTTTTCCCTTGAGCACCTGCATCAGCGCCCATTCGAGGGCCTGGCCGAGTTCCTTTCCCTGCCAGCCCAGGGCCTTGAGATCGTCCCCGGAAACGGCCAGCGTCGCATAGCCGGTGCACCCGCCGTTTTTCAGCACCCCGTCCCGCTTCAGCAGCAGGGCGTCCAGCTTATACGCTTCTTTGCTGATCCGCTCGGCATGGGCCAGCATGTCCGCCTTCTGCAGGGCGATCAGGTCGTCGAAGAGGTCCGGGCCGACCCGGTAGAGCATCAGCGGCACCTGATCTTCCGTCATCCGCTCGTCGTGCCACAGCACCAGGGTCCGGATGTCGCGGATCATCTGGTTCGACATTTTGAGGGACCGGCAGATGCTCTCCGCCAGTCGGGCCCCTTCCTGCTGATGGCCGGGGTAGTGGTCAAAGCCTTTGCGGTCCCGGTGGCGGGTCATGGGCTTGGCGCAGTCGTGCAGCAGGGCGGACCAGCAGAGCAGGGGCGTCCGGGGCGTCACTTCGTCCAGCACGTGAAGGGTGTGCTCCCAGACGTCGTAAATATGGTAGACGCTCTTCTGCGGGCAGTGGTACAGCGGAAAGAGCTCCGGGATCACGGCAAACAGCACATCCGGGAAGGCGCTCAGCGTCCTCAGGGCGTGAGCCCCGGTCAGCGTGCCGGTCAGCTCCGCGCAGATCCGCTCCCGGCTGATCTTTTTCAGCGATTCCGCCTGGGCATGCATGGCCCGGGCCGTTTCCTCTTCAATGGAGAACCCGAGCCGGGAAGAAAAACGCATCCCTCTGAGGATACGTAGGGCGTCTTCCGAAAAACGCCCGGCCGGATCGCCGACGCAGCGGATGATCCCGCTTTGGAGGTCCTCCTGCCCGCCGAACAGGTCGGTCAGTCCTTTGTCCGGGCTCCAGGCCATGGCGTTGACCGTGAAATCCCGCCGCATGAGGTCGTCTTCCAGGGTGGCGGCAAAGGAGACTTCATCCGGATGGCGTCCGTCCTGATAGCCGCTTTCTGTCCGGAACGAGGTGATCTCGACCGGGGCGTGATCAATGACCGGGGTGACGGTGCCGTGCTTTTCCCCGTCCAGGATCAGCGGAAAGGCGGAAAATACATCCTTCAGGACAGCGGGCGGGGCGCCTGCGGCGATGTCAAAATCGTGCGGCGGCACGCCCATCAGCGCATCCCGCACGCAGCCGCCCACCAGCACAGCCTGGATGCCGGCCTGCTGTAAAGTTGTCAGCGCCGTCTGAACGGCGGTGGGAAGCGTACCGAACATGCTGGTCAGGCCCTCCATTGATAGCCGCAGTTCTGGCAGACTGCGACTTTTTCATGGCTGAATGTCGTCCTGCTTTTGGATTTCTTTTTGCCGAACAGAAGCCATAATCCGCAGGTGCAGACGATCAGCAGCAGCCTGCCGATGCCGTACAGGCAGCCTTTGTTTTTGGTGCTGGTGACTGCCCCGGTCTGAACAATCTGAAAATTCACGTCGGTGCTTCCGCACTTTGGGCAAAAGGCCAAACGATCACCCCCTGAAGATCTGCATGGCTGATGAAAACAGATGATGTTGTCCTCAAAGCCATGGAAAGCGCTGAAGATGATCAAATCATAAAATAAAACGTCCTGTTTGTCAAACCCGTTCTGCGACAGAGGAACGCCTTCCGGTTCTGTCCGAAACGGAAGGCGTTCCCGCTGAGTCAGCTGTTTGTTATTTCACGTAATTGATCGCGCTCTGCGCGGCGATGCGGCCGAAGATGACGATATCGGCCACGGCATTGCCGCCCAGGCGGTTGCCGCCGTGGACGCCGCCGGTGACCTCGCCGGCCGCGAACAGGCCTGGAATCGGCTTGCCTTCGGTGTTGATTACCTGCGCGGCCACGTCGATCTTCACGCCGCCCATCGTGTGGTGGATGCCGGGAGCGATCTTGATGGCGTAGTAGGGCGGGGCGGTCAGGTCGGCGTTCATGCCGGTGGTGCGGCCGAACTCAGGATCCCGCTGGTTTTTGACGGCCTCGTTCCAGTCGGCCAGGGTCTTGGCCAGGACGGCCGGGTCGATGCCCAGCTGCTCTGCCAGGCCTTCGATGGTGTCGGCCTGTTTGGTCAGGTCGGCCTTGACGTACTTTTCGATGGCCTTCAGGTGGTCGCGGAGGTTCTGGTCAAAGAGGATGTAGGCGTACTGGCCTTCCTGAGCGAGCTCGGCGGCGGAAACCGCGTCGCGGGTAAGCAGCTCGTTGGTGAAGCGGACGCCGGCCTGGTTGACCAGGATGGCGCCGTCGCCGCGGACGGACTCGGTGATCAGCATGGAGGTGGTCTGTTCCACGGTCGGGTGGAGCTGGATCTCCCCGATGTCCACCAGGTCAGCGCCGAGGGCCTGGGCCATCACGATGCCGTCGCCGGTCGCGCCGGGGGCGTTCGTGGTCACGGTGCCCTTGAGGTCCGGACGGTACTGGGTGTACATGTCTTCATTGGCGCCGAAGCCGCCGCTGGCCAGGATGACGGCTTTGCAGCTGAAGGTGTAGAGGGCGTCGGGGCCTTCGGCCTTCACGCCGCAGATCCTGCCTTCCCCGTCCGTGAGCAGCTCGGTGGCTTTGGTGTTCAGCATGACGTCCACGCCGAGCTCGGCCAGCTTGGCGGAGAAGCGGTCTACCAGGTAGTTGCCCACGCCGGAACCGTCCGCCGGGGCGTGGATGCGGTTGACGGAAGCGCCGCCGGAGAAGGAAATCTTGGGCAGGTCCGCCCCGATGCTGTCCAGCCAGTCGATGGCCTCCGCGGAGCTGTTGGCCAGGGTCGCGACCAGCAGGGGGTCGTTCTTGGCGTGGCCGCCCTTCATCGTATCGGCGGCGAAGAGGGCCTTGCTGTCCTCAATGCCCTGCTCCTTCTGGTAGTGGGTTTCCGCGGCGTTCATGCCGCCGGTGGCCTTGGTGGTGTTGCCGCCGACATAGGGCATTTTTTCCAGGATGACGAAATTCATGCCGGCCTGGTGCGCCATGATGGCGGCCGCCATGCCCGCGCCGCCCGCGCCGATGATCACGATATCGGTTTCGACGGTCTTTTCCTCCTTGGGCGCTTCCTCACCGCCGACGTCCCTGCGGGCGGCGTCCAGGGCGGCGATGTCCGCGCCGGCTGCCGTCAGCGCTTCGGTGACGGCCTTGACGATGGCGGCGCTGGTCACGGTCGCCCCGGTCAGGCCGTCCACATTCGGCGTCTGGGCTTTCAGGATGGCTTCCTTCATCATGTCCGCCGCGGCGCCGCCCAGGGCGGGGGTTTCGCCTTCGGCGTTGATCTGGATGTCGGTGATCTCGGTTTCGCTGACGGTCACGGTGACCTTGACCGGGACGAACAGGCCCTGGGCTTCCGCCTCATAGGTGCCGGGGGTGAACATTCCCTCCGCCGCGGCGGACAGGCCGGAGAGCATGGTCAGGGCAATCAGGATACAGAGCAGTTTTTTCATGGGCTTTCCTCCTTTTAAAATGGGGCAGACATGTACGGCTTGTCCGATAATCAGATTATACCAGAAGATGTATTTGTCTGCAATCGCTGATCTGCCACCATTTTCTCCATGCGCTTCAGGCAAAGATACAACAAAAGCCGCGTCCTTTCGGGACGCGGCGAAAACCGCAGCGATGCGGAACAATGCTGTGATCTTTCAGAGAGAAAACCGGAGCGGCAGATCAAAGCGCTGAATATCTCCACGCTTCACTCTCCACTCTGTCTTTACGCTTCCGGCTCCAGCAGGCCCAGGTTTCCGTCCTTGCGCAGATACAGGACGTTGGTGCGGCCGGTTTCGATGTTCACGAAGACAAAGAAGCTGTGGCCGAGCAGTTCCATCTGCAGGGCGGCGTCCTCCATTGACATCGGGCGGACCGGGAAGGTCTTGCGGCGGACAACCTCGCGCTCTCCCTCGCCGTAGACGGACGGATCCTCGATGTACTCGGGCTCGGTGTCCGTGTAGGCGCCTTCGCGCATCTGTTTTTCAAGCCTGGTGCGGTGGCGGCGGATCTGGCGTTCGATCTTGGCCAGGGCGCTGTCGATGCTCATGAAGAGGTTGTCCTGGTTGGAGGACTCGGCGCGCAGGGTGACATTGCCTTCCAGCGGGACGGTGATCTCGCAGATGCGGCGGTCTCCCTCCTTGCGCAGGCGCACGATCATTTCGGTATCGGGTTTCAGATACTTCTCCATCGTGGCCGTTTTGCGGGTGATCCGGTTGGTGATGCCGGGCGTTACCACCATGTTCTTTGCGGTGATTGTGGTCTTCATTCTGAAACGCTCCTCCGGGGCCGGGATTGGGACGGCCGGAAACGATCGGTTTTTCAGGCCGCTCCTTTGGCCTCAGTTCCATGATTCGACATTTTTTTTCGTTTTCCTGCCGGAAAAGCAGAAATTATTGTGATTTCTGGAAAGTATTTTGCCGGATTCATCGGATTGGCGCTTGGAAAGGGGATTCCCTGCCGCTCGGAGCGTATGGATTGGTTATTCGGCGAACATCGGCGTGGACAGATACCGGTCGCCGGTGTCGGGGAGGAGGACGGCGATCGTTTTGCCGGCGTTTTCGGGGCGTTTGGCCAGCTCCACGGCGGCGTACAGGGCGGCGCCGGAGGAGATGCCCACCAGGATGCCCTCCGTTTTGCCGATCAGGCGGCCGAAGGCGAAGGCGTCTTCATTGGATACGGGGAAGATCTCGTCGTAGACCTTCGTGTCCAGCACGTCCGGCACAAAGCCGGCGCCGATGCCCTGGATCTTGTGCGCGCCGGAGGGCTTGCCGGACAGGACGGCGGAGCTTTCCGGCTCCACGGCGACGACCCTGACGGAGGGCTTTCTGGACTTCAGGTAGCCGCCCACGCCGGTGATCGTGCCGCCGGTGCCGACGCCGGCCACGAAGACGTCCACCTGGCCGTCGGTATCCTCATAGATTTCAGGGCCGGTCGTTTCAAAGTGAGCTTTGGGATTGGCCGGGTTCACGAACTGGCCGGGGATAAAGCTGTTTGGGATTTCTTCCGCCAGTTCCTGGGCCTTCTGGATGGCGCCTTTCATGCCCTTGCTGCCCTCGGTTAGCACCAGCTCCGCCCCGTAGGCGCGCATGATCTGCCGGCGCTCCACCGACATGGTTTCCGGCATGGTGATGATCATCCGGTAGCCGCGGGCCGCCGCGATGGCGGACAGGCCGATGCCGGTGTTGCCGCTGGTCGGCTCGATGATGACGGAGCCGGGTTTGAGCTTCCCGCTCTCCTCAGCGTCCCGGATCATCGCGAAAGCGATCCGGTCCTTGACGGAGCCGGCGGGGTTCAGGTATTCCAGCTTGGCCAGAAGCTTTGCCTGCAGGGAAAACTTTTCCTCGATCCTGTGCAGCTCGATCAGCGGCGTGCGGCCGATCAGATCGGTGATGGAATGAACGACTTTAGACATGGGCGGGACCTCCCTCATCTTCTTTTTAATAACACACCAACCCGGTATGTTATGGGGGATTATAATCCGACAGGGAGGTTTTGTCAAGAATCCGGCGGCTGTTTTTTTATGGTTTTTTTCTGTTTATCGCAGACATGGCCCTTTTTTGCGCAAAAGGGATAAAAAGATTGCCATTCTGCCGTTTTTACGGTACAATAAACTGTGTTTCCATATTATTTTTTGCTTGCCGACAGAAAGGAAAGCTGACAGAAATGGACCGGATTGAACAGAAAAGTGAACGGCTCAGATCGGAAATGACCCTCCGCGCGCTTTTCTCCATTATTTTTGAAAACGAAAACGCGCCGCAGGCGATGTATCTGGATGCCGACCAGCAGCCCAGAACGGTGACCTTCGCCCAGTGCCGCGAACGGGTATACGCCGCGGCTCAGGCGCTGCGCCAGGCCGGCGTGCGGCCGGGCGGCTATATCGCCCTGCAGCTGGATACCTGCCCGGAATGGTTTACCCTCTACTGGGCCGTCATCGCCAGCGGGGCCAACGCCCTGCTGCTCGACCCCCTGCACGGGGCGGAGATGACCGCCTACCTGATGCGCCAGGCGGGCGCCCAGGGCGTGATCGCCGCGGTGAAGCAGCCCGGACTGGCCGGCGTGCACCAGTGGACAAAGGAAGAGCTGATGTCCGCCCCGCCCGCGGCGGAGGGCTTTGAGCCGTCCTTCGGCACGAAGACGGCGCTGTGCACCTCCGGCACGACGCAGACGAGCCGGATCTTTGTCTATGATGAAAAAGCCCTGTGCAGCCAGCTGCTCAACTCCGTGCTGCTGCACAAGGCCAACCGCCGCATCATCGACGGCGAATACACGAGAAATCTTGTCTTCCTGCCCTGCCACCACATCTTCGGCTTCATGGTCTGCATGCTGTGGATGAGCTTCATCGGCGGGGAGAACGTGTACCTGCGGGACCGCAGCCCCCAGACCATCCTGGCGACGGCGCAGCGCTTCGAGCCCACGATGCTGATCTCCGTGCCGCTGCTGCTGAACAACCTGTGCGCGGCCATCCGGCGGAACCTTTCCGCCGGCACCGAGCAGAGCGCCCAGCTGACCCGGGCCCTGGCCCGCTCCGCCGCGGAGCAGAAAAAGAACCCGGAGCGCGGTCTCGCCCTGGCCGAAACGAGGCTGTTTGAGCCGATGCTCAAATCCCTGCTGGGTACGAAGCTGCGCTGCGTGATCATCGGCGGCGCTTTCGCCCCGAGGGACAACCTGGAGCTGTTCAACGCCCTGGGCTATTACACGGTCTGCGGCTTCGGCATGACGGAAACCGGCGTGACCTCGGTCGAGAGCGGCATGTCCTGGGACATCCGCCTGTCCGGGTCCGTCGGCATGCCCTTTGACAGCGCCGAGTACAGCGTCCGCGAGCCGGACGGGAACGGCGTGGGCGAACTGCTGATCCGCGGCAGCACCCTGCATACCGGCCGTCTTGAAAACGGCGAAGAGCTGCCGCCCGTGCGGACGGAAGACGGTTTCTTTGAAACCGGCGACCTGGTGCGCGTCGGGGAGGACGGCCGTCTGTTCATCGTCGGCCGCGCCAAGGACCTGATCATCAACGAGTCTGGCGAAAACGTCTATCCGGACGAGCTGGAGGCCCTCTTTGTCCCGCCCCGCCAGGCGGATCAGTACACGGTGATCGGCCTGCCGATGTCGGACGACCCGAAAAAACCGTATGAATACATTACCGTCGTGCTGCACCTGCAGCAGGAGGCGGACGGCCTGTCCGACCAGGACATCTGGGATGCCGTGAACCATCTGAACGAGCGCCTGCCCGCCATGAAGCAGGTCAGCCGCGTGGTGGTCAGCGAAGCGCCGCTGCCGCTTTCCTCCAGCATGAAGGTCAAGCGCGCGGCCCTCAAAAAGGGCCTGGCGGACGGCTCCATCCCCTCCCGCACGGTCGAACGGAAAGGAAAGCCTGCGCCCAAACGGGCGGAGTCCCCCAAAACCATGAACGCCGGGGAAATCGCCGGCAAGGTCCGCGAGCTGTACGCGGAGGTCCTGCAGGTGCCGGCGGACAGCATCAGCCCGGACGCCTCCTTTATCGAGGACCTCAAAGGCGACAGCCTGAGCCTGGTCTCCCTGACCGTCAAGGCGGAAGAGGTCTTCGGCGTCATCATTCCCCAGGACCTGTACGGGGAGTGCACGTCCGTCAACACCACCGCCCGCCTGATCGAGCGCCTGCTCCGCGGCGAAATCGCCGAGACGCAGGAAAAGAAGCCCTCCGCGCAGGTGACGCCGATCATCCGCTTTGAGGACACCCCGGAATACAAGGCCTTTGCCCAGCGCCAGAAAGCCCTGATGGAACAGGAGGACGACAACCCCTATTTTGTCGCCCACGATTCCCCCCTGACCGACACCAGCCTGATGGAAGGCCATCGGGTGCTGAACTTCGGCTCCTACAACTACGCCGGCATGTCCGGCCGGAAGGAGACGATGGAGGCCGCCAAGGCCGCCATCGACCTGTACGGCACCTCCGCCTCCGGAAGCCGCCTGCTGGCGGGTGAGAAAACCCTGCACAAGCAGCTGGAGGCCGCCCTGGCCGCCTGGAAGCACGCCGAAAGCGCCCTGGTCCTGGTCGGCGGCCACTCCACCAACGTGACCATCGTCGGCAATTTCTGCGGCAAGGGGGACCTGATCCTCTACGACGCGATCGACCATAACTCCATCATGGAGGGCGTCCGCCTGTCCGATGCCGAAGCCCTGCCTTTCCCGCACAACGACACCCACTCCCTGGAAGCCCTGCTCAAGGCCCACCGGGATCAATACGCCAAGGTTCTGATCGTGGTGGAAGGCGTCTATTCGATGGACGGGGACATCGCCCCGATCCCCGAATACGTGCGCCTCAAGAAGGAATACGGCTGCTTCCTGATGGTGGACGAGGCCCATTCCGCCTGCGTCCTGGGCGAAACCGGCGGCGGCGTGGACGAGTATTTCCACCTCCTGCCGGACGACATCGACATCAAGATGGGCACCCTGTCCAAAGGCCTGGGCACCTGCGGCGGATATCTGGCCGGCAAGAAAGCCCTGATCGAGTACCTCCGCTACTCCCTGCCCGGCTTTGTCTTCTCCGTCGGCATGAGCCCGCCCTTGGCCGCCGCCTCCCTCAAAGCCATCGAACTGCTGCAGCAGGATCCCTCCATCATGGGCGACCTGCGCCGCAACATCGAGTGCTTCACCCGGGAAGCCAACCGCCATCATTTTGACATCGGCTCCGCCGGCAAGACCGCCATTTTCCCGGTCATCGTCGGCCGGGACGAGGATGCTTTCCTCCTGTCCAACAAACTCCGCAAAATGGGCGTCTTTGTGCCCCCCGCCGTCTTCCCCGCCGTCCCCAAGGGCCGCGCCTTGCTGCGCTACTGCGTCACCAGCTGCCACCACGAAGAACAAATCGCCGAGGCCCTGGACAAGCTGGAGGAATGCGCGAAGGCGTGCGGGATTGAATTGCCGAGGGTGGAACGGAGTGAGGAATGAGGAGTTAAGAGTGAGGAGTTGACAACTCCTCACTAAGTGAGCGTAAGCGAGCGGTCACTCCTCACTCCTCACTAAACGAAACGTCCACTTGCGGTATATGATTCAAAGGGGGATTACCCATGAAGCTCAACATCAAGCGCACCACTCTGGTGGGTCTCGCGTTTCTGTCCATCTGCCTGTTCTGGGAGATGTATGATTTTACCACGCCGCTGGTGCTGAAAAATACCTATCATCTGGGGGATACCTGGGCGGGCGTCGTGATGGCGATGGACAACGTGCTGGCCCTGTTCCTGCTGCCGTTTTTCGGGGCGCTGTCCGATAAGTGCAACACGAAGATCGGGCGCAGGATGCCGTTCATCCTGGGCGGAACGGCGGCGGCGGTCGTGCTGATCGCCCTGATGCCGGTGGTCATCGACCGGTTCCCGCTGCCTGTGTTCCTGGTGTTTTTAGGCCTTCTGCTGCTGGCGATGGGCGTGTACCGCAGCCCCGCCGTCGCCCTGATGCCGGACGTGACGCCCAAGCCCCTGCGCTCCAAGGGCAACGCCGTCATCAACCTGATGGGGGCTCTGGGCGGGCTGATCACCCTGATCCTGATCCGGGTCGCGGTCGTCAAGTCCGTGAACGCCGCGGGCGAAGCCGTGTCCGACTACCGGTATCTGTACTGGATCGTCGCCGGGCTGATGGCCGGATGCATCGCCGCCCTGTACCTGACGATCCGCGAGAATACCCTGACCGCCGAGATGGAAAAGATCCACTACGGCGAGACGGAGGAGACGAGAAAGGCCATTGAGCCGGGCGCGGCCGGGGGCCTCAGGCCGGAAGTACGCCGCTCGCTGATCCTGATCCTGTGCTCGGTCGCCCTGTGGTTCATGGGGTACAACGCGGTCACGACCGCCTTTTCCAAGTATGCCATCGAGGTCTGGCAGACCACCGAGGGCAGCGCCGCCACCGTCAAGATGCTGCCGACGGTCGTCGCCATCCTGAGCTACTGGCCGGTCGGCATCCTGGCATCAAAAGTCGGCCGGAAAAAGACCATCATCGCCGGCGTCATCCTGCTGGCCGCCTGCTTTGGGCTGGTGACCTTCTTCCATTCCCTGAGCCTGGCGATCTATCCGCTCTTCGCCCTGGTGGGCGTCGCCTGGGCGGCGATCAACGTGAACTCCCTGCCGATGGTGGTGGAACTGGCCACGGGGGAGGAAACGGGCAAATACACCGGTTTTTACTACACCTTTTCGATGGCCGCCCAGGTGGTCACGCCGATCCTGTCCGGCTGGCTGCTGGAGCACGTGGGCTACCACACCCTCTTCCCGTACGCGATGATCATGGTGCTTGGCTCCTTTGTGACGATGCTGTTCGTCCGCCACGGCGATTCCAGGCCGGAAGCGAAAAAGGGGCTGGAAGCGCTGGATGTGGATGATTGATCGGAGGCGATGGTATGCCTGAAATATGCAGGTTTTACGGCTTGGTTATCAAAATGATTTTTAACGATCAGGATAAACACCATAAACCGCATGTCCATGTTTACTATGGCGAATATGAAGCATCCGTTGCCTTGGATGGGGAGGTATTGGACGGAAAACTCCCAGTCAAGCAATATAGAATGCTTGCGGGATGGATGGCAATACATGAAGATGAACTGTATCAGGCGTGGAATCAGGCTGTCAGAAATATTCCGTTTGAAAAAATACAACCGCTGAAATAAGTGGAGGAAACATATGTATATTATGAACGGAATTGTCTATGGAGGCGAACCGAAAGAGCCAATCAAAGTCCGGCAGGTGAAGGTTCTCCCAGACAAAATGCTGCTGATTCGTTTCAACAATGGTGAGACACGGTTGTTTGACGCCACGATGCTGGAAGGTCCGGCATATGAGCCTCTCCGTGATGAAAATGTGTTTTCTGAACCCGAAATTGATCACGGTGTTGTCACCTGGCTTCAGGGGGCAATCGATTGTGCGCCGGAATACATGTATCGTCACAGTTTCGAGTATTCCGAAGTGGTGTAATCATCTGGCGGGATTATATATGATCATTTTTCTGATTCTGATCGCTTTATGCGTTTTGTATCTCTTCCTGATCGCCCCCCGCGTGCCCCGGCGTCCGCTGAACGGGCTGGAAGGTCTGTACGCCCACCGGGGGCTGTGGAATGAAGAGCGGCCGGAAAACAGCCTGCCGGCGTTCCGGGCGGCGGTCGATGCCGGGTTCGGGATCGAGACGGACGTCCACATCACGAAAGACAATCAGCTGGTCGTCTTCCACGACGACAGCCTTCAGCGGATGTGCGGGGACGGGCGGAACCTGCCCGACTGCACGCTGGCCGAGCTCCGGCAGCTCCGCCTGGCCGGATCAGCCGAGAAGATCCCGACCTTCGACGAATTCCTGGAAACCGTGAACGGAAAGGTTCCCCTGGTGATCGAGATCAAGACGGACAGGCGGATCACCCTGCTGTGCGAACAGGTGAACGAACGCCTGTCCCGCTATGCGGGCTCTTACTGCATCGAAAGCTTCGACCCCCGCGCCGTCCGCTGGTATAAAAAGCACCGGCCGGACATCATCCGCGGCCAGCTGACCTTCGGCCTGGTGAAGCCCTCCAAAATGCCCAAAACCCTGCTGCTGCGCCTGCTGGCCAGCCAGATCGGGAACGCCCTGGGCCGGCCGGATTTCATGGCCTGCGAGCATGAAACGGACCACAGCGTCCCGCTCCGCCTGGTCCGCCTCTTCCGCCCCCACCTGGCCGCCTGGACGGTCCGGAGCCGGGAAGACATGGACAGGCTGAAAGGGCGGTATGAGATACAGATTTTTGAGAAGTTTGTGCCTGAAAGGCAGAAATCAGTTAGGAGTTAGGAATTAGGAGTGAGGAGCTGAAATTGGTTGAGGAGTGATGATATTTGAGTGTGGTCAGTGAAAAAAGCAAAAGATTCGCAGTCAGAATTGTCAGGCTCTACCAATATCTATACATTGAAAAGAAGGAGTATGTTCTTTCCAAGCAGTTGCTGCGTTCAGGGACTTCGGTCGGCGCAAACATTGCGGAGGCAAATTATGGAATCAGCCGAAGCGATTTTCTTTCAAAACTGTATATTGCATTGAAAGAAATATCTGAAACAATTTACTGGCTGGATTTGTTATTTGAGACAGAGTATCTGACACAGGTACAATATAAAAGCATCCGCTCCGATGCAGAGGAACTGCGCAGAATACTGTCCTCCTGCACAAAAACCATCAAAAAAACCAACTCCAACTCCAACTCCTAATTCCTAACTCCTAATTCCTAATTCCTAACTCCTAACTCTCATCTCATTTTTTTCTTTCGAGAGGGATTTATGCCTACTGCCGCTTTCCACACCCTTGGCTGCAAGGTCAACCAATACGATACCCAGGCCATGCTCGAATGCTTTGTCCGGGCAGGGTACGAAATCCGTCCTTTTACGGAAAGGGCGGATGTTTACGTTGTCAACACCTGCACCGTCACCGGTACGGGGGACCGCAAGTCCATGAACGCCGTCCGCCGCGCCCAGAGGCTCAACCCGGAGGCGGACATCGTGATTGCCGGGTGCCTGGCCCAGCGGGACGGGGAAAAGCTGCTGGATACCGGGGCGCGGCTGATCATCGGCGCGTCCCGCCGGGGCGAGGTGGTGGAGCTGCTCCGCCAGGCCCGGGCGGAAGGCCGGCAGATCGTGGCCGTCCAGAAGGACATCCTGCGCGTCCCCTTTGAAAACCTCACCGTTTCCGGCGATATGGACCGCACCCGCGCCGTCATCAAGATCCAGGAGGGCTGCGACCGCTACTGCACCTACTGCATCATTCCCTCCGTCCGCGGGGGCATCCGTTCCCGCGAGCCGGCCAATATCCGCGCAGAGGCCATCCGGCTTGCCAACGCCGGCTTTCGGGAGCTGGTGCTGACCGGCATCCACCTGACCAGCTACGGGCGGGATCTGGAGAATACGACCCTGCTGGACGGCATCCGGGCCGCCCGCGCCCCGGGGGTGAAGCGGCTCCGCCTCGGCTCCCTGGAGCCGGTGATCGCCACGGAGGACTTTGCCCGGAGCCTCCGGGAGATCCCGGAGATCTGCCCCCAGTTTCACCTGGCCCTCCAGTCCGGCAACGACGCGGTCCTGAAGCGGATGCGACGCCGCTACACCGCCGCGGAGTTTGCCCGCTCGGCGGATATCCTGCGGGAAGCCTTCCCCGGCTGTGCCCTGACCACGGACGTGATCACCGGCTTCCCCGGCGAGACCGAAGAGGAGTTCGCCCAGACGATGGATTTCGTCCGGATGATCGGCTTTGCCCGCATCCACGTCTTCCCCTACAGCGCCCGCCAGGGCACCCCGGCGGCGTCGATGCCGCACCAGGTGCCGAAAGCCGTCCGGGAGGAGCGCGCCCGCGTCCTGATTGCCGAAGGCAGGAAGGCAGCAGCCGATTGGGCCCAGACCCAGCTTGGCCGCGTCCGCCCGGTCCTCGTGGAAGACCGTGACGAAAACGGCATTCCCCGGGGATATACCCCGGAATACGCGCAGGTGCGGGTGCCGGGAGGAGTGCAGGGGGAAATTGCGGATGTGAAACTACTTGAATACAAAGAGGATGGAATATTCACAGGTGCAGTCATAGAACGGGATTGATAAGCATAATGTGTACTATTCTTTATAGAAAGTGATGATACGTTGTGTTTTTTAACAAAAAACTAAAAGATAAGATTAGCACACTGGAATATAATCTTGAATCGAAACAATCAGCAGTTAATTCATTGCGTGAACAACTTTCGAAAAAAGAAACAGAGTTGCAAACCACCCAAAGTGCATATAGCAATGCACAGCTAAAAGCAGAAGCATTTGATAATTATTGTCAATCAAAACAAGAAGACTTAAAACACATTTTTTCTAGTAAAAAAGAAGCCTTTCCATATGTAGCCTTACTTATGTCTGATTACTTAACTTATGATCTGCAACAGCTTGAACTTGCAGCTCAAAAAGGTAAGTATTATGCTCGCACATATCAGGCAATCAAGCTAAAAGAGATACGTGCAGAAACAAAAGAACTCTTGTCGGAAGCTAAGCAATATGAATATCAGCTAAAATATCTCTTGGATTTGTTTCCAGACTTAGCTGATTATCTTGAGTTTGATGATTCAATAGATTTAGAATTTAAATATAATGATTCCGAGAGTAATGAAGATCCTATTTTAGCCTATATATCGGCAGAAGAATACCGAACTCTTTCAGAAACTGATAAAAATCAATTAGCGTTGGATAGATATATTCAGTCTCATAAAAAGAGCAAATGGCAAATTGGACGGGATTACGAATTGTCGGTTGGATATCAGTATGAAAAGAAGGGCTACCATGTACAATATAATGGTTCTCTCGAAGGTGTTTCTGATTTGGGCAGAGATCTGATTGCAACAAAAGATGATGTTGCTTTAATAATTCAATGTAAATACTGGAGTTCAGAAAAAACAATTCATGAAAAACATATTGCACAGCTGTATGGAACAACACTTTGTTATAAATATGATTATCCAAAGAAAAATGTTAAACCAGTATTTATTACCAGCACCCAATTATCCAATGAGGCTAAATTATTTGCAAAAAAATTAGGTGTTACTTATGTTGAACAATTTGCGTTTATAGATTTTCCACGTATAAAATGCAATATTGGCCGTGATGAATTTGGTGAAACAAAAATATATCATCTGCCTATGGATCAGCAATATGATTCAGTTGTTCTCAAAAAGCCTGGAGAGAAAGCTGTTTTTACAGTAGAGGAAGCGGAAAAATCAGGTTTCCGTAGGGCGTATCGCTGGCATAACAGCTAATCTGTTTGTTTATAAAGGCATTCTTTTGAATAATAAGGAAAGAGGTAAAGAAAAATGTCTGACTGCCTGTTCTGCAAAATCATCGCCGGGGAGATCCCGTCCTCCAAGGTCTATGAGGATGACAAGTGCTACGCCTTCCGGGACATCAACCCGCAGACGCCGGTCCATGTCGTGCTGGTGCCCAAGGCCCATGTGAGCGGGCTCAACGAAGTGTTCAACCTGGAAGAAGCGCAGATCGCCGCCGTGCTCCGCGCCGTGCCGCAGATCGCCGCGCGGGAGGGGATCGCGGAGAGCGGCTACCGCCTGGTGTCCAACTGCGGGAAGGACGCCTGCCAGTCCGTCCAGCACCTGCACTTCCACATCCTGGGCGGCAGACAGATGACGGACGGGATGGCGTAAGAGGGGGGGCAGCAGGGAGCGGCACAGATGAATGCGTAATGCGTAATGCGTAATGATCTGGTCTTGGCCAGTTTATCATGCGCGCCTGTGCCTAATCCCTAATCCCTGTTCCCTTTCTACCGCCTTGACATATACCCCCACAGGGTATATAATCTTCCTGAACGGATACCCTGGAGGGGTATTGTTCGGGAGGAACTGTCATGAAAACATCCGAAACCTGCGCGTGTGAGCGGAAGACATTCCGCACGGACGAACAGAAAAAAACCCTGGCCAATCGCCTGAACCGCATTGAAGGACAGGTGCGGGGCCTTCAGGCCATGCTGGAAAAAGACGCCTACTGCAACGACATCCTGGTGCAGACCTCCGCGGTGCTGGCCGCCCTCAAGGCCTTTGACCGGGAGCTGCTCCGCGCCCACCTGCACGGCTGCGTCGCCCGGGACATCCGGGAGGGACGGGATGAAACGCTGGACGAGCTGGCCGATACCCTCGGCCGGCTGATGTGAGGGGGCGGGCAGGATGGAACAGTACAACGTCACCGGCATGAGCTGCGCAGCCTGCAGCGCCCGGGTGGAAAAGGCCGTCAGCGCCGTGCCCGGGGTCACCTCCTGCTCGGTAAGCCTGCTCACCAACGCCATGGGGGTGGAGGGGACGGCTTCCGCCAAGGATATCATCACCGCAGTGGAAAACGCCGGCTACGGAGCCTCTCTCAAGGGACAGGCCCAGCCCGCCCGGCAGCAGGCGGAAGCGGAAAGCGCCCTCGTTGACAGGGAGACGCCGAAGCTCAGAAAGCGGCTGATCGCGTCCCTCTGCTTCCTGCTGGTCCTCATGTATGTCTCGATGGGGCATATGATGTGGGGCTTTCCTCTGCCCGCCTTTATGGCGGACAACCACGTGGCGATGGGGCTGACCCAGCTGCTGCTGGCCGCCATCGTGATGATCATCAACCAGCGCTTCTTTGTCAGCGGCTTTAAGAGCCTCGCCCGCCGGGCCCCCAACATGGACACCCTGGTGGCGATGGGTTCCGCGGCTTCTTTCGTGTGGAGCACGGCGGTGCTCTACGGGATGACCGCCCACGTCCTTTCCGGGGATGAGGCGGCGGTCATGAAGGACATGCATTCCTTCTACTTTGAGTCCGCCGCGATGATCCTGACGCTGATCACGGTCGGCAAGATGCTGGAAGCACGGGCCAAGGGCCGGACGACTGACGCCCTCAAGGGCCTGATGCGCCTGGCCCCGAAGACCGCCGTGCTCCTTCGGGACGGGCAGGAAGTGACGGTGCCGGTTTCCCAGGTGCAGCCGGGGGACCTGTTTGCCGTCCGTCCCGGGGAGAGCGTCCCGGTGGACGGAGTGGTCGTCAAAGGGGAAGGGGCGGTCGATGAGAGCGCCCTGACGGGGGAAAGCATCCCCGTCGACAAGGCGGAAGGGGACGCCGTTTCCGCCGCCACGATCAACAAAAGCGGGTATCTGACCTGCCGGGCGACGAGGGTCGGGGCGGATACCACCCTGTCCCAGATCATCCGCATGGTATCGGACGCCGCGGCGACGAAAGCGCCGATCGCCAAGATCGCCGACCGGGTGTCCGGCGTGTTCGTGCCAACGGTCATCGGCATCGCCCTGGTGACGCTGGCCGTCTGGCTGATCGCCGGCCAGCCTTTCTCCTTCGCCCTGTCCCGGGCGATCGCGGTGCTGGTGATCTCCTGTCCCTGCGCGCTGGGGCTGGCAACCCCGGTGGCCATCATGGTCGGCAGCGGGGTCGGGGCGAAAAACGGCATCCTCTTTAAGACCGCCGTGTCCCTGGAGCAGACAGGAAAGACCCGGATCATTGCCCTGGACAAGACCGGCACGATCACGAAGGGCGAGCCGGCGGTGACGGACCTCATTCCCGCGCCCGGTGTGACGGAGGCGGAGCTCCTGTCCGCTGCCGTATCGCTGGAGGCGTTTTCCGAGCACCCGCTGGCCCGGGCTGTCACGGCTTATGCCCGGGAAAAAAACATCCGCGCCGGGGAGGTGACCGGCTTTGCCGCCCTGCCGGGCAGCGGCCTGACCGGCCGGGACGGGCAGGGGCGGACGCTGACCGGCGGCAGCCTGGCTTACGCGGAGACGGTCGCGCAAGTGCCGGAAGAGATCCGGCAGAAAGCTGCGGATCTTTCGTCCGAAGGGAAAACCCCGCTGCTCTTTGCCCGGGAAAAGACCCTCCTCGGCCTGATCGCCGTGGCGGACGTCCTCAGGGAGGATAGTCCCAAGGCGATTGAGGAACTCCGAAACCTCGGCATCCGCGTCGTCATGCTGACGGGGGACAACGAGCGCACGGCCCGGGCCATCGGGAAACAGGCCGGGGTGGACGCGGTGATCGCCGGCGTCCTGCCGGACGGGAAAGAAGCCGTCGTGCGGAGGCTCAAAGAGCTGGGCAGCCTGGCGATGGTCGGCGACGGGATCAACGACGCCCCGGCCCTGACCCGGGCGGACATCGGCATCGCCATCGGGGCCGGAACGGACGTTGCCGTCGACGCGGCGGACGTGGTGCTGATGAAGAGCCGACTGTCCGACGTCCCGGCCGCCGTCCGCCTGAGCCGGGCGGTGCTGCGCAACATCCGCCAGAACCTCTTCTGGGCTTTCTTTTACAACGTGATCGGCATCCCGCTGGCGGCAGGCCTGTATTACCCGCTGTTCGGCTGGGAGCTGAGCCCCATGTTCGGAGCCGCGGCCATGAGCCTGTCCAGCTTCTTTGTGGTATCCAACGCGCTCCGGCTGAATCTGCTGCGCATCCATGATCCTTCCCGCGACCGGGAGCAGGATCCGGTGGACGCGGCGGCCTTCGCCCGGGCTGTGGAAGAAATACAAACCATTCTCAAGGAGGAAAGCAAAATGACGAAAACCGCTCAGATCAAAGGCATGATGTGCCCCCACTGCGAAATGCACGTGAAGAAAGCCCTCGAGGCGCTCGACGGCGTGACCAGCGCCGCCCCCAGCCACGAAAAGGCCTGCGCCGTGATCGAGATGAGCAAGCCCGTCCCCGAGGAAGAGATCAAAAAGGCCGTCGAAGGCGCGGGGTATGAGTTTGTTTCGATGGCGTGAGGTGAAGCTTCACAAGCAGGAGGCAGGAAGCAGGAGTTTTTCCCGGAGCGGAGAGTGAAGGGCGAAGCGGATAGACTGCGGACTTCTGCTTCACGGCTGATCCGGGCAATATGCCCGGACAGTGAGCTTCCCGTTATGATCTGAATCTCCTGCTGTCTCTGCCATGTTCCGGCCAAAATGCGATGCCGTCGCATTTTGGCCGGAAAACAGAAAGGACGGTCCCTATGAAGTG
Organism: Christensenellales bacterium; assembly: GCA_045113695.1. Classification (GTDB taxonomy): domain Bacteria; phylum Bacillota; class Clostridia; order Christensenellales; family Aristaeellaceae; genus UBA4246. Next base: position 21,548 of record JBGUJG010000058.1, read on the forward strand.
TTTGATTCTGCTGACGGCGGCGGTGCTCCTGTCCGCCTGCATTCCCGGAAGCGCGCTGGCGGACAATGAACTGCCGGCGCTGACCCATTACCTGACGGAAGAACTCTGGCAGAAGGCCGTCCCCTGGGACAGCTGCGACGACAGGGCCCTGGCTGCCGTGATGCGGAAAGCGGAGCGGGGGGAGGACATCACCGTCGCCGTGATCGGCGGGTCGATCACGGAAGGGACGGTGTCCAACGGGTCGAAGGACGGGGAAGTACCGTTCAAACTGGGTTACGCTGAGATCTTCCGCCGCTGGTGGGCGGACCGTTTCCCGCAGGCGAAGGTCAGTTTCGTCAACGCCGGCATCGGCGGGACGGACTCCTACCTGGGGGTCCACCGCCTGCGGATGGACGTGACCAGCAAAAAGCCGGACGTGGTGCTGGTGGAATACGCCGTCAACGACGACGGATCCAAGCCCCTGTACATCGGCTCCTACGACAGCCTGGTGCGGCGGATCCTGGAGAGCGAAACGAAACCGGCCGTCCTGTTGCTGTTCATGGGCCAGACCAACGGAGCCACGGCGGAGGGCATCCAGTCCCAGATCGGGGCCGCTTACCGCCTGCCGATGGTCAGCTATATCGGCGTGATCAAGGCCGCAATGAAGGACGGGACATATCCTGCCAGGGTCCTGTCCGGGGACACGGTGCATCCGTCCGCCCTGGGCCACGCGCTGACCGGCGAAATCCTCTGGCGGTACCTGAACGGGGTGTATGCCCGGAGGGAGAGCCTGGGAGAGCCGGAGCCCTTTGCCGCGGCGGCGTTCACCAAAGACAAGTATCAGAACCCGAAGCTGTTTTCCGGCGGCAACCTGATCCCGGATGACAAGGGCACCTTTACCACCGGCACGGGCGCCACCTGCTGGCATTACCAGCGCGGCTGGGTCAACCAGGAAGGCGAAGGCGGCCTGACGGTCACCCTGACCTTCCGGAACCTGGGCATCCTCTACCAGCGCACGGTGGACGGAAAGTCCGGCCGGTACGACATCCTGATCGACGGGCAGCGCGTTGGCACGATCGACGGTCGTTTCCCGAACGGCTGGGGCAACGCCATCACCGCGACGGATGTCTTTTCCGGGGATGAATCCGCGCAGCACACCGTGACCGTCCGGCAGGCGGACGGATCCGGCGGGAAGCTGATCCTGCTGGGCTTCCTGACGTCAGACTGAGGAGGGACCTATGAACCAGTACGTACAGCCTTTCTTTGATTATCTCGCCGCGTCCCCGACGGCCTTCCATGCCGCGGAGGGAGTGAAACAGAAGCTGCTGAGGGCAGGCTATACGGGCCTGAACGAGCACGAAGACTGGAAGCTGACGGCGGGCGGCCGGTATTTCGTGACCCGCAACCAGAGTTCCCTGATCGCCTTCCGGGTGCCGGCAAAAGGCCTGGCCCCGTTCCGGATCACGGCCTCTCACGTGGATTCCCCGGCCCTCAAGCTCAAGGCCCTGATGGAGGACCGGGCGGTCAGGCCCTATGTCCGCCTGAACGCGGAAAAATACGGCGGGGCGATCCTGTCCACCTGGCTGGACCGGCCGCTGTCCGTGGCCGGGCGGCTGCTGATCCGCACGGAACACGGTATTGAAAGCCGGCTGTGCGACCTTCAGCGCGACGCCGTCGTGATCCCGAACCTGGCCATCCATTTCAACCGAAACGTCAACGACGGCTACGCCTTCAACGTGCAGAAGGACATGATGGCCCTCTGGGGGGACGATGCGGAGGAAGGCGCCCTTCTGGCAGAGCTGGCCGCCGGCGTCCGGGCGGACGCAAAGGACGTGGCCGGTCACGACCTCTTCCTCTACAGCCGGATGCCGGGAACCGTCTGGGGCGCGAAGAACGAATATCTTTCCGCCGGCCGCCTGGACGACCTGGAGTGCGCCTGGACCTGCCTCAAGGCCTTCCTGTCCGCTGAGGAAGGAGAGGACCATCTGAACGTATACGCCCTCTTTGACAACGAAGAGGTCGGTTCCCTGTCCAAGCAGGGGGCGGACTCGAATCTTCTGGCGGACACCCTGCTGCGCCTCGGGGAAGCCCTCGGCGCGGGGGCGGGGGAGACCCGGGCGGCGATGGCCGCCGGCTTCATGGCATCTGCCGACAACGCCCAGGCCCTGCATCCCAACCACCCGGACAAGTACGACGCCCAGAACCGCGTGTTCATGAACCGGGGCGTGGTCATCAAGTACAGCGCCAACCAGAAATACACCACCGACGGCGTTTCGGCCGCCCTGTTCAGCGAGGTCTGCAAGGCGGCAAATGTGCCCGTCCAGAGCTTTGTGAACCGCTCGGACATCATCGGCGGGGCGACGCTGGGCGGCCTGTCGAACACCCATGTGTCGCTGAACACGGTGGATATCGGCCTGGCCCAGCTGGCCATGCATTCCGCCTGGGAGACGGCCGGCGTGCACGACCTGCCGTACATGATCGATGCGCTCACCATGTTCTACCGGGCAGAGCTGCGTATGAAGGGCGACGGGCATTGGGAAACGGAGTTTCCGGCATGACCCGAAAAATCTGCTTTTTTGACATTGACGGGACCCTGTGGGACCGTGAAAACCGCATCCCGGAAAGTGCCGTATCGGCGATCCGGCGGCTCCGGGCAAACAGCCACACAGCCCTGATCTGCAGCGGGCGGAGCCGGTCCTACATCCGCCATCCGGATCTGCTTTCCATCGGCTTTGACGGGATCGTTTCCGGGGCGGGGACGATGCTGGAACTGGACGGAAAGGTCGTATTCAATCACGTCCTTGAGCCCAAAGACGTACTCAAGGCGGTGGAGACATCCCTGGCCCTGTCCTGGACCCCGCTGCTGGAAGGCGTACGCACCACCTGCATCGACCGGGCAGGCTTCCCGATCCCGCCCTACTATGACAAGCTGGCCCGGGAGCTGGGGGAGGTGCTGGAGCCCCTGTCCGCCCGGTGGGCGGAATGGGACGACATTTCGAAGCTGACCGTCATTGCCCGGGAAGGGGCGGCGGAGATGGACCGGCTCCGGGAAGTCCTGGGGGGAACCTTTGATTTCGTGATCCACGAGCCCTGGCTGGCCGAGCTGGTCCCGCCCGGGGTCAACAAGGGCACCGGCCTGACGGAAGCCTGCCGTGCCCTGGGGGCGGACCCAAAGGACGCCGTCGCCTTCGGGGACAGTGCGAACGACCTGGACATGATCCGCGCCGCGGGCACGGGCGTCTGCATGGGCAACGGGACGGAGGCCCTGAAAAAGGAGGCCGACCTGGTCACCGCTTCGATGGAGGAGGACGGGATCGAAAAGGCGCTGATCGCCCTGGGGCTGATCGGCGCGTAAAGAAACCGGACAGCGGGCAGACTGACCGGCTTCGTCGGGGTAAATCCCTTGTTTTCTGCAGTTAAAAACCGTTTTTTTCCTTCTGCATGAAACAAAACCGCCCGCTGATACGTCTATTACTATGAGTAAAAAGTTTCTTCCGGCAAAGTACAACGATTCCGAGAGGAAGGGATGAAGGATGATGAAACGCAGGCTTGCTTTGCTGACAGCCCTGCTGCTGGTGCTGGGCTGCGTCCGGGGCTTTGAAACCCCTGCCGGGGCGCAGGATATCTCCGGCTGGAAAGGGCCCTCCGGCAGCTACCGGACGGCCGACTGGCCGGAACCTTTCCGGGAAGGCGCCGCGGTGGTGAGAAGCGCGGACGGAACGGGCACGGCGTGCCTGTACCGCGACCCGGATACGGCCGGCGATATCCTGTTTGTCTATTACGACGGGGTGCAGATGGAGATCGTCAGCGCCGGCGAGGATGGCTGGACGCACGTCCGGCTGGGGACGATGGAAGGCTTCATGCGGAACGCCGACCTGGCTTTTGACCGGGAAAGCGTACCCAAATCGCTGATTCCCCAGCTGGTGATCAATCCGGGGGATCCGGTGATCGGACGCAGCGTGACCGTGCCGACCGCTCCGCTCAGGACCGAACCGGACAGCAAGGCCAAAACGCTTGCGTCCTACGCCAAAGGGGTCCCTGCCCTGCTGCTGGGCTACTGCGACGGATGGTGCCAGATCATCGTCAAAGAAAAGACCGGCTTCATGGAGACGAAATATCTGTGGGCGGATCCTTCCGCCTCGTCCGGCCATACGTCCGTTTCCGTTCAGGACGATATCATTTACTACAATCCGGGCGATTATCTGGACGTCGTGCCGGAAACCGGATATGATCCGGGCTATTCCTATCCGGATCCCTCTTATTACTGGACGCCGCCGGTGTCTTACGGGACCGGCGAATGGACGGTGGATGATCCTTATTATAACGCTGCGGTGTTCAATCCCAACCCCAATGATCATCTGAACCTGCGTGACGAGCCGGATGAAATGTCCGAGTCGCTCGGCAAGTACTTTAACGGCACGCGCGTCATCGTCCATTATGTGGAAGAGGAGATCGGCTGGGCCTTTGTGACCATCGGGACGATTTCCGGCTATATGAAGGCTGTCTACCTGGAATTCGGCCCTGAGTATGAATATCCCCGCAGCGCGATGCCGCTGATGTATCTGTACAACCCGAACAGCAGCATCACCACCCTGCTTGAAATGCCCACGCAGTCCGCCCGCCCGGTCGGCCAGTTTCAGAACGGGACGCCGGTCACGGTGATGGGCTACAGCAACGGCTGGCTGCATGTGATTATCAGCGGCATGACGGGCTTCCTGCCCACGGCTTACGCGGCGTCTGTCTACAATCCGTCGCCGATCCCGGATACTTTCTCCTGGAACGGCCCTACCGGCGTTCACAGCGTGGCGGACTGGCCGCTGGCTCCTACCAGCTTCGTGGTCAACAATCCCAACCCCAGGGACCGCCTGAACCTCCGTTCCTCCCCGTCGACCACCTCCGGCTCCAAGGGCAAATACTATAACGGCGTCCAGGTGACGCCGCTGGAATTCCTGGGTTCGGGCTGGATCAAGGTGCAGATCGGCTCCCTGACCGGCTATATGGATTCGGTCTATATTTCCACCGGGTATGTGGCGTCCGCCATGCCGGTCCTGACCACCACCTCCCAGGTGAATCTCCGCGCCGGCATGTCCACCAAATCAAAATCCCTGGGTTCTCTGTCCAAGGGCACCCAGGTCATCCTGATGGGCTTTACATCCCAATGGGCCCACGTGATCGTGGACGGGGAGATCGGCTTCATCTACGCCAAATACCTGAAATAAGACGGTTTCCGCCTGCAGACAGAAGCGGTCAGCCGCCCGGAAAACGGGCGGCTGACCGCTGATGTTTCTGCGCTTAGTCCGTCAGGCCCGGCCTGATGCGGAAATAGACGGCGTAATTTTCGTACCCGACGTCATAAAGGGGAATAAAGCGGATGGCTTTTTCCTCCGTGACGGTGATGAATTCCTCTGTCCAATTGCCCCATTCGCGCTCGTTGTCCCGCGCAAGGGCACGCTCCGGATGGGCGGGGTCTGTGTGCAGGGTCTGCTCGCAGTCCGTCAGGCCGGCCAGGACCTTCGGGCCGTACAGGAAGGCGGCCCGTGTTTCGTCTCCGGTGAGCGGCTCGCAATGGACGCTGATGGGCAGGTCGACGGTCCAGCTGTCACCTGCCTGCCAGGTGTCCCGGTCCGGAGAGATAAAGCAGGTCTCTTTCCCGCCGGCCCAGGAGGGGAAGCGCACATGGAGCCGGAGATTCACCGGCTCTTTTGTTTCGACTGAAAAGCGGATCCGCAGGGTCTCCGGGTGATGGGCCACCAGGGCGGGCACTTTGCCGATGGTCTGGGCGGCGGCGGAGTCGCTGCTCATATGGAAGGAGCCGTTCTGCCGGTCGATCCGCTGGCGGAGGAGAACCTTCTGCCCGCCGATTTCGATCTCCGCGTCGCTGTCAAAGAACTGGCAGACGTATACGTCCTCCCCGTCCTGATAATAAATGTATTTGTTGTGGGCGGCGTTCGCCTGCACCAGGGTGCCGTGGCAGCAGAAAAAGTCGGTGGTTTCCGTGCCCCAGCCCTTATGGTCCCCGCCCCGCATCGGCATGAAATAGGCGATCAGCCCGGACGTTGGGTGCCGGGGGACATAGCCGTTAGTGCCCCGATACCGGTAATAGCCCTGGGCCATGATGCCGTTGTAGAGGTTTTTCTCGATATAGTCGGCGTACGCCGGGTCCTTCGTCTGGCGGAAGAGGAAATCCGCCAGGCGCATCATGTTGTATACCGTGCAGTGCTCCTGGTTTTTCCGGCCCAGGCGTTTGCTGACGTCCCCCTTCGGGGTCCAGATCTCGCCGTCGGTCTGTCCGCCGGTGGCGTATGCTCCGCGCTCGGTCACCGCGCAGCGCCAGTATGCCTCCGCGATCCGGAGGAAGCGCGCTTCGCCCGTCACCTCATAGACGCGGGCCGCGCCCAGAACCTCCGGGATGGTGGTGTTGGCGTGCATGTTGGTCAGAGGATCTCCGCCGGAGAGCAGCGGGTCAAACAGGCGGGAGCGGGTATACCGCTCGATCAGCCGGCGGTAGCGGGCCTTGCCGGTCAGGGCCAGCAGGTCCGCCCACACTTCCAGCATGCCGCCGGTTTCCACGTCCAGGATGTTGTCCATCTGTTCGCGGGAAAAGGGTCTGGTCCATTTGTCGAACCAGGCGCCCCAGGCGTCGGCGATCTCCAAAGCCTGTTTGCTGCCAGCGAGCTTTGCCATATCCACCAGGCCCATCAGCGTTTTGTGTACGGTGTAATGGGGGGCCCAGACCTGCTTGCCCCGGGCGATCCAGAAAAGGTACTGTTCCGGTATGGAACCGGCCCAGCCGTCCCCGTGCTCGCGCTGGCAGCGGGCCAGGTCGTCCACCATGGCGTCCGCCCGGCCCTTGATCTCCGGGTCGCCGGTGGCGGCGTATATCATCGCCGCGGCGCTCAGGTAATGGCCGGTAAAATGCCCCCGCAGCTGGCACACGGCGGATTCCCACCCGGCATGGATGCCTTCCGGCTGGAAAGGCGCGGTCCAGAGCCCTGCTTCCAGCAGGTAGTTGCGCATCAGGTTTTCCCGGGACAGCCGGAGCATATACGCCCGGTTGTCGGCCTCCCGCCGCCTGAGTTCGCCGTCCAGTATCGTCACGCTTCGTCCGTTCAGTGCGATCATGTTCCTGTCTCCTTTTTCCGCGGCAGGTCGTCCGGCCGGGGATTTTTCATCATTATACACCAAAGCGGTCAAAAGGCAAATGAAAAGAATGCCGGTAACTGTTCAGTCATGGACTGAACAGTTACCGCATGGGGGTCTTGCGCCCCCCTACGGAACCCCCCAACGGTGTTTCCTGTCGCCCTTACGTTTTCCAGGGCCTGCCGGCCCGTTCTCGCTGAAAACAGGCCACTGGCCTGTTTTCCTGGCGCTGTGAACCCCGGGCGGAAACACCGCAAGGATGAAATCGCTGCGCGATTTCGTCCTCGCGACGCACATGTCGCCGCTGCGGATTTCAGTCAAAGG
>JBGUJG010000059.1:0-128349 GCA_045113695.1 Christensenellales bacterium
TAGCTCCGCTTATATCCCTTCTCGCGTGCTTTTTGATATCCCAGCAGCAGGTCCTCCCCGTATTTCTTCCGCATCCGTTTTACCAGTTCTATTTCCCATGGCTTCTGTTTCCGCGGACTGCTCTTTGGCCTTCGGCTTTTCTCTTCCAGACTCTTCGCTGTTCCGTCCCATCTTTTTGACCATTTCCATACTGTTTTCCGGCATACATGATATCGGTTTGCTGTTTCTTCTACTCCGTGATGCTCTGAATATGCCATCATCCGTTGACGATACTGGCTGTCTTGTGCTATCTTATCCATGGCAGAGAGTCCTTTCTGTGATGGTTTTTGTTTGGCGACATTACTTTATCACTTGACTCTCTGTTTTTCTATACCCTTGTTACCGATGTATTATAACTCAACACTTTCGTAAAAAACCAGTTTCCAGTGTCCGGAAACAATTATTTCTGATGATAATCCGACACCATGCCGGGGGACGCTGTTTCATGCGCCGCATTGATCTTCTCAATCTCCCCTTTGCGGAGCGGCGGATTGCAGTACGGACACGGCGTCAGCTTCGCAAACTTCCCCTGATCCAGCTCCCCGTAAAGAAAAGCGGTCAGCGGCCGGTACTGTTCTTTGACCCCGGGGCAGTCCGCAACGGTATGATAATTGGCCCCATTTGTTGCATTATAGAAAAGCTCCGTATCGTCAGCAGGGAACGGGATAAAGCGTCCCGCGAAATCCTCCCAGATCACCAGCTTGGTTCCATGGCTGTCATCCACGGAAACATTGTTGTAAATCCACATCATGTTGACGCCTTCGGGATTTTTCAGGCGCTGCACCCGGATACACCCGTGGCTCGCGCGTGTGCCAAGCTTGTATTCGGTCGCCTTATAATTCCGCCCGCCGTCTGCATTCAGCACATGGGGCACCTCGTGCAGAAGATCCCCCGAGTCAAAACGCAGGGCGAAACGGCAGATCATGGCGTCAGACTGGAAATGACCCACTTTGGAAACCAGCAGGAATTCGCCGGAACGCGTTTCATTGTAAGGCTGGCTGCTGTTGTACAGACCGGTGGAGACAGCCAGTTTTGAAAACAGATGGCCGTCTTTGAACAGATAAAGGGTCTGCGTCAGCTTGTCAATGACAATCCCATAGCGCTGATCAGGCGTTTTCCGGACCAGCTGGTCCTTCCTGACATAGCCGGTGACAAATTCGTTCCACGCTTTTACACGGGAATCATGAAAAGAGGCCGAATAGCATTCCACCAGCGCCCAGCCGTCCTGGGTAAAGCCAAGCACATGAAGACCCATCGAAGAGCCGGTGACCACGCCGAGCCCGGCGGACTTGTCATCCGGTTCTTCCCGGATAATCACCTGAGAACGCTGATTTTCGGAAACCGTATAAATCGGCGCTGTCAGCATGGCCCAGACGGCTTCTTCATCCTCAATATTCATCGGCGTGCACCAGTAGCAGCCCCTGGGATCATGATCCGGCATGTGAGCAGAGCGGACAGCCGGCGTAATCGTCGTCGGTTCCGCCGCATGCGCAGGCTCCGCTGTCGGCGAAGGAGCAGCGGAAGGACTCAGCACCAATGTTTCCTGCGGGGGTTCTGTCGCAGCAGGGCTGTCGAATGTCCAGCCCTGGCGGGCTGGCGCCCCGATCAGGACGGCCATATCCACATGGGATTCATCCAGCGTCAGGCGAAGGGTATAGCTGCCTTCCCGCACCGGCGCACCGTCAGCGCCCATCCCGTTCCATACAGCTTCATGGAACCCGGCTGTTTCCTGATGCGCGTTCATCAGTACAAGCACGATCTCATTCTGATCATTCATCAGGGCTATTGTCATTACGCCGTCTTTGGGGAGATCATAATAAACCGAAACGTTCTCTCCTGGCGTGATAACAATGTCCGAAATGGAAAAAGCAAGCCCGGCTTCCCCCCGGGCTGCTGCAGCAGGCAAACATACCAGTAAAAAAGTCAGAAGCAGGATCATTCCCTTTTGCTTCATAAACCTCCTCCAAAGCTCCTGTCAATCAGCGGATGATCAGATGACATAATTGTCTCCTCCGCTGCCGTCGATCAGATCAGACAGATATATCCCGTCCAGATAATTGTTGATCAGGCTGTCCAGCTTGCGCCAGACCGGCAGCGCAGAACAGCGGGAGGCGTTCGGGCAGGGTTTCATTTCTCCTTCCAGGCAGGAAACAGGAGACAGGGATCCTTCCGTAAGCCGGAGAATCTCACCGATCCGGTAGTCTTCCGGAGGCCGGGAAAGGCGGTAGCCGCCGCCTTTCCCATGGGCGCTTTCCACCAGTCCGGCTTTGGAAAGCGTACCCATGATCCCTTCCAGATACTTCTGGGAGATCTCCTCGGATTCGGTAATTTCTTTGAGCGGTATATATTTCTCCTGATCCATTCTGGCCAGATAAGCCATCACGCGCAAAGCATATTTTCCGCGCGTTGAAATCATCATGACGCGAACCTCCTGCAGGAAAAAAACATGTCTTTTCCCTGACCAATATTACCATCTTTCCCCTGCTTTCGTCAACAGCGAATTCAGATGCGGTCCGTTCTGCGCAGAACAACAGCCGTCTGAGCCGGCAGATAGATATAGAATCCCTGGCCTTCTGCCTGCCGGCAGGAAGTATAGACGGCATCGTCGGAAATATTGTCGAATCCGCCGTACTGCCTGTCGTCAGAACTGAGAATCACTTTGTAATCGCCCGTTTCAGGCACAGGAACAAACTGGGCCTGCTGGCTCAAGGAAGGATGGAAATTGAAAGCGAATACACAGCCCTTCCGTTCGTAGATCAGAATCTGGTGCTCTTCATGCTGGAGCAGGCCCATCACATAAGGCTCGCTCAGCAGGTCATATTTTCGGATCAGGGAAATCATCGCTTTATCAAACCGACCAAGGTCTATATAGCGAAGGTCTTCCCGCTCAGAAAGAGACCAGAGTCTTCTCGCTTTGGCATAGCTCCAGCCGTTCCCTTCCCGCGGGAAATCGATCCATTCCGGATGGCCGAATTCGTTGCCCATGAAATTCAGATACCCATCGCCGCCTGCGGTCGCGGTGACCAGCCTGATCATCTTATGCAGGGCTTCTGCCTGTGAAACGACCATGTTTTCTCCAAGCTTGGACATACCCCAGTACATCTCTTTATCCGCCAGACGGAACATGATCGTCTTGTCACCGACCAGGGCCTGATCGTGGCTCTCCGCATAAGCGATTGTTTTTTCTCCCGGTCGGTGGCTGACCATTTCATAAAAAATCCGTCCGATATCCCACTGACCGAAAGGTTTTTCCTTGATGGTCTTGATCCAGTAATCCGGCAGGCCCATGCCCAGACGGGCATCAAACCCGATCCCGCCTTCCGCGACGGGACGGCACATGCCGGGCATGCCGCTCATATCTTCCGCAATGCAATAAGACTCCGGTTTGATTTCTTTGGCCAGATTCATGGCGAGCTGGAGATAGGTAACGGCATCCACATCGGTGTTCATGGAAAAATACATGGAATAATTCATGAACGCCGAACCCAGGCCGTGATCATGATACAGCATGCTGGTCACACCGTCAAAACGGAACCCGTCGAAGTGGTATTCTTCCAGCCAGAAGCGTACGTTGGAAAGCAGGTAATGAATTACGCCGGTTTTCCCGTAATCAAAGATGCGGGAATCCCAGGCCGGATGGAATCCTGCAGGGCCTTCCTTGAAGAACTGTCCGTCCGTGCCGTCGAAACCGGCAATGCCTTCCGCCGTATTCTTGACGGCGTGGGAATGCACGATATCCAGCAGCACCGACAGCCCGAGCTCATGCGCCCGGTTGATCAGCGCTTTCAGCTCATCCGGCGTTCCGTAGCGGGAAGACGCTGCGAAAAAATTGCTGACCTGATAGCCAAATGACCCGTAATACGGGTGTTCCATGATGGCCATCAGCTGTACCGTGTTATATCCGTCTTCTTTGATGCGCGGCAGAATATCACGGGTAAACTCAGCATACGTGCCGACCCGCTCCTCTTCTGTCGCCATCCCGACATGGGCCTCATAAATCAGCGGCGGTACATTCTGAGCCGGATGAAAATCCTTGTCCGTCCAGACAAAGGGCTTGTCCGGCGCCCAGACAGCCGCATCGAAGGCTTTGGTCTGATCGTTCTGTACGACATAAGTCGCATAAAGCGGAATCCGGTCCTCGACGCCGCGGTCGCTGGTCACCTGTACCTTGACGAGGGAACGGTGTAGCAGAGCGTCTTTCCCTTCCAGCTCAATTTCCCAGTTACCGTTATCCAGGCGCCTGAGCGGGTGGCTTTCCCGGTTCCATCCGTTAAAATCACCGATCAGGTGCAGGGCTTTGGCAGCTGGCGCCCATTCCCGGTAGACCCAGCCTTTTTCCGTCCGGTGAAAGCCGAAATACATTGCGCCTTCCGCGAACTCCGAAAGGGTCTGGCCTGGCTTCAGCAGCCGGTTCAGCGCGTTCTGATACCGGTCCATCCGCGCATTCAGATCGCCCTCAAAAGCTGTGAGCATCGGGTCTGTTTCCAGAATTTTCAGTTTCTGTTCCTGAGACATATCGAAACCCCTTTCATACCGCCGTCCGGAACGGCTTCTATCTGATGTTTTTGTTCATTCAGCAATCAGCTTTGCCTGTTTTCATTATACTATTTTGGCTGATTTCTGTCAAACAGGCAATCAGCGGATTTACACTTTCTTTAGATTCTTTCGATGTTTCATGTATTCCGTCGTATGAAAAACGGGCTGCCTGACAGACAGCCCGAATCGCTAATGAAATGGTAATGGTTTACTCCTTGACACCGCCCAGCGCGACGCCGGCGATGATGTACTTGCTGAACACAAAATACACGATGATCAGCGGCAGTGCCGTGAGCGTCAGGCCTAAATAGATGGAGCCGTACTCTGTACGGTAGATATCGCCGCGCAGCTCCTGCACCATCATAGGCAGGGTCTTGAGGCCAGGATCTGTGAACAGCATCAACGGCGTCAGGTAGTTGTTCCAGCTTCCGATGACCGCCATGATGCCCATGGTCGCCATCGCCGGCACCATGATCGGCAGGATGATGCGGTTGAAGGTCCTGAACTCTCCGCAGCCGTCGATTCGTGCAGCTTCGACCAAAGAGATCTGAAGGTTAGCCTCCAGGTACTGGCGGAAGAAGAATACCGTGGACGCGGCGGCAATGGCGGGAATGATCAGCGCCAGGCGGTTGTTGACCCAGTGCAGCTGATACATGAACATGAAGAAACCGGTGCCGGTGACCTGGCCGGGGATCATGATGATGGCCAGGACTACGGCGTAAAGAAACTTGCTGCCTTTGAACTGGTACACCTTGAAGCCGTAAGCCGTCATGGCGGAGAAATACACGCTCAGAATGGTCGACCCGAAGGCGATGATCGCGCTGTTCTTAAAGCCGATCGATACGTCGAAGTTCTTGCTGGACAGCACGTTCCAGTTATACTGCAGATAGTTGCCCGGGATCAGGCTTACCCCCTGCTGGATGGCCTGGCTGGAACGGGTCGCGTTGACGATCATAATCCAGAACGGAACAATGGCCAACGCGCTCAGACAGGAGCAGAACACATAGATCATGCTCCGCTTGGAGTTGTGCACGCCCTGCACATGGGCTGCGAAGGAAATGATCGAGCCGGCCACAACCATCAGCACAACAGGCAGATGTAGGGACGCATTCCCGTAAGGAAGCTTGATGGGGAAGGCGGCCAGGCGGAGGATGCTGTAGCAGGCCAGAATGATGCCGAACAGCTGGGTAAATGATGCCAGGGTATACAGCTTGCTGGCATCCTTATTGCCGGCCAGGATGACCAGGCCAATAGAAACGATGAACAGAGCCAGGGCTGCCCAGATGCAGGCATAGTACACAGGGAAGTTCCAGTCGTAAATTTTGAACTGGTTGACCACCTGCATGTCGATTTCAAGCTCGGCGGGGAGCTTGCCGGGCAGGAGCGCGTAGGAAAGGCCGCTGGCGCTGTTGGCGCTTGCCGCAGTCTGCTCTGCGATCAGGGCGTCCAGCTTGTCCTGTTCTTTCTTGACCTTGTCGCGCTGCTTCTGGATGTCGGCTTCTGACTTTTTGCCGCCGTCGATCCAGCGCTGCAGCTGGTCAGCCGCGCTCTTGACTTTGCCTTCCTGTTTTTCGATATCAGCCGCAATGGAGGCGGAGGAATTGTCGTGGAAGGTGGCGATGGGCATGAACAGACCAATGATGGCGATGCACAGGAACACGATCACAATGATCTTGCGGGTCTTTTTCATACATTCGCCGCCCCCTTCCGTGCAGCCTTCTGAGGCTTGGGTTCATGCTCATTCAGGATGTAGCGGATCAGCAGGGAACCGATGATGATGATGCCGAACAGAACCACAGACGCGGCGGAAGCCATGTTGAAGTTGCGGCTGCCGGTGAAGCCTTGGGTATAGATAAAACGGGCGACCGTGTTGGTGGTCTCATTCGGGTTGCCCTGGGTCATCATGTGCGGGATATCGAACATGGTCAGACCGCCAACCAGGGAGGTCGTCAGGTTGTAAACCAGGATGGGCTTGATCAGCGGCAGGGTGATCTTCCAGAAGGTCTGGCGGGAGGAGCAGCCGTCCACCAGCGCAGCTTCAAACAGGGAGGGGTTGATACCGGAAATGCCGGCGATCATGATGATCATCGTATTGCCGCACCACATCCACCACTGAATGAAAGAGATCAGACCGCGGCTCCATGCCACCGAGCGGAAATACTCTACAGGCATGTTGGACAGACCGGCCGTCTGGATGAAGGTATTGACCGGGCCCACAGGATACGCAAAGAAGCTCATGAACAGCATACCGATGGTGGCCGCGGTGATGATGTTGGGCATGAAGATGGTGACCTTGAAGAAGCCCTGGGCCTTGAGCCGCATCCGGCTGTCGGTAAACCAGGAGGCCAGGATCAGCGCCAGACCCAGCTGGGGCACGAAGTTGAAAAACCAGATGATGATCGTGTTGCCCAGTGCGCCCCAAAACTTTGAGTAAACCAGACTGTTCGGGTCAAACAGCTGGCGGAAGTTATCAAAGCCGATGATGCTGTTGTTCAGCACCTTTTCCCAGCCGACCGCGTCGGTCAGGGACGTGCGGAAGGTGAAGAAGATCGGGTACAGCTGGAAGATCAGAAAGGTGATGAAGAAAGGCGCAATAAAGATATAGCCCCAATGGCTGTAACTGACCGATTTGCCCTTCTTCCCGGAGGCTGCTTGCATACATCCACCCCTTTTGCGTTTAAGTATCTTCACATCCCTGCGCTTTTCGCAAGGAATGAGGACTGAGAAGGCGGGAAGGATGTTCCTCCTTCCCACTCCTCATGCCTCGTCCAGGCAGGACAGGAAACGGGGCTGCCCCCGCCGTCAGGCAAGAGACAGCCCCGCGAGGTTACTTCACAGTAACCAAGTCAACCGGGTACAGCCGATCACTCCACGGTGATGGTGGTGATGGCGGCAGCAACTGCAGCCTTGAAGTTCGCCAGAGCGGTATCGAGATCGACTTCGCCGCGCTCATAAGGCGTGGTCACGTTGTCGGTCCACAGGGTGTTGATGGTGCTGTCATACTGGCTCATCAGAGAACCGTTGGCCAGCTTGGCGGCAGAAGCGAAGATGGAATAGTGGTCCTGGCCGCCCAGGAAGGGGTTCGGGGTGCCGCCGTTGGCGAGGATGGTCTCCACAGCCTTGGCAGAGCCGACGAAGTCGCCGCTGTCAGCAGCATACTGCACCAGCCAGTCCTCATTCAGGGAGAAGAAGTAGATCAGGTCATGCATAGCGGCCTTCTTGGCGTCGTCCGCAGCAGCGGCCTTCGCGGCGTTGATGCCCATCCAGGTGCCGCCCCAGCTGTAAGCCACAGGGCCATCCACGATGCGCCAGTCGCCGTAGGTGCCGTTTTCGGTAGCGTTCTTGATGTTCTCTTCGCTGTCGGGGTTGGCAGCATCCCAGCCGGCAACGCAGTTGGGCTTCAGGGTGTAGTGCAGGCCCCAGGTGGGCAGGAAGTAGCACAGGGTCTCGTTGTCGCCGCGCATACCGGCAAACCAAATCTCAGACCAGGCGCCGCCCTTCTGGGTCAGGTCGTCTTCGTACAGGGCTTTGCACAGTTCTTCGTAGTCCAGCAGTTCGTCGTCGATGACCAGCTTGCCGTCGACAACCCAGGGTTCGCTGCGCTGATACTGATAGGCGTTCCAGACGTCGCCGGAACCGGTGATCATCTTGCAGGCACCTTCAGACTTTTCCTTCAGTTCCTGAGCGGTTTCGAGGAAGGTATCCCAGTCAGAGACCTTCTCCTGGAATTCTTCGGGGGAAGTAACGCCCAGATACTTTTCAGCCAGGGAAGCACGATACATGAGGACGCCGGGGGTGGACTGCCAGGACAGGCCCTTCTGGACGCCGGCAGCGTTCTGGCCGATCTGGGCCATGACCGGGAAAGCGGTGGAGAGTTCTTCGTCGGTGAAGCCGATGCTCTTCAGGTCGCCAGTCCAGTCCATTTCGACATAGTGCTTGACGAAAGCAGCTTCCAGAGTGAAGATGTCAGGCGCTTCCGCGCTGACAGCGGCTTCCGGAACACCCAGCAGGTTGTCAACCTTTGTTTCGTAGGCAGCGCCGTCCGTGGGATAGATCTGGAATTCGATCTCCAGTTCCGGATGGTTGGGCAGATAGTACTTTTCGATCATGCCCTGCAGCTCGTTGGTGAAAGACCAGACGACCAGCTTGATTTTGCCTTCCTCAGCGCTGGCGATACCACCGACGCAGCCAAGCAGCAACATCGCAGCCAGAACCAGAGCAAGCACCTTTTTCATAACGGGGTTCCTCCTTTTTTTTGCGCGGCTAAAGCCGCTATTTTCTCAAACAGCTTACGCTGCAAAGAGACAGATGGGAATCAGCCGGAAGACAAACCATCAGAATGAATCGAAGTACTCAGGCATTTGGAGAAGTTTGACTTATTATATCCCAAAAGTTTTATAAATTCAAGGCGGTATGCTGTTTTTCAATTGTTAATTTTTGCGTTATCGGTTCTCATCTGTTGCTCTTAATAAAACCACATTTGTTCAGTTTTTGTTTTTGGCCCACATGGCATGGCAATACATCCCCTTTGCTTCCGGCTGTCTTTTTTCCGCGCTTTGTCTTCCTGTTGTATTTGCTTTTTCATCGGATTGACAAAATCGGTTTTTCATGATATTCTTGTAAACAGAGGGAAAAGAATGACCGGGTTTTACATGCTTTGCCTTGCTTTCAGAAGGTATCTTGACCTGCGCTCCCGGCTTTTCCTGAAACATGATCTGTATGGAATACCAAAATCATAAAAGGAGATTATTGGCTTATGAATATCCTCTTTGCCGCCAGCGAATGCGTTCCTTTCGTCAAAACAGGCGGGCTGGCCGATGTCGTCGGAGCGCTTGCTCCGGTGCTCGCCAAAAAAGGCCACGACGTGCGGGTGATTCTGCCGCTGTACGGCACGATTCCGGACACTTATGTATCCAGGATGAGGCATGTCGTTGATTTTGAGGTGGAGCTAGGCTGGCGCAGGCAGTACTGCGGCATTGAGTCCCTGGAGATGAACGGGGTTACCTGGTACTTTATTGACAACAAATATTATTTCGACCGCAATTACATCTACGGCATGGGCGGCGACGAATACGAGCGCTTCGGCTTTTTCTGCAGGGGCGTCCTGAACGCCCTGCCGCTGCTTCACTTTATCCCCGACATCATTCACTGCCACGACTGGCAGACCGGCATGATTCCCGCCCTGCTCAAAATTCAGTACGCGCATCTGACCGACTATACCGGCATCCGCACTGTTTTCACGATCCATAACCTGCAGTATCAGGGAATTTTCGGCATTGACCAGTTCAAGGACATTTTCGGTCTGGGCGACAGTCTGTTTACCGCCGATAAGCTGGAACATTATGGAGCGGCCAACTGTATGAAGGCCGGCATCGTATACGCCGATGAAGTGACCACCGTCAGCCCCTCTTACGCCGAAGAAATCCAGACAGCGTATTACGGCGAGCGGCTGGACGGGCTTCTGCGCGCCAGGCGCGATCATCTGAGCGGCGTGCTGAACGGGATCGATATGGACGATTACAATCCGGCGACTGACAGTCAGATCATCGCGCACTATACGGCGGATGAGATGGCCGGGAAAGCCCTCAACAAGCGCGCGCTTCAGGAACAGCTGGGGCTGGACATTGATCCGGACGTTCCGATCATCGGCATGGTCGGACGGCTCAGCAATCAGAAAGGGCTTGACCTGGTCGACTATATCATCGGCGAGCTGATGCAGGAAAAAATCCAGCTGGTTGTGCTCGGAATGGGCGACGCAAAATACTTCAATCTCTTCTCCTGGGCGGAACAGGAATATCCCGGCAGGGTCGCCGCCCGCTTCCAGATGGACATCCAGCTCTCTCACCGGATCTACGCCGGCGCCGATATTTTCCTGATGCCGAGCCAGTTTGAACCCTGCGGGCTGAGCCAGATGCTGGCGCTGCGCTACGGCACGATACCGGTCGTCCGGGAAACCGGAGGCCTCCGGGATACCGTTCTTTCCTACAATGAATCGAACGGGGCCGGAAACGGGTTCACTTTCTTCAATTACAACGCGCATGATATGCTCTTTACCATCCGTCGGGCGCTCTTCTTCTATGAGAACCGCAAGGATGTCTGGGCCATGCTGCAGAAGCGCGGCATGGAAGGCGATTACAGCTGGGATCATTCCGCCGAGGTTTATCTGACCCTGTATCAGAGCGCGCTTGAGCCAAAGCCGGCTCAGCAGAAAGTCCGGACAGACAGGGATTAAATCCAGGATAAGAACTCAAACGAAAAACACCGCCGGCATGAAGCAGACGGTGTTTTTTCGTGGAGATATCAGCTTTCTGTTGATCCTTTGACCCGGTATTTCCGGGTGTATGCATTGAACTGTTCCCGGAAGGCAGGAGAATCCCTGCGGATGTTCCGGAGTGTTTCGTGCAGGCTCAGGCTGTACCGTTCAGCGTCGATGATACAGCCGGCGACATTGGAGCAGTGCCCTGCTACGCGTTCCAGGCTGGTCAGCAGGTCATTCCAGACAAAACCTGCTTCGATGGAGCACGCGCCGCTCTGCATCCTGAGGATATGGCTGTTGCGGAGCTGATCCTTCAGATTGTCGATGACCCTGGCCAGCGGTTCCACCTTTGCGGCGATGGTTACATCCTGGCGGTCGTAAGCCGTCTGGGTAATGCTCAGAATTTCATTGGTCGCCATCAGGATGGTATGGATTTCTTCGCTGGCCTGATCGGAGAAAGACAGCTCCTTCTCCCGCATCTCTTCGCCGGAAGCCAGAATACTGACGGAATAGTCCGAAATGCGCTCCAGATCACTGATCATTTTGAGCATGGATGTCGCGCGCCGGCCGTCCCGCTCACTGATGCGGGCAGCGCTGACTTTGATCAGATAGGAGCCGAGCGCATCTTCATAACTGTCTGTCTTGTCTTCCCGCTGGCGGATGGAAGCAGCCATCTCGCCGCTGCATCCGCTCAGGGTCATCAGGGCGTCCTGCGCGCTGGAAATCGCCAGTTCAGCCATTTCATGGGTCAGCTGATCGCAGCGCTGAACAGCCAGCGCAGGCGTTGAGAGCAGGCGTTCATCCAGCTGAATCCCTGTGTTTTCTTGCTCTTTTTCACGAATCAGGCGGGCAGAAAGGTTCTCCAGGAAATTGGGGAACGGCAGGAAGAGCAGCAGGCACAGAATTTTGAAAACCGTATTGATGACGGCGATGGAGACGGGGTTGACAGAACCCGAAAACAAGGCCGGATGGAAAAGAGTCTGAATGATCAGGTAGATGATCAGGAACACCGCGGTGCCGATCACATTGAAGCTTACATGGACAGCCGCCGTCCGTTTCCCGTCCCTGGAAGCGCCGATCGCCGACAGAACCGCAGTTATGCACGTACCGATATTGGCGCCCATGATCAGGGGAACAGCAGCGGAAAAGCTGATCTGGCCGGCGGAACTCAACGCCTGCAGGATACCGATGCTTGCCGCCGAGGACTGTATGATCATCGTCAGCAGGATACCGGCCAGCAGACCCAGTACCGGGTTCTGGAAAAGGGTAAAAATCTGGTGGAAGTTTTCGTCCTCCCGCAGGTTTTCCACGGCTCCGCTCATGATCTCCATGCCGTACATCAGGGTGGCAAAGCCCAGCAGAATCAACCCGATTCCCTTATGCTTCTGGTTTTTGTCAAACAGATAGAAAATGACGCCGATCAGCGCCAGAATGGGTGTAAAACTGGACGGCTTCAGCATGGTCAGGATCAGATTGCCGCTGCCGATCCCGCTTAAGGACAGAAGCCAGTTGGTAGCGGTGGCGCCCACGTTGGCGCCCATCATCACACCGACCGCCTGGCGGAGCGTCATGATTCCTGAGTTGACAAAAGATATGGTCAGAACACTCGTAGCGCTGGAAGACTGCAGAACAGCCGTGGCAACCAGGCCGATCAGAATGCCTGTCATGCGGTTGGCCGTCATTTTGTGCAGGAGATTGTCCAGCTGTTTCCCGGCTTTCTGTTTCAGGGCCCCGCTCATGATGTTCATGCCGAACAGGAACAGGCAGAGCCCGCCAATCATAGTCAGTCCGTCAAATATATCCATACTGCTATTTCCTCATCTGCCCGCGGTCATCCAGATTGCAGGTGGACGCAACGATATAAAGCGGCCGGTTCCTGGCGTCTTCAAAGGTTCTGCCGATGTACTCCCCGGCGATGCCAAGGCAAATCAGGATATTGCCGGTCAATACCATACACAGGGAAGCCAGCCACCACAAGCCGCCGGCCATGCCGAAGCAAAGCAGGATCAGCAGGACGAAGGCGGTGAGAAATCCGAAAAATGCCCAGATCATGCCGGTATAAAAAGCGATTTTCAGAGGCTTGATCGAAAAACCGACAATCCCGTCCAGCGCCAGACGGATCATCTTTTTGAGGGGATAATGCGTTTCGCCGGCGAATCTGGCGGCGCGGTCGTATGGCAGGGGCGTTTGCCTGAAACCGACCCAAGAGAACATACCGCGAAGAAATCTGGAATGTTCCGGCATATTCCTGACCACATCGGCGACTTTCCTGTCCACCAGACGGAAATCCCCTGTATCCCGGGGGATCAGTCCTTCGGTCAGGCGGTTGATGATTTTATAATAAATCTCCGCTGTCATCAGCTTGAAGCGGCTTTCACCGGCCCGGTGGAGCCGCTGGCCGTAAACCACCTGTGAACCGCTTTTCCAGTATTCAGCCATCTGGGGAATCAATTCCGGAGGATCCTGAAGATCAGCGTCAATGATCACGACCGCCTCGCCGGATGCGTAATCAAGCCCCGCCGAGACGGCGATCTGGTGTCCGCGGTTTCTGGCAAAGGAGATGACCTTGGCAGAAGGGTCCGATTCCGCGATTTCTTTCAGGATCTGAAACGTCTTGTCCCGTGACCCGTCATTGACATAGAGGATCTCATACGCATCCCCCATCCCGCGCATAACATCCGTAAGCCTTCTGTGCGTCTCCCGGATGACCGCTTCTTCATTGTAGCAGGGAACCACGACAGAGTATACCGGCTGCATATCGCTTTCCCCTCCTGTCACAGCATCCGGATCAGAAGGTTTTTCTGATCGTCGCTTTCCAGCTTCAGGATGCCGTTTTTCTGCAGTTCTTTCAGCACGTCCGAGAATCGCTTGAAACCGATCGCCCGCTCCTGGAAGTCCGGATAGGAAGCCTGAATATCTTCTTTGAGGATGGAGGGATTGATGCGCTCAAAGCCGTCGTCCTTATAATGCTGAAGCTGCTCTGCGAAAGCCTGCTGCCAGTTGTTCTGGTTCAGCTGGTTCTCGTTCCTGCCGGAAGGCAGCGCTTCCTCCTGATTCAGAGAAACCAGGACATTGAAATTATCCGACTTGACGGAAATCACTTTTTCTTCCTGCGCCAGCTTGTGCAGAAGCTTTCCGAAGGTAGCGCAGCCGTACGTTTTTTCATTGAAGTCAGGCTGCAGGCGAAGCAGGACGCCTTTCAGTTCGCTGGCGTACATTTCCCCCTCATCCGCCTGCTCAGACAGAATAGATTCCACCAGTTTGCCCAAAGCGGCCAGATCCAGCGGTTCGTCAGAGCCTGCGCTCTTCTTTTTATTCCGGCTGACGCGGCTTGTCGATTTCACAGATTCCAGGAACTGGAACTCGTTGCAGGCGTTGATAAAGATCGAGCTGGCTACCTCGCTGCGGCTGATGCCCAGGACAAATTTGCCCATCGATTTGAGTCTGCCCACCAGAGGGGTATAATCGCTGTCCCCGGATACGATGCAGAAACTGTCAATCAGCGGATTGGTATACGCCACCTCAAGGGCATCAATCACCAGCAGGATATCGGCGTTGTTCTTCTGGCTGATACCGTAGCGCAGGGACGGAACAACTGAAAACGTATTGCTCAGCAGGATTTCTTTCAGATCTCCGTACTGATCCGTATAACCGTAAACTTTTCCAAGCAGAATATCTCCGCGGATTTTGACCTTTTCCAGGACACTGTTCAGCGTAGCCACTTTGGCTCCGCAGTTTTCCAGGTCCACAAACAAAGCAAAACGGGATGTACTCAAATAACAATCTCCTTTTTTCGTTCATAACGCTTCGCGGGATGCGGGACCCTTCCCCCATGCCGCGGCATTTTCAGTATAACACAAACAGCGGGCATTTGCAAAAAGAGTTAAAAAACCTTCATCTGCCGGAGCTTATCGGCGATCAGCCTGCCGCATTGCCGCTGAAACGCCACGCCGGGATGCCCCCGGCTGCCGAGTTCTTCCCCGCTGCAGGCGGGAAGTTCCATAAACACCGCCGCGGAACCTGCGGTTTCGGCATCTTCCTGAACAGCGGAACGCAGGCATTCTGTCAGATCATGGCCGCACATCCCATAGGTAAACAGCACGGGCGTACCGGGACGGCAGCAGTGAATCTGCCTTAGCAGAGAAACGGCTGCTTCTTTGATCTGTCCCAGCCTTTCCGGCCGGTCTTTTTCAGGAAGATTTTTCAGGGCGTTGCTGTCGTTGGTGCCCAGGTTAATGACAACCGCCTTTACGGGATGACTGTCAAAATCGTGTCGGATCCCGGAATACGGGGAATGCGCAGCGGCCGACTCATAAATCCGGGAAAGGACGGATGACGGATCATTGTCCCAGCCGGTATAAACTCCCCAGCCGCTCTGAGACACCCATTCCCCCCAGGCGTCCAGTTCAAGACACATGGCCTGAGCCCAGGAATGCATTCCGCTGATCCACACACTCCGCCATTCCATCCCGTTCCGGGGTCCGACCGTGCCCTCTCCGGTGGTCAGGCTGTCCCCGATCACCTCGATCAGCGGCTTCTCCCGGACAGGCATCAGTTCTCCGGCAACTGTCATTTCGCTTACGCGGACCATCAGCCCGTCTTCTCCTGACATCGGCTGGGTATCGCGGAAAAGCGTCAGCTCATGTTCAGCCGTTTCATCCATTCCGGTCAGCAGGGTGTATTGGTGCTTTCCTTTTCTCAAAGCAAAACGGGCTACCGGAACGCCGTCTGCCAGAATCCCCATATACGGCGTATTCTCAGCCCAGTCCGCTTCGATGGCAGCCGACCATTCCCTGAGTCTGGCGTGAATGACGAGGGAACTCCCGGTCCAGCACAAAAGTCCCTTTTCCCCCTTGGGGAACCGTCCGACGGCCATCACATTTTTATCAGCCTGCACATTGACAGAAATTGATTCAAGCATGCCAGTGCCTTCTTTCCAGTATAAACCTTTTCGGCCGATTATTGTGAAGCGGAGCAGCGGATCAGCCACTCTTCCAAACGGACATTATCCATTGCCGTCATCCCGCGGATGCACCCGTCATCTCCGCCTCCTTTGAATTCACCGGTGCTTCTGAGCTTCTGCGCCACCGCGCGGAGAGGGACATTTTTACTGACCAGCACAACACGTCGGTTTTTCCCGTCCTCAAAGATGATCCCGCAAATTCCTGAATGAGACTGCAAAAGCAGGTCCGCAGCAGCGCTGGCAGTTTTCTCCTGAATCTGCCCGGCGGATAAGACAACGTGGGGTTGATCCGGCTGCGTATGTTTCACACGTTTCATCAGTTCTTCTGCTCTAGTCTCCTCCAGGATCCTTGACGTTTCCTTCTCACTGTCCAGCAGCGCTGAAATCTGATCATGAAGATGATCGCCGGAACAGGAAAGCAGCTGGCAGGCAGCGGAAAGCCGTTCCGAATCCTGGTTGGCTGCAATCAACGCTCTCCCGCCGCAAAGAATCTGCAGCCTGGTTCCGCCTTTATACCGGATCGCGCTGACGACGCGAAGCTGACCGATTTCCCCGGTTCTTTGAACATGCGGAGCACAGCAGGCGCATACATCCACATCCGGAATGGTCACGAGGCGAAGTCTTCCCGAAATCTCTTTCTTGCTCCTGAAAACAGCGTTTTTCAGTGCCTCATCATCAGGCCAGGAGACCAGGACCGGGACATTGCGCCAGATGATCTGATTCGCTTTCCATTCGATATCACGGACCTGATCTGCGGAGAGGCAGCCGTCATAATCCATGGAAACAGTTCTTTCACTCAGATGAAACCCGACATTATGAAATCCATACGTATTGAATACAAGACCGGAAAAAATATGTTCGCCGGTATGATGCTGCATAAAATCAAAACGGCGTTCAAAATCGATTTTGCCCCTGACAGAAGCACCGACAGGCAAAGGCTGATCTGTCAGATGTTCAATGACTCCATCCCGGATTTTTGCGTCGAGCACCCGCACATCGTCATTGATCCATCCGGTATCCGCCGATTGGCCCCCCTGCTCAGGAAAGAAACAGGTTTGATCCAGGATAACACGGTACCTGCCGTTTTCCGCACCCTGATCACATGAAAGAACGACAGCAGAAAAACAGTCCAGATATGCATCCTGATCATATAGAGCAATGGTTTTGTCTGGCATGTGATCCTCTCTGTGAAAAAAGAAATACTGCACAAAAAAGCTGTTTGATGTAAAAAAAGCTGCCATCCAGCTGGCAGCGGAAACCGTTTCGTTTATTTATGCCGGCGTTTTTTGATGTCGTCGGAGGATTCGCTTGTTTGAGAATACCCGTGATAATATTTTTCGTAGTGATTGCCGTAATACTTTTTATAATAACTTTTTTCTGCCAGGGATTTAACCGTAACCATGTTGATAACGCAGCCGATGACCGGGCATCCGGACTGTTCCAGCTGGGACACCGCTTCCGCAACTTCCCGTTTGGAACGCTTTCCGTACTCAATGACAAAGACAGCGCCGTCACAGTTTTTGGCAACGACAGCGGCATCGATCACAACGCCGATCGGCGGGGCATCCACCAGAACATAATCAAACTTTTTCCCAAGAATCTCCAGCATTTCTGTAAAGTCCTGAGAATCCAGCAGCGGAAGGGGATTCGCAACCGTATCGCCGATTGGGATCAGGTACGCTCCTTCGATGTCTGTCTGATAAATGACATCTTCCAGTTCACAGTAACCGGCAAGATAATGAACCAGCCCGTTTACAGCGCCCTCGGTATCAAACTTCAGCCTGGACATGGTAAAAGAAGCGCGCAAATCGGCATCAACCATGACGACGCTGTTGCCGCGCTGTGCCAGGTTCAGCATCAGTTCCATGGTCAGGGACGATTTTCCTTCACTTGCGGCACAGCTGGTAAGCAGGAACTTATTCATCTGACGGCCGACAAAAGTCAGGTTGGTCGCAATGCTGTTCAAAGCTTCCTTACCTGAATAATCCAGCGTGTCCTTCTGGCGAATCAGGACCTGCTTCATTTTTTCGCTCCTTTATAGTTCCTGTTATTATCGGCGTTCATACCGTTCTGCATCGTGACAACGCCAAGCGTCGGAAGACCGAGCAGCTTTGTGACATCGTCTGACGTGCGCACCTTGTCATCCAGAATAAAATCAATGACAATGATGGCGCAGGCAATCAGGGCACCGATCATAAACCCGATGATCAGATTTCTGGTTTTGGAAGGAGAACTGGCCCTGGTAGGCCTCCTCGCTTCCTGGAAGATCGTCGGCTCTTCCGTTTTCATCACGGCAGAAATGAATTCCCTGCCGACTTTCGCATAGGTATTCGCGACAAGCTGTGCCTCAGCGGGATCCGGGCTGGAAACCGTGATATTGAGAAGTCTAGTGCCGGATGGATTGCTGACACGGATCATTCCGTCCATATCCTTATATGTATAAGGAAGCCCAAGTTCTTCAATTACTTTTTCATGAACGTGCCAGTTCTGAAAAACATAAGTGTAGTCCGTAGCAAGCTGACTGCCGATCTGCAGATCCGACAGATTGATCGCTGAATTGGAAGAATTCAGAATATACAGCTTGGTCGTAGCCTCATACATGGGAGTCACAAAAAAATATGTCCACACGCCGCTGATGATGGTCCCGACCAAAGCAGCGGCAACGACAATATACCACTTATCCAGAAGACGCAAAAACAGTTCGCCAAGGTCGATTTCAATCTCTCCATCCTTCGTCTGGGGACGGATAGCAGTTGAAACAACGGAAGTCGAACCAGCAACCGTCTTCTGCGCCGTTTTTGTTTCGGACATGAATGTCTGCGCTCCTTTCGAGGCATAAAACCCTTAACATGAATTGCCGGGGGTCCCTACATAAAGCAGAAGGCCCCCGGCTAGACGATTGAAATTACTTCGTCAGAACAGCGATCACAGCGGAACCATTCTGGACAGAAGCAGCCTGTTCAGCGGTCACGGCAACAGTCACAACACCTTCTTCAACGGAAACGACTTCCAGGGGAGTCCACTTCACGTTGGATTCCACAATAACACCCAGCAGGACGACGACTTCGTCATCAGCCTTGACGCCGGGCACGGACAGAACCATCACCAGACCATTTTCGGCATTGTCAAAGGAAATCTCAGCCAGAGCCAGGAAGTTGTAATCTTCGGGATTCTCAATGACATCAACAGCGCTGAAAGCCTCGTTCATGCCGACTTCGTTAATCGCTTCAGCGATCGCCTTGGAAAGATCGCTGCCGTTATCGATCGTGACCACGGCATCTTCCGGATCCACGGAGATAACGGAGATACCGGGAGTAACACTCTTGTTTTCAGCGAAAGCGGCGGCAGAAAGCAGCATGACAGCAGACAGGAACAACGCAACTACCTTTTTCATGGGAAACCTCTCCTTTTTTGCCTTGTACAGGCTTATTATTCGCGTTTGTATGAAGCTTTGAAACCCATCTGTGGTCGCCCACTTCAGGTTTCAAAGCGACCACCGGCAAGGCATCCCAGTTTTTTCTGTTCTGTCCCTGCCAATTCTTGCGGCTATACATTCCATTACACCGCAATAAGCTGCTTCATACGAAACAACACAGTCATTTTAACACACCGTTATTTCATTTTCAAGTACTTTTCGATTATTTTGAATTCTTTTTTCTGTTCTTTTGGGGAATTTTTTGATTTGACAGCAACTTTTGTTTATAGCAGCGTTCTGCAGCCTGAATAATGCCATTTCTTCCGGGAACAGATTCACCTGCCTTTGTTATTCTTCCGGTTCTTCCCTGTATGAATTCAGAAATTCCTGCACCTTCAATGAAGCGGCATATGCCGCATTTTTACGGACGCCTGTCTGAATCAGATCTTTCCTTGCCTGCCGGAGGTCCCTGCCCTCCATCATTCCCGCCAAAATGGCCAGTTCCGGCGTCATCGGAGCGGGTTTGTTTTCTTTCGTCTTTTGGGTCATCCGCAGATCCAGAACCAGACAGTATTCCCCTTTGTCCGTTTTTTCGTTGGCGCGCAGGATTTCAAGCACATCCCGGACATTGCCGCGGATTGTCTGCTCATGCAGCTTCGTCAGATCACAGGAAGCGGAAACGATCGCATCCGGAAGCACCTCCGCGATCGTCTCCATCAGCCGGATGACGCGGTGAGGGGATTCATGGATCACAGCGCCCCGGGTGCCTGCCATCGCCAGCAGTTTCTCTGCCAACGCTCCTTTTTCCCTTGGGAGAAATCCGTAAAAAGTGAACTCGTTCAGATCAAACCCGCTGACGGATACGGCGGAAGCCATGGCGGTCGGCCCGGGTACGGCACAGACAGGAATCCCGTTTTCGGCGCATTCATGGACCAGGTAAGTGCCAGGATCAGATATACCCGGCGTACCTGCGTCAGTCACCAGCGCAACGTCGATTCCTTCCTCCAGCATTTTCCGGACGATCTGCGAGGCTTTTTCTTTTTCGTTATGTTCATGGCAGCTGGTCAGCGGCGTATGAATGTCAAAATGCGCTGTCAGCTTTCTGGTGACCCGTGTATCTTCCGCAGCGATCAGCGCCACCTGCCGAAGCGTTTCTACAGCCCGAGGACTCATATCGCCCAGGTTTCCGATGGGTGTCCCCACCACATACAGCATGTTTTCTCCTCCGCACAGTTCAAAGCTTTTCAACCGCCCTCATCAGCGCGCTGTGGGCTCGGCTGTTCCGGGCAATTTCTTCCGCTGAGGGTTTGACTGCTCCGCCGTACAGCACTTTGGCGACCGGCTTTTTACCGCAGACGCAGACCGGCGCTTTCGGGGGACAGGTACATGGATTCTGCATGCGCCGGAAAGTCTGCTTGACCAGCCTGTCCTCAATAGAATGAAATGTCAGCACACACAGCCTTCCGCCCGGCCTGAGCATGGAAACCCAGTCCTCCAGCGCCTGCGAAAGCGGTGCCAGTTCGTCATTGATCCGGATACGGACTGCCTGAAAAGTACGGCGGGCCGGGTGTCCTTCGTCTTTCTGCCTGACGGCCTTTGGAATAGCGGCATCCACCACACGGACCAGATCAAACGTGGTTGATAGCGGTGAGCGTTCCCGCTGTTCGATCAGTTTCTGGGCAATGCGCGCCGCCCAGCGCTCATCTCCGTATTCATAAAGGATACGCGTAAATTCTTCCCGGCTGACGGTATTCAGATACTCCGCGGCGGTCATTCCCCGGGAAGGATCCATACGCATATCCAGCGGAGCATCTTCGTGATAGGAAAAGCCTCTTTCCGGGCAGTCCAGCTGGTATGATGATACGCCAAGATCCAGCAAACCGCCGTCCAGCTGGATGTCCTCCGGCAGAAGCTCTCTGACATCGTGAAAATTCCCATGGAGAGCGTGAAACCCCGGATACTCCTTCAGTCTTTCAGACGCCGCGGCAATTGCCGCTTCGTCCCGGTCTATACCGTACAGCGTCCCTTCCCCCATCCTTTTCAGGATGGCCTCGCTGTGCCCGCCGCCGCCCAGGGTACCGTCCGCGAAAACCTGTCCCCGGGCGGGACGAAGGCAGTCCAGCACTTCCGACAGAAGCACGGGTTCATGAAAAAATGAAACCATGTCAATCAAGATCCTGAATACGTTTGGTCAGTGAGAGGAGCATCTGCCGGTTGTTTTCCAGCTTGGTTTTTTCACTTTCCACCAGAGCCGCCGGCGCTTTCCCGACAAAGCCCGGGTTGTTCAGCTTTCCTTCCGAACGGGCGATTTCTTTTTCCATGTTTTCTTTTTCCTTGATCAGGCGTTTCTTCTCCTGTTCAAGATCCACCAGATCTCCCAGGGGGATGAACAGCTCGCCTGCCGGGCAGACTGCGCTGACCACCTTGCCTTCCACTGTGTTTTCCGTCCCCATGATCTCCATCTGGGAAACGCCTGCCAGGCGTTTGAAGCAAACTTCAGCACCGGACAGGGCATCTTTCCATCCTTCGGCGGGGCGGACCATCAGGCGCGCCCTGTGGCCCGGCTGAACGTTGAGCTCCGCGCGCTGGTTCCGGATCACGCGGACCATCTCCATGATCCCTTCCATCTTTTCGCTTTCCGCCGGGAAAACATAGCGTTCTTCATAAGAAGGCCAGTCGGACAGCATGCAGGAATCTTCGGTATGGCCGGGAAGATGCCTGTAAACCTCTTCAGTCAGGAACGGCATAAAGGGGTGAAGCAGCTGAAGCAGTCCGCTCAGAACCTTCAGCAGCACGGCCTGAACCGCTTTCTTTCTTTCCGGGTCGTCTCCGAGCAGACCGCCTTTGGCCAGCTCGATATACCAGTCGCAGAATTCACTCCAGATGAAATCATACAGCTTCTGCGACGCAAGCCCGAAATCAGCCTCTTCCATATTTTCTGTCACCTGGCGCACAGCGTCCATATAACGGGTCAGGATCCACTGATCAGCCAGTTCCAGCTTTTTGCCTTCCAGTGGTTCGGCGCCGTCCATGTTCATCAGCACAAAGCGGGAAGCGTTCCACACTTTATTGGCGAAATTCCGGGCCATCTCCACCTTCTCGGTCGAATAACGGGTGTCATTGCCCGGACTGATGCCGAGCACCAGGGAAAAACGCAGCGCGTCTGCCCCGTACTCCCTGATGACCTCCAGCGGATCCACCCCGTTGCCGAGGGATTTGGACATCTTCCTGCCCAGAGAGTCCCGCACCAGGCCATGGATGACAACCTTTTTAAAGGGCGTCTTGCCCATCTGCTCGATGCCGCTGAAAATCATACGCGCAACCCAGAAGAAGATAATATCGTACCCGGTCACCAGGATATCCGTCGGATAGAAATAAGCAAGATCTTCGGTCCGGTCAGGCCAGCCAAGCGTTGAAAACGGCCACAGGGCGGAAGAGAACCAGGTGTCCAGCACATCCTCGTCCTGATGAATGTCCTCACAGCCGCATTTGGGGCAGCATTTCGGATCTTCTCTGGTGACAATCGTTTCGCCGCAGCGTTCGCAGTACCAGGCCGGAATGCGGTGTCCCCACCAGAGCTGGCGGCTGATGCACCAGTCGCGGATGTTTTCCATCCAGTTCATATAGTGTTTTGAGAAGCGGTCCGGTACGAACTCAGTTTCCCCGTTCCGGACGCACTCGATGGCAGGCTTTGCCAGCGGAGCCATTTTCACGAACCACTGCCTCGAAACCATCGGCTCGACTACCGTATGGCAGCGGTAGCAGGTGCCCACCTCGTGGCTCAGAGGCTCCACGCTCTTTAAGTATCCGCCCCGCTCCAGATCGGCCACAATCGCCTTCCTGGCGTCCAGGGTCGTCATACCGGCGTATTTGCCGCAGTCCAGCACGTGAGGCTCATTGACCGTATTCTTTCCGGAAGCAAACAGCTCGTCGGACGCCTTTTTGTCTTCCGCTCCGGTCATCCGTCCGTCATAGGTAAAGACGCGGACGATCGGCAGACCGTGCCGCTGCCCGACCTCAAAGTCATTCGGGTCATGCGCGGGCGTGATTTTGACGACGCCGGTGCCTTTGGTCATGTCAGCGTGCTCATCCAATACGATCGGTATCTCTTTGTTCAGAAGCGGGAGAATCACGTGGCAGCCATGCAGATGGGCATACCGCGGATCCTCCGGATTGATGGCAACAGCGGTATCGCCCAGCATCGTTTCCGGACGGGTCGTGGCCAGCTCCAGCATCTCCCCGGTTTCTTTGACCGGATAGAGCAGATGCCAGAAATTGCCTTCTTTTTCCGCGTATTCCACTTCCGCGTCGGACAGGGAAGTATGGCAGCAGGGGCACCAGTTGATCAGGCGGTTGCCTCGGTAAATCAGCTGCTTTTCATACAGGCGGACAAAGACCTCGCGCACGGCGCGAGAACAGCCTTCGTCCATGGTAAAGCGCTCTCTGGACCAGTCGCAGGATGAACCCATGCTGCGCAGTTGCCGGGTAATCGTCCCGCCGTATTCTTTTTTCCACTCCCACGCGCGTTTAAGGAAGCCTTCCCGGCCCAGCTGCTTCTTGGTCAGTCCTTCCGCGCGGAGCTTATCCACGATCTTCACTTCCGTCGCGATGGAGGCGTGGTCCGTGCCCGGCAGCCAGAGGGTCGCGTCCCCTTTCATCCGGTGATAGCGCACCAGGGCGTCCTGTAGCGTGTTGTCCATCGCATGGCCCATATGAAGCTGGCCTGTGATATTGGGCGGCGGCATCACGATGGTGAAAGGTTTTTTATCAGGATCACGGTGCGCGGTAAAGGATCCGGAACTTTCCCAGCGCTGATAGGTTTCCGCTTCAATGCTCTGCGGATTATAGGTTTTTTCCATTTCAAATGATGTTTCTGACATCGGTTTTCACTCCTTGCTTACGATAAAAAAGTCACCAGATATAAAACAAGAGCCAGCGCAGCCGCGATCAGTTTGATGATCAGGCTTCTCTGAGCGAGTTTCTTCTCGTCTGCTTCCCCGAGTTTTTCGGCGATCCTGCCGGAAAGGAAGCAGACCGCCAGCAGCACCGCCAGAACAGCCAGCAGCAGGATATTGCGTACGCTCATAGTATTCCTTTCAAATGCAAAACCGCCCTCATATCCGCAGTCCGGATACAAGGACGGATTTCCCGTGGTACCACCTTGATTTACGGCGAATCGCCGCCTCGAATACGCTGTAACGGGCGCACCCGCACGGATCTCGGGCTCCAATGTCCCTTTGCCGTGCCTTCGGCAGACGACCCTTCGCCCTGCCTGTCCCCCTGGCGGCTTTCAGCCGTGGCCGCCATCTCTTTTTCCGGGACGGATCGGGTTACTTCCTTCCGCTTAAATCAGGCGTTTTTCTTTTCTTTCGCTTCTTTCGCGCTGACGTCGATGACCATTTTGCCATCATAATAACCGCAGTGCTTGCAGACGCGATGGGCCAGTTTGAACTGATGGCACTGTTTGCATTCGACGATACCGGGCTGAGAAAGCTTCCAGTTCGCCCGGCGGCTGCGGCCGCGAGCCTTTGATACTTTTCCCTTCGGGACAGCCATGTTTACACCTCCTGATCCTTAGTCAGCAATTGCTGCAATGCCGAAAAAGGATGCACGACAGGCGATTCCTTCTGGCAAGCATGCGTATCATTCAGGCTGTCATCAGCCTGTTTCTCCGAGCAGACAGGACATACCAGGCGCATGGGCAGGTCCAGCACCGCCAGCGAAAGCGCCAGCTGGTCCAGATCGACCTCTTTGCCCTGGAAAGTCATCTGCTCATCCGTTCCGCTCTGATCGGGTGTTATCTGGGACATTTTGTCCAGATGAATAAATACCTCATCAAAAGGCACATCCACCTGATACGAGACCGGCTCCAGACAATAAGCGCAGCTGCCGGCTGCCCGTACAGTAAAACGGCCTTCCAGCAGCAGGCTGTCTTCTTCCAGCATATATGTGCCTTCGAAAACAGCGGGCTGCGGGAAACAGATCGTTTCCCCGAAAATTACCTGCGGCGGAACAGTCACCTCATGACGGAAAGGAAGCCTTTCTCCTGGCCTGATGAAAGCCAATGAAACATCCAGCAGCACACTTCCCCCTCCCATCGTGACCGTGCCATATTATACGACAAGGTTTTTTTCTTGTCAACCGGATAATCTCCCCGAATCTTTTTCTTTTTGAAAACGTTCACTATCATAAAATCCTGTTGAAAATGCAGGCGGAATTATGATAACATCGTCAAAACGGCTTTGACCGATTTTCCCGAACGGAGGAACATCATGGATTCTTTTTCCAATCTGCTCGCGAAAGAGTTTTCACTCAGGCCGGAACAGGTGCAGGCTGTCATTGATCTTCTGGATGCCGGCAACACCATTCCTTTTATCGCCAGGTACCGAAAGGAAGCCACCGGTTCGTTGGATGATCAGCTGCTGCGCGAGCTGGCGGAGCGGCTCGAATATTTAAGAAATCTCGACAAACGGCGTACAGAGATCGGAAAAGCGCTGACAGACCTGAATGTCCTGACAGATGAACTTGCGGATAAGCTCCGCAAAGCCGCAACGCTTTCCGAACTGGAAGACCTCTACCGGCCTTTCCGCCCCAAGCGCCGCACCCGGGCCACCATTGCCAGGGAACGCGGTCTGGAGCCGCTGGCTTTATGGCTGCAGCTTCAGCTTCCGAAAGCGGATATTCTGAAGGAAGCCGAAAAATATGCAGATCCGTCCAAGGATGTTCCGGATGCAGAAACAGCGTTGGCCGGCGCCAGGGACATCATTGCGGAAAATGTCAGCGACGACGCAGCGGTCAGAAAAACGCTTCGCTCCCTGCTGTCCCGTGAAGGCATCCTCGCCAGCCGTCAGGCAAAAGAAGAAGACAGCGTTTACCGAACGTACTATGACTTCAGAGAGCCGGTCCGGACTGTCGCAGCCCACCGGATTCTCGCCGTCAACCGCGGTGAAAAGGAAGAATTCCTGAAGGTTTCCCTGGAAATCGATCAGGAAAAGGCGGCTGCGCAGATCAGAGCCGCGTTCGTACGTCCAGGCTCCCCGGCATCTGAACAGATTGCGCTGGCCTGTGAAGACGCCTGGGCCAGGCTGCTGTTTCCCTCACTTGAGAGAGAAATCAGGAACGAACTGACAGACCAGGCCAATGTGCAGGCCATCAAAGTTTTTTCGGATAACCTGCATCAGCTGCTGATGCAGCCGCCCATCAAGGGTAAAGTGACGCTCGGCGTCGACCCCGGCTTCCGGACGGGCTGCAAACTGGCTGTCGTCGATGAAAACGGGAAAGTGCTGGACACCGGCGTCGGGTACTTTACCCTGCCGGGCCATGAAACTGCCAAAGCGGCTGCTGCCCGGCTGATCAAAGGGTTCGCGCAGCAATACGGCGTTACGGCAATCGCCATCGGCAACGGCACCGCTTCCCGCGAAAGCGAACAGTTTATCGCCTCCCTTTTGCCCGATCTGCCGGGGGTCGCCTACGTGATTGTCAGCGAAGCAGGCGCAAGCGTATACTCCGCCAGCAAGCTCGCCGCTCAGGAATTTCCTGACTTTGACGTTACGCAGCGGAGCGCCGTATCCATCGCCCGCCGCATGCAGGACCCGCTCGCAGAACTGGTGAAAATTGATCCCAAGTCCATCGGCGTCGGACAGTATCAGCATGATCTGAAGCAAAATGAGCTTACGCAGGCTTTGGACGGTGTCGTTGAGCAGTGCGTAAACAGTGTCGGAGTGGATGTTTCCACCGCCTCCGCGGAACTGCTTTCCCATGTGGCGGGCATCGGCCCGGCGCTTGCCAAAAACATCGTGGCGTATCGCGAAGAAAGCGGCATCCCCTCCCGCGCAGCACTCAAAAAGGTGCCGAAGCTCGGTCCCAGGGCTTTTGAGCAGTGCGCCGGTTTCCTCAGAGTCATGAACAGCAAAAACGCGCTTGACGGAACAGCCGTTCACCCGGAGAGCTATGCCGCCGCCTCATCTCTGCTCAAGACGCTTGGCTGTACGGATAAGGAACTGAAAAAAGGCGGCATTCCTGACATCATGAAAAAAGCGGAGCAGTACGGACTTGATAAGCTTCAGGAAGAGCTCGGCATCGGTAAGCCAACCCTGATGGATATATTGAGTGAATTGCAGAAACCCGGCAGGGACCCGCGTGATGAGCTGCCGAAGCCTGTGCTCCGTACCGATGTACTGGATATCAGCGATCTGAAGCCGGGCATGGAACTGACCGGCACCGTCCGGAACGTCATTGATTTCGGCGCCTTTGTCGATATAGGCGTACATCAGGACGGGCTTGTTCATATATCCAGGATGTCAGAACGCTTTGTCAGACATCCGTCCGATGTGGTGAAAGTGGGTGATATTGTCAAAGTATGGGTACTGGAAGTAGATGAAAAAAAGAAACGGATTTCACTGACTATGGTCAGCAGAAAGCAGAACTGACCATGGTATGTTTTTACGCCACTGCGAAAGACCATTGTGCTTCTCGATTTAGACAGCGGTATGTTTCCCCGCGGTTGCTTGTAGACCCAGGTATGTTATCAGGTTTCGCCCCGACTTGCATCTGCTTTTCCCCCAGATAAATGAAAAATATGAATTTGAAACAGTTTATTTATTCATTGACAGTACAGAAAAAATGAATTAAAATGATTTCATTACAAGGAAAGGCCGATTCTGAGAATTCTGTCCCGGTGTTGAAACGGAGAGCGCAGAGTTGTTTACGGATTTTTATTCGGAATCAGCCGTTCCTGTTTATATTATAATTATGAAAGCAACCATGCTTCACATTCCCGTTTCGCTTTCATAAAAATCAGCGAAGTTTCCAGTCTCCGTCCATTGTCGTTAAATCTCTTTGTTGAGGGGCGAAAGTATGAAAAGATTTCGCGGTGCTTTGGTTGTTCTGCTGTGCCTGGCGGCGGTCGTTGTCCTGATCGTCGTTCTGAGCGGCGGCGCTCAGAATTTCAGGGAAAAATACCAGGACGCCGACCTGTCTGTCGACGTTTCCGGCATTGGCCGCAGCAATACGTATGAGGGCTATCTGAAAGCTCATGAAGGAGCCGGAACCGGGGATTCTCCGATTCCGATTGATATCAGGGCGTTTTCCGGCCCGGCGGAAGCACAGGAGCAGAACGGGGATTATTGCCTGCTGCTTCCGGACAGTGCGGCCGTATCCTTTAAGGTGCATGTGGAACAAGCCGGCATGTATAATCTGCTGTTGGATTATCAGGCTACGCCGTCCCGCGGCGTGGATATCGAGCGTGAACTGCTGATCAACGGAGCCGTTCCTTTTTCCGGCGCGTCCACCCTTTGCTTCAACCGCATGTGGACAGACGCCGGCGAAGTGCGCAAAGACAACCAGGGAAACGACGTGCGTCCTTCCCAGAAAGAAATATTCGGCTGGCAGCAGGCCTACTGCAAGGACGAGATGGGCTACAACGTCGATCCTTATCAGTTCTATTTTAATGAAGGAGAAAATGAGCTGACGCTGAACGCCGTCAACGAGCCGATGCTTCTCAGAAGCCTGACCATGATGCCTGTTCATCACCAGAAGAGCTACCAGGCTTACGAGATGGAAAACGCTTCCCGTCCGGCCGTAACGCGGGACGCCAAAAAATTCCAGCTGATCCTTCAGGGAGAAGACGCGCAGGTGCGTTCCTCTCCGTCCCTTTATGCCCGTTATGACCGTTCCTCTCCTGCTACGATCCCCTACAGCGTCCGCAATACGGTACTCAACTATATCGGCGGCGACCCGTGGAATTACGCCGGCCAGTGGATCGAGTGGGAGTTCGAAGTTCCGCAGGAAGGTTTCTACAATATTTCCATCAAAGCACGTCAGGCGTATCAGCGCGGCGCCGTGTCCAGCAGGAGCATCCTGATCGACGGCGAAATCCCCTTCGCAGAGGTCAGCGCTGTACCGTTTGATTACAATACCTCCTGGCGCTACAACACCCTGTCGGATGATCAGGGCACGCCTTACCGCTTCTATCTCGAAAAAGGAAAGCACACGATCCGCATGGAGGCCACGCTCGGCGATATGGGCGGCATCCTCAGCCAGATGGAAGACAGTATCTACCGCCTCAACCTGATTTACCGCAAGATCCTGGTTCTGACCGGCGTCAATCCGGACCGTTTCCGCGATTACAATCTTGCCAAGCTCTATCCGGAAGTCATCGAGGCCATGGATCTGGAAAGCAAGCGTCTGTATAAGCTGGTGGATGACACCGTTGATATCACCGGTCAGAAGTCGGACCGCGTTGCCGTGGCCCAGACCCTGGCCGTCCAGCTGGAAAACTTTGTGAATTATAACGAGCGCATCACCCAGCAGTTCTCCAACTTTAAAGACAATATCACTTCCCTGGGCACCGCCATGCAGAACATGGCCGAAACCAAACTCGACGTCGATATGATCGTCATCAGCGGCGAAGATGCCCCGCTGCCGCCGATTCACGACGGTTTCTTTGAAAAAGCGCTGCACGAGATCCGGTCCTGCGCAACCTCCTTCACGGTCGACTATAACTCCCTGGGCGATAAATATGAAGAAGGAGACGACCTGATCGAGGTATGGATCACCACCGGCCGCGACCAGAGCACGGTGCTCAAGACAATGGTGGACGATACCTTCACCCCCAAGACCGGCATCAAGGTCAACGTCAAGCTGGTTGTGGCGAACACGCTGCTGACTGCCGTTGTCGCCGGCAACGGACCGGACGTTGTCCTCTCCCTGGGGTCCTGGTTCCCGGTTAACTACGCCATGCGCCACGCAGTAGAAGACCTGACCCAGTTCCCTGATTTTGAAGAAGTCGTCAAGCCGTTCTACCGGAGCGCACTGGTGCCCGCTTCGTATGACGACGGCACCAAGGTCGGTATTTACGCCCTGCCTGAAACCCAGGATTTCCCGGTGCTGTTCTACCGCGAGGACATTCTGAACGAAATGGGGGTTGAGCCTCCGAAAACGTGGGAAGACCTGATCGCCCTGCTGCCGACCATCCAGGGAAACAACATGTCCATCGGTATCCCCTATCCGGATATCCTGAACCCGGACATGTCCATATTCAACTCCCTGATCTACCAGAACGGCGGCAATATCTACAACGAAAAGGCCACCAAAACCGTTATCGACGACGAAAGCGGCGTCTCTGCCTTCAAGCTGTACACCTCACTGTACAACGACTACGGCCTGCCCACGGTTTACGATTTCGTCAGCCGTTTCCGCTCCGGCGAAATGCCGATCGGCCTGGTCAACTACAACGCGTTCAATACGCTGGTGGTTTCCGCTCCGGAAATCCGCGGGCTGTGGGATTTCACCCTCTTCCCCGGGACCTTCCGGCAGGATGAAAACGGAAACGAGTTTCTGGACCGTTCCGTGCACGCCCAGGGCCTCAGCTGCATGATGATCGCGACCGAGAATGAAACCATCAAGAAGAATTCCTGGGAGTTCCTCAAATGGTGGGTCAGCGCAGAATCACAGGTACGTTTCGGCCGCGAGATCGAAAGCATCCTCGGTTCCTCCGCACGCTATACCACCGCCAACCGCGACGCACTGGATCAGCTTGCCTGGAGCGCTGACCAGCTCAAAATCCTCAAGGAACAGCAGGCTCAGACGATCGGTTTCAAGGAGATCGCCGGCGGCTACTCCACAACCCGTCATATGACCAACGCAATTCGCCGCGTGATCAACACCAAGGAAGACGCAAGAGAAACTCTGCTGACCTACGCAAGAACCATCAACGAAGAAATCCGCATCAAGCGAAAAGAGTTCGGACTTCCTGTAGAATGAAACCGGCCGCTGATCTGCGGCATTTGAGGCGAAAAGGAGTGAAGTCAGTTGAAATCCATTTCAAGTGAGTATCTGGCCTTCAGAAAGGAGAAACTCCGTTATGACTTCAATAAAGCCAAACGGATGAGGGTCTGCTACCTGTTCCTGCTGCCGTACGCCATCCTGTTTTTCACCTTCTTTATCCTGCCGATCTGCACCTCGATCTATTACAGCTTCACATATTACAACATTCTGGAGCCGCCCCGGTTCGTCGGCATGCAGAACTATGTGAACCTGTTCCTGCAGGACGAAGTCTTCATGACGGCGATCAAGAACACCCTGGTCATCGCCGTAATCACAGGCCCGATCGGCTATATCCTGGCTTTCCTGTTTGCCTGGTTTATCAACGAGCTGCCCAAATGGCCGCGGACCATCGCCGTGTTCGTTTTCTACGCTCCGTCCATCGCGAACGCCTATAATATCTTCCATATTATTTTCCGCGGCGATGTGTACGGCTACCTGAACTCGATCCTGCTGCAGTTCGGCTTTATTGATTCGCCGAGGCTCTGGCTGAGCGATCCGCAGTATATCCTGCCCGTCATCATCATCGTCATCCTGTGGATGAGCATGGGCACCGGCTTCCTTTCCTTCGTCGCCGGTCTGCAGGGCGTGGACAAGAGCATGTACGAGGCCGGTTATGTGGACGGCATCCGCAACCGCTGGCAGGAACTGTATCACATCACCCTCCCGAGCATGAAGCCGATGCTGCTCTTCGGCGCGGTCATGTCCATCACCTCGGCATTCAACGTCTGCGACGTTCCCATGGCACTGGCCGGTTATCCCAGTACGGACTATGCGGCACGCACCATCGTCACCCATCTGTTCGACTACGGTTTCTCCCGGTTTGAGATGGGTTACGCGTCGGCCATAGCAACCATTCTGTTCCTGATCATGATCCTGTGCAACAAGGCGATTCAATCTCTGCTGAGGAAGGTGGGCACATGAGCGAAAATATGAATGTACCGCAGGGCGTGCCCGAAAATAAGCCGCAAAAATATACGCGGGCTGATGCGCTGCATGACCAGATGGTACGTCTGGGTGAAATCCAGGAAGTCAAGCCTCCTATTGACAAAAAGCGTTTTGCCGTCAAGGCGCTGATCATTCTGATGGTTTTTGTCGCCCTGATCCTCGCGGCAAACTGGCGCATCGGCGTGCTGGAAGACATCCAGCTGCGCCTGGCTAACGGCGAAAGCATTACCGATCTTCCCTTTGACAGCGAGTATGCACCGATCTACCGGCTGATCCGTCTGGTCTTCTATGTCGGCGGCTGCATCTTCCTCTTCTACGCGTTTATTACGCTGATCGCGCCCAAGCGCCGCAAACCCAACCGTTCCTTCTGGGGCGATCTGGGCATCTATATCATGCTGGTGCTCGTGGCTGTCGCGATGGTGTTCCCCCTGGTTTTCTCGGTTGCCGCTTCCCTGAAGCCGCTGGACGAGCTGTTCCGCTTCCCGCCCAAGGTTTTCCCGCAGCGCCCAACAATGGATAACTTCAGCGACCTGTTTGTCACCCTGAGCCAGAGTTATGTCCCATTCTCCAGGTATCTGGTGAATACAGTATTCATTACCTTTGTCGGAACCCTCGGCCATCTGATTATCGCCTCCATGGCGGCATTCGTGCTGGCCAAGTATGATTTCCCCGGCGGCAAAACTTTCTTCAGCATCATCGTGACCGCCCTGATGTTCTCCGGCTATGTGACCGGCATTCCGAACTATGTCATCATGAGCCGCCTGCACATGATCGATACCTACTGGGCGATCATTCTCCCCGCTTTCGCCGCTCCGATTGGTTTGTTCCTGATGAAACAGACGATGGAGACCCTACCCACGGCGCTGATCGAGGCTGCCCATCTGGATGGGGCCGGCGAATTCAGGATCTTCTGGAGCATCGTGATGCCAAACGTCAAACCCGCCTGGCTGACGATGATCATTTTCTCCGTGCAGGGCCTTTGGAACAACAGCGCCTCCACCGTTATCTATTCTGAAGCCAAGAAGACCCTGGTCTACGCCCTGGGACAGATTCAGGCTGGCGGTGTGGCCCGTGCCGGTCAGGCAGCCGCCGTCCAGGTCATCACCATGATGGTGCCGATCCTGATCTTCATCTGCAACCAGAGCCAGATTCTGGAAACCATGGCCAGTTCCGGTCTGAAGGATTAAGCCGAAACCTACATACTTGTCGAGGGGGGAAGAACACGGTGAAATGTGTGAAATGGCTGACTGCTCTGCTTCTTTCAGCCATCATCCTTCTGAACGCCTGCCTGGCGCTGGCTTATCAGGACGGCTTCAGAACCACGTATACCTACAACTATGATTATTGGGGAGATCTGGCTGAATCTCCGGACGCTTACCGTGTCCAGCAGGTTATTTACAGCGTCGATCTCGGGCTGGAAACACCGATGCGCCGCCCGCAGAGCCTGTATGTCCGCGGGAATGACCTGTACGTCTGCGACACGGGCAATAACCGCGTGCTCCAGCTCAGGCGCGATGGGAATGATTTTTCCCTGGTGCGGATCATTGACCGGATCACCGGCGCCGAACCGGAGACCATGAATTCCCCGGGTGACGTATTCGCCGATGAAGAGGGCAACGTCTATGTCTGCGACACCAACAACAACCGTGTCGTGATGGCGGACCGCGATCTTCATTTTGTCCGCAGTTATGTAAAGCCTTTGGATAACACCTTCGATCAGAACATGGCGTTCCTGCCCAGCAAGTTGGTGGTGGATACTTCAGGCCGCGTTTATGTGCGCGCCACCAACATCAACAAAGGCCTGATCAAATACGAGGCAGACGGCACGTTCACCGGCTACATCGGGGCCAACCAGGTCATCTACAGCCTGTGGGACTACATCTGGAAAGAATTCTTCACCACCAAGGAGCAGCGCGCCCAGCAGGCTTCCTTCGTGCCCACCGAGTATGAGAACATCTGCATTGACAAGGACGGCTTTATCTATGCCACCAATATCGTGTTCAGCGAATACGACCTGAAGTGGGATAACGCCAAACCCATCCGCCGCCTGAACAGCATCGGCAATGATATCCTGATCAAAAACGACAAGTATCCCCCCATCGGCGATCTGGACTGGGTGGAACAGAGCGTGGACTACGGTCCGTCCAAGTTCAAGGATATCACCGTACTGGACAACGACATCTATATCGCTTTCGACAAGACCCGCGGCCGCGTATTCGGTTACGACCCGCAGGGCGTCATGCTGTGGGCTTTCGGCACCAAGGGCAACAGCGAAGGCGCTTTCCTCGGCGCTGTTTCCATCGAGCACATGGGGACGGATCTCCTGTGCCTGGATGAGAACGAGAACAGCATCACCCTGTTTACGCCTACGGAATACGGAAACCTCATCTACCAGGCTTCCGACCAGTATCTCAAGGGCGATTATGACGGTTCTGCCGATACCTGGCGGGAAGTGCTGAAACTCAACGCGAACTACAACCTGGCTTTCATCGGCATCGGCCGTTCCCTGCTGCGGGAAGAACGGTTCGGCGAAGCCATGGAGTATTTCAAGATGGCGCATGACCGGGAAAACTACGGACGCGCTTACCGCTATTACCGCAAAGAGATGATCGAGAAAAACATCGTCTGGGCGGTGATCGTCATCGCAGCGCTGCTGATCATCCCGGTCGTGATTCGCAGAATCAAAAAGATCAAAGCGGAGGTGGAAGAATATGACCGCAGAAAAGTTAGGAGCTGACAGCCTGTCTTCCGGCGTCTGGAAGGAAAGACTGCAGCGGTATGCCGCCTCGCTGAAATACGCGCTGCACGTCATCGTACGCCCGTTTGACGGCTTCTGGGATCTGAGCCGTGAAAAGCGGGGCTCTCTTGCGGCAGCACATACTTTTCTGGCGCTGTTCCTCATTACGTATGTGCTCAAGCTGCTGTACACCAATTTCCAGTTTATCAGCGCCCCGGTACAGTACATCAACATTTATGAGCGCTGCGCATCCCTGCTGTTTCCCTTCCTGGTGCTGTGCCTGGCCAACTGGGCGCTCTCCACGCTGTTCGACGGCAAAGGCCATTTCCGGGATATATACATGGCCATGTGCTATGCCCTGGTCCCCTACATCCTGATCCAGCTGCCGCTGATCCTGATCAGCCACATGATCTCTGTGGATGAAGGCGCTTATTACGGCGTTCTGATGAGCATCTCGCTGATCTGGTGTGCGTTCCTTGCGTTTATCGGCCTGATGCAGGTTCATGACTACGGCCCGGGCAAAACGCTGATCTTTGTCTTCGCCACCATCTTCGGCGCGCTGGTGATCCTGTTCCTGATCCTGGTTTTCTTCAGCCTTCTGTCGGACGCGCTGGGATATTTCGTCTCCCTGTACCGGGAGATATCCTTCAGACTAAGTTAAAGGAGGGGATTGGAAGATGAAAGAAAAAACAGTTCTTCAGCGTCTGATCCCCTGGCTGGTTGCCCTGGTCCTGATCGCGCTGCTGGTCATTTTTGTCGGTATTCCGCTTTATGCCCCGCAGAAAACGGAAGCCGTCAATCCCCCGGTGGTCTCCTACTATGAAGACGGCAAACAGACGCTTTCCATGGAGAACGACAAGCTCCTGTTCGAAATGAACGCTGAAACGACCCAGTTTACCCTGACGGAAAAAGCGTCCGGCCGTGTATGGCGTTCCAACCCTGAAAATGCTGCTTCCGACCCGGTTGCCGGAGCGAAAAACAAAAACGTTCTTCAGTCCACGATGATCGTTACCTATTCTTCCTCCAGCGGTACGATCGATTTCAACAACTACGAGTATTCTATCGAGAACGGCACGTACTCCGTTTCCCAGGATGCAGACGGCGCGGTGCGCGTGGTATATTCCGTCGGCCAGATCGAAAAGATCTACCTGATCCCCAATGTCATCAACGTGGAGAGGTATAATACCTTCACCAAAGCTATGGGCAAGGACGCCCGCAAGGTGACCAACAACTATACCCTCTATAAGCCGGATAAAGTCGCCACGGCGGACAATAAGGACGAACTGCTGGCCATGTTCCCTGAACTTGCCAATCAGGAGCTCTACGTCCTCAAGCCCGATACCAAGGAAAACACCAAGAAGAGCATGGCGACATACTTTGAGAAGGCGGGCTATACGCAGGAAGACTTTGAGATCGACGAACAGCTCCGGGCCGGCGCCTACGAAAATACGAATCCTGTCTTCAACGTGACGGTCGTCTACCGTCTGGAAGACGGCGACTTCGTGGTGGAAGTGCCTTATCAGGATATCCGCTACCGCCAGGACTACCCGATCACCGCGGTCACCGTGCTGCCCATGTTCGGCGCGGCCGACAAAGATGACGAAGGCTTTATGCTCGTGCCTGAAGGCGGCGGCGCAATCATCCGCTACAACAACGGAAAACTATCGCAGAACAGCTATTACGCCAACATGTACGGCTGGGATTACGGTTCCGAGCGGCGTGAGGTCGTGAGCGAGACACGGTGCGACTTCCCCGTTTTCGGCATGACCAGGCAGGGCGGTTCTTTCATCTGCATCCTGGAAGGCGCTCCTTCCTACGCGGCCATTCAGGCGGATATCGCGATGCGGCTGAACAGCTACAACTATATCAACGCGAAATACACCGTGCTGCACAGCGACCGCTACAACGTCTCCGCCAAGACCGCTCAGCTGGTCTACATGTTCGAAAAAGAACTGCCCAGGGATACCATCCGCCAGCGGTACCGCTTCCTGGACAGCGACAGCTATTCGGATATGGCCGTTGCGTACGGCGATTATCTGGGCGAAAAATTCCCCCAGCTCAAGCAGAAGAAAGCCCATGAAGATATGCCGGTTTCCGTTGAACTGATCGGCGCCATCGACAAAGTGGTCGTCAAGGCCGGCATGCCGATGGACAGCACTGTTCCGCTGACCACATTCAAGCAGGCGGAAGAACTGATCCAGAAGCTGAACGGCAGCGGCATACGGAATATGAGCGTCCGGATGACCGGCTGGAGCAACGGCGGCGTCAGTCAGAAAGTGCTGAGCAGGGT
Organism: Christensenellales bacterium; assembly: GCA_045113695.1. Classification (GTDB taxonomy): domain Bacteria; phylum Bacillota; class Clostridia; order Christensenellales; family Aristaeellaceae; genus UBA4246. The sequence goes on from JBGUJG010000059.1 coordinate 37,008, forward strand.
CAGCATTCTCGGCCAGCTCGGCGGAGCCAGGGGGATGGATTCCCTGATTCAGAAAGCCAAGGATGCCGGGATCCCGCTGTATTTTGACGGCATTTCCTGCTTTGCTTACCGAAGCGGGCTGTTCAACGGCTTCATTCCCGCCCGCGATTCCGCCCGCTTTACGACCCGCGAGCTCATTGAAATCTATCCCTATTCCATGGTCACCTATCAGCCGATGAAATGGGAAAAGCCGTTTTATCTGGTCCAGCCTTCCTACGCCAAAGCCAAGGCAACCAACCTGATCAACGCTCTCCGAGGCCGGAAGGCGTACGGCATCTCGTTCCGTGACATCGGTACCCTGCTGAGCGGTGACTATAACACCCGCGCCAACGTGACCCGTCAGGAAACCCTTCAGATGAACCTGGACACCCTGCAGGAGGCTAAAAACGCCGGACAGGCTGTGATGGTCAAAACCGGGTCGGATTATATCCTGCCCTATGCTGATATCATCACCGATATGGATCTGACGGGCATCAACTACTCCCTGCTCGACGCACAGGTTCCCTTCTACCAGATCGCCATTCACGGCCTGGTGGATTATACCGGCCTGTCTGTCAACCTGGCCGCCGACTGGCAGACGGAACTGCTCCGCTGCGCGGAATACGGCGCCGGCCTCCACTTTACCTTCATGCAGGAAAACGGCAAGGAACTCCAGGAAACGCGTTATACCAGCTATTACGGCGCTTCCTATGAAGGCTGGGCCGGAGAGGCTGAAGAGATCATTACACAGTATCAGAAAGACATGGCCGGGCTGAACAATATCCGCATGACAGGCCATGAAGAGCTTACGGCAGATGTTTCCCTGACAAAATACGCGGACGGCAGACTGGTTTACGTCAATTACGGTTATGAACCGTACGCAGCGGACGGTGTGGAAGTTCCCGCAAGAAGCTATCTGGTAACGGGAGGGAATGCACAATGACAGTCAAGGCCAAGAAAAACAAAACGGTCAATCCGGAGCACTGGGGGTTCAAAGAATCTTTCCTGACCTTCATCCCCGGCAACGACACCTTCCGGACCATGCGGTCGCGCAATGCGCGTCACGGGGTGCTGTTTATCCTGCCGTTCATCATCGGCTTCCTGGTTTTCATGGCCCGTCCGCTTGTCCAGTCCTTCCTGTTCAGCTTCCAGGAAGTGACGCTGGCCCAGGGCGGCGGTCTGAATCAGCGCTTCATCGGCTTTGAAAATTATACCTACGCGTTCAGCGTCGATCCCTACTACAATATGCGTCTGGTGGAAGAAATTCCCAGGATGCTGATCAACTCGATCGCCACGCTGGTCATGTCTTTCGTGATCGCGGTCATCCTCAATCAGAAGTTCAAAGGCAGGACGCTGGTCCGCGCGATCTTTTTCCTTCCCGTTATTCTCTCCTCCGGCGTGCTGCCCGGCATCGAGAAACAGAACGAATTCTACAACATGATGCAGGGCATCTCGCAGGAAATCGCCAATTCTTCGGGCGTCAACCTTTCCGCAGCCCTACAGGATCTTCTGCAGGTCTCCGGCGTCGGCAGCGGCGTGTTTGATGTGCTGTTCGACATGATCGACAGCATCTACGACATCATCATGGCCAGCGGCATCCAGATCATCGTCTTCCTGGGCGGCCTTCAGTCTATCTCCCCCTCCCTCTACGAAGCAGCGGATGTGGAAGGCTGTACCGCATGGGAAGCTTTCTGGAAGATCACCTTCCCGATGGTCAGTCCCCTGCTGCTGGTGAACACCATCTATACCATCATCGACTTCTTCATGAAGAACGACAACCGTGTCATGGAGCGAATCAATGAAGTCTGGCAGCGTTTGGAATTCGGCCACGTCGCCGCGATGAACTACATCTATTTCGGCGTGGCGCTGCTCTTCATCGGCATCAGTTCCCTGATCATCTCCATGGGGGTGCACTACTATGAAGATTAACAAGAAGGGTGCTTCCGGAAAGGAAGGATCGTTCAGCAAACGCAATCAGCAGGCAGGCGGTTATCTGCTCAAAGCCAGGGCGACCAAAATTATGATTTCCGTTGCCCGCGGCCTGCTGCTGTTCGGTCTTTGCTTCATGATCATCCAGCCGATGCTGACGCGTCTGAGCACCAGTCTGATGCAAGAAAAGGATCTATACGATTCCACGGTCGTTCTGGTCCCCCGCAATCCAACGCTGGACAACTTCCGCATCGTATTCGATCTGACCACCTTCCCCAAATCCATGATCAATACGCTCTGGACGACGCTGCTGGTGTCCGTCTGTCAGGTGATCGCCTGTACGTTTGTCGGTTATGGGTTTGCCCGGTATAATTTCCCGCTCAAAAAATTCTGGTTCGGCTGCGTGATCGCCGTCATCGTCATTCCCCCGCAGACAATCTCGACTTCCCTGTACATCACCTTTACCAACTTCGATATCCTGGGTCTCTTCAAAGCGCTGACAGGCAGTTCGATGAACCTGCGTGGTTCCGTTCTCCCTTATGTGCTGATGAGCCTGACGTGCATGGGACTCAAAGACGGCCTGTACATTTACATGCTGCGTCAGTATTTCCGCGGAATCCCCAAATCTCTGGAAGAAGCGGCGTTTGTGGACGGCTGCAGCACCCTGCAGACCTTCGTACAGATCATGCTTCCGGACGCTATGCCGACGATCCTATCCTGCTTCCTGTTCTCCTTCGTCTGGCAGTGGACCGATCTGTTCTATACCCGCAACTTCCTCAACACCCCTTCCAGGCCGATCTTCTCCACAGAGCTTTCCACCATTGTTTCCCGCATGAGCCGGTACTTCTCCAGCGACGCCAGCAAGCCCATCATCGTACCGGTCGGCCGCCAGCAGCAGCTGATCTCCATCGGCGTGCTGATCTGCTGCATTCCGCTGATCATCCTGTATGTTTTCACGCAGCGGACTTTCGTGCAGAGCATCGCCATGACAGGCAGCAAAGAATAACATTCCTGTCTGTACTGTCCGGAAATCCTTCCTGAGGAACATTTTTCCCCGCTTTTTCGATACAGCTTTGCTATCCCGGCAAAGCTGTATTTTGTAATAAATACGTAATAAAAGCGGCCGGTCTTTCCCTTGCATTTTTAATTGGGTTATGCTAAAATACGTTTGAATTTCCTGCTGAATCTGTACGCGTTCAGGTTTTTCGGACGCGTGTAGAAATAAATTTCATCTTAGGAGGAACCTGGTATGAAGAAACTTTTCGCTCTGCTGGTATCCGCTGTCATGCTGATGGCCTGTGTGGCCGCTCTGGCTGAAGCGCCGGAAGGCTACCCGGAAGTGAAGGAAGGCATCGACTTCGGCGGTGCTGAAATCTTCATTTATGACTACTGGACTGCCAGCGCCGACCGCAAGGCCGATCCCAACGAAGAAGAACAGGCCCAGTACGATTATCGTGACTGGATCATGTCCACCTACAACTGCAAGATCACTCAGATCGCCAAGGGCGACTGGGGCAGCAATGCCACTGAGCTGGTCAACTTCTACAGCGCTCCCGACGGGACCCTGTGCCTGTACATCCTGCCCCCGGATTTCGTCGGCGGCCCCATGGCGAACAACGCTTTCGCTGCCTGGAACGAGAATAGCTTCGTGGATATGACTTCCGATCACTGGAACGCTGCCGATGTCGAATTCATGACCAAGGGCGGCAAGGTGTACGGCGTTGCCACCGGCAATTCCGAACCCCGTCAGTGCCTGTATTTCAACAAGCGCATCCTGGAAGAAGCGGGCATCGACTGGAACACCATCTATGACATGCAGGCCGACGGCACCTGGACCTGGGAAGCTTTCGAAGGCATGCTCAAGCAGATCCAGAAGGATACCGACAACGACGGCATTTGGGACATTTACGGCATGACCGGTTCCAACGTTGATATGTACCGTGTGGCCGTTTTCGCCAACGGCGGCAGCTTCTTCGATTTCGATGACAAGGGCAACCTCGTGATCGCTGCCGGCAGCGACAATACCCTGGAAGCGCTGGCCTGGTCCAAGGACATCTGGAACACCTACGGCTATCAGCAGCCCGCTGACGGCTCCTGGGACTACTACAAAGACGCCTGGAAGCAGGGCTTCTGCGGCTTCTATATGTATCAGACCTACGGCGGCTTCAACGACAACAGTGAAATGGCCGACATGGCTGACGAATGGGGCTGCGTAGCTTTCCCGAAGGGCCCCAAGGGCGACAAGTATGTCACCATCATTTCTGACAACATCACCGTCATCCCGAACGTATATGACGCTGAAACCGTCGGCAAGCTGGCCTACATCTATGAGCTGTGGTCTTCCGCTACCCCCGGCTATGACGATGAATATGCCTGGATCGGCAACAAGTACAACTTCACTGACGAGCGCGCTGTGGATGAAACCTACGCGATGCTCCGTGAACCCGATCACTGCGTTTCCGACAAGGTTCTGTACCTCGGCTCCGTCAACGATGTCGAAGGTCAGGATTATCTGTGGAATCTGGGCGGCAGCACCCCGGCCGAACTGCTGGAGACCAAGACTCCTGTTTGGCAGGGACTGCTTGACACTTTCAACGCGTCCAATGACCGCGCTGTAAAGTTCACCTTCAGCGCTCAGTAATTTCAGTTTCCTTCTCAGCCTGTCTGACAGGCTCCGCCACCGCCCCGCGCGGTGGCGTTTTTCTTTTGCTCTGAAAATAAAAAAGTTTTCATCCGGCCGATCTTTTTCTTGACATAACGAAGAGATTATGTCATCATTATCAAAGTGCTGACCTGATTTTTCCCGGTTGTTTCAAGGAAAAGAAGGAGGAAACATATGAAGCGTTTTACCGGATGTCTGAGTGCTGTTCTGATCCTGATGCTTCTGTGCGGAACAGCCCTGTGCGATGAAATCGTGATTCCTGAGATGGATTTTATCCGTCAGCAGCCGATTCCTGACAACGAGGCCATGAGTTTTCTTAAAAAATTGGGCGTCGGCTGGAACCTGGGCAATACATTTGACGCGGTCAAGGATCAATGGACTGCCAATAAAGACGAGATGTTCCTGGAAACCTACTGGCAGAAGGACACAACGACAGAGCCCCTGTTTGACCTGATCAAAAACGCCGGTATTTCCACCGTACGCATGCCGGTCAGCTGGCATGATCATCTGGACAAGGACGGCACGATTTCCGAGCGCTGGCTGAGCCGGGTGCAGCAGGTGGTGGACTGGGCTGTATCGAAGGATCTTTATGTGGTTCTGGATGCTCATCACGACGTAATCCCCGGCGTCTACTATCCATCCTCAGATTATTATGATGCTTCCGCGGCCTTTATCCGCGGCATCTGGAGCCAGCTGGCGGAACGTTTCAAGGATTATGACGAACACCTGATCTTTGAACCGATCAACGAACCCCGTCAGACCAATACCGACCATGAGTGGGGCTTCAATAAAAACAATCCTGACTGCCTGGACGCGGCGGACTGTATCAACCGGCTCAATCAGCTCTTTGTGGATACTGTGCGGATGAGCGGGGGCTATAATGAAACCCGCTATCTGATGATCCCGGGTTACGCCCACGCCACCGGTCCGGTGCTGGACGATTCCTTCAAGCTTCCGGAGGATGACGCCGACAACCGTCTGATCGTGACGGTTCATACCTATATCCCCTACGATTTCGCCCAGAATACCCGCAGTACGCTCAGGGATTTTGATGAGAAGAATATGGGCATCACCCAGCAGATCGGCCAGACGATGGCTTCCCTGTACAAAAAATACATCACGGCCGGCATTCCGGTTGTCGTCGGAGAATACGGTGCGCTGAATAAAAACGGAAACACCCAGGCCCGTGTCAATTACACTGCCTATGCGACCGTCGCCGCCACAGCCCGGAATATCCCGATCGTCTGGTGGGATAACAACGCTGTGAACGGCAATGGGGAAAATTTCGGCATTATCGACCGGAAAAATATCACCTTCTATTTCCCCGAAATTGTGGAAACCATGGTTCGCTACGGCGGGTATGACAAGATTCTGCCCAAAGACTGATCCGCAATTTACTCTGAACGGCGTTTTGTATGATGGCTTTTAATGCCGCTTCGCCGGTATACCGGCGGAGCGGCCAAATTACATCTTTATAAAAAAGGAGAAAGAACTATGCCCAAGTATCAGATTCTCGCGCCCATCCCGGAAAAAATGCCCTGGCAGGATAAGCCGGCTGACGAAGTGACCAACAGTCCGCTCTGGCGCTACAGCGAAAACCCCATCATCAACCGCAACCCGATCCCCGGCGTGGCGCGCATCTTCAACTCCGCCGTCATTCCGTACGAGGGAGCTTTTGTCGGCGTATTCCGCGGAGAACAGACAAACGGTGTTTCCTTTATCTACTTCGGCCGCAGTCAGGACGGCATCCACTGGGATTTTGACAAAGACAAGATCCAGTTTTTGGATGAAAACGGCAAGCCCTTCATGCCCGGATATGCCTATGATCCGCGTCTGGTCAAGGTGGAAGATACATATTATGTCATGTGGTGCACGGACTTTTACGGCGCGGCCATCGGTCTGGCCAAGACGAAGGATTTCAAGACGTTCACCCGCCTGGACAATCCCTTCCTCCCCTTCAACCGCAACGCCGTTCTCTTCCCGAGAAAAATCAACGGCAATTTTGTCATGCTGTCCCGTCCGTCCGACTCCGGCCATACACCCTTTGGCGACATCTTCCTCAGCGAGAGCCCGGACCTGGTATACTGGGGAAAGCACCGTCATGTCATGGGCCGTTCCTGGGAATGGTGGGAAAGCCTGAAAATCGGCGGCGGGGCCGCTCCGATTGAAACCAGCGAAGGCTGGCTGCTGTTCTATCACGGTGTCAGCGGCACCTGCAACGGTTATGTTTATTCCATCGGCGGGGCCATTCTGGACAGGGACAATCCTTCCATCGTCAAATACCGCTGTGACAGCTGGCTGCTGACTCCGGAAAAATGGTACGAAGAACGCGGCTTTGTCGGGAATGTCTGTTTCCCCTGCGCCACCCTGCATGACAACAACACCGGCCGCATCGCCATCTACTACGGGGCTGCGGACAGTTATGTGGGACTGGCCTTCGGGTATGTGGATGAAATTATCGATTATATCAAGGATCACAGCCGCGTATCGGATTCCGATACGGAGATCGGCATCAAGTAATTCAGGAGGCAGCTTAAAGCTATGCTCAGGCTTTCCGCATTATTCGGCCCCGGTGCTGTCCTGTGCCGGAACCAGGTCATCCGGATCTTCGGCTGGTCAGACCAGCAGGAAGTCGTTGTACGCCTGATGGACGGGCAGGGCCGTTTGCTTGCGCAGGATCACTGTCCGGTGCGGGACAGGCGTTTCATTGCGCTTCTCTCCCCTCAAAAAGCCATGCTTGGCTGTGTGCTGACGGTCCATGCGGGCCGGGAAACGGTGATCTCCGAAAACATTCTGATCGGGGATGTCTATCTGGCTGCCGGTCAGAGCAATATGGAACTCGAGCTCCAGAACGCCGACGAGGGTCAGCAGCTGATTGCCCGGCACCAGAACGATCAGGTACGTTATTTCAACGTACCCAAGATTGCCGTGCCCGGACCGGAAAACGATGCCGCTTTCGATGCGGTCCGCTGGAAGTCTGTGGCCCCGCGCCAAGCGCAGGACATGAGCGCTGTCGCCTACTTCTTCGCAATGAAACTGGAGAAAAAGCTTCAGGTTCCGGTCGGTATCATCGACTGCTACTGGGGCGGGACTTCCATCGCCTGCTGGATGAGCCGTCAGACGCTCGCCCTCTCCCGGGAAGGCCAGCGTTATCTGGATGAATATGAGAAGCTGTCCGCCGGAAAGACCATGGAGCAGTACCTGCTGGAAGAAAAAGAGGCTTATGAAAAAATCCGCCTCTGGGATGAAGCGGCAGCTCCATACCGCGCTGAAAATCCGGCCATTTCCGGTGCAGCGCTCGAAAAGATCATCGGCCCGTATCCCTGGAAAATGCCGGACGGGCCCGGCTCCCCGTGGCGTCCTGCAGGGCTTTACGAGAGCATGACCGCCCATCTGATTCCGGTATCGCTGACGGGTATACTGTACTATCAGGGTGAAGAGGATACCTGGCGTACAGAAGCATACGATATTCTGCTGACTGACTTTGTCCGGATGCTCCGCAAAGATTTTCGGAATGACAGCCTGCCTTTCCTGAACACACAGCTTCCCATGTGGATTGATCCAGGCGCTGCCGATTCCTTTACATGGCCCAGACTGCGGCTCGCTCAGGAAAAAGCCCGGGAACTGATCCACAACAGTTCTTTGACCTGCCTGATCGATCAGGGCGAATTCGGCAACATCCACCCAACCGCCAAGCGGGTAGTCGGCGAGCGTCTTGCGGACAGCGCGCTTTCCCTCATCTATGGGAAAAACCTTCCTCCGGCACCGGAAGCGGTGGAAGCCATCCCTGCGGACGGTAAACTGATCGTCCGGCTCTCCGCCCCGGTTCATTTTACCGGCAGCGGAGATACCCTGCTGGAAATCGCGGCAGATGACGGAACGTTCCATCCGGCCGAGGCAGCTGCGAAACAGGACAACCTGATCCTGTCCAGCCCGGCTGTATCCCGCCCTGTCAGTGTCCGTTATGCCTGGACCGATTACGGCGTCGTCCGCCTGTTCGGTGAGAACGGTCTGCCGCTCATGCCTTTCCTGATCAGTCTCATCTGACGCTCCTTTTTCTGCAAAAAACAGCACGCCGGTTCTTCCCGATGAGACGGCGTGCTGTTTGTTTTTCGCTTTATTGCTGATCCAGTTCCCCGTGCGCCTGTTCGACCAGATGGCGGATGTACTCGTCTGAAACCGGATCACCGGGCCCGGGACAGATATCTGCCAGAAATTCGATATTTCCTTTCGGACCTTTGATCGGAGAGAAAGTCAGCGCCCGGACATGCCAGCCGATGGTCGGCGCAAAAGTACAGATTTTCTTCAGGACTTCACGGTGCGTACTTTCCTCCCTGACAACGCCATTCTTCCCGACCAGGCCTCTGCCTGCTTCAAACTGCGGCTTGACCAGGGTGATGAAGCGTCCGTTCTCCCCCATGATCTCCGCCGCTGCCGGCAGAATCAGGCAGATGGAGATAAAGGAAACGTCCATGACCGTCATATCCGGACGGAGCGGAAACATGTCCCGGGTCAGGTGACGCGCGTTTGTCCGTTCCATCACCGTCACCCGTTCGTCAAGACTCAGCTGATAATCAAACTGGCCGTACCCTACATCAATCGCGTAAACATGTGCTGCTCCGTTCCGGAGAAGCACATCCGTAAACCCCCCGGCCGCAGCGCCGATGTCCATGCAGATTTTTCCGGTCACGTCCGCTTCAAAAGCACGGAGTCCTTTTTCCAGTTTGTGATAACCCCGGCTGGCCAGGCGGTTGACAGGCCCTCTCAGCTGAAGAACTGTTTCTTCTTCAAACAATTCAGAAGCTTTATTGACCCGTTTTTCCCCCACGTAAACCTGCCCGGCCATGATCAACGCCTGAGCTTCTTCCCGGCTCCTGACTTCATCCGTCCGTGACAGCAGGATATCTGCCCTTATTTTCATCGGTCTGTCCCCGTCTTTCCTTTCATTGTGCGGAAGATTCTGTCCGCTGCGGTGCCGGCGTCGATTCCGCACAGATGAAGCAGATCATGCCTGTTCCCGTGCGGAACAAACCGGTCATTCACCGCAAAGATATGGGACGGCCCGCGGAAGCCGTGTTCCCGGCACCAATCAGTCAGATACATTCCAAAGCCGCCGATCCGCTCATGTTCTTCCATCGTAAAAAAAGAAATTCCTTCCGCTGTCAGGCCTTCCAGCGTTTCAGTGTCCAGCGGTTTGATCCGGCAGCAGGAAACAACCCTGCATGAGATTCCCAGCCCGCTCAATTCATCCGCAGCTTTGAGCCCCTCTTCCAGAATTGCGCCGACTGTCAGCAAAGCGCAGTCCGTTCCGTCCCGGATTACTGTCCATTTTTCCGCATCCTGAAGCAGGGCATCGGTCCTGTCGTCCCAGTCCGGAACCCGGGCAGGATAACGCACAGCCGCGGGTCCGTTTATTTCAAGCGCGGAATTGATCGCCCCACGGAGCTGTCCGGCCCCGGCAGGACAGTAAACGCGCATCCCGGGCATAGGGAGAAGATAGCTCAGCCCGAAAAGACCATGGTGCGTTGATCCGTCAGCCGCGCTGAAACCGGCCCGGTCCAGCAGGAAAAGCACCGGCAGTTTCTGCTGGCACACATCTTCCAGAATCTGGTCATACGCGCGCTGCATAAACGTGTCGTATATCGCTGCCACAGGCCGCAGTCCGCCTTTTGCCATGCCGGCAGCCATGGTAACGGCATGTTCTTCCGCGATACCGACGTCAAACAGTCTGTCCGGCATCCTGCTTTTCCATTCGGAAAAGCCGGTTCCGTCCGTCATGGCTGCGCAGACAGCCGCTACAGGAAATCCCTGCCGGCATTTTTCAAGCAGGAAATCTGATGCCTCCCGGCCGAAAGACAGCCCGCTTTTGCCGCTGCGCACAGCGCCGCTTTCCACATAAAACGGCGGTATCCCGTGAAAAACATCCGGCTGATCTTCCGCCGGCTGGTAGCCGTGTCCCTTCTGGGTGATCACATGAATGACCACCGGCTCAGAGAACCCCTTTGCCCGGCGCAACACCCGCTCCAGCGCCTCTTCGTTATGCCCGTCGATCGGGCCGAAATAGCGGAAACCAAGCGCGGAAAAATATTTGTCGTGGACAAAAAAATTGCGGATATTGTCTTTAAAACGGCCGAAGCTGGTGTAGAGTGCTTCTCCTGCAAACGGGATATGCTGCAGAACAGAAGAGATAACCTTCTTGATGTTGATCCAGCCTTTGCTGACGCGCATGTAGGTCAGATAAGCGGAGAGGGCGCCTGTATTGCCTGAAATGGACATCCCGTTGTCGTTGACGATCACGATCATCCGCTCTTTGCTGCTGCCTGCATCATTCAGCGCTTCATAACACATGCCGCCCGTGAGCGCTCCGTCTCCCACCAGGGCCACTACCTGATGATCCTGGCCGAGCAGGTCCCTGGCCCGGCAGAAACCGGCAGCGGCGGAAATCGCCGTGGAAGCATGACCAGCCGTAAACGGATCATACTCGCTCTCGTCCGGCTGGGGAAACCCGCTGATTCCCTGCCATTGCCGCAGTGAAGAAAAACGCCCAAACCTTCCTGTCAGCAGTTTGTACGGATAGCACTGATGGCCGACGTCCAGCAGGATCTTATCTTCGGGCGGATCAAAAACCCGCAGCAGCGCAATCGTCAGCTCGACAATCCCCAGGTTGGAAGCCAGGTGTCCGCCGTTGCGGGAAACGGTCTGAAGGATTTCGTCCCGGATTTCCTTTGCCAGGGAATCCAGCTGAATCCTGTCCAGCTTTTTCAAATCCTCCGGGGAATGAATCTCTTCCAGTAGCAAGCGGCTGCCTCCCTTCGTCTGTCCTGCTATTATAATAGAAACGGGAAGGTTTTGTAAAGTGTTCCGCTGATCCGTGATCAGGCAGGCTGTAACAAACCGCTTTCTTTTTTCTTATGCCGGTTGCATAAATGCATAAAATTCGGTATACTATATTCTGTATTTCAGGGAGGAGACTTGGAAGCGCTGATGAACCGAAAGACAATCGTGTCTTTGCCTGCCGCGACTATCCTGGCAGGAGATCTGATCCTCAAAAATGCCGCCTTCGGACAGCACCGTCCCCTGATCCCCGGCGTTCTGTCGCTGGACTATACGCTGAACAGCGGGTTTGCCCTCGGTCTTTTCCCGGATACCGCTCTGACGGCCACGATCCTGTCCGTGATCATTCTGGCTGCTGTGATGGTCCTGCTCATCCGTTTTCCATGGAACAGCGGCAGCCTGCTGGGCTTCGGTCTGGTGCTTGGCGGAGCGCTTGGCAATCTGTACGACCGGCTCTGCTTTTCTGCCGTCCGGGATATGATCCGGCTTGATTTTATGCATTTTTACATTTTTAACCTGGCCGACGCCAGTGTGGTCGCGGGCGCTTTGCTGATTGTCCTGTTCACGCTGTTTGCCGGGAAGGAGCAGTGAATGGCCAAAGAAACGCATCTTACTTTTGTCGGTTCCGGGATACGTCTTGACGTGCTGATGACAGGCGGAACACTTTCCCGCAGCCGCGCCGCTTCCCTGATCGAAGAAGGTCAGGTCCTGGTGGACGGGAATATCGTAACAAAGCCGTCCTTCAAAGCTCCTGCGGGTGCGTTGGTGGAAGCGGTCCTTCCCCCGGTCCGGGAAACGGAAACCCTGCCGGAAGATATCCCGCTGGACATAGTTTATGAGGATGATACCCTCGCTGTCATCAACAAGCCGGCCGGGCTGGTCGTACACCCGGCAGCAGGGAACGAAAGCGGCACCCTCGTGAACGCTCTGCTGTATCATCTGTCCTCCTTGTCCGGGATCGGCGGAGAACAGCGCCCGGGGATCGTCCACAGGCTCGACAAAGATACCAGCGGGCTGATGCTGGTCGCCAAAAACGACCAGGCGCATCTTTCTCTTTCCGGACAGCTGGAAGCCCGCACCATCGAAAAGCACTATCATGCGGTTGTGCTGGGGCATATGAAAGAAGCTTCCGGCAGCGTTGAAAAACCGATCGGCCGGGACCCGAAAGACCGCAAAAAAAGGGCAGTCGTTCCGGACGGACGTTATGCCCTGACAGACTGGCTTGTGCTGGAAGAAAGAGGCTCTTGTGCCACCCTGTTGGACCTGAGAATCCATACCGGCAGGACACACCAGATCAGAGTGCATATGTCTTCCATCGGCCATCCGGTCCTGGGCGACCCCCTTTACGGCAGCAAACGGGGGCCGAGGGCAGACCGGCTGATGCTGCACGCTTATTCGATTTCCTTTGATCATCCGAAGACCGGCGAGCGGATGACCTTCACCCAACCGGCCCCTTTTGACTGAATAATACGGGAGAATCCGCCTTGATTGATTTCAGCATGCGCGATACCATCGCAGCGCCCGCCACAGCGACAGGACAGGCCGGCATCGGCATCATCCGTTTGTCCGGCCGTCAGGCCGAAGAGATCCTGAAGCGCCTTTTCGTGCCGCATAAAGCATCTTTTCCCCTGGAAGACAGGAAGCTGACCCTTGGCACCCTGATTGATCAGGGCGAAATGATCGATGAATGCATGGCCGTCATCATGCGCGCGCCGCACAGCTATACACGGGAAGATGTGGTAGAATTCCAGATGCACGGCAGTCCCAGGACCATGAAGCAGACTTTGGACGCCTGCATCCGCCTGGGCGCCCGCCCGGCCGAAGCGGGCGAGTTTACCCTGCGGGCTTTTCTCAACGGCCGGATCGATCTGAGCCAGGCCGAATCTGTCATGCAGCTGATCCGCGCCTCATCAGACCGGGCCGCCAGGAAAGCCCTCGCCCAGCTGAACGGCGGCACCAGTTCGTTTGTTACCGGGATTCTGGACAAACTCACCGACCTTCTGGCACGCCTGGAAGCCGCGATCGACTACCCGGAGGAAGTGGAGGAACAGCTGACGAAGGAGGAGCTGGCCGGAGGATGCAGGGAATTGGCTGACACCCTTTCAGCCTGCGTCAACGAACAGGCGCTCCGGCTGCAGGAAAGCGGCCTGACCGTTGCCCTCTGCGGCTCGCCGAACGCCGGAAAGTCCACCCTGCTGAATGCCCTGCTCCAGGAAGAAAAGGCCATCGTTACGCCCATTCCCGGCACGACACGGGATATCGTTTCAGGGGAAATCTATCTGGACGGCTGTCTGGTGCATCTTGCAGACACCGCCGGTCTGCACGAGAGCGATGACCAGGTAGAAACCATCGGCATTTCGCGGGCGATGGATGCAGCCCGGCAGGCCGATCTCGTTTTCTGGCTGATGGACGGAAACGATCCTTCCGCATCTCCCCCGCCCGCTGATTTCCCCGCTTGCATCCTGCTGTATACAAAGGGCGATCTGACACAGAACCAGCCGCTTCCCCAAGGCGCTCTCCTGATCAGCGCGGAAACAGGAGACGGGCTGGATCAGGTCAAAGATATCATCCTGAACAGGATCCGCGAAATCGGCGAAACGCCGCTTGCTTCCAGACGTCATATGACGTTGTGCCGGGACGCCGCCCAGTCGCTGCGGCAGGCAGCGGAGGCCTTCTCTTCCGGCATTCCGCTTGAATTCGGAGCCGTCTACCTGCACAGCGCGGCCGATCAGCTTTCCGGCATTACCGGCATACGGGCAGACGAAGCACTTCTTTCCCGGATCTTTTCCCAGTTCTGCGTAGGCAAATAGCCGGACAATCCATTGCCCGGCCGACAAGGAGAATCTCGAAATGAAACAGGACCGCCACACTGTCATCCTTCGACTGATCAGTACGGAAGATATCGAAACACAGACCCAGCTGGCGCAGCGGCTGGCCGAAATGAATATACCCGTGACCCAGGCCACCATTTCCCGCGATATCAAAGACCTGAAGCTTGTCAAAGCGCCGAACGGGAACGGCGGCTCCAAATATGTGGTCACAGAGGATGCGGGCGGGGAAAACATCAGCGAGCGCCTCTCCCATATCTTTATCAATTCTGTTCTTTCTGCTTCATACTCGAATAATATCATCGTGCTCAGGACCCTGTCTGGCAGCGCGAACGCTGCCGCCGAAGCGGTGGACAGTATGAATCTTCCGGAAATCCTGGGTACCATGGCGGGCGACAATACGATTTTCATCGTCGTGAAAGACAGCGCAAACGCGCCCAAGCTGACCCAGCGTTTTCTGGAAATGCTGAAACATTGAGGATAAAAGCATGCTCGAATCTCTGACCGTACAGAATATTGCCCTGATCGACAGGCTGACGGTTGATTTCCGCCCGGGGCTGCTGGCGCTGACGGGCGAAACCGGCGCCGGAAAATCGATCATCATCGACTCAATCACCCTTCTTTTGGGCGGAAGAGCCAGCCGCGACCTCATCCGTGCCGGCGCGGACCGCGCATTTGCAGAAGGGGTCTTTTCGCTTGACGACTGCCCGCAGGCCGTAAAGTACCTCCGGGATCTGGACTGGGATACCGGTGATGACACCCTGACGCTTGCTAGGGAGATCAGTCAGAGCGGGCGCAGCGTCTGCCGGATCAACGGCATGAGCGTTCCCCTCTCCGTCTATAAACCGCTGACCTCCATGCTGATGGATATCCACGGCCAGCACGAGCATCAGTCCCTGATGGATGAAAAACAGCATCTCCCGCTGCTGGACGCTTTCGGCGGGCCGGAACACCGCGCCGCGCTTCAGAAAACAGCGGCTGCGTACCAGGAATACGAGGAAAGCCGCAAAGCCCTTCAGAAAATGCAGCGAACGCTCGAAGAAAACCGTGACCGGGTCGATATCCTGGAATACCAGAAGCAGGAGCTTGAGAAAGCCGGCCTGACGGAGGGCGAGGAAGATTCGCTCAGGCAGGAAAGCGAGCTGTTCAAAAACTCCGAAAAAATCGAAAGCCAGCTGCGCACCGCTTATGAAAACCTCTACGATCACGGCGTGCTTCCCTCGGCCCTTGACAGTCTCCGCGCCGCTTCTTCCAGCCTGAAAGCGCTGGCCGGGTTCCGGGAGGATTTTTCCGCCCTCTCCGACCGTGTGGAAAACCTGTATTACGAGGCGGAAGACGCCGGCATTGCCGCCAGGGACATGCTGGACGAGCTGAATATCGACGAAGAACGGATCGAATATGTCTCCGCCCGGCTGGACCTGATCCACCGTCTGGCCCGCAAATACGGCGCGACGACACGGGACATGCTGAACCGGCTTTCAGAGATCACCCGGACGCTCAGCGACCTGGAAAGCGCGGAAGACAGGACCCTGGAGCTTCAGAACCGGATGAAGAAAAAATACCAGGCTTATGAAGCGGCCTCCGCAGAAGTATCCATTTCCCGCAAACAGATTGCCAAGCGATTCGAGCAGCAGATGGAACGCGAACTCAGGCTGCTCAATATGGAAGGCACGCAGTTTTCCGTCCGTTTCTCTGACGGGACGCCTTCCGCCGCCGGGACGGATCAGGCGGTTTTCCTGATCGCTCCCAACCGCGGGGAAGCTTTCCAGCCCCTTGCCCAGACCGCATCCGGCGGCGAGCTTTCGCGCATCATGCTGGCCATCAAAGCCCTTTCCGCTGGGCAGAGCCAGATTCCCTCCATGATTTTTGACGAGATCGATACCGGCATTTCAGGCCGTACAGCCCAGGTGGTCGCGGAAAAAATGGCGGATATCGCCCGGTACCGCCAGGTTTTCTGCGTGACCCATCTACCCCAGATCGCCGCCATGGCGGACAGCCAGTACAGGGTCGAAAAGCATTTTGACGGTCAGCGTACCGTGACCACGCTGCAGGATCTGGATGAAACCGGCCGGCAGGAGGAACTCAGCCGCATGCTGGGCGGCGCTCAGGCCGACAGCGAGAGCGCCCGTCAGCACGCGCAGGCCCTGCTGGCGCAGGCTGCCGCCTACAAACACGGCCTCACTGAAAAAAAGGACTGACTCTTTCAGCCAACAATCCTGAACGATTTGACCGGAGGGATCGGATATGCTGGAACTGCGGAAACTGATAAAAAAGTACCAGGCCGGGGGGATGACGGTGGAAGCTCTCCGCGGCGTCGATATGGCCCTGCGGAAAAATGAGTTTGTGGCGATTCTGGGCCCTTCCGGCTGCGGTAAAACCACGCTGCTGAACATCATAGGCGGTCTGGATCACGCGGACGGCGGAGAACTGCTGATCAACGGACGTTCCACCAAAGAATACCGGGACCGGGACTGGGATAATTACCGGAACCACAGGGTCGGCTTTGTCTTTCAGAGCTACAACCTGATTCCCCATCAGACCGTGCTGTCCAACGTGGAACTGGCGCTGACGCTTTCCGGCGTCAGACGGCCGGAACGGAAAAAACGCGCCTTGGAGGCACTGCGGAAAGTCGGCCTTCAGGATCAGGCCGGAAAAAAGCCGAATCAGATGAGCGGAGGACAGATGCAGCGGGTCGCCATCGCCAGGGCTCTGGTGAATGACCCTGAAATCCTGCTGGCGGACGAACCGACCGGCGCCCTGGACAGTGAAACCGGCATTCAGGTCATGGAACTGCTCAAAGAGATTGCCAGGGACCGGCTGGTCATCATGGTCACCCATAACCCGGACCTGGCGAACACATATGCCACCCGCATCATTCAGCTCAAGGACGGCATGGTCATGGACGACACCATGCCATGCTCCTCAGAAGAGCTGGCAGACGAGGACAGCCGCCTTTCACAGGGTGAAAAGAAACCGTCCATGCGGTTCTGGACTGCCCTGTCCCTCTCCTTCCAGAACCTGCTCACCAAGAAGGGAAGGACCTTCCTGACCAGCTTTTCCGGCTCGATCGGCATCATCGGGATTGCTCTGATCCTGTCGATTTCCACCGGCGTCAAAATGTACATCGACCGGGTGCAGCGGGATACCCTGTCTTCCTATCCGCTGCAGATCCAGAAAAGCGCCATCGACATGAGCAGCATGATGCTGTCGATGATGGGGTCCGATACTTCCTCGGAACAGGCCGAAGAGGGCTATATCGTCTCCGGCGACGTCATGAGCCGGATGCTGAACAGCATGAACATGACCATGACGCACAATAACCTCAAATCCTTCAAAGCCTGGCTGGATTCTGAAGAAAGCGACGTCCGCGGGCTTGTCTCCGATATCCGGTACGGCTACGGGGATACCCTGAATATTTACCGGCAGGCAGACGGAAAGACCATTCAGGTCAACCCCAGCCAGGTACTGAACCAGTCCGGACTGCTCGGGTCGGACAACTCCATGGTGAGCCTGCTGAGCGCATCGGAAGTGACCAGCACCGGCTTTTCCCAGATGGACGTCTTTGAACAGCTGCTGGATAATCAGGAGATGATCGAAGAGCAGTATGATGTGCTGGCCGGAAGGCTGCCTGAAAAGTATGATGAGATGGTCGTGATCGTCACCCGCCGCGGAGCGATCAGCGACTATACCCTCTATGCCCTGGGCCTTCGCGATCAGAGCGAAATCGCGGACCTGACCACCCGCACCATGTCCGGGGAACAGATCAGCGTTCCTGTGACCAGATACAGCTATGAGGAACTGATGAATCTGACCTTCCGCCTGGTGATGCCCTGCGACCTGTATGAACTTCAGGCGGACGGGACTTATGCGGACCGGCGCGGGGATCAGGCTTTCCTCGAAGCCGCGGCAGGCCGCGCACCGGAGCTCAGAATCGTCGGGATCCTGCGGCCGAAGGAAGACGCGGTATCCACCCAGGCGGGAGCGTCCGGCGCCATCGGCTATCTGAGCGCGCTGCACGATTTCGCCTCCGGCTATACGGAGCAGAGCGCGGTTGTAACAGCCCAGCGGCAGAATCCGGAAATCGACGTGCTGACAGGCTTCCCGTTCGCCGGCACGAAAGCAGCGGAAGAATTCGCCCTGGACCGTGAGCAGATCCCGGAGCTGTACAAACGCTTTACAGGCAAGGAAATGCCTGCCCTGTACAAGGCTGCCCTTTCCACCATGTCGGATGAACAGCTGAAGCAGATGATCGACATGAGCATGGCAAGCGGAGAGTTTTCCTCTTCAGCCACCTATGACGGGAATCTTTCCAAGCTTGGCGTGACGGATCTTTCGGACCCGTCCAATATCTACATCTACGCCAGGGATTTTGAAAGCAAGGAAAAGATCACCGGCCTGATCAGGCAGTATAACGAAACCGCAGGAGAAGGAAACGAAATCACCTATACCGATATTGTCGGCGCGATCATGTCTTCTGTAACGACCATCGTCAATGCCGTGACCTATGTCCTGATCGCCTTCGTCGCCATCTCGCTGGTCGTTTCCTCCCTGATGATCGGTATCATTACCTATATCTCCGTTCTGGAACGCACCAAGGAAATCGGCATTCTGCGCGCCATCGGCGCATCCAAGCTGGATGTCAGCCGTGTATTCAACGCGGAAACCCTGATCGTCGGCTTCATATCAGGCGTACTGGGCATCCTGTGCACGCTGCTGCTGAACATACTGGTCAATATCATTATTCACAATCTCACCGGCATCTCCGCCACCGCCGTACTGCCGGCGGGCAGTGCCGGCATTCTGATCATCATTTCCATGGCCCTGACGCTGATTGCCGGCCTGATTCCCTCCGGGGCCGCCCGCAGGAAAGACCCGGTCACTGCGCTCCGGACCGAATGATTTGACAAACGAACAAAAGAAGCATATGATATGAAGTGATTCTGGAACGCATTCATCTGACCGAGGTCAGCTTTTACACCGGAGGTGTTCAATGAGCAAAAATACACTGACTGTTTCCATCGGCGGCCGGGAATATACCCTGACCAGCCCTGACAATGAGGAATGGACACGCCGGGTAGCCGCCTATGTGGACAGGAAGATCGGCGAAGTCTCCCTTCATTCTTCCATGAGCACGGAAATCGCGGCGGTCGTGGCCTCTTTGTCCATTACCGAAGAGCTTTTTGAAGCGCAGAAAGAAAATCAGGCTCTCCGCAGCCGTCTGTATCAGGCGCAGAATGACCGCCATGAGCAGAACTGACCCTGTGGAGCTGCTGGCGCCTGCCGGCAATATGGAGTCCCTTCATGCGGCAATTGCCGCCGGGGCGGACGCGGTCTATATGGGCACCGCTTCGTTCGGCGCCCGGGCGGAGGCGGGTTTTTCCGCAGAGAAGACCAAAGAAGCCGTTGACTACGCCCATCTGTACGGAAAAAAGGTTCATATCACGGTCAATACCCTTTGTAAGCAGAATGAACTGGACTCTGTCCGCAGCGTTCTGGATACCCTTCAGAACATCGGAGCTGACGCTGTACTGATTCAGGACGCCGGGGTTCTCCGGATCGCTCTGCGCGAATTTCCATCCCTGTGCGTCCACGCCAGCACCCAGATGACGATCCATCAGCCCAGCGGCATCCGCTGGCTCAGGGACATCGGCGCTGCCCGGGCCGTTCTGGCCAGGGAATGCGATCTGCCAACCATTCGTGCCTGCTGCATGCCCGGCATCGAAACCGAAGTCTTTGTGCACGGCGCGCTCTGTGTTTCTGTCAGCGGTCAGTGCGGCTTATCCTCCTGGATCGGCCCCCGCTCGGGCAACCGGGGCCGTTGCGCTCAGCCGTGCCGGCTTTCCTATACATACAGGAATCAAACCGCCTGCTGGCTTTCACCGGCCGATCTTTGCGGGCTTCATGCGCTCCCGGCACTGCTGGAAGCGGGTGTATCGTCCCTGAAAATCGAAGGCCGCCTGAAAAGGCCGGAGTATGTATACATCGTTACCAGTCTGTACCGCCGCGCCCTGGATCAGATCAGAGACGGCTCTTTCCACCCGGACGATCCGGAAACGATGGAAGAACTGACCCAGATTTTTTCAAGGGGTCAGTTCACGAATGGCTATGCCGCAAGCCAGGAAGACAGAGGGATCATATACCCTGACTACGCCGCCGCCCGCGGTGTGCTGCTCGGTACCACTGACGGAAAAAGCAGGCACGTAAACGGCGCCTTTCTGACAGGCATCCGCCTTCTCAGGCCCCTGGCCAACGGGGACGGGCTTCATGCCGGAGACCAGTCCGTGATCTACAGCGGCCCGGACATTTCTGACGGCACTGCCGTTCTGCGGCTGCGCAGCAGCGTTCCTCCGGGAACGAACGTCTGGCGGACCGAATCGGAAGTCCAGCTTTCCCGCGCGAGGGAAGCTTTTGATGACAAACGCTTTGCCGCCGCTCATCCGCTGCCGGTCGACGCCGAGCTCACCGCCTATCTGGGCACGGAAACCACTCTCAGGCTGACTCATGAGGGCGTCAGTATTCTGATCGGTGCGGATCCGCCGCAGCCCGCTGACAGCCTTCCGCTGACAGAGGATGCCGCTTTCCGCTCTTTGTCCAGGCTGGGCGGCACACCCTTCTCCCTGAACCGGCTGACCCTTCATTCCGCCTGCGCTTACCTGCCCAGCAGCGCCCTCAACGCTCTGCGCCGGGAAGGGATTGCCCGGCTGACAGAAGCGGTGATTTCCTCCAGGCATCCGATCGGCAAGCCCCGTCCGTCCCCTGCATCCGGACCGCTGCCTGAGCCTGCGGCTCCGGTACGGTTTCTGGCCGTTCTCACCTCAGACTTTTCCGAAATTCCTGCCCTTTACCGCGCCGGAGCGGATCAGGTACTTTTTGAACCGACTGACTTTTCTGAAAGCCGTCTGCCGGACTATTTTACCGAAACATCCTTTCCCTTTATCCTTCAGCTGCCGCCTGTCTGTCCGGACAGTGTTCTCCGGTCCGTATCACGTCTCAATCAACAGAGGGGGCTCACGCTCTCTCTTGGCAGTATCGGGCAGCTGGGCGCTCGTCTTCCCGGCTCGGTCATGTGCGGCCCGGGCGTGCCCGTGATGAACGGTGAAGCGGAACGCTTCCTGGCAGAACAGGGCATCCGTTTTGTTACGCTTTCCAGAGAGCTCTCGCTGGAAGACATCAAAAGCCTGCCCAAAGCACTCTGCAGCCGGCTGATGCCTGTTTACGGCCGTCCGCGGCTGATGCTGCTGACCCACTGCCCGGAGCGTACGTACCGCGGACTTTCGTCCGGAAAGAAAAACTGCTCTCTCTGTTCCCTCGGAGAAGGCGTTCTTGGGCAGGCCCTCCGGGATCAGAAGCAATGCACTTATCCCCTGATTCCGTACAGGTTTGACGATGGGTGCAGAGTAAGTCTCTTAGCGCCCCGCCCGACAGCCCTTGACAGCTGCTGGGAATCTCTGTCCGGTCTACCCGTTTCGCCGCTGGTCTCTTTGTCGGTTGAATCACCGGAAGAGAGGATCCGCATCGTACGGGTTTGGCGGAGTCTGCTGGACGGCCGCCGGGCCGGCCCCCTGTCCGGTACGCTGGACAGGCTGGAAACAGGCGTTTTATAAGTCTCATTTCTGAAAGAAGGTGTTCCTTTTGACGGAAAAGGCGCTCCGGGTGCTGGAGTTCAGTAAGATAAGAGCCCAGCTGGCTGATTTCGCCCTGACTGAACTGGGCAAGGAAAAGTGCGGCCAGCTTGTTCCGCTGTCCGGCTTTGATGAAATACGGAAAGCCCAGAACGAGACGGAAGAAGCCGTCGTTATCCTGTCCTATCTGGGCGGCAACCCGCTCTGCGGGTTTACGGATGTGCGGCCCTACCTCTCCCTGGCACAAAAAGGCTCCACCCTGTCCCAGAAAGCCCTTCTGCTGGTCGCGGAAGCGCTGCGCGCCGCCCGGGCCGCAAGGGGAAGTCTGGTAACAGACCGTGAGAATACGCCGCTGATCACCTCCCGCGCATCCCGTCTGCAGACGTTCAGACAGCTCGAAGAAGATATTACCAACGCGATCCTCAGCGAAGAGGAAATGTCCGATCATGCCAGTCCTGCCCTGTATGACATCCGGCGGAACATCGCCCGGGCCAATGAAAAGGTCCGTACGAAGCTCAATCAGATGGTCCGCGGGGAAATGTCCAGGTACCTGCAGGAAGCGATCGTAACGGTCCGGAACGGACGCTATGTCATCCCGGTGCGGTCTGAATACCGCTCCAGCGTTCCCGGCATTGTACAGGATCAGTCTTCCACCGGCGCCACCCTCTTCGTGGAACCGCTGGCCGTTGTGGAGCTCAGCAACGAAATCCGGGAATGGACGGCCAAGGAACGGGAAGAAATCGAGCGGATTCTTTCCGCCCTCTCAGCGGCTGTCGGTGAAAAAGCGGATCTGATCGAGCAGAACATAGTGATCCTGGCTCATCTGGACTTTGACTTTGCCAAAGGCCAGCTGGCCAGGCAGATGCGCGCCGTTTCCCCCAAGCTGAACGAAGAAGGCGTCATCCGTCTGGTCCGCGTCCGCCATCCCCTGATCGACCCGGAAAAGGTAGTTCCATGTTCGATGGAGCTCGGGACTTCGTTCACCACCCTGGTGATCACCGGCCCGAATACCGGCGGCAAGACGGTTACCCTGAAGACAGTCGGCCTGCTCACGCTGATGGCGCAGGCCGGCCTGCAGATTCCCGGAGAACTTGGAACAGAGCTTTCCGTTTTCCATGAAGTATTTGCCGATATCGGGGACGAACAATCCATCGAGCAGTCCCTGTCCACCTTCTCTTCTCATATGACCAACATCGTATCCATCATGGAACAGGTGTCCGACCGGGATCTGGTTCTCTTTGACGAGCTCGGCGCCGGCACGGACCCGACGGAAGGCGCCGCCCTGGCCCAGGCCATTCTGCAGAGCCTGCTGAACCGAAAGGTCAGAACGGTGGCAACGACCCACTACAGCGAACTGAAAGCCTTTGCCCTGACCACACCCGGAGCGGAAAACGCCAGCGTGGAATTTGACGTTTCCACCCTCCGGCCGACATACAGGCTGTCGATCGGGGTGCCCGGAAAATCAAACGCTTTTGAAATATCCAGAAAGCTCGGCCTGAGCGAAAACCTCATCGAAGACGCCCGAAAGCTTCTCAGCCATGAGGCGGTCCGTTTTGAAGATGTTATCGCGAACGCGGAGTATCACAAACAGGTCGCCGAGAAAGAACGGATTCTGGCCGAGCAGACCCGCCAGGAGACCGTCCGCCTCCGTCAGGAAGCAGAGAAGCTTTATGACGAAATGGAGGAAAAAAAGCGGAACGCCACGCAGAAATCCAAGGAAGAAGCCAAACGCATCCTGGAAAACGCGCGCCGCGAGGCGCTGGAGATCGTAAACGAGCTCAAGCATATGAAGCAGACCGGGGAAAAGGCAAAAGCCGGGCAGCTTTACCGTCAGCTCGAAGGAGATTTGGACGCGCTCTCGGAAAGCATGCAGGCAGCCAAACCACGTCCGAAGCCTGCAGCCCACCGGCCGCTCCGTGCAGGCGACACCGTCAATATCCTGACCTTCGGCGGCAAGGGAACGGTGCTCAAGCCGGCCGATGAAAAGAACGAAGTACTGGTTCAGGCAGGTATTCTGAAGGTCAAGGTGCTGAACTCAGACCTCGAACTGCTGGAGGAAGCGAAGGAACCTTCCAAAACCCATGTGACCGCCAGCAGGAACATGAAAGACGCCCCTTCCCTGTCTCTTTCCTGCGATGTCAGGGGGCGGGCGCTGGACGAAGCAATCCAGGAAGTGGATCTTTACCTGGACAACGCGGTTATGGCGGGATATCATGAAGTGACTATCGTTCATGGCAAAGGCACCGGCATTCTTCGTTCAGGCATTCAGCAGCACCTGCGGAAACACCCGCTGGTTAAAAAGAGCCGTCTCGGAAAATACGGGGAAGGCGAAGACGGCGTAACGATTGTTCAACTCAAATAACGGACAGGAGGTTATATTTATGGCAGACAGACAGAGCATCATGATCGTGGACGACGACCCGAATATTGCCAAGCTGATTCAGCTCCTTCTGGAAAAAGAAGGCTTTGATGTCACCGTTCAGGAACGGGGCGACGACGCCGTCACTGCCTTCCAGAAAAACCCCCCGAGCCTGATGCTGCTGGACGTCATGCTCCCCGGAATGGACGGATGGCAGGTTTGCCGCGCAGTCCGGCAGACCAGTTCCATACCGATCATCATGCTGACAGCCAAGGACGACACGTTTGATAAGGTATTGGGCCTGGAGCTCGGCGCGGACGACTATATCACCAAACCATTTGAAAACAAAGAGCTCGTGGCCCGTGTCAAAGCCGTGCTCCGCCGCACCAGCCAGAATGAGACGGAAAAGGGCACCCTTTCCTTCCCTGGGCTGACAATCAGCCAGGACAAGTACGAGGTCTACTTCCAGGGCAACCGGCTGGACCTGCCGCCCAAGGAGCTGGAGGTTCTCTACTATCTGGCGTCCTATCCAAACCACGTATTCACCAGGGAACAGCTGCTGGAGCAGGTCTGGGGATTCGATTTCTTCGGCGACAGCAGAACGGTGGACGTTCATATCAAGCGCCTGAGAGAAAAGCTGACCGGCAGCGAGACCCTCGGCTGGCAGATCAAAACGGTCTGGGGCGTCGGATACAAGTTCGAGGTAAAATAACATGCAAAGCATGTTCATGCGGCTCATGACCGTTTTCCTGGTGGTCATTATCGCGTGCGTATCGGTCGTCACGGTAATCTACTACAATATTTCCCGCGAGTCCTTCGATAATTCCACCTACAACTACCTGATCAGCCAGGCAGAGACCCTGGTGAGCCTGGCGGAGATCACCGGCTACAACGGACGGGCCAACGCATACAACCGGTATTACGAGGAGATATCAGACGGTCTGCGCCGGGACTACAATGCCTATTGCCTGGTCAGTGGACGGGACAGGCAGATTCAGAGCCTCTCGGTGGAAGCAGACCAGCTGATGAACGAAAAGCTACGGCAGACGCAGAACTTTGATTATCTGGCCCCGGCCCTGGACGCTGCCCTGGACGGTCAGCCGTTTCGGAACCCCCTGGTCACACAGAGCGGCACGATGTTTACTGTTGCCGTTCCCCAATGGCAGAACAACACGGTCACCCGGGTATTCATCATCCAGACGGACGCGCAGGACGTTCACAGTTCCTTTCTCAGGACCATCTGGCCCGTCCTGCTGGTCTCCGGCATCAGCATTCTGATTTCCGCTGTCGTCATTTTTATCCTGACCCGTTCCATTGTAAAGCCGCTGACCCAGATGGAGCACGCGGCCAATGAACTGGCGGAAGGCAATTTTGCCGTCCGCACGGCAGAGACCGGCGGCAGGGAGACCCAGGCGCTCGCTCATGCTTTTAACGGCATGGCCGTCCAGCTGGAAGAGCTCGAGAATTCACGCCGGGAGTTCCTCGCAAATGTTTCGCATGAGCTCCGCTCCCCCATCACATCCATCCAGGGTTACATGCAGAGCATGCTCGACGGTACGATTCCGCAGACGGACATGAAGCAGTACATGGAAACCGTGGTCAACGAAACACGCCGCCTTTCCAAGCTGATCAACAGTCTGCTGAATCTCTCCCGCATGGAGCGGGACGAAGTCAAACTGGCCATGAGCCATTTTGACCTCAACGAGATGACCCGCCGTGTGATCATCACCAAGATCCAGCAGATTGAAGACAATGAAATCGAGCTGAACGTCGATTTCGCTCAGGATCCCTGCTATGTGCATGCAGATGCGGATCAGATCACCCAGGTGCTGGTGAATCTGATCGACAACGCCCTCAAGTTCACCCCCAAAGGCGGCGAGCTTACCATCCGGAGCCGGATCGAGAAAAACCTGGTATATGTGACGATCCAGGACAATGGGGAATCCATCTCTCCGGAAGACGCTCCGCATTTGTTCGACCGCTTCTACAAAGCGGATAAGGCGCATACCGTCGGAAAAGGCACTGGGCTCGGCCTGGCCATCTGCAAACGCATCATGGAAAAGCACGGGCAGAAGATTTACCTGGTACCGGTTGATCAGGGGGCCGCTTTTGAGTTCACCCTTGAAAAAGGAGAAGCGCCCGCCCAGCCTGCCGCCGGTGAAAGAACGGAAGCAAAATGAACGAAATCATTCTGAACGCTCCTGCCAAGATCAACTGGTGCCTGGACATCACCGGCAGAAGGGAAGACGGCTATCATCTGCTGGACATGCTGATGCAGCCAGTTTCCCTGTACGACACGCTGATCATCCGGGAAAGCGATACCCTGACGCTTCGTCAGGAGGGAAACCCGCTTCCGGCGGGAGAAGACAACCTGGTGCTGAAGGCTGCACGAAAGCTGCTGCCCTTCAGCGGCGGACAGGGCGCGGAAATTACCTTGGTCAAAAGAATCCCCTCCGGCGCCGGTCTTGGCGGCGGCAGTGCAGACGCCGCCTGTGCGATGAAAGCGCTGAGGACCTTCTGGCATCTTTCGGTTTCCGATACGCAGATGTCTGAGATCGGTCTTTCCCTCGGAGCGGATATTCCTTTCTGCCTGTACGGCGGTCCAGCCAGGGTGCAGGGAATCGGCGAAATCATTCTCCCTGTCCCGCTTGGCACCCCGGTCGCCCTGCTTATCGCAAAACCCGCCGGTAGCCTTTCAACATCGGCTGTTTTCAGAGCCTTTGACGAAGCTCCCTCCAGCCCTGTGTCCGACATGGAAGCTGCTGCCGCCGCCATCCTCGCAAAGGATTATTCCGCCCTGCGGCTCCTTCTTTCAAACGCTCTGTATGCTCCTGCGCTTCGTATGATGCCGGAACTGAGCGGTCTGATTGCCGCCCTGTATGACGCCGGGGCCCTTTTCGCCGCCATGAGCGGCAGCGGTTCTGCCTGTTTTGGCGTTTTCCATGAAAAAACCAGCGCGTCCCGTGCCCGGTACGCGCTGGAAAACAAATGCCGGAATACCGCTTTCTTTGAGTGCAGCACCCTGATGGAATCCTATCTTTCCTGATGGTCAGCAGTCTGGCTTCAGTTCATGACGCAAGATCGCCGTTGATGTAGCCCTGGACAAGGGACAGATGGGTCAGCAGCATTTCCCTGGTTTCCACCGTGGATTTTTTGTTGCTCAGCACCAGCGTCTGGTAACTGTCCAGATCGGTGTACAGCGCCGTAAAAGCGTCCTGAGGCACGTAAACTCTCCCGGTGAGGTTGGCGCACATCATGTTGGTCTGATCCAGGCTGTATATATATTGGCGCACCAGCCCGAGCGTATAGGACGTTGTGGAACTGGTCGTGGAGTCCAGCCGGTTTGCCACGGAAATAGCGGATGCAACGTTGCTGCTCATGCTGTGATAGAAAGAATCCTCCGCCCGGCTCCGGAAGGACGACAGGGAAATGCTCCGGACACCGAGAAAGATTACCAGAGCAAACAGCACGGCCATGACGATCAGCATCACCCTGTTCCGTACCGAAATATAACCGCCGCGGTTTCTGTTCTGCGCTGCGTATTGATACATAGGCTTCCCTTCCTTCGAGGCTCATGCAAAAAAACGCTTGAATCGACTGACGCCCTGAAATATACACGTCTGCCTCTTCATGTATACAGTATAGCATAATTCTCTCAAAACGCAATCGTTTTGACATGAAAGTGGTTTTTTTAAGGATATATTCTGACTTTTTTAATACTTTCGTGGGGATTTCTTTCCTGTTTTTTTATTTTTTAATCAATCAGTAACGTATTTGTTCTCATACACAGGATCTGCAGGGCTTTCATGGGCTGCTCGTCCCGGTGTCCCGGCGCGTCTTTTCCCGGAGTGATCCGTTTTTTCTTTTGTTCGGAAAGGAATTATGATGATACAGCTCGTTTCCGTCAGCAAGCGTTATGGTGCATGCCTCGCGCTGGATCAGTTCACCGCCACCATCCGAAAGGGAGAGCTTGTCGGCCTGCTTGGGCCGAACGGGGCAGGAAAAACAACCCTGATGAACATCCTGACCGGGAATCTTGCCGCATCCGGCGGGACTGCTCTCATCGGAGGTTACGATATCGTTTTCCAGGCTTCTCAGGCCAAACGGATGATCGGCTGGCTCCCGGAACAGGTTCCGCTGTATACGGAAATGACCGTTCTTTCCTTCCTGCGTTTTGTCTGTGAACTCAAACGTGTCATACCGGGTGACATGAAACGCCATATTGCCGATATTGCCCGGCTTACAGGAATAGAATCCATTCTGAACAGGCGGATCGGAAACCTGTCCAAAGGTCTTCGCCAGCGGGTCGGTTTGGCGCAGGCCCTCTGCGGCGATCCGGAAGTCCTGATCATGGATGAGCCGACAGCCGGACTTGATCCGCTGCAGGCGGCGGATTTCCGAGCCCTCCTGAAGAGACTGCAGCAGGATCATACCATTCTGCTTTCCTCCCATATTCTAGCCGATATGGAAGGGGTTTGCGAACGGGTTCTCATCATCCGGGCGGGCAGGCTGATCCGCGATGTGATTCCGGCCGGCGGATCCGAGGATGACATTCATCTCCATGCGCGGATCGCAATGGGGAAAGAAGCTCTCCTGTCCCTGCTCCGCCCCTGTTCCTGGGTAAAGACAGTTTCCGCCCAGAGCAGCGGCGATGCAGGAATCACAGACATCCTTATTACCGCTGATGATCAGGATCAGCCGGAGCGGCGTCTGTTTGCGCTGATGGCCGCAAACAGCGCTCCCATACTGCTGCTGACCAGGGAGCGCAGCACGCTGGAAGATATCTTCCTGGAAGCCATGAAGGAGTAAGACATGTTCGCTATCTACAAACGCGAATTGAAAAGTTATTTCCAGACGCCGGCAGGCTTTGTTTTTATCGGCATTTTTCTGCTGCTCGGCAGCGTCATTTTTATCATTGGCAATCTGGCTGCCCGTTCCGGCAGCATGCTGTCGCTGCTCTCCAATATGAGCTATGTCTGGATGCTGATCTCCCCCATTCTTTCTTTCAAGCTGCTGAGCGCGCGGATGGAGGGCGGAGATCAGATCCTGTTTTCCTCATCGCTGTCCCTGACCAGGATCGTGCTGGGCAAATATCTGGCTGCCTGTACGATCCTGATGATTTCCGTGGTCCTGTCCTTCATCTATCCCATCTTGATCGCAGTGCTTGGGACATTGTATCTTCCCGAGACTGCCGTTGGGTATCTTGGGTTTATCCTGCTTGGGTTTGCGTTTCTTTCGCTGGACATGCTGATCGCCGGCATGACCAAAACGCCTATGGTCGCCGTGATTGCTTCTTTCGGCATCCATCTGCTGCTCTGGCTGTCCGATCTCTTTGCTCAGGCTGTTTCAGTTCCGGTCATCAGCCCGGTCCTGTCATTTCTCAGCCTCTTTAAGAGAATCTCCCCGTTCCTGAACGGACGGCTGAGCTTTGCCAATCTCTTGTTTGACCTGAGTTTCTGCGCCGTCATGCTGTTCTTGTGCGTCCGCTTGCTGGACAGCCGCCGCTGGAGGGAAAGCGCATGAAAAAAGAACTTCTCTCCGGACGTATCCGGGCGCTGCTGGCCAGCCGGAAATTCCGCTGCGGAGGTTATTCCGTCCTGCTGACAGCCCTGATCATCCTGTTGCTGCTGGCGCTGAATCATCTGGCTGCGCTGCTGGAGAACCGCTTTTCCCTGACGAAGGACTATTCATTTAACGCCCTGACCGTTCAGAGCGAAACGACTGCCTCTGTACTCAGGAGCCTGGATCAGGACGTCCATGTGTACTATGTGCATACAAACGCCGGCCTGACCTCCGCATTGCTGACCGAGGACGACGTAAGGCTTCTTCTGGGCCGCTATCACGCCGGTTCCGCCCATGTGACCTGGTCGGAAGAGAACATCGTGCAGAATCCTGCGTTCAGGGAGCAATTTGCCGACCTGCTGACAGGAAAACAGATCTCCGCCAATTGTCTGGTGGTCGTCTGCGAATCCACCGGCAGAATCCGTATCCTGGACGAAAACGATTTTGTCTCCCGATCCTATGATCCGGAAGCCGGCTCGTTCTACGTCAGCGGCTATACGGTGGAAAAAAACCTGACGGAGGCTCTGCTCTATGTCTCCCGCAAAGATGTCCCGACACTGCAGGTATTGACCGGTCACGGAGAACTTACCCCCGCGGATCTGGCCAACATGACCGCTTTTCTGAACAGCAACAGCTATGATGTACGGCGGGTCGCCGCTTCGGAACCGGATGTTTCCCATCCTCTTCTTATCGCCTGCCCGCAGTTTGACCTGACGGAGGAGGAACTCAGCCAACTTCTCCGTTTTGCGGAACGCGGCGGAACCTTCCTGATCTTTTCACGTTATTCAGATCCGGCCGGGCTTCCGCACTTCAGTGAACTCTGCCTGTACTTTGGGCTCCGGATCCTGCCCGGCCTCTGCGTCGCCGAAAAAGATGATGCCGCAAGCTTCTACAGCGATTCACCGGCCATCCTCGCGCCTTACATGCAAACCGTGCCGGAGCTGGCCCGCCTCACCCAGGAAGGAAAGGATTTCCTGCTGCTGACCGGCGCCAGGGCTTTTGAAATCCTGACGGAACGGGACCGCTCAATCTTTGCGGAAACCCTGCTGCGGTCCGGCAAGGCATATCTTCACAGCGCTTATGAAGAATCCCTTGAAAAATCTCCTTCTGACCCTGAGGGATACTTCGATCTGGCAGTTTATGCCAGGCGGTATTATGATGACGATTCCAGCAGCCGGATGATTATGATCGGCAATGCGGACATGTTCTGTGAGTCATGGCTGATGGAAAACACCTATTCTCCGGAATTTCTGCTGACCCTGCTGCAGACGCTCAGCGGGGAAAACGGCCTGGCGCTTGACATCATCCAGAAACCTGCTGTCCGTGCCCCGCTCCGTTCTGTTTCGATGGCGGTCCCGGCCATTCTGTCCCTTTCCCTGCCGCTGCTGGTCTTTATCCTGGCCATTCTGATTCTGGTGCCCCGGAGGAATCTGTAAACGATGGAGAAAATCCAGAAAAAAAAAGACAGGCGTCTGTCCGCCCGGCTGCTGATTGCCTTATCCGTCACTTTTATTCTGCTGTGTGCCGGCGCGATCCTGCTGCTGAACCGGAAGAAAGAACCCGAACGGCCGAAAAAAGAAGAACGGAATCTGCAGCTGTATCAAAAAGAATCAGCGTCTCTTGCCTCCATCACCCTGTACAGGAACGGCGAATACCAGCTGACACTGCTTTACCGGGACAATTCCCTGTATCTCAAGGATGATCCGGATTCCCCGCTCAGGGAAGGCGCTGTGGAGAGCCTGCTCTCCCTGGCTCAGAGTCTGACGGCGGATGAAGTGATCGCGGAGCTGCCTGCAGGACAGGCTTTTTCCCTCGCACCGTATGGATTGGATCCGGCGGAAAGAAGCGCCGTCTTTCGGTATGATGACGGCTCTGCCGTCATCCTGCGGGTCGGTTCCCTGATTCCGATTGACAATCCCAGATACTATGCTATGATTGACGGAGATAACACCCTGTATTCCGTCACGCAGGATGTCCGGGACGCAGTCAGCCGGACGTCGGAAAACCTGCACCCGGTTGTACGGCCTCAGATCAAAAGCGGCCTGCTGGATCGCATCACGTTATCCGGAGATACGGATTTTGACGCTGTACTGACACCGGCAGGGTGGCAGATGCTCCGGCCGGTATGCTACCCTCTTTCCGGCGCGGCCATGGATTCTCTGCTCAGCCAGATTGAAGGCATCCGTTTTGCAGGCTGGATCGGCAAAGCCGATACTCTCTCTCTTCCTGATCTCGGCCTGGCCCCCGCCAGGCGGGTGATAACCGTGACCTTTGCCGAAACCGTAGTAACCGCTCCGGATGAAAAAGGAGAAAATGTTTCATTCTCCATCCCGTCCAATCAGCTGTCCTTTGCCCTGGGGAACGCGAGAAACGATACGAGCTTTTATCTGATGTACGAAGACCAGGTATACAGCGGCAGCGTCCTTTCTTTCAGTTTCCTGCAAAGCTTTTCCTGGGAAAAGTACCTGCTGAGCAGTCCCGTATCCGTGCCGGTGCAGTCTCTTTCCCGCGTCGTCTGGGAGGAAAACGGTCAAAAAACCGTTTTTGACATCGTTTTTTCAGAACGCGTACAGAAAAACAATGAATTCGAAACCGACGAAAACGGCGAAATCCTGTACGACATGAATGTGTCCGTCCGCGGAAAACCCGTGGAAACAGACCGTTTTGTCAGCTGGTATCTGGCGCTGTCGGCTCTTCGCGGTACACAGCGTACAGAAGAAAAGCATCTGACAGATGATACAGCGCCCCTGCTCTCCCTCGTGCTGACCGGAGAAGGGCAGCGTTTTAAAAGAAAGATCGACATTTGCCCGTACAGCGCGGTGCAGGATCAGCTTTTTGTGGACGGAGTCTGCCTGTATCTGATCGACAGATCATGGCGTTCTTCTCTGCCGGAGCTGCCATGATCTCCCGTCGCCGCTCAACAGCCATGAACTGGCCGTAAACGCTTCTTCAGTCATCCGGGCTGACAAACAACTCCGCGGCGCTTATTCCTGCCGCGGAGTTGTTTGCTTATTCGTGCCGAAGCACGCTTATACTGTTTTTCATCTAGAACATGTGCAGATACGGGATGGATTTTGTGCCAGATCAAGGAAGACGTCCGAAAGCGTACCCGTAGGTACGGTGAGGACGGCTGACACAGAGATGGCGCAAAAGGCGCCTGCAGATGTGCATGGGTTAGGTGAAAATCAGTATTATATCGCTTCAGACGGTTTATCCCTGCACAAAGCTGATGAACGCCTGCGCTTCCTCAAACGACCGGAGTTTGGCGGTATACATATACCTGCCCATCTGGGGCCAGTTCATCGGCGGCATCTCTTCCTGCATCACCATGGCGGAACCGTAGCGCGCCATGATCTCCTCATGCGTTCTCGTATAAACATGGCCGTCCTTGCGGCTGGCATAAACACAGTAAAAATGTTCCCCCGCTTCCGGCAGCAGACGCCGGTCAGCGGAAACCATGTCCGCGTAAATCTGATAGACGTCCGTGGAATGCGCAAAATCCATCATATCCGGCGTATAGCCGCCGGCTGGACGCATATTGACCTCGAGTGCGACAAAGTCCCCGACCTCTCCCAGGCCTTTTCTGGCCTTCGTCAGGCGGAAGAATTCCAGATGCACAAACCGCCTGTCCACCCGGAAGGCCCTGACCGTCCTTCTTCCAAGGTTCCGGAGCCCTTCAGGCACCTCAGGACAGGTATAGTACATCAGGTCGAGATCCTTGTTGACGATATCCATCACCGGCGGCCAGACCGTCATGCTTTCAAACAGCGGCTCGCATTTGGAATCAACGATGGCGTCATAGGAGCAGATATCGCCCTGGATGAATTCTTCCATCACATACGGAACAGACGGCAGATGATCATAGAACGCTTCCAGATCCGCATCGTTTTCCAGTTTCCAGGTGTTGGTCGCCCCGACGCCGATATCCGGCTTGACAATGACCGGATAGCCCACCTGCGCAGTAAACGCCCTTCCTGCTTCGCGGCCGCTGACGACATGCTGGCGGGCGGTCGGGATCCCGGCATCCAGATAAAGCTGTTTCATCAGGGATTTTTCCTTGATGAAGCCGATGCGGTCCGCCCGGATGCCGGTTTGCACGTTGAAATCGGTGCGCAGTTTCGCGTCCTGTTCGAGCCAGTATTCGTTCATGGACTCGATCCAGTCGATCCGCCCGTATTTGAAGGCAAAAAACGCCACCGCACGGTATACCTGACCGTAATCCTCCAGGCTGTCCACCTTATAATACTCTGTCAGCGCGGCTTTCAGCGGCGGCTCGAGCCCGTCATACGGAGAATCGCCGATGCCCAGCACATTGACGCCGTTTTTCCGGAGACGGTCACAGAACTGCCAGTAGGTGTGAGGAAAATTCGGGGAAATAAAAATAAAATTCATCGTATCACCCGTTCCTTTTTATCGGTCGCCGAGGATAAACGGCAGGAAATAGCGCATCTGGCGGAACCACCAGGGCCAGTCGTGATTGACGTCATACCCCCAGAAATCACACCAGGCGCCGATTCCTTTTTCCCGGAAGATACGCTCCAGGTTCCGCAGGGTCCGGATGCCGTCCTCTTCCCAGGCTCCCTGGCCGCAGCAGAAGATCATTTTCCGTTCATTGTACATCCCGATATAGGGATGGTCCTGCGGCAGGTTGGGCAGGAATCGCTCCGGGGAGCTTTCATACAGCACCGGATTCATCCAGCCGTCAAAGAAGTAATCCGAGTCATACACGCCGGACAGGGCAATCATGCCGCGGAACAGGTCAGGCCGGCGCAGAAAGGTGATCGCCGTGTGATTTGCGCCCATGCTGAAGCCGGTGACGGCAGGCGTCTGCGGGTTGCGCTGCCGGATCAGAGGAAGGGCTTCATCCACGATATAGTGAAAATACTGTTCCTGCCGGGCGGCGCGCCAGGTTTTGTCCCACTCCTTGGGCGACCAGCTCTCCGAGTCCACGGTATCCACCACAAACAGCTGAATCCGGCCTTCGTTGAGAAAGTCCGCCAGCTGATCGGTCATGCCGAAGTCCTCATAATTTCGGCACATGGAGTTCTGTGTCGGAAAACACAGGAACGGAACGCCGCCGTGGCCGTGGATCATCATATGCATTTCCCGGCCCAGGCTGTGGCTGTAATGTGCGGTTTCTTCTCTGTACATCCTTATTTCCTTTCCGGGCGTCCGGAAGCCCGGACGCCGTTTATCCTGCAATATCAGGTGCTATATACATCTCAGCAGATCATTCTGCCGGTTTTCCGCTGTTTTCCGCATAAAAAACAGCGGTTCGTAGAAGAAGCTTTTCAGACCAGCTTCTTTGTGATGGTCAGTATGTTTTTTCCCTCTTTCCGCATATACTGCATCTCATCCATGATTTTTTTGGCCATAAAGATCCCCAGCCCGCCGATCTTCCTGTTTTCAGCGGGAAGGGTGATGTCCGGATCGGTCTTTTTCAGCGGATCGTACGGGATGCCGCTGTCAATGAAAGTGAGGGAGAATACCAGAGGGTCCCCCGTCTCCTCAATCCGGATCGTAGCCTCCCCCGTACCGAAGGCATAGGCATAGCTGGCGATGTTCACAAAGAGTTCTTCCACCACCACATCCAGCCGCATCTGCGTCCTCAGCGGGCAGTTCAGCTGTTCCAGGTATTCATCCACAAAGGAAAGCACCTGCTTGAGATTTTCCACTTTGGCTTCAATGTTCAGTTCCATCATCTTCGATTCCCCTGTACTGGAAGTTGAGCATGGTGATATCGTCAAACTGAGGAGCTTTGCCGACAAACTCGTCTATTTCCCTCCATACTGTCTGAAGCAGCTGACGGGGCGAGGCAAGCGTATCGCGGTTCAGGGCATCCAGCATCCGCTCCGCCCCGAACAGCTGATTGGCAGAGTCGGTCGCTTCCGGCACGCCGTCCGTATACACGAAAAGGCTGTCGCCCGGATGCAGCTCGAAAGAATGCTCCCGGAAACGGATGCCCTGCATCGCCGCCACGGCGGGAGAATGGCGGTAGGTGACCAGTTCATACTGTCCGCCGGCGCGCCGGATCACGGGATGCTCGTGCCCTGCATTGGCCGCCACGCCCCGGCCGGTAGAAATCTCAATGACGGCCAGCCATACCGTCACAAACAGTTCGGCTTCATTGCCCTCGCACAGCTGCTCGTTGACGTTGTTGAGGATTTCCGCCGGGCTGTCCCCCATCTGGGCCCTGCTCTTGATCAGGGTTTTGGCGATCACCATGAACAGGGCGGCAGGCACGCCCTTCCCGCTGACGTCCGCCATCACCAGGGCAATGTGGTCGTCATCCACCATGAAGTAATCGTAGAAATCCCCGCCCACTTCCTTGGCCGGGTCCATCACGGCATACAGGTCGAATTCACTCCGTTCCGGGAAGGCCGGGAAAATACGGGGCAGCATGTCCGCCTGGATCTGGGCGGCAACGTTCAGTTCCGCGCCGATCCGCTCCTTTTCGGCGGTCACACGGGTCAGGTCTTTGACATACTGGTCCAGCGAGGCAGCCATCCGGTTAAAGCTCTTGGCCAGGTCGCCGATTTCATCATTGCTGCGCACCTGGGCGCGGTAGTCCAGGTTGCCCTCGCTGATGGTCATGGCGTCCTTTTCCAGCGCGACCAGAGGATCGGTCAGGCTCTTTGCAAACCGGTAGGAAATCACGATCACCGCGATGATCAGGATCAGGAACGCCGCCGCATAGATGATCAGCGCCGTCCGGATATCCTGGTCCATCCGATAGACAGACTCCAGCACCTGCCGTTCCGGGATGCTGATGCACAGCATCCAGCCGGTGCTTTTCACCGGAGCGTAAACATAATAGACGCCGCTCCGGGAGAGGGTAAACCCGTTCCGCCCGTTTTCCATCGCGGACTTTACGCGCGAATCGCTGATCAGGTCGGCAACGAGCGTCAGCTTGCCGCTGTCCTCCGGGTCGACCGTATAGCCGCCTCCGTCGATCAGGAAAACGTTTCCCTCTTCGCCCAGATCCATGCTGACAATCTGACGGTAGATATCGGAGATGCGGATATCCATGCTGACCGCCCCGCTGAACGCCCCGTTTTCATCATAGAAGGGTGAAAAACAGCTGATCATCATGCCGCGGCCGTAGGAATCCTGATAAATATCGGTGAACCCTGTTTTTCCAAGCTCGCGGGCCTTCACATACCAGTCGGACCCTGAATAGTCAAAATGAGCCTCGGGGCTGCCTTCCTCCACCCCAAGCTCCGAGGAAGGGTCATAGGCGATATGCAGGCCGCTCTCCGTGCCGATATAGATGGTGGTGATGATCCCCTCGTTCTGCATCATGGCGGCGTTCCATTCCGTCTCCATGTTGCCCATCAGCATCAGTTCCCGCTCAACGTCCGCCAGCTGCACCGAACTGTCCCGCAGGTAGCGCTGCATGGTCAGCACCCCCTGATTGGCCGCGTCCGGAGGCAGGACCTCCCGTTTCACATAATGCTCCGGATGCCCGTACATATCGTGGAGATACAGTGCAAACGTGTTAATGTACTCGGCAAATTTGCCGAACTGGGCGTCTGCAAGGGCGGCTTTGTCCCCAATGGTGTTGGACAGGTTGATTTCCAGCTGGGCGCGCAGCGCATCGCTGCTGGAATCCCGGATGGTGAGCATGCTGTACAGGCCCACGGCGCTGGCCAGGGTCAGGCTGATGAGCGACACCAGAAACACGATCATCCGCACCCGCTTGCGGATCGGTTTTCTTTCTTCGTTCATGAATTCACCTCACACAACGACGCGGATCAGATTCTGCCCGCCGGTATAAGACCAGGAAGCCCGCAGGGCGCGGTGACGCAGCAGCTTCAGGCTGAGCAGGTCGACCTCGTCCTCATCCGCTTCTCTGAGAAATGGATTATACTTCTCCCCATCCACCCAGAGCCGCATGGAGATGGTCGAACCCAGTTCCACCCTGCCGCAGATACCCGCCTGCGGCAGTTTCTTCCGGATGCGGATATACAGTTCCTCCAGACAGTTTTCAATTTCAAACACACGCTTCATCGGGATCTTCCTGCGCAGGGCGTCTGATTCGATGGCCTCGTTGACTGCGCCCGGCCCGGCGTCCCCGCCGGAAAGCTCAAAGAAAATGAACCCTTCCTCCCTGCAGAACCAGGGCAGTACGGGGGTCACACAGAAGATGCCGCCCAGCAGGATGTTGACCGGCAGGCCCACCAGCAGGCCGGTCACGGCCAGTATGCCGACCACGGGAAGAATCCCGTTCCGCCCAAGCATGATTTCAACGATTCCGCCGCACAGCACGGACAGGCACAGGACGACGGCCGCGTAGATTCCCACATCCCGGAGACGCTCCAGCCGGATATGCCCGCTGCGGTGCAGGCCGAACCAGCACAGCCAGCTGCCCATGCCGGCCAGCAGGACGCACAGAACCTCCGTCAGGCATTCGGCGCCCCCTGTCCCGCAGACAAGGCCCGTGCATACCGCGCCCAATGCAGCGCCAGCCACAGCGGACGGCCCGCAATATATCCCCAGGGTAAAGGGAAGAAAGCTCTTGATGCCCACACAGGCAGGAAATTCATAAGCGCCGGTAAAGCGGATCGGGAAATCGAGCAGAAAGTAGACTGCGCAGGCAGCCGCAAAAAACCGCACGCCGTCCCGCCATGGATGACAGTTACGTTTTTCCATGACTCAGCCTCCTTCTAACTGCGTCGGTTACGCCGGAATCCGCCGTCAGGATTCCGCATACCATGACC
This sequence comes from Christensenellales bacterium, assembly GCA_045113695.1. Lineage (GTDB taxonomy): Bacteria > Bacillota > Clostridia > Christensenellales > Aristaeellaceae > UBA4246. The sequence goes on from JBGUJG010000059.1 coordinate 75,542, forward strand.
AGCGCGCCCAGCACGCGCAGCGGCGTGACCGTTTCAGGTTCCACGCCGAAGAGCATCACCAGCAGCGGGGAAACCGCCATGGTCATGATGATTTCCGTGGAAAAAATCAGGGACACGTTCAGCGGACTCACATACCGCTGCGCGTATATCTGCACGATGCCGTACAGGCCGCGGATAAAAAAGCTGATGAAGAACACGCTGCCCCAGAAGGCCGGCTCCGCGGGAAGAGACAAAGCCTGTCCGCTCAGCGCAGATTCCCCGATCCAGCAGAGCAGGGCAATCACGAAATTGAACAGCGTCTGCCCCATCGCAAGCAGCGAGGGATTGGAAGTCGTGGCGTACTGCTCCGCCGTAAGAAGATACAGGGCAAAGAAAAGGTCGGCCGCAATGAGATACAGGATGTGCAGATCCATCAGTCCCATCACATCAGCGTTCATCATGAAGAAAACGCCGAGCAGCACGATGAAAACAGCGATCACCTTGTTCCTGTCCGGTGTTTTGTGAAAGATCAGGAAAGAAAGAAGCACAATGAAAGCGAAATATGAAGACAGCACGCAGGCCACCACCGTGGCGCTCATGCCGCGCGACCCCAGGAGCAGAAACACATTGAAAGCAAACAGCTCCAGGGAGAGGACAACAGACTGGATCACCTGTTTTCTGTCAAGCCGGCTCAGTTCCCGGAAAAAAACGGCGAAGGTGATCAGGAAACCGATCAGGTTGGTGACAGCCAGGAACGCAAAATTTGAAACGGAATCCGGAACATTGGCCAGGAAGGCATACTGCACCGCCGCGAAAAAGGTAATGATGTACAGCGAGATATTGGCCGACAGCTTGTTCATACCGTTTCCGCCTCCCGCACGGAATATTTGCGGATCAGCCGATCCGGTTTATAGGAGAGCTTCGCCTTGCGGAGCCCCTCCACCCCCAGGTCTTCTTCCCGGTTGATCCAGGCGGATCCTCCGCAGCACAGGCGGACCAGATCCCGGTTCAGGATCTTGTAGATATCCGGCACACTCCGGTCGCCTTTTTCGATCATCACATCGTAGCAGCCGTCCGACAGGGGCGCACCGTACGCGTATCCGGACAGCCTGCCGTCTATATAGACCAGAATACCGGACAGCCCCAGTTCGAAAAAATGGTCCAGCCCCGTCCGGATCGCCTCATCCTCCAGCGCAAGCTGTACATCCTCCTGCCGCGCCATCTTCATCTCTTTCCACCAGGCCTGAAAAGGCCTGATGGCTTCGACCTGCTCTTCCGTCACGATCCTGCAGACTTCGCAGCGGCCCGCGTACTGCCTCTCAAAGGTGGAAATATCATGACGCTTGGAAGCCATCTCGTGTCCCGGCAGCATAGCCAGCTTATCATACGTGTAGAGATACTCGGCGCAGTCCCGTTTTTCCTCTATCAGGAAACGGCCGGGAAACCGCTGTTCAAGCAGTTCCGCCGCGCTTTCCGTGACGGTTTCAAACCGCATCCGGCAGCCGTGCTCATGGGCGTCCAGCAGAACGTTTTCCACCGCCCGGCAAACCGCATCGCTCCCGTTCCTCTCCCCCAGCGGAAAAAGATACACCCTTTCCCCCTTGCCGCAAAGCCCGGAACGCAGGGTATAAAGAAAACCGTCCCGCACGCACGCCTGATCCCCATATTTTCCTTTCATACAGAAAGAAGAGACGAACGAGTGCTGACAGGAACCTTCTCCATACTGATAATAATACGGTTCAAGCGCTTTTTTCGCCGCAATGGTCAGGGGTTCAAAGCAAAGCATAACGGTAATAGCTCCCTTGGCGCAGGATGACTGACGCCGTGTAATCCGGAAAAACAGAATAATGCCGCATCCTGTCATCCCGTCAATCTTTTTGTGTTCCGCCTGACATGCCGGCAGGCTTTCCGGTCAGTCCCACGGCCTGCCGCAAGCCGCGCCATGGCCGACCCTGAGCCTATTATAGCATATCATCCGGCTATGCTCAACCGTCCATCCGGAAAAAAACGGCGCATGTGCCGCTGCCCCCGGATACTGCGTCCCGGATCGGAGCCGGCCGGCAAAAAAAACCTGCGTTTCCAATATCATTCGGAAGATTAGTATTTGTTTTTTATCCGTTTTCGTGATATGATGATCATGGTATAGTTTATCCTGCATGACCATGAAGGAGTAATCACATGAAAATCGTTGTCATCGGCGACGGTAAAATCGGCTTTACGCTGACACAGGCCCTGGTGGCTGAAGGGCATGACCTGGTCGTTATCGACAATCAGAAGGAACCGCTGGACAAAACGGAGACCGCGCTGGACGTGCAGATCCTGGAAGGAAACGGTGCTTCCGCTCAGGTTCAGCGGGCCGCCGGCGTGCCGGATGCAAACCTGCTGATCGCCGTCACCAACGCGGACGAAACCAACATCCTGTGCTGCGTGATCGCCCGGCAGCTGGGCTGCCCGAACACCATTGCCCGCGTACGCAGCCCCGAATATTCGGAAGATGTCTATCTCCTCAAAGAGGGCATGGGCCTGAACATGGCGGTCAATCCCGAGCGTTCCACCGCCAAGCAGATCTTTGGCCTGATGCAGTATCCCTCTTTCTTAAAAAGGGATTCCTTTGCCAAAGGCCGGGCGGAAATCGTCGAGTTTTCCGTCAGGGAAGGCAGCAAGCTGGACGGTCTTCCGCTGATGGACCTGTATAAAGCGCTCAAAGTCCGCGTACTGGTCTGCGCGGTGGAGCGTGCCGGACAGGTGACCATCCCGGACGGCCAGTTCCGGCTGAAGGCCGGAGATCATGTATATGTCACCGCCGCGATGCACGACCTGCTGAACATGGTCAAGTCCATTGGCCTGGAAACCCCGAAGGTCCGCTCCGTGATGATCATCGGCGGCGGAAGGCTTTCCGTTTACCTGGGCCAGATGCTGATCAGCGGCGGGATCGACGTAAAGATCATAGAGTCCAGCCTGGAACGCTGCCACCAGCTGAGCGCGCTGCTGCCGAAGGCCGAAATCATCTACGGCGACGGAACTTCCTTTTCCCTGCTTCGCCAGGAAGGCATCGAAGAGATGGACGCCATCGTCTGCCTGACCAACCTGGACGAGCAGAACATCATCATCGCGATGTACGCCAGCCGCATCGAAGTACCCAAGGTGATCTGCAAGATCAATCGGACGGAATATACCTCCCTGCTTTCAGACAAGGTGGTGGAAGGCGTCATCGCCCCCAGGATCCTTGTCAGCAACGCGATTCTGCGCTATGTCCGGGCCCTCGAAAACCGGCCCGGCGAAGGGGTCATCACCCTGCACCGTCTGGTGGACGACCGGGTGGAAGCGCTCGAATTTGCCGTCACCAACGCGACCTGGTACACAGACATGCCGCTTAAGAATATTCCGCTGAAGGACAATCTCCGCATCGCCCTCATTACCAGGCGGGGCGTCATCATCGTCCCGACCGGCGACGATTATCTCTCCGTCGGGGATACGGCGGTCATCGTCACTGCGCAGTCCAGCCGGTTTGCTGTATTGAACGACATTTTCCGGGAAGCTCCCCGGGGAGGCAGACTGTGAATTACCGAATGATCTGCAGGCTCCTGTGCGCCGTTCTGCGAATCGTAGCGGCCTTCATGATACCGGCTGCTCTGATCAGCCTGTACTACCGCGAAATGTCTTCGCTGTACGGGTTTCTGATCACGATCGGCCTGATGCTGGCGCTGAGCTGCCTGTCGTTTATCTGGAAGCCCCGGAAGAAAACATTCTACGCCAGGGAAGGATTTGTCCTGGCGTCGCTCAGCTGGGTGATGATGTCCGTCCTGGGAGCGCTTCCCTTTGTCTTCAGCGGCACCATCCCCCATTTTGTCGACGCCCTGTTTGAAACCACCTCCGGTTTTACCACAACAGGGGCCAGCATTGTGACCGATTTCGGCAAGCTGACCCATGGTATTCTGTACTGGCGTTCCTTTACGCACTGGCTGGGCGGCATGGGTGTGCTCGTGTTTCTCCTGTCGCTGGAAAGCTTTGCCTCCGGGTCCGGCGACTCGATTCACATCATGCGGGCGGAATCCCCCGGCCCGCAGGTAAACAAGCTGGTACCCCACACCATCGGCAGCGCCCGGATCCTCTACGGGATCTACATCGGGCTGACACTGCTGATGCTGATTCTTCTCCTTCTGGGGGGAGAAAACTTTGAAGAGGCGATCACCACGGCCATGGGCACGGCCGGTACCGGCGGTTTTGCCATCACAGCGGACAGCATAGCGAATAAAACGCCCTATATCCAGTGGGTCGTCGGAGTGTTCATGATGCTTTTCGGCGTCAACTTCGGCATCTACTACCTGGTGCTCCAGCGTTCCTGGAAAAAAATCTTTCACAATGAAGAACTGCTGACCTACCTGGCCATCTTTGTCGTCGCCACAGCAGCGATCACCATCTGCATCTATCCCAGGTACGGTTTTGCCGACGGCCTTCGCCAGAGCTTTTTCCAGGTATCCTCCATCGCCACCAGCACCGGTTTTGCCAGCGCGGACTTTAACCTCTGGCCCCAGTTCGCCAGGACCCTGCTGGTGATGCTGATGCTGTCCGGCGCCTGCGCCGGCTCGACCGGCGGCGGGTTTAAAATCAGCCGCGTCCTGATCCTGCTCAAGGGGCTCCGTCATGAGATACGCAGGAGCCTGCACCCCAACACGATCAGTTCCGTCCATATGGACGGGGAAAAAGTATCCAAGGAAACCGTCATCAATACCTATGCCTACCTGGTAGCCTATTGTCTGATCATCATGATCAGCGTACTGATGCTGAGCTTTGACCCGTTCACATTCGAAGATAATGTGACCGCGGAGATTGCGTGTCTCAACAATATCGGCCCGGGCCTGGGGGCTGTAGGCCCCGCCGGCAATTACGCCGGTTATTCCGTTCTTTCCAAGCTGGTGCTGACCGTCAACATGCTGCTGGGCAGACTGGAGATCTTCCCGATCCTGATCCTCTTTGTCCCGGGCGTATGGAAAAAAGCGCGGAACTGATTCTGCGGTTTCCGGCAGTTTTTCTCCGATCTGTCCGGAAACCCTTGATTTTTTGGCATTTCTACGATATAATCGAGACAGCAAAATTGAAAACCATCTCGACGAAAGGAAGGGTTTTGTATGACAAAAATCGAAAAAATCGAAGGCATTGGCGATGTCTATGCCGCCAAGCTGGCTGAGGTTGGCATTAAATCCGTTGAACAGCTGCTGGACAGCAGTCTGACCAAGAAATCCCGCGCTGAACTGGCCGAAAAAACCGGGATCTCCGAAGCCCTCATTCTCAAATGGGCAAATCACGCCGATCTGTTCCGGATCAAGGGCGTGGCGGGCCAGTACTCTGAACTGCTGGAAGCGGCCGGCGTCGACACGGTTGTGGAGCTGGCGAACCGCAAGCCTGAAAACCTGACCAAAAAGATGGAAGAAATCAACGAAGAGAAGAAGCTGGTGCGCGCTGTTCCTTACCTGAAGATGGTGACCAAATGGGTCAATCAGGCCAAAGAACTCCCGCGGATGCTTGAATACTGACCGGCACTGACATGAACCAGGGGCCGCCGCAGAACATCTGATTCTGCGGCAGCCCCTGATTTTTGTTATCCTTTTTTTATCCGGTCAGCACTTGATCCGTTCCCCTGATCACAGCCTTCAGCGCAGCAGGATCATACTCCATATGAAAATCGCAGGGATGGAACAGAGGGTGGTAAAAACGACCAGTTTGGTCGCGAATTCCGGATCTCTTTCATACTTTGCCGCCAGCATGCTGGTGGTCGCCCCGGCCGGCATGGCCGCAAGCAGGGTCGCGACGCCCCGGACGGTCGCGCTCACCGGGAGGATCAGGCAGACCAGCCAGACGATCAGCGGCATCAGCACCAGGCGGTCCAGGGTAAAGCGGAGGATCGTCCGGTCCACCATATGGGTCAGGTCGATCCCGGACAGGATCATCCCGATCACCATCATGGAAAGCGGTGTGTTGCAGCGCCCGATGGTCTGGATCGGGGCGAGGAAAAACTCCGGCACCGTAATGCCCGCCGCCATGACGATCAGCCCCAGGAAGCAGGCGATGACACAGGGATGCGTCAGAACCTTTCCGATCGTTTTTTTCCTGTCCGATACGCCGGAGTAAATCGCCAACCCCTCAGACCACATCATGATCCGCTGCGGGATCAGGTAGATGCTCGTCAGCATCAGCCCGTTCGCCCCGAAAACGCCTTCCGCGATCGGGTTGCCCAGGAAACCGGCATTCGAGCAGATCATCGCGTAGCCCAGATTGCAGCGGCGGTCCGCTTTTTCCTTTTGAAAGGCAAATTTTGCGTAAAGCAGGGCCAGCAGCTGGATGCCGGCGGATACCAGCAGGATAGCCAGATAATCTTCCGCTCCCACCCCGGCGTGATCCCCCAGGAAAGAATGGAAGATGCTGCACGGAAGCACCACGTACAGTACCAGATTGGTCAGCATGCCTTCCGCCTCCTTCCCGACCAGGCGGATTTTCCTGATCAGGAAGCCGACGCCCATCATGACAAAGATATTCCATTCAAGCGTCCAGAGTCTTTCCATCGTTATCTCCAGCTCAGGTCTGTCAGCGCCCGCGCGACTTCTTCGGCAGTCGGCGGGCAGCCTTTGACGCAGGTTTCCGCCCCGCGGCAGCAGTTTCCGATCCCCAGGCCTTCCAGCTGCCGGCCGCGCCAGCCCTGGCCGATGAAAATATTCTCTTTCTGACCCAGGCGGGTATTGTACATGGCACGGGCCAGGCTCGCAAAACAGGCTGAACAGGCCTGGTTTTCATGCACGTTCCTCGTCAGTTCTGCCACGATCCCGCTCCTCTTCGGATATGCGGAGGCTTCCTGCGGCTGATTCAGGTTATGGATATCGTTTTCATTCCAGGCTGCTTTGCCGCCGCCGTACTGCTCCGCCAGGCCGATATAGGGCACTTCCTCCCTGGTCAGGCCCATCAGGGAACAGCCGTAAGCGTCCAGCTGAACCGCGTCAGTCCCCAGATACATCCTGTTCGTCTGCACCGGCGTCCCGCCTTCCTCAAAATCCAGATCGCCGCAGATGCTGTCCACCACGATCAGCCGCGGACGGAGGGCAGCGCCCAGGGCGGCGATCGGTTTCTGCAGGCCCAGGGCATGGAAACGCCGTTTTTCCCTGTCCGGCAGACAGCCTTTCAGGTTTTTGAGCGCGCAGGTCATCAGAGTCTGTCCGTGTCCTTTCAGAACCGGGAGGTCCACCAGCAGTCCGGCATCCAGCGCCCGGCAGCAGATGTCCACCTTCCCGATAGCCGTCTGGACAGGCCGGGTTTTGTCTTTTTTGAGGTCGTGGAAAGGAACGCCGTACTTTTCGCAGACCTTGTCATAGCCTGCCCGGCGCATCGCGCGCATCGTCTCGTCCCCGACCCAGCTGCCTTCGATCACGCTGATGTCCGTCACGCCGTGATCCCGGAAGTAGACAATACAGCCGCTCAGCACCCCGGGATGGGTGGTGGCGCCGCTTTCCGGCGTGCCCGCGATCACCAGGTTCGGCTTCAGCGCTACAGAACCGCCCGAAGGCACCAGACGGACCGCGTCTGATGCCTCCAGCAGCCTGACAGTCATTTCATGGGCGTCCTGCCCGAAAATCTGATAGATGTCAGCCATTTTCCATATACCTCATCATCCCCGCGGCGGCGTTCTTGGCGTCTTCCACCGCATGCACGACGGTCAGTGAGCCGTGAACGACGTCCCCGGCGGCAAACACACCCCGGCGGGTCGTCATATTGTTTTCGTCCACTTTCAGCAGGCCGCGTTCCGTCGCTTCCAGTCCGTGGGTCGTATTTACCAGTTTGTCTTTTGGTCCCTGGTTGATCGCGATGATCACGGTATCGGCCGGTATCAGCTCTTCTTCCCCTTCCACGCCGACCGGACGGCCCTGTTCATTGAGCACGGAGTTCTTAAATACCGGGCCCTTCGGCGTGATCCGCTGAATCGATTTTCCGAAGAAAAATTCCGCCCCGTCCAATTGGGCATACTGGCGTTCGTGCTCGCTGGCAGGGGATTTGTTTCCGCGCTGGAACATCATGACCCGCCTGGCTCCGTGGCGGAACGCCGTCCGGGCCACGTCCATCGCAACATTGCCCATGCCGATCACTGCCACGGTTTCCCCGATCGTATAGGAGATTGGACGCGCCAGATAGGAGATGCCGAAATGGACGTTCGCCAGCGTCTCCCCTTCGATGCCGAGCGTGGAGGGCCGCCAGACCCCTGTGCCCACAAAAACGGCGGAATAGCCGTCCCGGAACAGGTTGTCGATCATCAGGTCGCCGCCCATCACAACGTGCGGCCGGATACGGATGTCCAGATCCAGCAGGCGCTGTTTGTATCGGTCCAGGATCGATTTGGGCAGGCGGAAATCCGGGATACCGTACTGAAGCATACCGCCGATTCTGTCTTTTTCTTCAAAGATCGTGACCCCGTATCCGTTCCAGGCCAGGATGAACGCGACCGTCATCCCGGCCGGACCGCTGCCGATGACGGCAGCGGTTTTGCCGTTGAAGGGCTGCTTTTCCGGTTTCATCCGGTCCAGATACGCATCCGAAACAAACTGTTCGATCTCATAGAAATGAACCGGCTGTCCCTTGTGATTGAGCACGCAGTGCCCGGCGCACTGGGCCTCGTGGTCGCAGACGATGGAACAGACCAGGGACATCGGATTGTTGGCAAACAGGGCTTTTCCCGCCTCCATCATCCGGTTTTCCTTAAACAGCGCGATCATCTGCGGAATCGGGGTGTGCACGGGACATCCCTGCTGGCAGAGAGGTTTTTTGCACTGCAGGCAGCGGTTCGCTTCGGAAACGATATGAAGAGCCATTTTTCCCTCTCTTTCTCCTGTCTTTCAGCATACGGGCCGGTGAAGCTTCCGGATCATCCCGGGCCGCTCCCCGCATCAGGTGATCGGCGCCGGATTGAAAATGCACAGATAATTATGCATGCGGTATTTCTCGGCGAAAGGCTGATCCAGTCCGCTGGCGCAGGCTATGATCTTATGGAATATTTCCGTACCGACCTCCGCGATGGTCTTCTCCCCCGTCGCGACGGCGCCGGCGCTGATATCGATGATATCCGGCCACTGTTCCTTGAGTTCGTTGCGGGAGCAGACCTTGATCACCGGGACCGCAGCCAGGTTATACGGCGTTCCCCGGCCGGTCATAAAGACCTGAAGGCCGATCCCGCTGGCCATCTGGCATGGACCGCAGACGATGTCGCTGGCCGGGGTGGCGGCGTAGATCTCTCCGTGTTGTGTTGGGCGTTCCGCAGGAGAAAGCACCTCCACGATCGGCGACGTACCGGATTTGGCGATCGAGCCCATGGCCTTTTCCACGATGTTGGAGAGGCCGCCTTTTTTGTTCCCGGGCGTCGGGTTGGCGCTGCGGTCCACCTGGCCTTCCTCCAGATAATGGTCGTACCAGCGCATCTCGGCTGCGAGTTTGTCGCGGACTTCCCTGGAGACACAGCGCTCGGCAATGTAATGAACCCCGTCCCTCACTTCGGTTACTTCGCTGAACAGGACGGTCGCTCCGCCTTTGACCAGCATGTCCGCTGCGTATCCTGCGGAAGGATTGGCAGAAACGCCGGAAAACGCGTCGCTGCCTCCGCACTGCATGCCGATCAGCAGATCGCTCAGGGGCAGCTCTTCCCTCCGGCGCTCGTTCAGCACCTTCAGCTTCCGCTCCGCCATGTCCATCAGCGCCTTCATGCAGCCCTCAAAGCCATGGCATTCCTGCAGGACCACCACGTTCTCCGGCGTGTTGTTTTCAGGCCCGACCAGCATATCCACGGTCAGCTTTTCGCAGCCGAGGGAAACCACCATCAGCTGGCCGCCGAAGTTCGGATGGTGGGCGATGTTCCGCAGCGCACGGATCGGCACCTTGGCTTCCGGGGCGTTGATCGCGACGCCGCAGCCGTAGGCATGGTTGATCGGCACGACATCGTCCACGTTTGGATATTTGGGCAGCAGCTCACGGCGGATCCGTTCGACCGCAACGTTCAGCGTCCCTTCCACGCACTGCACGGTCGTCTGGATACCGAGCATGTTCCTCGTGCCCGCCGGCCCGCCTTCCGGATTGCGGTATCCCCACCAGGTCCGGACCGGCGGTTCCGGCAGGTCGGTGCGGATGTTGGTGCCCCACGGCATGTCGTCCAGCGACGGCGGAGTCGGCAGACGCAGCATGTGTTCGTTGATCCACTGCCCTCTGGCAATCGGGTCCAGCGCATAACCCAGGGTCACGCCGTAGCGGATGATCTTTCCGTCTTTGGGAATATCGGTCAGGGCAATCTTGTGAGCCTGCGGGATATCGCTGAGGGTGACGACACCGGGCATGATCTCCGTTCCCTGAGGCAGATCATGAACGGCGATGGCTACATTGTCTTCCGGTTTGATCTGAACATATGTACGCATGTTGATCTCCTGTAAAAAGGGCTGACCAAAGGCTTTGGCCAGCCCCGATTTTGTCAGCGCACCAGGCAGGGCTTTTTGTTGTCGAACTTCCAGCCGGGAATCAGATACTGCATGCCGATGGCGTCGTTGCGCGCGCCCAGGCAGTTTTCCAGATAGATCTTGTTGGCTTTCTTTACCTGATCCAGATCGACGTCAATGCCCAGGCCGGGCTTGTCCGGCAGGGTGATGCAGCCGTCCACGATCTGCATGGGTTCCTTGGTCAGGCGTTCGCGGCCCTCCTGCCAGATCCAGTGGGTATCGATGCCGTTCATCTTGCCGGGGATCGCGGCGGCGCACTGGGCAACCATCGCCAGGGAGATGTCAAAGTGGTTGTTGCTGTGGCAGCCCCACATGAGGCCGAAATCGTTGCAGAGCTGGCCGACGCGGACCGAGCCGTTCATCGTCCAGAAGTGCGGATCGGCCAGCGGGATATCCACGCTCTGCAGGGCGATGGTGTGGCACATCTGGCGCCAGTCCGTGTTGATCATGTTGGTGGCGGTGGGCATCATGGTGGCCTTGCGGAACTCCGCCATCACTTCGCGGCCGGAGAAACCGTCTTCCGCCCCGCAGGGGTCTTCCATATAGGCCAGCACGTTCTTGAGATCCGGCGCGACTTCGAGCGCTTCCTTAAGGCTCCAGCAGCCGTTCGGGTCGAGGTCCACGCGAGCCTTGGGGAAAGCTTTCTTGATCGCCGTGACCGCCTTGACTTCTTCTTTCGGAGCCAGCACGCCGCCCTTGAGCTTGAAGTCTTCAAAGCCGTATTTTTCAACCGTCGCCTTAGCCAGCTCCACGATCGCGTCCGGGGTCAGGGCTTCCTCGTTGCGCAGGCGATACCACGCGCAGGGGCTGTCTTCCTCGCTCATATAGGGAAGATCCGTCTTTTTCCGGTCGCCGATGTAGAACAGGTAGCTCAGAAACTGGACACGCTCACGCTGGATGCCGTCTCCCATCAGCGCGGCGGCCGGAACCTCAAGGAATTTTCCCAGCAGGTCCAGCAGGGGCGCTTCAATGGCCGTTACCACATGCACGCCGGTGCGCAGGTCGAAGGTCTGAAGGCCGCGCACGTCGTCCTTGATGTTGGCGGAAAGCCAGGCGCGCACCCGGTTCAGCGTTCCCTTATAATCGGCAATGCGGGTGCCCAGCACCAGATCCTTGACGTCTTCCAGCGCCTTGGTGATCTTCTGGCCGCCCGGCACTTCCCCGACGCCGAGATTGCCCTGGCTGTCCTCCAGCACGACGACATTCCGGGTGAAATACGGGGCATGCGCGCCGGAGAGGTTCAGTTCCATGCTGTCGTGTCCGGCTACCGGGTAAACGTCCATTTTGACTACTTTCGGAATCATGTCAAACTCCTCCTGTCGGTTGAACCAGTCTCGTTGTGTTCAATGGTCTGTTTTATTTTTCCGCAAGCTTCATGCCGATCCGGATAGCGCGGAACAGACGCTCGGCTGCATACTCATACAGCGCGGGCGCGCCGCTCATCGCTTTTTCGAGGGTCATCGGGCCGGAAACCGTGGTCTGAATTGTGCTTTCGCAGAGGTCAAAGAGGCCTTCCGCCCCTTCCCCGATGCCGCCGACAATGGCTACCGTCGGAATCCCCTTATTGGCACACCGTTTCGCAACGCCGACCGGTACCTTGCCGAAGCGGACGCTCTGCCCGTCGATCCTTCCTTCGCCGGTCACCGCAAGGGATACGCCGGAGAGCAGCTGGTCAAAGTTTACGGCGTCCAGCACCGCGTCGATGCCGGACTGAAGCCTGGCGCCCAGCACGCCCCCCAGAGCGGCGCCCAGCCCGCCGGCCGCGCCGGCGCCCGGGAAAGAGCGGAAATCCCTGTTGGTGGTCCGTTCAATGACATCTGCAAAATGCGCCATACCGGCTTCCAGTTCATCCCGGATCTCCGGGGTCGCGCCTTTCTGCGGGCCGTAAATGAACGTCGCTCCGTTTTCACCCAGGAGCGGGTTGGTCACATCACAGATGACGGTGATCTGCACGTCCTGAAGCTCCGGCATCAGACGGCTGAAGTCAGCGTGCTCCACTTCACGCAGGCATCCGCCGACCGGACAGACCGTTTTTCCGTCCCGATCGGTAAACACGGCGCCAAGCGCCTGGAGCATGCCGATCCCGCCGTCGTTGGTCGCGCTGCCGCCAATGCCGATCAGCAGTTTTTTCGCCCCTCTCCGGATCGCTTCCGCCATCATCTCTCCGGTCCCAAGCGATGTGGTCCGGCGCGGATCTTTCCGGTCCGCCGGCAGATAAGGAAGGCCGCTGGCCTGGGCCATCTCGAGTACAGCCGTCTCACCGTCCCCGAGCATGCCCCACTGGGCCTCAACGGGTTCAAACAGCGGGCCGGTCACCTTTGCGGTGATCCTGTCTCCGCCCATGGCGCGCAGCAGAGCGTCGACGGTGCCTTCGCCTCCGTCCGCCACGGGAACCGATACGGTTTCGGCACCCGGAAAGATCCTTCCGGTGACCTTTTCCAGGATATCGCAGCTCTCCACGGCGGAAAGAGAGCCCTTAAAAGAATCAGGAGCAAAAATCAGCTTCATATGGCCTCTCCTGTCTGTAAGCCGGGCAGGGCGGAGCCCTGCCCGGCGTTTTTCACCGATCAGTGATGCAGGGTTTCACCGGTCAGTTTCTGGTAGTATTTGAGCAGGGCGGAATGATCGCAGGAGCCGTCCCCGTCGTGGTGGAGGATCTTCATCATTTCGAGCACGGTCTGGGTCAGCGGGATCGGAGCGTCAACCACCTTCGCGGCGTCGACCACATTGGACAGGTCCTTGATGTGCAGGTCGATGCGGAAGCCGGGCTGGAAGTTCTGGTCCATCATCATCGGCGCTTTGGCGTTCATGACCGTGCTGCCGGCCAGGCCGCCCTTGATGGCCTGGAAGATCTTCTCAGGCTCAACGCCGCACATCTGGCCCATCTGAAGGGCTTCCGCAAGCGCAGCGATGTTCACGGCCACGATGGTCTGGTTGCACAGCTTGGTCACGTTGCCGGCGCCAACATCGCCGCAGAGCACGACGCTGGAACCCATGGCTTCCAGAACGGGCTTGAACTTATTGAAAACTTCTTCCTTGCCGCCGACCATGAAGGCCAGCGTTCCGTCCACCGCCTTGGGCTGGCCGCCGGACACGGGAGCGTCCAGCATGTCGATGCCGTACTTGGCCAGTTCCGCGGCGATTTCACGGGAAGCGACGGGATTGATGGAAGACATATCGATGAACGCGGCGGTCTTGGGCATCTTTTCGGCCAGCTTGTCGTCTTCCAGCATGACGGACTTGACGTGGGGGCTGTTGGGCAGCATCGTCAGCACGAGGTCAACGCCTTCCACGGTTTCAGCGGAGCAGGAGCAGATGGTCGCGCCGGCCGCTTTCATTTCTTCCAGAACAGCAGCGTTGCGGTCGTATACGCGCAGATGATGGCCGGCCTTCAGCAGGTTCTTGGCCATCGGTTTGCCCATGATGCCCAGTCCGATAAATGCGATTTTCATAACAGTTTTCCTCCTCAGTGATGTTTTGTTTTATTCGGTTTCGTTTTTTGACCAGATGCATTTTACAGCAGCTGGACAAGCCAGGTCACCAGCGGGACCGTGAGTACGCTCAGCAGCGTGGTAACGCTCACACAGGCTGAGGCAAAGACATAGTCGCCGCCGTATCTTTCCGCCATGGCTGCGGTATTCGAGGCCGCGGGCATGGCGAGCAGAATCACACAGATGTTCATCGTGGTCAGGTCCGTACCGAGGAACTTAAGACCGACGGCAAACAGCATCGGGAATATCAGCAGGCGCAGCGCGCTGACCAGCAGGACGGATTTGTCCAGCAGCATTTTCAGATTCATGCCGCTCAGCGTCGCGCCGATCAGGATCATGGAAAGCGGGGCCGTCATGTTTCCCAGGTTGGTGATGGCGCTGCCGAATACGCCGGGAATCTGCCAGCCGGTCGCCATCAGCACCGCTCCGATGTAAATCGTGACGACCATCGGGTTCAGCAGGACATTTCTGACCCAGCTGCCTTTCTGCGGCCTGACGAAGAACCCCAGGCCGACCGTCCATTGAAGGATTCTGGGCGGGATCAGGTACATGCTGCCCATAAACACGCCCACGTCGTCAAACACGAGTTTCAGGATCGGCAGGCCTGCGTTGCCGGCGTTGGAAAACATGCTGGCGTACATCAGCACCTTGCGCTTGTTTTCCGGTTCTTTCCGCCAGATGACCTTCCCGATCAGCCCGGTCACGACACAGCCCGCCAGGGCAATCAGCATCACCAGGAACGAGGCTCTGATGTCTTCCGCCGTCGTCGGCTTGTTGAAGGCGGACAGGACCATCATCGGCATCGCCACGTCCATCAGCAGGCGGACCACGACCTGCCGGTTGTTATCCCGGATGATCCCGATCTTTGCGACAATCACCCCACAGAGCATGTACAGAAACAGCAGCAGCTGGGTGTTGATCATCCGGGATACGATCTCATTCACAGGAGGCCCATCCCCTGAAGCACTTTGCGGAGCTTTTCGCGCTGATCCTCATGCAGCGGCAGGATCGGCGGCACGCAGTCGCCGCAGTCGTGGCCGATCAGCTTCAGCGCTTCCTTGAGCGTAACCGGGAAGGAGCCCATGTTGGTCGCCACGCGCAGGGCGGACAGTTTGAACTGCGCGTCCAGGGCGCCCTGATAATCCCTGGCCTGGAACTTTTCGTAGATATCCACCGCGATCCGGGGCGCCACGTTCGCGCAGCTGGCAATCGCGCCGGTCGCTCCGTAATGAAGACCGGCCAGGATCAGGGTATCCCTGCCCATCATGACGCTGAAATCCATCCCCCGGGTCAGGCGCAGGTATTCTTCTGCGTTGGTCATGTCGCCGGTAGAATCCTTGGCGGCCACAATGTTGTCGATTTCCGCCAGCCTTGCGATGGTTGCGGGCTCCACGCCGACGTTGGTCTTGGGTTTGTTGTTGTAAATGATGATGGGCAGGCTGGTTTCGGAAGCGACGGCTTTGTAGTACTCGTACACTTCTTCCTGGGTCTGGGATACAAACATGGGCGTCAGAACACTCAGCGCGTCGATCCCGCCGACCTTTTCGACCGCCCTGGCAATGGCGATACAGCCCTTGGTGGTGATGAAGTTGGCGCCGGCATAGATCTGCATGCGGCCTTTGACTGCGTCCTTGGTCACTTCCAGCAGCTCGTTGTAAAAGCCCTGGTCATATGCATAGAACTCGCCGGTCGTGCCGAACGGGAATACGCCGTGGATACCGTTGTCGGCCAGATAATCGATCAGACCGCGGTATGCTTTCTCGTTGAGACGTCCTTCCTGATCCACAGGCGTGACAATCGGGACAACAATGCCTTTCGGGGTAAAGCTCATGGGGATCACTCCTTTTCTTGGTTTACGGAAGCCACGGCGTTATCAGTGTGTCTTCCTGGTCAAACATCATATCCTGAGGCGCGTCAAGCGCTTTCAGACCCTGGTATTTTCCTGCCAGCACGTCTTCATAGTACGCGCCGGACAGCATCACCTGCCCGATGTGCAGGCTGTTTTTGATCCGGATGACCTTCGGGTTTTCCCTGTCGATCCGGTTGCAGGTACGGATGCAGAACTGGATGGCTTCTTTGTCTGTGCTCAGGACGCAGGGCACCATGGCCGATTTGATCACCGTGCTGGTCATGCAGTTGGTATACATGGCGTCCGCGTCAATGATATCGAAGATGTACCGGGTGATCGCGCTGGCCAGCCCGACCCCCAGGGAATTGCCGTGGGATTCATCGCTCAGGCGCAGGAAGCAGGTACGCTGCACCTGCACGCCGCCGGAAGCGTAGGGAGTGGAGAAGGTGCCTGTAATGTTCGGGTCCACCCCTGTGCCAGAAAAGTTCTTGCCGATTTTGTCCACGATCAGCACGTCGCCGGCGCCGACGAGGATGGACGGCATGTTCCGGAAAGCCACTTTCAGCAGTTCCGGTTCCCGATCCAGGATCTTTTCCGCCGGAATCGCTTCGAACATCATCGTCTGGTCATAGGCGTTTTCAAGGCACGGGATCGCGAAGAGAATTTTCCCGGTGGAAAGGGTCACCTTTGCCATCGTCGGGATGTTTTTCGCGATGATGTCCATCCCGTCGGAATGAACCTGCTCGGCGCCCTTCTGCTTGCCCAGGCCCACCGTCATCATTTTGCAGGGGCCGCTTTCCACGGGGCCGCGGAAGGCGTTGTGGGGCTTTAACCGGCAGGAAAGGATCACGCCATCGGACTCATAGGCATTTTTATCCATATAGACCGGCTTTCCAAGCTCTGAATAACCCAGCAGCACGGTTTCCATGGAGGAGCGGATCTCACAGCCCATGGCTTCTTCCGTGATCCCGTATCCGGCCAGCATCTCCTTCTGGCCTTCCGCGGTCGCCCCGCCGTGGCTGCCCATCGCTGGGACGATGAAGGGCACCGCGCCGCGGCTCTTCACATAAGCGGCCACCGAACGGGTGATTTCGTCCACATTGCGGATGCCCCGGCTGCCGGCCGTGATGGCGATCCGCTTTCCCGGCAGGATCCTTTCCCCCATGCCGGACCGGCTGATTTCATCAAAGATTGTTTTCTCAATATCTTCCCGGTCAATATGCTGCGTGGGAAAGGTCTGCTCGGCATGGAACATTCTGGGCAGCGGCACATCTCTTAGCAGGCGCGAAACCGTGCCATCGTTTCTGATCTTCATGAGCCCTCTTTCCTCCGGACCGATGCCCGGGCTTGCCTGTGTCAATGTTGTACGTCAGGATTCTTTCTTTTCCGTTTCTTTTCTTTCAAAGCCTGAGCCGATGTTCATCTGCAGCCGGTATTTGGCAACGGTGCGGCGGGCCATCCTGATGCCTCGTCTGGCAAGTTCATCGGCTATTTTCTGATCGGACAGCCTGCCGTCCGACAGGCAGATTTCCCGGATGATCTCCTTGACCCTGGCCGTGCTCGCACCGCCGGACAGTTCACGCTGGAAGAAGTAATGCAGGGAAAAGGTGCCGCGGGAACAGTACAGGTATTTGTTCTGGATCGCCCGGTAAACCGTCGTTTCATGCACGCCGATCTCTTCCGCCGCATCAGAGATCCGGAGCGGCATCAGGCTGTACTGGCCCAGGAAGAAGGGACGCTGCTCCCGGACAATGATCTGCGCGACTTTTTCGATGGTCCGCTGCCTGAGTTCCGCGGCGCGGATCAGCCTGGAGGACGACTGCAGCATCTTTCTGGCGTATTCCAGCTCTTCCCCGGAAAGCGTCCGGGACAGGCGGCGGAAGTTTTCGTCCTGCCGGATCGTCGGGTAGTAATCGTTGTGAAAGAGGATGGAAAGCGTTCCGTCCCCGTCCGCTTCCACAGAGAACTCCGGCATGATGTACTGCACCGTGCCTTCGCTCAGGGAGACGGGGGCCGGGTTCAGGCTGCGGATCACGTCCACGCATTCCCGTACATGGCTGACGGAAGCGCCGGTTTCTTTGGCGATCTGCCGGTAGTTTCCTTTGGCGATGTCCATCAGGTGGACCTGCACCAGGTCATAGCAGAGCGGATCCACCCGTTCCCTGGCTTCCAGCTGGAGCTTCAGGCATTCTTCCACGCTCCTGGCGCCGATGCCGGGAGGCTCCAGGCTCTGCACCGCGCGGAGGGCGTCCCTCGCCTCGTCCATGCTGCAGCCGCATTCGGAAGAAAACTCTTCCAGCGGTTTTACAAAATAGCCCCGGTTGTTCAGCTGATGCAGCATTCGGGCCGCCAGATGAACCGTCCTGGCGCCGTAGCCGGACAGGCGGAGCTGCTGTTCCAGATCGTCCAGCATCATCACCGGGCTTGCCGGCTCTGCCGGCCCGTCTTCGGAAGGGTCTGTGGTTCCCCCGCGGAACCGGGTACGGACCCGGATCGCGTAGTCCATGGGGGATTTGACCGGCGGCACATATTCAAGCGCCGGGTTTTCCTGAACTGCCCTGAGCAAATATTCGCTCAGTTCAATCAGGTCCATGGACAGGAGATGAAGCGCTGTCTGCATATCCTGGGACAGTTTCTGGCTTTGTACCGCTTCCAGCCTGGTTTCTGCCACGCGCTTCACCTCCTTGCTCCATACTGTTGCGTCGCCGGTTATCAACCCTGACAGAACCGGTTACTTGGCAAGCTTCTGTGCCTTTCTCTTCTGGCGGAGCGGTTTGGTGGCGGCCAGGATGATGACAATAAGGGCAATACCAAGGAATACGGCGCTGATCGGGGAGGTCAGGAAAGGAATGAAGCTGCCGTTAGTACGCATCAGGCCACGGCGGTAATTCTGCTCAGCCAGCGGTCCAAGGATGAAGCCGAGGATAAACGGAGTTGATGGAATCTCAAACTTCTTGAACGCAAACCCTATCACGCCGAACATGATGCAGGCGATGACCTGGGACATGTTGTTCTTGAGGTTATAAGCGCCGATTACGCAAAGCACAAAGATGCAGGGCAGCAGGATGTATTTGGGGATGGACAGGAGTTTAACGAACACGCGAAGTCCGAAGAATTCCATGAACAGCATGATCACAGAGCTGATCAGCATAGCAGCGAAAATACCATAAACAACGGAAGCCTGGGTTTCGAAGAGCAGGGGACCTGGGTTCAAATTGTGGAGTGTCAGGGCGCCCAGCAGCATGGCGGTCGTCGTGTCGCCGGGTATACCGAGAGTCAGCAGAGGAACCATGGCACCGCCGATGGTCGCGTTGTTGGCCGTTTCAGAAGCAACCACGCCGTCGATGCGGCCCTTGCCGAATTCTTCAGGATGCTTGTCGGAGTTCTTGGCCACGGTGTACGCCAGCATGTTGGAAGTACCGCCGCCGATGCCGGGCAGGATACCGATGCCCATACCGATCAAACCGGACCGGAGCGCGTTCCACAGCTGAGAAGTGAATTCTTTCATTGTAAAACCGAAGCCCTTGATGCCCTTCATGCTGGGCTGGGTAACGACTTCCTCATTCTTATGGTGGCTGGTTTCTGCTGCAGCGATGATTTCGCCCACAGCGAACAGGCCGACCATAACAGCCAGCATATCAAAACCGCTCTTCAGATTGGTGGAGCCGAAAGTGAAACGCTGGGTGGATTCAATGGCGTCCGTGCCGATGGTGGAGAACATAAAGCCGAGGACGCCTGCCGTAATACCTTTGATCATGTTCCCGCTGGACAGAGTGGCAATCATGGTCAGAGAGAAAATAGCAATCGAGAAGAACTCGAAAGGACCGAAGTTGATGGCCACTTTGGCGATCTGGGGAGCGAGGAACATCAGCAATACAGTGGAAAAAATCGTCCCGAGGAAGCTGAAAACAACGCCGACGCCCAGGGCTTTCGCTGCCTGGCCTTTGGCAACCAGGGGATGGCCGTCAAAGCACGTGGCGACGGAAGACGGCGTCCCGGGGATTCGGAGCAGAATGGCGGAAATCAGACCGCCGGAAATCGCCCCGATAAACAAAGCCATCAGCAGCGTCATCGCATCGGATGAAGCCATCGCGTAAGTCACAGGCAGGAACAGGGCGATCGCCATCGTAGCCGACAGACCCGGGAGAGCGCCGAACACAATACCGACCGCAACTCCGACAAACATCAGGAAGATCCCGGTCGGCGTCAGTACGGTTCCAAAACCAGTAGCAATCAAAGAACCAACAGACATTTTTCAGCCTCCTTCCTTTAATAACCAATCAGCGCTTCGATCGGGCCGCGGGGCAGAAGCTGACTCAGACCGATACGGAAAGCAACAAACGCGATGATGGTGAAAACAACGGCAACGATCGCGAACAGGAGATAGTTGCGTTTTTCTTTTGGGGCCAGGATCGTGATCTGCGCAAAGAGGAAGATGACCGTCGAAATCATGAATCCCAGATAAGGAAGAATAATGATGTAGATCACCATGGCGGCAAAGGTCAAAAGAATGGAAAACAGGTCGACCTTGCTCATTTTTTGAGTTTCTTCCGTGTCAGCCGTCTTCATCCTGCGGATACTCTGCAGGATCATGCAAACGGACAGGATGATCAGCAGGATGCCCAGCAGAGTAGGAAACACACGGGCACCGGCATACGAAGGCGTCAGTTTCGGACGTGTTTTGATCTGCTGGGCATAAATCGTATAGAAAATGCCCAGCGCCAGCAAAAATACGCCCAGGATCAAATCCTTGCATTTCGCGAAGCTTAGCTTTTTGGACGACATAGAATTCCTCCTTTGAATAGAATACGATGCATTTATAGTATTATATGCAAAATGTGTGCCAATTAAAAGGCTGAAAAGTAGAATTCTCAGAAGAATTATCTGGTGTTCATCAGCCGAATAACCAGAAAGATAAAAAACGCGGCTTTGGGTTTCAGTTAGTTCTTTGAATAAAATTGATTCCAGGACGTTTCCACTTGCATCCAGGATTGCTTCCTCAACGAAATGAGTACTGATGGTTTCATTTTCATTTCTTCAGTTTCATTTTGTAACCATATGACGTTTCATAATGTAACTCTCTGTTGAAATGAGTCTGAACACGTTTCAGAAGTTACACAAATGTGCCTTTATAAATGAAGAAACCTCTGTGAAAAAAGATTTTTTTATCTTTTTGATAAATTGGCACGCGTTTCGCATGATTCATGGTAAGGGGACAAAAGTCCCAAATACGTTTGAGGAGGAGTTTCTCATGAAAAGAATCATCGCTTTCCTGTTGGTCGCCATCCTGAGCCTGACTGCTCTGTCCGCGCTGGCTGAATGGCCGGAGCGCAGCATCGAGCTGATCGTTCCCGCGAACCCCGGCGGAGACACCGACAACAACGCCCGTGCTCTGGCTGCTGCTCTGAAGGAAGAGATGGGCTGGGACGTCATCGTGACCAACATGGCCGGCGGCTCCGGCTCCGTTGCCTTCGAAGACTGCCTGGGCAATCCCAGCGACGGCTATCGTTATGTGTTCTATCATAACGGCGGCGTCACCGCTGAGCTCATGGGCCTGTATGAGTTTGACATCATCAACGATTTCAAACTGGCCGGCATGCCCTTCATGGATTATTCCAACGCTTTCCTGAGCAACGCTGTCAATGAGAAGTTCAAGGATCTCGAAGGCATGATCGCTTACATGAAGGATCATCCCGAAGAAGTGACCTTCGCCACCGAAACCGGCAACTTCACCCACCTGCAGGCTCTGGCTTTCGAACAGGCTACCGGCGTTAAGTTCAAGATCGTTGATGCCGGCACCGCTTCCCAGAAAGTCGTTGAGCTGGCCGGCAACCGTCTGGACGTTATCGCTACCCAGGCTGGCCTCGGCTCCGTCCGTGACTATGAAACCAAGGGCGAATTCATCTGCCTGGGCATCTTCTCCGAAAAGCCCATCCAGATGGGTGACATCACGCTGAAGTCCTTCAAAGAGCAGGGCGTTGACGTCGTGTTCTCCAAGTTCTTCTATCTGGCTGCCCCCAACGCTGTGGATGACGAAATCGTCGCCAAGATGAACGAAGGCTTGGCCAAGGTCCTTAACAACGGCACTCTGAAGGCTTATGCCGAGAACGCTCTCCTTGAGATCTCCAGCATGACCCCCGAAGAGACCGAAGCTTATTACACTCAGCAGAAAGATGTTTACGCCGGATATCTGGCCGACTACATCGACTAAGTTTTAAATCTCCTGTCCTGCCGCGTACGCGGCAGGACAGCACAAAAAAAGCTTCCCGTCTTTCTGAGCGGTAAAACGATCTGATCCATCGTTTCACCAAAAACGGGAAGCTGTCAACAGAACAAGGGCTGTCCTGAATTGACGTTTGTTATTCTACCATCTTTCCCGTTATTTGTAAATGTTTCAAAGACAAAAACAAAATGTGAAGGAGAAAGAATATGAAAAAGTATTTAGCGATGCTGCTGGCCGCTATGATGCTGCTGTGCACCGTCTCTGTATTCGCCGAAGC
The DNA here is from genome assembly GCA_045113695.1 of Christensenellales bacterium. Lineage (GTDB taxonomy): Bacteria > Bacillota > Clostridia > Christensenellales > Aristaeellaceae > UBA4246. Next base: position 97,875 of record JBGUJG010000059.1, read on the forward strand.
CCCGGCCGCTGAAGAAGCTCCCGCCCATGTACTGGGCGACGACCCGATCTATGACGGCATCATGATCGAGCCCAACCGTCTGCAGGGCTACGCAAGTACCGTGACTCCCGCCGATGACGTTGCCAAGACCACTACGCTGACCCCTTCCTATTCCGCTATCCCGCTGAACACCGCCAAGACGAACCCGGTGGCCCGTCCCCAGATCATCGCCGGCGTCAACTCCAAGACCACGGACGACGAACTCAATATGTGGAAGCAGATGGGCATCAACGCGGTAGAGCTCTCTATCGGCGCGGATGAACTGACTTACGAAGCGCTCTACCCCATCGTGGAAAGGCTTCGCAACTTCCCCAACGGCGGTTTTGAAATCCTCCTGGCCAGCTATGGAAAATACCAGAAAGACACCGTCATTCACCTGCAGCTGGAAGGCTGGGAAGAAGAAATTGAGCGGTTCAACGATTATCTCCGTCTGATGAACAGGGTGAACATCCGCACTGTCGCCATTGCCTGGCAGCCCAACGGCATCTCCCGTTCCGGCGATACCCCCAAGAGCATTCACGGCGCGAATGCCGGCGCCACCAACATGGAAGGCATCGATCCGATGGAACTCAAGAACGACCGTTACTATTCCCGTGAGGAAATGTGGAAGACCTTCGGCGACTTCCTGGAGAGGGTCCTGCCCGTCTGCGAAGAGACCAATGTCCGCATGGCCCTGCATCCCAATGATCCGCCGGTGCCCTATCTGGGCGGTGTCGGTTCCCTGATTATGAGCGCCGATGACTATCGCCGCGCGTTCGAACTGGCTAACGACAGTCCTTACCTGGGCATGAAGCTCTGCACCGGCTGCTGGACCGAAGGCGGCCTGCTCTTTACCGACGACATGCTGGGCGACATCGATGAGTTTGTCCGCCGCGGCAAGGTATTCGAAGTGCACTTCCGCAACGTGACCGCTCCGCTGAACCCGGATTATTCCGGTTACTTTGAAGAGTGCCTCGCCGAAGACGGCTACGCTGATATGTATGAGCTGATGCTGCAGTTCGTCCGCAGCGGCTACAACGGTCCGATCTTCTGCGACCACACCCATCGTTCCATCAACGCCGAGGTACTCGGTTCCAAGACCAACCGCGCCACCAGCGACGCCTGGATCCAGGGCCTGATCTATGCCGCCCGCGCCCAGGTGCTCAAGGAAATCTCTGTCAAATAATTCCCTGTCCCGGCGCCGCGTTCCGTATCCGCAGTCCGCGGCGCCATTTTTATACCCGAATAGCATTCGTTCGGAGGAAAACACATGAAACGGGTCCTGATTCTTCTGTCCGTGCTGATCCTGTGCCTGTCCTGCGCTGTCTCCGCAAACGCCGCAAAAATGGTACAGACATTCTCCACAGAATACTATAAGATCTTTATTCCCGGCGACTGGGTGATCGACATCTCTTCCCGGGAAGATCATTACGGCTCGCTCGACCTTGGCTTCATGTATTCCCCCGATAAAACAATGCTCATCGAAGCAAAGATGAACTTCTACGGCGAATGGGCTCAGGTTTCGCTCTGGTCCGGCGCCGGTTCGCTCTGGGATGAATATGTGGCTTTCCTGCTGAACGACCTCAAAGACGAACAGCCTGAGTTTCTGGCTAAGTTCATGGCCGGCCAGTATCCCGGCGCTCTTCTGAAGGGCACCAACAGCTATGGCAGCTATCTCTACGGTGAAATCATGATCAACGCTTATTCCTACGGGTTTTACTTCTATCTCCTCAATGAGGACGACAGCGTCAACTCCAACCTGACGCAGGAAGAAATCGACCTCTTTCAGAGCATACTGGAAACCTTCTCCCCCGTTCTTTCTTCCAGATAAGTTTTTAAGTTACAGAAAGGGAACCTAAAATGAAAAAAAAGATTTGTCTTGTGCTTGCATTAGTTCTGTCTTTCAGTATGTTGTCCGCTTTTGCAGAAACACCCGTCACTCCTATCACTGATTTAGATACAGAGAACTACACCATTGATCCCGCTAATCCCAAGGGCAGCCAATATTATGGCCTGTACTCCATCGAACTGACGCTGGAAAGCGGGGCTGTCCGCACCTTGTATCAGTATGTTCCCACTTCCTGGGTGTACCGCCAGCCGGAAGTAGCTGTTGCCGTCCCCTCTGGGGAAGATCCAGTCGCTTTCTTTGAAAGAACCGGTTGGAAAGACGCTTCAGAAAACGGCGCTTTCGCCATTGTGCTGATGGTTGCAGGAGAAGGCGGATGGCAGGCAGATGAGAGCGAATATGCCTACGCCGCTTTTGGCTACATGGATGACCGCACCTATCTGCAAACTCAAGATTCCGCTTTCTACATGGTCGGTTATGGCGACGCCGCCAATACCATAATGGCGCATGCCGTAACCAACAGCGAGCTGTTCGCCGGCTTTGCTGCATTAGGCGTCGACGAATTTGATACGGCGATCCTGGAGCAGGGCCGCACGCAAGAAAGCGGGGCTAAGGGTCTCATGAAGTCCGAAGTGGCTGTGCCGATGTGGATCGCTGCTAATGAAAAGACCTCCAGTGTCGAAGCACTGATCGATTACTGGAAACATGCTAATGAATGCGGAGACGACTCAGTTTCAAACGCTTACGCGGATGAAATCTATTCTTTCCCTGAGTATTTGGCAACAACCTATGAAAAGACATACGCCCACGTTTCCAAACTGTATGTGACCTATGGACTGGAAAAAGTTACTACTCCTGAATTCACCAGCAATCTCTGGAGCAACTTCCTGCGCCGCGTACGCCGCCAAGACTCCGGAGCCATCAATGCACTGCGCTGGTTTGCTTCCAACGATGAGCTTGGCATGGATCACCACACGCTGGAAGTGGATGGTGTAACCCGTCACTACTGGGTCTATGTCCCATCTACTGTAGCTGCTTCCGGTAAGTCTGCACCCGTTGTTTTTGTCGCGCATGGCGGCGGCGGTTCTGGCGAAGAATTTCCTTCCCGCTCCGGATGGACAAAGACCGCGGAAGAACGTGACTTTATCGTCGTCTACCTGAGTGGCTCCCGTTCCGGAAAATTCAAGGCCGGCTCTACCTGGTCCGCCGCTGACGTACCTTACTTCAAGGCTGTCCGTGAGGAAGTACTCACCGGCTATCAAGCAGATACCTCCCGCCTGTATATTACCGGTCATTCTCAGGGATCTGTTATGACTTATAACGTATCCCTGCTCTGTCCCGAACTGGTGGCTGCTGCATGCGGCAACGATGGTATCGTTTACAGGGAGAAGATCCAAGGGGAGATCGTCGATAATATCGTCATGCCTTTCATGCTGAACATTGGTGACCAGGACAAGCACTTCATCGAAGGCGGCGGCAACTACGGCCAGGTGCCGGACATCGTGGCCGAATGGTGCGCCCGGTATGCCATCGACCCCACATCCTCTGAATTCCACTTCCGCAACGGCAAAAACTACGGCACCGATTACCGAAACAGCCAGGGTATCGTCGTTGTCCGCGAACAATGGAATCAGGATAAGGTTCACGCAATGGTACCGGATGATTCATATACCATCTATGATTTCCTGAGCAATTACTCCCGTGGGGAAGACGGCACCAGCTACTATATGGGCGTCGCCATCACTTTGGAATAAAAACAAATTTACAGAATTTATCGTTTTCAGCCCACCGGGAACTATTCCCGGTGGGCGTTGCACATCTATCGTTTCTATTTTTCATTCTTTTGGAACCTTTTTAGAACCGGCAATTTCAACTTGAAATCCGCCTGATTCATCTGTATAATGAAGGGAGGAACCGAGGTGATGACATTGACCCAGATCGCTTTTGTCATGCCGGACCCCTCCATGATCAAGGTCGTGCACGAGGCCTGGGCGCTGCATGAGAAAATATTCGGCAAAAGCCCGGACCTGCGCTATACGGTGGACTGCGAGATTCAGCCGGAGGTCGTCATGTCCCGCCATTTCGGAGCGGATGTGATCGTCAGCCGGGGCGGTACGGCCGCGAGTCTCAAAGACCATAATTTTCTCAAACCCGTGGTGGAGATCCCGATCACCAGCGGGGATATCGCCCAGTCCATCCGCATTGCTTTCGAACGCTACGGGAAGATGCCCGTCGGCGTGGTCGGCACCGTCAACACCATCCGGGGAGCGCATTTCCTGTCGGAAGATTTCGGCGTCCCGGTCAAAATGTATACGACGGCGAGCGTGAAAATACAGGACCTGGTCGAAGGCATGGAAAGGGCGGTCGCTGACGGGGCGGAGCTGATTCTGGCCGGGCACAGCACCTGCCATTACTGCGAGGAGCACGGCATTCCCGCAGGGATCATCATTTCCTCCGTCGAATCCGTTTTCCTGGCCATTACGGAGGCCAAGCGCTGCGCCAGTGTATCCCAGACGGAAAAACAGAACAGCATGATCTTCCGCGGCGTGGTGGACAATGTGTTTGAAGGCATTATCGCCGTCGACAAGGACAACCGCATCCGCACGATGAACCCGGCAGCGGAACAGATGCTGAACCGGAAAGCCAGCAACTGCCTGGGCCAGCGTGTTTCGGATGCCCTGCCGGAAGGCCGCCTGAACGCGATTCTGGAAGGCGGCAACTCCTATACCAATGAAATCATCCGCATCAACGGGAACAATTTCGTGCTCAACAGCGTGCCGATGGAACAGGAAGGAAAGCGCCTGGGCATGCTGGTGACCTTCCAGGCCGCCCATGCCATCACGGACGCCGAAAGCCGGATCCGCGAACGTCAGCGCGCCAGCGGCCACTATGCCCGGTATCATTTTGAAAACATCCTGGGCAGCAGTCCGGCCATCCGTACCGCGATCCATCAGGCCAGGCGGTTTGCCCGGGTGGACAGCAATATCCTTCTGTACGGCGAGACCGGTACAGGCAAGGAGCTGTTCGCCCAGTCCATCCATAATGAAAGCGAACGGGCCAACGGGCCCTTTGTGGCGGTCAACTGCGCCGCCATTCCCGAAAACCTGATGGAAAGCGAGCTGTTCGGCTATGAAGGCGGGGCTTTCACCGGGGCCAGCAAAACAGGCAAAGAGGGCCTGTTTGAGGCGGCTCATGAGGGCACCATTTTCCTGGACGAGGTCAGTGAGATTCCCCTGACCCTGCAAAGCCGCCTCCTGCGCGTCATTCAGGAGCGGGAGGTACGGCGCGTCGGAGCGAACCGGGTAATTCCCATCAATGTCCGCATCATCTGCGCCACCAACCGCAATCTCCTGGACATGATCCGCCAGGGCAGGTTCCGGGAGGATCTTTATTACCGGCTCAAGGTGCTGAGCGTGCAGCTGCCGCCCCTCAGGGACAGGGGGGACGACATCACGATGATCATGCAGCATTACCTGAACTATTACACCCGCAAGTTCGGCAAAGAGCAGATTATCCTGTCCCCCGGCGCCGCCGGGATGCTCCGGTCCTACAGCTGGCCGGGAAACATCCGGGAAATCAGGAATATCAGCGAGCAGCTGGCCGTGCTCTGCGAAAGCAGCAGCATCGAAGCTGCGGACGTTTCCGCCGTGCTGACGATCGATCAGGCGCCGCAGCAGCCGGGCATCATCCGGGAAACGGACAATCCGACGCTGAGCAGTCTCCAGCGAAGGCAGATCGCCGATGTGCTGGCCCGCTCAGCCAGCCGGAAAGAAGCTGCGGAAAAGCTGGGCATCAGCAAAACCACTTTATGGCGCAAATGCAAAGAATTCGGACTGAACGGAGGAGCATGATGAAACATGGAAAACTGATCGTTTCGGTTCCGCCCCTGACGGAAGAACAGCGCGGCAGAATCGCTGCCCGTGCAGCTCAATACGGGGTCGAAGCCCTGTTTTTTGACAGCATCCGGGATGCCATGCCCCATGCCCCGGAAGCGGAGATTTTCTTTGGCTCGGCCCCGGAATTTACGAAAGAAGCGGTTAACCTGCGCTGGGTCTGCGCACCTTCCGCCGGGGTCAACCAGTATCTGGCGCCCGGCGCCCTTCCCGGGGATCAGGTGATCCTCAGCAATTCCTCCGGTGCATACGGGGTGACCATCGCGGAACATATCATCATGGTCACTCTCTCCGTCATGCGCAGGCAGCAGGAATACAACGCCATCGTGGGACAGAAAAAATGGATCCGGAACCTCCCGATCCGTTCGGTCAGGGGATGCCGGATCACCCTGCTGGGCACGGGCGATATCGGTCAGGAAGCGGCCATACGCCTGCGCGCATTCTCCCCCGCAAGCCTGACAGGCGTCAACCGCGAAGGCAGCAATCCGAAAGGACTTTTCGACCGGATCGTCCGCTGTCAGGATATCGAAAGCATCCTGCCCGAAACCGACCTGCTGATCATTTCCCTGCCGGGCACAGCGGAGACTTTCCGGATGCTGAACGAAAAAAGGCTCGCCCTGCTGCCGGACGGAGCCATCATCGTCAATGTGGGCAGGGGCAGCGTGATCGAACAGAAAGCCCTGCTGAAAGAGCTTGCTTCCGGCCGCCTGCATGCCGCGCTGGACGTATTTGAAGAAGAGCCTGTGCCGGCGGACGACCCGGTCTGGACTTGCCCGAACCTCCTGATCACCCCGCATACGGCAGGCAACATGACGCTGCCCTATACGGTGGAGCGGATCACCTCCCTGTTTCTGAGCGACCTGGACCGCTACATGCAGGGACTGGAGCCTGAAAGAAAAGTGAACCCGGCAAAAGGCTACTGATTCCCTCCCTTCCCGCGGAGGATCCAGCGCTTGGCAAAATAGTTGAACACCATGACAAGCAGCGTCGCCAGCGTCTTGTTGAGCATATAGCCGGTCACCCGGAAGCCGAAAAGGGTCATCAGGATCTGATCCTCCCCGAAAAGGATCCGGAACAGATACATCAGCACCCAGTTCAGCCCCAGCCCGATCAGGCTGCTGATGAGAAACCATACTTTGGCCTTCCCGCTGTCCGCAGCGCCAGGAAACACCCAGCGGATGCAGATAAGATAGTTGACCGTAACGGAGATCAGAAAAGCGATCGGCACAGCGATCAGGGTATCCAGCCCTGCCCCGTCCCTCAAAAGGATCAGGGCCGCCAGCTCGATCAGGAAACACACGCCGCCCGTTATTGCGAATTTCAAAACCTCTTTGAGTCTGCCGCCCATCTTTCACGCCTGCCATTTCAACCGGATTTCCGGGACATTATAGCATTTCTTTTTTCCCCCGTCCATCCGGACAGGCAAGAATTTACAGAATCACGCTGACGGACCGGTTCCGCCAGCCGCATCTGCCGGAGACTGCCACATGAAAACACTGATTGAACTGTATGATGAACGCCCGCTGGACAACGTGCTGGCAACGGAGATGTTCCGTCCGGAAACGACGGTCTATCTCTGTCCCCCGGAGGTGGCGCAGAACAGGACCCTCAAGGAGAACCTGCGCATGTATTTCCGTTCCAGAGGCTGCGATGCCCGCATCGTTTTTGTGCCCGTCAGCCTGATGGACGCCGGGAAGGTTGCCGAATCCCTGAAGCGGGTCATTGCGGAGTATCCCGACTGCGCCCTGGACATTGCCGGCGGAACAGACGCCGCTCTTTTTGCCGGCGGACTGGTCTGCGCGGACACCGACCTGCCGGTTTTTACCTACAGCCGGAAGCGAAACACTTTTTTTGACATCCACGGGGCGGATTTCGCCAGGAATCTTCCCTGTCCGGTCCGGCTGAAGGTTTCCGACTGTTTCCTGATGGCCGGCGGCTCCATGCTGCCCGGACGGACGGACAACAGCCGTCTGCAGTCTTATCTGCCGATAGCGGACGCTTTTTATGATCTGTATCAGCAGCACCGGTCCGACTGGATCCGGATCGTTACCTATATCCAGCGTATCTCCAGGCAGGAAAAAGGCCCGGACGGACGGTTCGCCGCGCAGGGCCCCATGACGGTCCAGGAGAATGGCCGCATGCTAAAAGCGCCGGAAGATGTTTTGCATAGCCTGGAGGAGATGGGGCTGATCAGCGGCCTGTCGATGGATTATGTGAATGGCGTCCGCTTCGTCTTCCGGGACGAAGAAGCCTGCTTTTTCCTGCGGGACATCGGCAGCGTTCTGGAACTGTACACCTACAAAGCCGCTCTGGACACGGGCATTTTCCAGGACGTCCGCCTGTCCGCCGTCGTCAACTGGGAAGGCGGGAAGATCAGCGCCAGGAGCGTGACCAACGAACTGGACGTCGTTGCCGTCCGCGGCGTCATGCCCGTTTTTATCAGCTGTAAAACCAGCGAGATCAAAACCGAAGCGCTAAACGAACTGGCCATCCTGCGGGACCGCTTCGGGAGCGCCGTGTCCCGGGCGATCATCGTCTCAAGCGCCGGGAAAGTCCGCTCCGTCACCCATCACCGCGCCTTCGAGCTCGGCATTGAGGTCATCGATGAGCAGGATCTCCTCAGCCCGGAAACTTTCCGGGACCGTCTGCGCGCCATCGCCAAATGGCCTGAAATTGACATCTGATCTCAGACAGAAAGAAGTGATTCCCCATCGCGCTGGAAATGCTGGCTGTCGCCCTGATTATTCTGGTCAGCCTGTCGCTGAGCCGGGTTTCGGACCGGATCGGCCTGCCGACCCTGGTCGTGTTCATCGGCCTGGGCATGCTTTTCGGGGAAGACGGCCTACTCAAAATACAGTTTGACAACTATGCCCTGTCCGAGCAGGTATGTTCCGTCGCCCTGATCCTGATCATGTTTTACGGCGGCTTTGGAACAAACTGGAAAAAGGCCGAGCCCACCGCAAAGGTATCCGTCCTGCTGTCTTCCGCCGGCGTCGTGCTGACCGCCCTGCTGACCGGGCTTTTCTGTCATTTTGTTCTGGGCTTTGACTGGCTGCCGGGTCTGCTGGTCGGCGCGGTGATCTCCTCCACCGACGCAGCCTCCGTCTTCTCCATCCTGCGTTCCCGGAAACTGAATCTCCGTTACAGCACGGCTTCCCTCCTGGAAGTGGAAAGCGGCAGCAACGACCCGTTTGCGTACATGATGACCATCATCATCGTCAGCATCATGAACGGGAACGCCGGCTTTGGGCCGATGCTGCTGATGCTTGTAAAGCAGCTGTTTTTCGGCGCCCTGGCCGGCCCCCTGGTGGCCTTCGGAACCGGATGGCTGATGAAAAAGATCCATTTTCAGGACGACGGCTATGATTCCATCCTGATCTTCGGAGCCGCTTTCTTAAGCTACGGCCTGTCCTCCATGATCGGGGGCAACGGTTATCTGAGCGTATATCTCACAGGCATCATCCTGGGCAACCGGGAACTGCGCGGCAAGAGGACCCTGGTCCATTTCTTTGACGGCGTGACCGGCCTGATGCAGATTCTGGTCTTCTTCCTGCTGGGCTTGCTCTCAACTCCCTCCGCCCTGCCTCAGGTGGCTCTTCCGGGCCTGCTGATCGCCCTGTTCCTGACGCTGGTTGGGCGGCCCGCTTCGGTCTTTGCCATCATGCAGCCGCTCAAATGCCCCCGGGAGCAGCAGATGCTGGTATCCTGGTGCGGGCTGAGGGGCGCCAGCTCGATCGTCTTCGCGATCATGGCCACCGTGCTTTGCGCGGAGACGCCACAGAGCCTATTCAACATTGTCTTTTTCATCGTTCTCTTTTCAATCATCCTGCAGGGTACGCTGATTCCCCCGGTTGCCCGGGGCCTGAAGATGATTGACCAGGACTCGGACGTCATGAAAACCTTCTCCGATTATACGGAGCAGGTCCCCATTCAGTATCTGAGGCTCCGCGTGGACGAAGGCCACGCATGGGCGAACCGTGAGCTCCGGTCTCTGCAGATGCTGCCTCAGACCAGGGTCGCCCTGATCCTCCGGGGAAAAGAACAGCTGATCCCCCGCGGGGACACGACGGTTGAACCCGGGGATGTACTGATCGTCAGCGGGCCGGCCTTCGACGGGTCTTCCATCGGGAGCCTGACTGAACTCAATATCACCGCAGCGCATGAATGGTGCGGGCAGGCGCTCAAGGATATCCGGATGGACAGCACAAAGCTGATCATCATGATCATCCGCGGGCAGGAGGCTGTCATTCCCGGCGGGGAGACCGTTCTTGCGGAAGGGGACGTCCTGGTCCTCAATGAGCTGAAAGAGCCCGGCGCCGCCCCTCATTCGTCCGCTGCCGATGTCCGTGCCGTTCTTCGCGGAAACTTTTTCCTCTGGACAGGCAGATTGCTGTCCTTGTTCCGGAAAACAGACGCAGCAGGCACGGAAAATGCGGAAAGCAAAAAAGCAGCCGTCTCCTCCGGGAAAGAACCCGAAGACAGTCATTCAGAAGAATCGCCCGGATCCGGAACGGAACAGCCCCGCGAAGCGGATCATGAAATACAGTCAGGAGACAGCCATGGAACTGAAGGACAGCACGATTAATTTTCTGGGCGACAGCATCACCGAAGGGTTTTCCCTGAAGAACGCTTCCGACCGTTTTACAGACCTGATTTTCCGGCAGGAAGGACTGAAAGAAGCCAGGAATTACGGGCTGTGCGGTACAAGAATCGCCAGGCAGCAGCATCCGGACCCGGCTGGTTCCTCCTTTGATCTGGATTTCTGCCAGCGGTTCCGGCAGATGGCCCGTCCGGCAGACGCCGTAGTCGTTTTCGGGGGCACCAACGATTACGGGCACGGGGATGCTCCGCTCGGCACTTTTGCCGACCGCACCCCCGACACCTTCTGCGGCGCCTGCCACTTTCTGATGGACGGACTGAAATCGGTTTATCCGGACAAGCCCATCGTATTTCTGACCCCGCTGCACCGCCTGAATGAAGATGACCCCCGCGGTGACTGGGGAAAAGCAGTTCCGCAGGGGGGGCTCCGGGTCTACCGGGATATCATTCTGGAAACGGCGCTTTATCACGCCATTCCCGTGCTGGACCTGTACGCCGTCAGCGGCATCAACCCGGAAAACCGGGCGCAGCGGGAAACGCTGATGCCGGATGGACTCCATCCGAACGCCATGGGCCACCGGATCCTCGCCAGGAAGATCGCCGCCTTTCTCCGTCTGGTATAAGCGCATCAGCTACAGCATCCTCCAGAATAATGCGAAAGACCTCCCCGGCCGATGTGCTCCGAAGGAGGTCTTTCTGTTATTCATCGTTTTATCCGGAAACTGCATGGATGCAGGACTGAATCACCTGTCATTCAATCAGCTCGAACAGCAGGGACTCAAACCTCGGGTATTCCAGCGTCTGGCCCCCTTCCGTCACCTCGACATACTTGTTCTCGCTCAGTGTCCCGTACATCCGGACGTGAGAATCGACGCCAAGCTGCGGGTCGGCACGGCAGATGACATAGATAAAATCAACATATGTGCCGCTCTTGCGGTTGATGGCCATCTTGACCACCCAATCCGTGCTGGACTGGGTCACCTCCATGACATAACCGGACATGATGACCGTCTTTCCGGCATTCTTTTCGATGCTGTTCCTGAGGCTGCTGTATTTGATGCTCAGCGCGCCGGACTTGATCCGGTCCAGGCGCTCTGCTTCGGTCAGTGTCCTGGTAGCGGTGAATGTGATGGAACGCGGGGTCATGCCCGGCTTGGAAACCGTCAGCAGGATCTGGTAGACGCCTTCCTGCTTGGTGTTTACGCTGAAGCTGAAGGACCTGCCGGTCTTTGATTTGTGCACATTCACCGGTCCAGTAACGGACAGCTGGGTCGTGGCGCCGGCGGCCGTTGTGCCGGAAATCTCCAGCGTGTTGGCGGTCAGGGCCGATGGGATCGGCGTATTCAGATTGATCGGGATATAATCGCGCTGATACATGATGGAAGCGGTCTTCTGGGCGGTACGGCCGTCTTCCGTAGTGGCGACCACCGTCAGCGTAAACGTGCCCTGCTGCGGGAACAGGAGCTTCATGGTATATTTGCCGGACTTGTTGGCGGTGGCGGAATAGGTTGCCGTCTTGCTGTCCGTCATGCTGATCAGGGTTGCGTTCACCACGGCGTTCGGTTCGGTCTTGCCGGAAATGGTCAGCGTTTCACTGGTCACCTCATGGGGAGGCTCCTCGGTGAAAGTCAGGCGGCAGGCTCCGTCCGGCGCGTTCTTGATTTCGGTGAAAATGAAACGGTTGACGATCTTGTCAACAAATTTGGCGTCCGCATCCTTGGCGGTGCGTCCGGTCACCTGCAGATCAAACGTGATGGTATAGCCGTTCCGGACCGTCCGGCGCTGATAGCCGCGCATCAGCAGAGAGCCGCCCCTGCTCAGGGAATACTTGAGCTGGAGAAACCGTCCCAGATTCCCGCCGTAGTTTTTCCAGGTTGCGCTCTCATAGCGGTATCCCTGTATGCCGTAAAACACGTCTTTGGAATGATTGAGGCGGTAATTGCGCCTGGTTTCTTCATCCACGAGGTTGACATCGTAGATTTCCTCTGCATTGACGTCCTGTACGGCGGTCACCACAAGAACCCGGCTGTTTTCCGGGTCAAACGCTTCCAGCAGGATGCCCTGCTCTTCATAGCGCGCCTGTGCCTCCTCGAGCGTCGTTCCCTGTGCGGTCAGCCATTCCTGGTTTTCCTCCAGGGTAAACGGGGTCAGCACCTTGTCAAACCACTCGTTGTCCAGCGTCAGTCTGCCGTATACGGCATCCAGCGGATAAGCTGTTTCCGCCGCCACCGCGGGTGATACAAACAGCGCCAGCATCAGCACGGACAGCCACAGGGATACGATGCGTTTCATAATGAATCCTCCTTTATTTTGCTCGGGACACCGGCGCAAGCAGCTTTTTCCGTTTTCTGCGTCTGCTGCGCTGCCTGGTCTGGATCATGATCTGCGTTGTGCTGCTGCGGGATTTGACCACGTTGACCACGATGGCGATGCCGACCATGTTGGTCATGAAGTTGGACCCGCCGTAGCTGACAAACGGCAGCGGGATGCCCGTGATCGGCATCACGCCGACGTTCATCGCGATGTTCTCAAAAATGTGCAGAAACAGCATCGCCATGACGCCGATAATCAGCAGCTGGCCGAAGCGGTCGTCCGTGAAGCGGGCCAGATACAGCATACGCAGCAGCAGGATCAGATACAGACCCAGCAGCACGCAGCAGCCGACAAAGCCGAACGCTTCCCCGATGGCGGAAAAAATGAAGTCCGTATGATCTTCCGGCACGTAATCCAGCTGGCTGATCGATCCGACAACAAAGGTCCCGATCCCGTTCATGCGGCCGGAGCCGATCGACATCTGAGAGTTCAGGATCTGGTAGCCGGCAGAATTATAATATTTCTCCGGGTCCAGGAAGGAAAGAATGCGCGTGATGCGGTAATCCGTGGAGCCGGAGAAAAGGGCATAGCCGAAGAAGGCGGCCACGAAAAGTACCACCACCGCCATCAGGCCCCACCACAGCCGGACATCCACCCCGGAAAACAGAATCATCACCAGGAACATGAAGCCCATCACGATGACCGTTCCGGTTTCACCCTGCGCCAGGGTGACGACGGCGGGAAGGCCGAACTGCACGCAGACGAGCATGAAATCCTTGAAGGTGCTCATCGGTTTTTCCTGCATGGAGAGCGTGCGGGCCAGCATGATCAGGATCGACAGCTTGGCGAATTCACACGGCTGGATGGTCCGGCCCCAGCCGACGCGCAGCCAGGCGCTGACGCTGGAGATGGCCGTCGCGGTCAGCAGGGTGAAAAGCAGAAGCAGCAGAACGCCCCAGTAGATCAGGTTGGCACGGCTCTTGAACAGCTCCAGCGGGATATTGATCACGACAAATAGGACAACCACGGATACCAGCACAAAGATGGCCTGCCAGGAAGCGGAATTGGAATTGATGATATAATTCAGCAGGGACAAGTCCGTTCCCCTGTCCGGATTAAACGTGGCGATGGAAATGCAGATCACGCCAAACACAGCCAGCACGTAGCTGACGGCCGGCAGAAACCATTCGATGTGCGCCCGCGTCCTGCGGTGGCTGATCGGAGATGAGATCAAAGCAAAACCTCCGTAAAGAAAAACAAGCGATCGTAAAGCAGATGACAGATCAGTAACGCGCCCTGCAGTAGTGGGGGAACTTCCTTTCGATCCCTGCCAGCCGGTCAGCCGTGCGGAGAATGGCCCGCCGCACGGAGACGCTGTCGGACTGCAGGGCGGTTTTATGCATCAGGAGTGCCCGGTAAACATCATTGCTGTCCGGGATAACACCCAGCAGCTGCATATCGGTTCTCGCCGAAATTGCGGCAGGACACTGCTCCTCATGCACGGATACCAGCAGCCGGTCTGCCCGGTTCAGGATCATGCGCGGATGAATGCCTTTCTTATCAAACAGCAGATAAGACAATTTCTCTGCGGAACGGACTGCCGCGTCGTCCGGCGTCGTCACCACGACAGCGTCATCCGCGGCGCTCCAAACATTCCGCAGGCCCCGTCCGAGCCCGGCCGGACAGTCGATCAGGACATAATCGTTTTTTTCTGCCAGGGCATTGATGATTTCCGTCATCTGTCCTTTGTCCATATCGGAAGGGCGAAGCATCTGCGGCGCGGAAAGGATCGAAAAACCCTGGGTTTCCCGGCAATGCACCAGGGCCTGCCCCAGTGTGCACCGTTGTTCCGCCACATCCGACAGGTCATAAAGGATTTCGTTTTCAAGACCCAGCAGCAGGTCCGCGCAGCGGAGCCCCACATCGGCGTCCACGAGCACGGTTCTCTTCCCTTTGCGGGCCAAAGCCAATCCCACCGAAGTGGAAAGCGTTGTCTTGCCCGTCCCGCCTTTTCCGGATAAAAACAAGTATGTCTGTCCCATAGTCAATCCTTTTTCTTATGGAGTCAGTTCATTGCCTGTCGTCAGGGAAATGTCGGAGATGACCTTGTTCTTTTCGTTCATGTACCAGTCGATCCAGTCGCGGACAGCGCGGGAGGAATATCCGCCGGAATAACCGTTGGGGATATAGGAAACGAGCGCCAGCTCCGTATCCGAATTATAGGGCGTCAGACAGACGAACCAGGCGTTGTTTTCGATATCGATCTTGATCTTCCCGACGGTGATCTGGGAGGTGCCAGTCTTCGCCCAAATTTCATCCGTGTATTTCCAGCCGGTGAACTGCTTACCGGCGGTACCGGTTTCGTCGACAACCTTGTGCATTCCTTCCTTGATCGCCCGGAGGTGTTCATCCTTGACGTTCAGGTCGCCGAACAGCTGCGGGTTTTTCTGGAAAAGGATCTCTCCGTCCGGAGAAGTGATGGAGTCGATCAGCGACAGGTTCCAGACCTTGCCGTCCGCCAGGGCCCCGGCGTAACGGAGCTCTGCCACGGGGGTGATCAGGGTGATGGACTGGCCGATGGCCATCTGAATCTCCAGGCTGCCGCCCCATTTGATCGTGTTCAGGTAGTTCCACAGGTCGCTCATCAGGGCGGACATATAAACCATGTTCCGGGTCATATTGAGTTCCTGCT
This sequence comes from Christensenellales bacterium, assembly GCA_045113695.1. GTDB lineage: Bacteria > Bacillota > Clostridia > Christensenellales > Aristaeellaceae > UBA4246. Next base: position 113,236 of record JBGUJG010000059.1, read on the forward strand.
GGAAGATCTCCTGCGCCTCCAGAACCCAGTTATCAGAACCTGTATTGATGGCCATGTCCATCAGCTGTTTGATGCAGCGGTCCAGGCGGGAATCGTCATAGGTGATGCCGTAGGAAGAAGCGAAGTTTCGGATATGGGTCTTGATCGCGTTGGCGACGATGATCGGCGTATCGGTGACCTGCCGGCCGAGGGTCTCGGTCGGATCATACAGGTTATCCTGATTCCCGACGATGCTTTTGAGCTCGCCGTTGAGCTCCAGATAGGTTTTGCTGGTCAGTCCCATCGACGCCGCGTACTTATACAGCCTGTCCGATGCGTTGTCACCGTAAAGCATGGACCCCAGGGTATAGAAGAAATAATTGCAGGAGTGCTCCAGTCCTTCCACAATCGTCTGATTCTGGTGGTTTTCCGGATGGCTGGTCCAGCAGGTCGGCGCTTCAGCGCGGTTTCTGGTATAGTTCATGAACTTGCCGCCGTCGCTGATCAGGGTTTCCGTCGTGATCACACCGTGCGTCAGGGCAGCCAGACCGGTAACCATTTTGAAAGTGGATCCGGGCTCGGCCCTGGTCTGAATGGCGTAGTTCATCAGCAGGCCGCGTTTGTCTGCAACGATCTCCTGCGCCGGTTTCCCGCCGGCCACCATCGCGTTCAGGTCATACGTCGGATACTGGGCCATGGCCAGGATCTTGCCGGTATTCACGTCCATGATCACCAGCACGCCTTTTTCCGCCAGACGGACCGGATCCTCCTCCCAGTCCCGGGTATTGATCTTTTCCTTGTTGGTTTCCAGCCAGTCGCCGTCGCTCATCTTCTCTTCCTGAAGATTCCGGATGTATTCGACGTTGTCATGAATGGCGCGTTCCGCATACTGCTGGTAGGAGGCAATCAGGCTGAGCTTGACATTGTTGCCGTCCGAGGGCTCCGTATAACTGATCTGGCGCGTCAGCTTGCCGTTGCTGTCCCGCTCCATGACCCGGCTTCCCTGCCGGTCGCTGATGCATGCGGTCAGCCAGTTCTCCTGGCTCTTTTCAATACCGTCCAGACCGATTTCGTCGTTGAGCGCATAGCCGGCCGGCTGATAATCCGCGTAGTACGTCTCGTAATTCTGGATCTTGCCGGTATAGCCGATGATCTGGGAAGCCAGGGACTGGCGCGGGTAAATCCTCTTTTCCCCCACTTCGATGCCGATACCCGGCAGCAGAACGCTCCGGCCTTCGATCTCGCCTACGGCAGCATAGGCGATATCCTTGGCGATGACAACAGGCATGGAGTTGAAAATATTCATCTGCATTTCGGAATAGACCGCCATGACTTTCAGCATCGTTTCTTCATCGATTCTGAAAAGCATTTCGGCTTCCCGCTCGTTCCGGCCGGTATCGTTCTCAGGCCTTTTGAATACCGCGATCTGGTAACGCTCCATCAGGCGCTCCACGCAGGATTTCGCCGTCGGGTAATTCCGCTCGGACAGATAATGATTGGAACGCCACTGTCTCATCCTTGTGGCCCAGGCGCTTTCCGAAATGCCGGAACCGAAATTGAACACCCAGTCGCCGACTTCCGGGTCGCGCTCAATGGGAAAGGTGACCGACAGACTGCCGCCGTATTTCTCGATGATGCCGACTGCGTCAATGATTGCCTGGGTAAAGGCTTTATAGTTGGCAGCACTGGACTGGGAACTGTTCCGCTGGAAGGTCACATTGTAGATTTTCTCACTTTTGGCGAGAATGACGCCTTCAGCGTCGGTAATCATGCCGCGTGTGCCTTTCAGGACAATGGTTTTGTTGGACTGGGTGCCTGCGGCCTGGGAATAGGTTTCGCCGCGGCGGATCTGCAGGTTATATAGCCCGTACACCAGCAGGGCAAACGAAACAAGCGTCCCCAGCAGGAAGCCCAGATATCTGGCGGTCATGTTTGGCTTGTATTCTTTTTTGTTCTCGGTCTGACTCAAACTGCTTCCGCCTCATTTCTCCATCTGGTGCGCCGGCGGCCGATCAGGCCGAGACACCAGCGGTATGGGATGGTCATCACCAGGGCGATGACGACCGTATACAGGACAGAAAAAGCCGCGCGCATCAGATGCGTCCAGTCCAGGCCGAAGCCCGAAGCGTAGCCGTACGTCAGGAAAACCGTGTTCATGATCAGGGAAGCGGTCATTGCGCAAAGCGGAATGCGAAGATAAGGGTTCAGGTTTTCTTCCCTTCTGAACATGGTTCGCAGGACATCTACCACGCTCAGCAGGCGCTTGACCAGAAGCGCCGAAAAACGGCCGTTCATGACAGGCTGTTCCTGGCCGGCCCTGGCCAGCTTGCGGCGCTCCCGCTGGCGGTCCGTCAGATCGGCGTACCACTGCGCGCACAGCATCGTGATGATCGGATAGGAAACCAGATACAGAATCGGCACGCTGGAGAGCATCGTTTCCATCAGGATCCCGATGATCGCCCCGCTGCAGAAGGCCGCTTTCCGCCCGTAACTGACCGTGATCACCGCAATGGCCGCAAAGCTCGCGCTGCCTGTAATGCCGTTTACAGCCAGGCGGGGCATCAGGCAGACATCGATCAGATAGCTCAGAAGTGTCAGCAGAATGACTTTGAGCGGCCTTTTCCAGATGCTCACTCATCTTCCTCCAGAGAATTCATCAGGTCATCAATGCTCAGCGTCGGCACCGGCGTCGGAGAAGGCGTCGGGGAAGGCGTCGGGGTCGGCCCGCTGGGCGTCGCCGTCACACGGATATATTCGAGATTCGGCGCGGGCGTGTCGGTGTAGAAGGTAAACGCCGCATTTTTGGTAGGTTCCGGCGTCTGCGTCGGTTCGGCGGAGGGCACGGCCGTTGCGACGGTCTCCGTAATATCCTCCGCGGTTTCCGTTTCATCGGAAGCACCGGCTTCAAAGCTCGTTTCGGCGTTATCCGCGAAAGGCGGAATGGGCCGGGCGGTCGGCAGAGGCACCAGGGTCGGCGCGGCCACCGTTTCGCTGTTCGACGCCGTCTCCGCGTAGGAAGGGATATAGCGGTATACCGTCACGTACTCCAGGTGCTGAAAATCTGCGATGGGCTGAATGACGATGTACTGCTTGTTGTCCTCCATGCCGCGGGTGCTTTCACGCACCGCGCCGATCGGGATTCCCTTGGGGAACGGCATCCCGACGCCGGAGGTTACCACCGTATCGCCTGTACGGGGCAGGTGGTTTTCCGGCAGGTAATACATCCTGCAGGCGGCTTCCCCGTTGATCCCGAACGTTCCCTTGACCGAGCCCTGGTCCCGGGTGGACTCCATCAGGGCGGGGATGGTGGTATCACTGTCGATCACGGTAGCCACCTTGCAGGTGGTCCCAGTCGTGTTGTAGGTATAGCCGACCAGGCCGCCGTTGGAAACCACCGCCATGTAATCCGCCACGCCGTCCTTGGACCCGCGGTTGAGTTCCAGGGTGGTAAAATAATTGCCTGTATCATGGCCGATGACGGTCGCCGTCAGCGGGTTCATGTTGGCGTGTGCGCCGGCCTCGACCTGCAGGTCCTCAAAGGCGGCCAGCCGGTTCTCATACTCGTCCGCAAAAATCGCCCTGTCCTGCAGCTCCTCGATTCTGATCAGGGCCTGTTCGTATTCATATTCCAGGTTGCTGCGGTACTTGAGGGTCCGGAAATAGTTGCCGACAACATTCACCGCGCCGGTAAAAAAAGTCTGTACCGGGGTCATCACATTGGAAATCAGCGAACTGGGCCTGCGGAGCATCGGCACGTCAAAAAAGTTGCTCAGCAGCATCACGACGATGATCAGCGTCAGCAGCGAGGCGCCGCCGATCAGCATCAGATTACGCCAGAAACTTTTTTGAGGCTTTTCGCCCTTTTTCCGTTTCCTTGCGTTTTTTGCTTTTTCTTTATCCGCCAAGGATTATTCCTCCGTTTCATCGTGAAGGAACGCGCTCTTCACGATCCGGTGCACCCACTCGTAATTGTCTGTCAGCTGGCCTACGCCGAGCGCAGCGCAGGAAAGCGGATCTTTGGCCAGATAAACCGTAATCCCGAGCTCAGTAGCGATGTACTGGTCCAGTCCGAACAGCAGAGAACCGCCGCCCGTCAGATGGATGCCGCCGCGAACGATATCGCTGCATAGCTCCGGCGGCGTTTTTTCCAGCACGAACTGGATCGCGGACAGAATCGCGTCGCAAGTCGGCTTCAGCGCTTCGTATACCTTGGATGCCGAAATCTCTGCCGTCTGAGGGAGATTGGTGATCAGGTCACGGCCGCGGATCAGGGCCTTCCTGTCTTCCTTGAGCGGCAGGGCGGCGCCCATGTCGATCTTGATTTCCTCGGCTGTCCTGTCCCCGATCAGCATATTGAAATCCCGCTTGATGTAAGCGGCGACCGCTTCGTCCATTTTGCTGCCGCCGATCCGGACAGAACGGGAAACAACGATGCCGCCCAGGGAGATGACCGCGGCTTCCGTCGTGCCGCCGCCGATATCCACCACCATGCTGCCCACCGGGTCAAATACCGGCAAGCCGCAGCCAAGCGCTGCGGCAAATGGTTTTTCGAGCAGGGTCAGCCCGTTTTTCCGGATGCCCGAATAGAGCGCGGCCTGCCGGACAGCGCGGCGTTCTATCGGCGACATGCGGCAGGGAATGGTCACCACGGCGCGCGGCTTGACCAGCCTGGATACGCCGATGGCCTTCCGGATAAAATACTGCAGCATGAACTCCGTCATTTCAAAATCGCGGATCATGCCGTCTGACATCGGCTGGACCGCCGTCAGATCCCCGCCCGTCCTGCCCAGGAGGGTCCTGGCGTCTTCGCCGATGGCCTGTATGGTGTGCTTGGCGGTTTTGTCCACCACAAGCACGGTGGGTTCGTTGATGACGATTCCTTTCTTGCGTACATGCACCAGGGTATTGGACGTACCCAGATCGATCCCGATATCAGGTGCGATAATGGCCATATCTTATCTTCATCCCATCTGTCTATGTCAAAGGTTGGTTTCAGCCTGAATCAATAAATCACGGACCAGCGTCTGCGGAAGCCCGATCACATTGGAAAAGCTCCCCTCAATCCGGTCAATCAGCATCCCGGCCCGGCCCTGAATGGCGTAAGCGCCCGCTTTGTCAAACGGTTCCCCGCTTTTGATATACGCTTCCATTTCTTCCGGGCGGATCTGCACGAAATGAACGTTCGTCCTGTCAAATGCCGTAAAAGCCCGGGCCGGGGTCAGGAGGGAAACGCCTGTATATACCTCATGCCACCGTCCGGACAGGGCGGAAAGCATCCGCCTGGCGTCCTGCCCGTCGTGCGGCTTTCCGAAAACCTGACCGTCCAGGCAGACGATCGTATCCGCGCCAAGAATGATTCTTTCCGGGCAGCGTTCCTGTATTTTCCGGGCTTTTCCGAGGGCGTTTCCCATCACGACCCGGACAGGATCGCCCTCCTCCGTTTCTTCGATGTCCGCTTCCATCACTTCAAAGGAGATGCCCATTTTTTCCAGCAGCTCTCTGCGCCGGGGCGATTTGGATGCCAGAATCAGCGTTTGACGGTTCAAGGACAGACCTCCTCAGGCTGAAAAACGGAAACAGAAGAAATCATTTTCAGCCGCAGCAGTGATTATATCATATCTCCTCCCCTGACGTACAGAGATATGAAGAGATTTAACAAGTTTATTACATATTATGAACGGATCAGTTCGTCGATGATGCCTCCGCCCAGCACCCTGTCCCCGTCATAGATGACGGCGCTCTGGCCCGGCGTTACGGCCCGCTGCCTGTCGCGGAAGGAAAACCGGATCGTTTCCCCGTCATACAGCACCTCGCAGGCCTGATCCGGCTGGCGGTATCTGAACTTGGCCGTGACTGAAACGGGTACGTTCAGCGGAAGCTTTTCCCGCACAAACGTGATATCCCGGCAGACGCACCCGCTGGTATAGAGCCTTTCATCATCGTCTCCCTGTACGACGATCAGACGGTTGTTGACGAGGTCCTTGTCCACGACAAAAAAACGTCTGCCGTCTCCCCTGCCGCCGATGCCAAGCCCGCGCCGCTGACCCAGGGTATAGTACATCAGCCCCATGTGCCTGCCGATCACCTCGCCCTGGGGCGTCACCATGTCGCCCGGCCGGGCCGGCAGATACTGCGACAGGAACTTTCTGAAATTCCTCTCCCCGATAAAGCAGATGCCCGTGGAATCCTTTTTTCCGCTGACGGGCAGCCCTTCTTTTTCCGCCAGGGCGCGGACTTCCGCCTTGGTCATGCCGCCCACCGGAAAGACGGACTTTTTCAGCTGATCATCGTGCAGCATGTACAGAAAATAGCTCTGGTCCTTGCCGGGATCCAGGCCGCGCAGCAGGTCTCCCGCTTCGTTGGTTCTGACAAAATGGCCGGTCGCGATTTTCTCCGCTTCCAGGGACAGGGCATAGTCCAAAAACGCCTTGAATTTGATTTCCCGGTTGCACAGGACATCCGGGTTCGGCGTCCGGCCGGCCTGGTATTCCCGGAGAAAAAGCGAAAAAACGCGGTCCATGTATTCCTGTGTAAAATTGACCGCGTAATAGGGAATCCCGATCAGGTCGCAGACCTGCTGTACATCCCGCCAGTCGCTTTCGGCCGTACAGACGTCGGTTTCATCCTTTTCTTCCCAGTTTTTCATGAATACGCCGACCACGTCGAAGCCCTGTTTTTTCAGCAGCAGGGCGGCGACTGACGAATCAACCCCGCCGGACATGCCGACAACCACCCGCATCAGATCAGCCCCTTTTCCTGAAGAAATACCGGCAGGCGCTCCGTCAGTTCCTCGGAAACCTCCTGTCTGGACCGTTTCCCGTCCACAGTCAGATACCTGTCCGGGCTTCCGGACGCGATCTGCTCAAAAGCATTCTGCGTCCTTTCAAAGAAAGCTTCGTCCGCCTGTTCCATCCTGTCCGGGGCAGAAGCGGCATAACGCCTGCGCAGGGATGTTTCATGATCAATGCGGAAGTACACCGTCACATCCGGCAGACAGCCGTGCACACCGGCCTGATTATACTGCCAGACCGTGTCGACGCCCAAGGAGCGTCCCCCTCCCTGATAAGCCATCGAAGAATCGACAAACCGGTCGCAGATCACAGCTTTTCCCGCCCGAAGCGCCGGAACGATCACGTCATGGACATGCTGCGCCCGGGAAGCGGCATACAGCAGCGCTTCGGCCGTCGCGGTCATTTCCCCATGATCCACGGACAGCAGAAGCGAACGGATTTCTTCTGAAATCGGGCAGCCGCCCGGTTCCCTCGTCAGGACGGTTTCATACCCGAGATCCTCCAGGATGGAGCGGACAACGTCCCGCTGGGTCGTTTTCCCGCAGCCGTCCAGTCCTTCCAGGGAAAGGAACAGGCCTTTCTCCGCGGGCACCTCCCCCAGCAGGAGCATGCTCAGCTCCGCGACCGACGCGGCATGAGCGTGGGCTTTTTCGAGCTGTTCCGCGGTCCAGACACCGTAGCCGTAGGAAACGGCGATCCCGGCCGCCCCTGTCGTCAGAGCCGCTTCCACATCGCCGAACGTATCCCCCACCATGGCAGCGTCTGATGTATCCGGACAGACGGAGAGAAGCAGTTCCGCTTTGTCCGCCCTCATCTCTTCCGGCCCGGGAGCCGCCACGCCGTCCAGGTAAGGCAGCAGGCCGAAGTACGAAAGCACCCGAATGGCGGATTCTCTTGCTTTTCCCGTCGCCACATACAGCCGGCAGCCGCGTTCCTTCAGCGCCCTCAGCAGCGGACGGACGCCGGGATAAACCCGGTTTTCTCGCCAGCCGACCGGGACATACCGTTCCCTGAACAGGCGCACCCCTTCATTGGCCTCGGCTTCTGTCATACCGCAGATTTTCATAAAACTGCCGGCCAGCGGCGGCCCGACGAAACGGCGGAGCGTCTCCGGATCCGGAACAGGATATCCGAGCCGATCCAGTGCGTATACGACGCTTGCCAGAATCCCCCGGCCGGAATCCGTCAGCGTTCCGTCCAGGTCAAACACAATCTTTTTATACATAGTCAGCGATTCTCCCAGCTCTCCCGCATCCATACTCAATCCCCGCCGCCGTACCGGTAGACAAGGTAAGCCCGGATTTCCTTTTCGATCCAGTATTCCGTTTCCATCCGGCGGCATGGCGCGAGCAGTTCCCTGAGTTCCAGATAAAGCGGCGCCCCGTCTTCCTGACCCGCCCACAGATCCGCGAAACAATAGTCATACTGCCCGTCATCCAGATGCGCGCAATAGTCCAGCGCGTCCGCTTCAATCACCCTGATCTTGCCGGAATCCGGAAAAAACGGCAGGATATGCCGGTTGAACAGGGAAATCACGCTCTTTTCCCTTTCGACAACCGTGACGGAAGACACCTCTTTCTTCCGGGAAACCATCATCGCATAGTAGCCCAGACCAAGCCCCAGCGTCAGCACCCGGCCGTGCGCGTTCCGCATCTGTCGTTCCATCGAACTGATTTCGGAAGGGCAGACGGTCATCCAGGGCATATCATTTTCATACAGGGCAAGCGTCCGTACGGCGGATGAAAAACAGCCGACCGAAAGCCTGGGATAATCCTCGCCGTAATCCGGCATCCGGTACTGAAACAGTTCGCCTTTCTGATAGCTGACCGTTGTCAGCAGAAAAGCGCCTTCCCTGCTGCTGCCGTCCAGGCGGACGGTCTGCAGATAGGGGTCCTGCATAAAAGCCCCGCCGTCCAGCACGCGGAAGCTGGCCAGCAGGTTTTCCCGGTATTCGCCGTCCATTTTTGCAAGGAGTCCGCGTTCGCTGAGCGCCCGGCAAAAGGCTTCATCAGCCGCTGATTCGTCCGCCAGGGACAGCACCGGGTTTTCTCCGTTCAGCCAGCTGCCGATCTCGCTGCTCAGGGATATGGCCCGCTCAGTATCCATACGTTTTCCCTCAAGAGAAAACTCTGTGCAAAGCATATGCTCCCACAGAGTTTTTTGTGTGCCGGGACAGATTTGTCTTATTCAACCGCAATCAGATAGTAGTACAGCGGCTGGCCTCCGTTCTGCAGTTCGATATCGCAGTCCGGGAATAGTTCCTCAAACTCTTCCGCCAGCCCGCGCGCTTCTTCTTCTTTCGTTTCTTCCCCGTAATACAGGGTGATCAGGCTGTCGTCATCGGTGACGATTTCCTTTGCCAGGGAAACGGCCACATCATGGATAGACCCGCCGCTTTCCGTTACCCTGCCGTTGCTCAGGCCGATCACGTCGCCCTGCTTGATGTGCAGCGCTTCGTATTCGCTGTCCCTGACGGCGTAGGTGATCGTACCGGTACGGACTTTTTCGGCCGCTTCTGTCATGTGTTTTTCATTTTCTTCCGGCGTGCTGTCGGGCTGGAAGGCGACCACCGCCGCAATGCCCATTGCCACATTCTTGGTCGGGATCACGATCACGCGGTTTTCGCACAGCTGAGCGGCCTGCTGGGCCGCAAGCACGACGTTGCCGTTGTTGGGGAAGACAAAGACTGTCTCCGCATGAACGCCCTCGATGGCTTTCTGGAGATCCTCGATCGAGGGGTTCATCGTCTGTCCGCCTTCCACGATGGCGTCCACGGTCAGATCCTTGAAGATGTTCGAAAAGCCTTTGCCCATCGAGACAGTCACCATCCCGTAGGGCTTTGTTTCTTCGCTCGGAACGGGTGCGGACGCTTCTGCGTTTTCTTCCGCACTGGCTTTCCGGGCTTCGGCCAGATTAACCAGTTCCATGTCGGTCAGGTCGCCCAGGATCTGACCGCACTGCAGGGCTTTTCCGGGATCGTTGGTATGGACGGATACTGTCAGATTCGGGAGTTCGCCTTTGATCTTCAGATAATCGCCGATTCTGTTCAGCTGGCGCTTGAGCAGGTCGACGTCGGACTGAACGGCCTTTTTATTGACATTGACCAGACTGTAGCGGACAGAATAGGTAAAGCGGAGATCCTCGGCTTCTTCCTCCTCCTCCTCGTCCGGAGCCTGGCCGCTCTCCCGGTCTTCATTCTGCTCCAGATCCAGGGTCTCTCCGCGCAGGCAGGCGGCGTAGCCCCGGTAAATGTGCATCAGGCCCTGACCGCCGGCGTCCACCACGCCGGCCTGTTTGAGGATCGGCAGCATGTCGGGCGTCTGTGCCAGAATCTCACCGCCGGTCGTCAGGATGTTGGTAAACAGGGCGTCAAAATCCTCCGGAGCGCGCTCGGCCTGTTTGACCGCTTCCTCTGCGATCACGCGGGCAACCGTCAGGATTGTGCCCTCCTTGGGGCGCATGACCGCCTTATAGGCCGTATCCGCACCCCGCTTGAGGGCGGCGGCAAATTCGACCGGCCCGGCAACGTCCAGTCCTTCCAGCGCCCGCGAAAAACCGCGGTAAAGCTGGCTGGTGATCACGCCGCTGTTGCCTCTGGCGCCGCGCAGCGCGCCTTTTGCCAGGGCTGCCGCCGCTTTGCCGATGGACGGATACACCTGTGCGTTGATTTCTTTAACGGCTGATGCCATCGTGAGCGACATATTCGTGCCGGTATCCCCGTCCGGTACCGGAAAAACGTTCAGCGCGTCGACCTTTTCCCGGTTCTTTTCCAGCAGGGCAGTGCCGGCCAGTACCATCTCACGCAGCATCAGGCCGTCTATCGCCTTGATTTCTATCAACGAATTTTCCTCCATTCGAGCCGGACCCGGCAAAAGCGAAGCGCCGCCGGCTCCCATTGATGGATGCTCCGGATCAGACGCGAATCCCTTCCACGGTAATATTGACGCCGCGCACCTGTACACCGGTCATGCTTTCCAGCTTGTAGCGAACCACTTCCACGATCGTTTTGCATACCTCGGCGACGGAGACACCGTATTCCACCACGATATACAGATTCACATCCAGCTGATTATCCACCATCTTGATTTCGACGCCCTTGCTCAGGTTCTCCCTCCCGAGCCATTCGACAATGCCGTCTTTGGCCCGTTTGGAAGACATGGCGACAATGCCGTAGCATTCCAGCACGGCATAACCGACCACTTTGAGCAGCACGTCATCCGAAATCGAGATGGTGCCGATGTCATTCTTGATCTTGCATTCCATAATCCTGTGACCCCCTTCTGAATAAATCAATAAGGTCATAAACAGTATACATGATTTTTTGTCTTTCCGCAACAGTCAAAACGGGGTTTTCCGCGCCATGAGCAGCATGAAAAGCGGAAAAAGACATAAATATGGAAAGCTTTCCGGAAAACATCCCCAGGACGGCACGGGGAACCTTTGACACGGAAGGCAAAAAAACGTATACTGTTCATACCATCTCTTTGCCGGAAAAGGAGCTACCCATGTCACAGAAGATTTATCTGTATGTCCGAAAAGGCAGCGAGAAAGATATCCGCGAGGCGCTGGACGACATCCTGTCCAGCGGACTGGTGGAGCGCATTGCCGACGAGAAAGGCCAGGTCCTCTCGCTGGAAGTCAGAACGGCGGATCCTGAGGCCGCCGCGGCCCCGCAGGCCAAAGCCGCTTCCCGGACACCCGATATCCGGAAAAAGGTCCTCGCCAGAAAAAGCGCCGTCCGCAGCGGCATTGAATGCGTCACCGCCATGACGCAGGCCGTCCGCGGAGAAGATGAAACCTGTCTGGGCCAGCTGATTACGCTGACGGACCGCGGCGGCGGAGAAGAAGAACTGGAGGCCCAGCGTCTCAAAACCCTCTGGGACATGAACCAGCCCCGCGTTTTCCTGATGGAACTGCCCGGCCGGGCGGTCATCGAAGGAGCCGGCTGTGCCTGGTATCCGCTGGACGGGCTGGACGCTTCCTCAGTTCCTTGAAAACACACCCAGCACCGCCATCGCCTGCGCCACGGTATCCACCGGATGCAGATGAACGTCCGGCAGATTCTTCAGCTTCCGGACACTGTCCTTCGGGCAGACGATATCCGTAAATCCGAGCCGTCTGCATTCGGCAATCCGCCGGTCCAGATGAGCGATGCCGCGTACCTCGCCTGCCAGACCGACTTCGCCCATGATCGCATACTCCGCCGGCAGCACCAGGTCCCTGAAAGACGAAACGGCAGCCATGCATACGGCCAGATCAGCCGCCGGCTCGCTCAGGGAGATCCCTCCGGCCACGTTGATATAGACATCCTGATTATACAGCCGGAGACCGGCGCGTTTTTCAAGCACGGCCAGCAGCAGCATGATCCTGGCGTTGTCCATCCCGTTAACGGTGCGCCGAGGAGCCGTATAATAGGATTGCGTCACCAGCGCCTGAATGTCCACCAGAATCGGCCGGGATCCTTCCATCGCGCATAGCACGCAGGACCCGCTGGCGTTTTTCGCCCGCTGGGAAAGCAGCGTCTCGGAGGGATGATCCACCGGCAGCATGCCCTGAGCCGTCATTTCAAACACGCCCAGCTCGTTCACAGAACCGAAACGGTTTTTGTTGGCGCGCAGCAGGCGGTATTCGTGCTGGTGATCCCCCTCGAAGGAGAGCACCACATCCACCATGTGTTCCAGCACCCTGGGCCCAGCGATCGCTCCTTCTTTGGTGACGTGGCCGACCAGCATCATCGTACACCCGCTGGTCTTGGCATAACGCATCAGCAGGGACGCGCTTTCCCGGATCTGGCTGACAGAACCCGGCGCGCTGGCCATCTCGGGGCGGTACATGGTCTGTATGGAGTCGATGACCGCGTAATCCGGCTGGATCTCATTCAGCCGTTCTTCAACGGCGTCCATGGCGTTTTCCGCCAGGACCAGCATCCCGCTTTTCTCCGCCCCAAGGCGCTCGGCCCTCAGTTTCACCTGCCGGGCGCTTTCTTCCCCTGTGATATAGAGGACCCGTTTTCCGGCGCGGCTCAGCGCTTGGCACGCCTGGAGCAGCAGTGTGGATTTCCCGATGCCGGGTTCCCCGCCGAACAGCAGCAGCGAACCGTCCACCAGCCCGCCCCCCAGCACTCGGTCCAGTTCGCCGATACCGGTCGGGAAATAGATCTGCTTTCCGGCTTCGATCTCTTCAAACGTCATGGCTCTGGAACCCGTACCGCTTCTCTGCCTGAGCGGCTTTTTTCCGGGGGTTCCGAATCCCCCCGCGGTTTCCTGCGCTTTCGGAGCTCCCTCCTCCAGCGTATTCCAGCTGCCGCAGTCCGGGCACTGCCCGAACCATTTTGCGGTCTCCGCGCCGCAGACAGTACAGGTATACGTCAGTTTCGGCCTTGCCAATCGCATTTCCCCGCTTTCATTGCCCTGTCTTTCCGTTTTGCCGGCCGCTGTGCATGATCCGGCCCGGCTGCGGACAGGGCATTTTTTCTTTTGTACGGCGCTGATCAGGCTTTGTTTTCTTTTTCAGGCCGGTACCGCATGCACAGCATGGTCAGGTCGTCAAACTGTTCCGCCCCGTCCACGAAGCGTTCCACGCTTTCCTGCACGCCCTCCAGGATCTCCCGGCAATTCTTTCCGTCCAGGCTGTTCAGCGTTTCCTCCAGCCGATTCATGCCGAACAGTTCTTCCTGCCCGTTCATGGCTTCGGTGACCCCGTCCGTATAGACAAAGACCGTATCCCCCGCCTCCAGCTGCAGCTGGTATTCCCTGTAAGGCATGCCTGGGAAACCGCCCGCCACGAGGCCGTGCACATCCCTGAGCACCTCGAATTTTCCATCCGCCCTGCGGATAAACGGATATTCATGGCCTGCGTTGCAGCAGGTCATCACGCCGGTCCGCATATCGAGAATGCCCAGCCAGACCGTGACGAACATCCTTGTCTTCTCATTGGTTTCGCATATTTTCTCGTTCACGGCGGAGAGGATTTCCGCCGGTCCGGCGCCGGTCATCGTCTGATTGGAAATCAGAAGCTTGGAAGACATCATAAACAGCGCCCCGGATATCCCCTTGCCTGAAACGTCGGCGATCACCAGGGCCAGATGATCCTGATCCACCAGGAAGAAGTCGTAGAAGTCCCCGCCCACTTCCCTGGCCGGATCCATGACGGCATACAGCTCAAATTCGTCCCTGTCCGGGAAGGGAGGGAAAACGGTGGGCAGCATTGAATCCTGAATCGTCGCCGCGAGCCGGAGCTCCGTGAGAATACGCTCCTTTTCCGCCGAGACCCTGGCCAGACGGCCTGTATATTCCACCATATGGCTCTGGAGATCCCGTATATCCCGGTACAGTTCCCCGATCTCATCCCGGGGCATGACCTGATCTTTCATGACGTCTTCCGGCGTATAGCCGCGCTCTATGCCGGCAAATGCCCTCGTGCCTTCAATCAGCTGCTTGAGGGGCTGCACCACACCGCGGTTCAGCAGGCTCAGCGTGGCAAACAGGGCGGCGCCCGTGAGCGCAGCGATAAAGATGATGCTGTTCAGCAGATAAACATGCCGCTTCCGGATCACCTGGTTCATGTCCAGATCCACGCCCACATAGCCGTCCGGCGCCCCGCTTTGCGACCACAGCCCGGAAAAAGGCTCGCAGGCGGTGCACAGCCAGCCAAAGGAATTCCTGTAAACCTTGGCGGGAATAGCCGCGTTGTCCTGCTCATTGGCAAATTCCTTTGTCGTCGCTTCCGTCGTCCCGGGATAGAATAAGTCTTCGTCCGGGTCGGCAATATTATATGTAACACCGTCCCTGTCATACTGAATGTAAACGGCAGCCACGCCGAAAGTATCCCGGTATCCTGAAAGCTCGTCGCACAGGGAGGCATACTCATCATACATGGAAATCAGATCCGCCTCAGCGAAATATGAAGGCTGGCTTTCAAGCCAGGACTTCAGGATGGATGGGTCCCGCTTTGCCGCAGCTTCTTTCCGGAGCGCCTGATACGGTTCGGAAAGGACGGCGTCGCGGAGATGGACAGCGGCTTCCGTATTGATCGCATCTCTGACAGCCCGCGCTGTTTTATTGACCATATCGATATAGATCCCGTCAATCTGCCTGGCGTGAACCGTATAGCCGATCGTTACCAGGCCGACGGAAACAATCAGAATGATGACCGTTACGAAAACATTCGTTTTGGTTGCCAGGGAAAACCTGCGTTTTTTCTGTTCCATGCCTCCGCCTCTCTGATACCCTGCCGTCTGATGGGTTCAGTATAGCACACGGAAAAACGGTTTTCAATAGCGGGCTTCCGCGCCACGGCTCACGCATGAATGCGTGAGCCGTGTTGGCGAGGGAATTCTTCCCCC
>JBGUJG010000060.1:0-27924 GCA_045113695.1 Christensenellales bacterium
CCCGAACACAGAAGTTAAGCCCTTCAGCGTCGATGGTACTTGGCTGGAGACGGCCCGGGAGAGTAGATCGTTGCCGGATTCCAATAGGGAAAGCAAATGCTTTCCCGATATTCCTCAGTAGCTCAATGGCAGAGCATCCGGCTGTTAACCGGAGGGTTGTAGGTTCGAGTCCTACCTGGGGAGCCACGAACGGCAGGCTGAAAGGTCTGCCGTTTTAATTGTGTTTTCCGGTATCTTCCGGTTGACAGATGAGCCCGTGCAGATTACAATAAGCTGGTTTCGCGCGGGGAGAAGAAAGATTCCCCCGGCTGGGCGTTCCGGGAACCATGATACGGGACGGCCGGGCCGCCCCCGGCGCAGAATCGTTCAGGAAGGTCGTACAGGATATGGTGGTTTTATCTTCAGAAAGTCCGCTTCGTCAGAACCGGACTGCGGGCAGCATTCTGCTGCACGCGCTGCTGGCGGCGGCGAGCCTGTTTGTCAACGGGTTTGGGGTTTATCTGACCATCCGGGCGAACATCGGCGCGGGGCCGTGGGATGTGCTGAATTTGGGGATTTCGGGAAGCCTGGGCATCCTGTACGGTACGGCGTCGGTGGCTGTGTCTTTCCTGATCCTGGGGATCGATATCCTGCTGAAAGAGCCGATCGGGATCGCGATGTTCATCGACGCGGTGGTCGTCGGAAAAGCCGTGGACTTTTTCAACTGGATCGATGCGGTTCCCGCCTGCGCATCCCCGGTGACGGGCATTCCGGTGATGCTGGCCGGTCTGATCATCATGGCATACACGCAGTATACCTACATGGCCGCGTCGCTCGGGTGCGGGCCGAGGGATACCCTGCTGGTCGGTCTGGCCAAGCGGGTGAAAAAGATCCCGATCGGAGCGGTGAGCGTGGGGCTCCTGAGCCTGGCCACCCTGACGGGCTGGCTGCTGGGCGGCCCGGTCGGCATCGGCACGCTGATCTGCGCCTTCTGCACAGGCCCGATCATGCAGGCCGCGTTCCGCACCGTCCGGTTTGACGCGACCGGGATCAGGCATCAGGGACTGAAGGATTCTTTCAGGGTGTTTGCCGGGGGGCTGCGGCGCACGGCGGAGAGAGGCTGAAAGCAAACAGGGGGGACCCGAACGGATCGGGTCCGCCCTGACCGCTCAGGATCCGGCGGTATTTTGACGGGTCCGGAACGGGATCAGGGTATAGGAAGAGCAGGGGACATTTCCCACTGCTCTTCCTTTTTGCCGCGAAATCAGCATAAACCGTATGAGGACCATATCTCCGGATGAAAAGCTGTAGACGGGGGAAACGGCAGCATGTATAATAGAAAAAAATGATGGTCCAAAAAGGGAAACGCGGGTATCCCGCTGGTGGAACGGTGCTATTGACGGCTGATCATATTCCGGAGGACTGACGATGCTGAAAAGAATCATGAAAAGAAGCATTTGCGTACTGACCGTTCTGCTCATGCTGCCCGCGGCGCGGGCCGGCGCTGGGCAGGAAGGCCATTACAGCTGGTATGAGGTTTTCGTCCGCTCCTATCAGGATTCGGACGGGGACGGACTGGGCGATCTGAACGGGCTGGCGGAACGGCTTGATTATATCAGCGGAATGGGCTTTGACGGGCTGTGGCTGATGCCGGTCATGCCCAGCCCCTCTTACCACAAATACGATGTGACCGATTACATGGCTGTGGATGCGGAATACGGCACTGCGGAAGACGCGAAGGCGCTGGTGGATCAGGCGCACGCAAGGGGCATTGCGGTGATATTCGACCTGCCCGTCAACCATACTTCAACGCTTCACCCGTGGTTTCAGGCTGCGTCCGAAGCGCTTCATACAGGAAAGGACTCACCATATACGGATTATTATCATTTCCGGCGTGAACCGGGGCCGGGCTATGTTCAGCTGGCGGATACCGGCTGGTATTACGAGGAACAGTTCGCCGGAGGCGGTATGCCCGACCTCAATCTGGACAGCGAAGCAGTACGCAGGGAGCTGGCGGCCATCCTGTCGTTCTGGCTCAACGAGATCGGTGCGGACGGATTCCGTCTGGACGCCGTAACGAGCTTTTATACGGGCAGCAATGACCGGAATATTGAATTCCTGAGCTGGCTCAGGAGGGAATGCGAATCGATCAAACCGGGTTCATTCCTGGTGGGCGAGTGCTGGGCCGGTCTTTCGACGATTGCGCAGTACTACAGAAGCGGCGTCGACTGTTTTTTCCTCTTCCCGGCGTCTCAGGCGGAAGGGTTTGTGATCAGTTCCCTGCGCGGAAGGTCGGGACATGCGTCCAAATTTGCCGCTTCATATCAGAACGCGCTCGACCTGATTCCCGGCGCGCGGCAGGCTCCGTTCCTGTCCAATCACGATACCGGGCGGACCATAGGCAGCGTTCAGGGCAGGGGCAATCCTTCAGCTGCCAAATTCGTGGAGGGCCTGCTGAGCGTGATGAACGGATACACATTTACATACTACGGCGAAGAGATCGGCATGGTGGGCAGCGGGGACGACCCCAACAAGCGTCTGGCGATGTACTGGAGCGATGACGGCGGCGCGATGACGGAACAGCCACCCGGAGTCACCGCGCTGGAGTATGCGTATCCGCCGCTTGACGTTCAGCGCGCGGATGAAAGCTCGCTGTGGTCCTATGTCGCAAAAGCGTTTGAAATGAGGAAAACGGTGCCGGCCATCGCCCGCGGCGAAAACAGCTTTCTCCTTGCCGAAGGCGATGTATGCCTGATGCGGCGAGCATATGGGGAGGAGGACTGCCTGATCGCGGTCAACTTCTCTTCCGGCAGCGATCAGGTCTGCCCGATAGAAGACGGGTTCGGCATTCTGTATGAGCTCGAGACGGGCGAAGGGCGCGCCTGCATCGGGGAGACCGGACTGATCCTGCCGCCGTATGCCATTGTCGTACTCGGCAGGATCGGGTAATTTCCGATTACGGAAAAAGACTTGCTTTCGGAGTTTTTTCTGTGCGATAATAAACAGGCACGGAAGATGGCCCGAAGACAGCGCGGGACCGGGCCGAAGCGCCGGAGGGACGAATGAGATTTCTTTGGAAATATCTGAAAAAATACCGGTGGATGATCCTGTGGGGGATGAGCATCAAGCTGGGCGGCACGATGCTGGAGCTGCTGATCCCCTATGTGATGGAGCATCTGCTGGACGACGTGGTCCCGCGGAAGGACGTCTGGCAGGCAGTCCTCTGGGGCGCGGCGATGATCCTGCTGGCCTGCCTGGTCCGTTTCCTGAACGTGACGGCCAACCGCAAGGCGATCCGGATCTCAAAGGAAGCGACGTTCGAGATCCGGCGGGACCTGTTTCACCGGGCGCTCAACCTTTCCGGCAGCCAGATGGACCGCGTGACCCTGCCTTCGCTGATCTCCCGGATGACCTCGGACACCTACAACGTGCAGAACTTTATCCGCGCCGGGCAGACGCTTGGCATCCGCGCCCCGATCATGCTGCTGGGCGGCATCGCGGTCACGCTGACGATGGATACGGGCCTGGCCCTGATCCTGTGCGTGATGGCGCCGGTCCTGATCGCGCTGGTGGTGTTCGTATCTTCCAGGGGCATTCCCCTGTACGACCTGGTGCAGCGGGGAATGGACGACGTGGTCCGGATCATGCGGGAAAACATCACCGGCATCCGGGTGGTGAAGGCCCTGTCAAAAGAGTCCTACGAAATGCGGCGCTTCGGCGAAGCAAACGAGAATACCGCGAAGCGGGATATCCGCGCCGGCGTCACGATGGCCCTGCCCGGGCCGATCGTGACCCTGTTCCTGAACGTGGGGCTGACGCTGGTGGTGCTGATCGGGGCGCGGCGGGTGAACGCCGGGGAGACGCAGCCGGGCGTCATCCTGGCCTTCCTGACCTATTTCAACATGATCCTGATGGGGGTCATGGGGCTGAACCGGGTGTTCATGATGCTGTCCAAGGCCAACGCTTCCGCGGCCCGCATCGCGGAAGTGGCGCAGCTTAAGGAAGACCTGCCGGTGATCCCGGAAGCGGAAGCGGCGCAGACGGACCGGGACGGATACATCGTGTTTGACCACGTGTCTTTCAGCTATGCCGGGCAGGAGGAAGGAGCGGCAGACGCGGCGGCGTTCGCCGGATCAAGCCGGCAGCAGTGCCTGAAGGACATCGATTTTACGATCCGGAAGGGCGGTTCCCTGGGCATCATCGGGGCGACCGGCAGCGGCAAGACGACCATCATCAACCTGCTGATGCGGTTTTACGATGCGGACGGGGGCCATGTCTTTGTGGACGGAAAGGACGTTCGCGCCTGGGACCGGGACGAACTGCACCGGCTGTTCGGCGCGGTGTTCCAGAACGACGCCGTTTTTGCCGACACCATCCGGGAAAACGTGATCTTCGGGCGGGACGTGGACGAACAGGGGCTTTCGCAGGCGCTGGAGGACGCCAAGGCGGCGGAGTTTGTCCGCCGGTATGAAGACGGGGCGGATCATATGGCCGCCATTCATGGCGGTAACTTTTCCGGCGGGCAGAAGCAGCGGCTGCTGATCGCCAGGGCGCTGGCGGCCGGGCCGGACATCCTGATCCTGGACGACGCGTCTTCCGCCCTGGATTATCGGACGGACGCGGAACTGCGCCGGTCCATCCGGGAGCATCACGGGGACGCGACGCTGATCGTGATTGCCCAGCGGGTTTCTTCGATCATGAACCTGGACGAAATCATCGTGCTGGACGAGGGCGTGATGATCGGGAAGGGCACCCATGAGGAACTGATGCGGACCTGCCCGGTTTACCGGGAAATCCAGCAGACGCAGATGGGGGAGGTGTCGTAAGGTGGCCCGCAGGGATTCCATCATGACCAAACCCAAAGACTCAAAAGGCGCCCTGCGGCGGCTGCTTTCCTATCTGGGCGCTTTCCGCCTGCCGATCGCTTTGGTGGCGGCGATGTGCGTCGCCAGCAATGTGCTGGCCCTGATCGGGCCGAGGCTGGCGGGCAGCGCCATCAACGAGGCGGCCGCCGGCAGGGGAAACGTCAATTTTGAGAAGGTCACCTATTTCGCGGTGCGGATGCTGGCGGTGTACGCGGTTTCCTCCCTGCTCACGGTCCTCATTCACACGGTGATGGTCAACATTTCCAAGCGGGTCGCCAAAAAGATGAGGCAGGACGTGTTTGACAAGCTGATGCGTCTGCCGGTCGGCTTTTTTGACCGGAACCAGGCGGGCGACATCATCAGCCGGGCGTCTTACGATGTCGACGTCATCAGCACCTGCATGGCCACCGACGTGGTGTCGATCATCACCAGCACGGTGACGGTGCTGGGATCCATGATCATGATGATCCGGATCTCCCCCCCGCTGTCCCTGGTGGCGCTGGTCACGGTGCCCGCGTCCGTCGCCTATACCGCCCATATGCGGAAACTGACCCAGCCCCGTTTCGTGAAACGGTCGAAGGCTTACGGGGCGATGAACGGGTTTGTGGAAGAGCAGCTGTCCGGCCAGAAGACCATCCTGGCTTATGCCCATGAAGACCAGGTGGACGGACAGTACGGCGGCATCAACCAGCGCGCGGCCGAGGCGTATTACGACGCCGATTCCCTGGGAATGACCATCGGGCCGACGATGGGCTTCATCAACAACATCTGCCTGAGCCTGATCGCCCTGCTGGGCTCGGTCCTGTACATGAACGGGACGATCAGCCTGGGCAACATTTCTTCCTTTGTATTGTATTCGAGGAAGTTTTCCGGGCCGATCAACGAGATCGCCAACATCATCAACGAACTGTTTTCCGCCCTTGCGGCGGCAGAGCGGGTGTTCGCCCTGCTGGACCAGGGAGAGGAGCTGAAGGATGCGGAAGGGGCTCAGACGCTTTCGGACGTACAGGGAAACGTGAGGCTGGAGAACGTTTCCTTCGGCTACGATCCCGGCAGGACGGTCATCCATAACCTGACCATGAGCGCCGATGCCGGGAAGCTGGTTGCCATCGTCGGGCCGACCGGGGCGGGCAAGACCACGATTATCAACCTCCTGATGCGTTTTTACGACGTGGACAGCGGCAGCGTAATCGTGGACGGGCGGGACATCCGCACGCTGACCCGCAGGAGCCTCAGGAGCGCGTACGCGATGGTGCTGCAGGATACCTGGGTGTTCCGGGGCACGATTTTTGACAACATCGCCTACGGCAGGGAAGGGGCGCCGATGGAAGAAGTGGTGGCCGCCGCCAGAGCGGCGCACATCCATCCCTTCATCATGCGGCTGCCGGAGGGCTATCAGACCGTTGTCAGCGAAGACGGCGGCAACATTTCGAAAGGTCAGAAGCAGCTGCTGACCATCGCCCGGGCCATGCTGTACGATTCGCCGATGCTGATCCTCGATGAAGCGACCAGCAACGTCGATACCTCCACCGAGCGGGAGATCCAGCGGGCCATGCGGGAACTGATGCAGGGAAAAACCTGCTTCGTGATCGCCCACCGCCTGTCCACCATCCGGAACGCCGATACCATCCTGGTGGTGAATCGGGGCGACGTGGTGGAGCAGGGCACGCACGAAGAACTGATGCGGGCCGGGGGTTTTTACCATCAGCTGTACCGGGCGCAGTTCGAGTAAGGAGCGCCGGTTCATAAGGAGATGAGTGTTATCAGAAAAAAGATCCGGAATGCAGCCGTGCTGCTGCTTGCTTTTGCGGTATTGGCCTGCCGGCCTGCCCCGGGCGGAGCGGAAGGGACGGCTGCGTTCAGCCTGCCGGCTTCCCTGCAGGTGATCGGGGAAGAGGCGTTTGCCGGAACGGCCATCGAAAACACGGAGCTGCCGGAGTCCTTGACAAGCGTCGGGGACGGGGCGTTTTCCGATATCCCGTGCCTTGAATCCGTCACGGTGCCCGCGACAGACCGTCTGACGATCAGCGACAGCGCTTTTGACGGCAGCGGGGGCGTGATCATCCGGGGCGAAGAGGGCAGCTACGCGCAGGAATGGGCGGAGCGGAACGGGTTCCCCTTCCTGCCCGCTGATTCGGGCAGGCCGGCGGCTCTGGTGATCGGGCAGTGGCATTACGCCGCCCCGCTGGGGCCCCTGCCCGGCTCTCTCAACGACGCCAGGGCCGTGCGGGGCATGCTCACCGGACTGTCGAACCGTTTCAGCGCGGCGATGGCGTCCGATCTGACTGCGGACCAGATCCGAAGGGCCGTCCGTACGGCTTTCAGCGGAGCGAAAGACCAGGATGTGTCGCTGCTGTACTACAGCGGCCACGGGGGCTCCGAGGAGGGAACCGGAAAAGGCGCCCTGCTGGGGGTGGACAGCAGCGAGCTCACTTTCGCTGATCTGGCGGAAATCCTGAGCGGAGTCAAAGGCCGTGTGATCGTCATCCTGGACAGCTGCTACAGCGGGGCCGCGATTGCCGCCAAGGGAGCTTCCAGGGGCGGAAACCCGCTGGACGCGTTTCTGAAAGACGCGGTGTCCAGCTTCTCCGGCTACACCCTTTCCCCGGAGGGTATCAGCAAGCGGTCGGGCGAACTGGCCGCGTCCAAGTTCATTGTGCTGGCGGCGGCCACGGAGGAGGAAGTCGCCGGGGAAACCATACTGGACGGCTACCGGTGCGGTATCTTTACCTACTCGATGCTCAAAGGGCTGGGCTGCGTGTATCCGGACGGGGCGTATACCGGCGCCATGCCGGCGGACGACGGTGACCTGGACGTGACGCTGCAGGAAATTTTCAGCTACGCCTACCGGGAAGCGAACCGTATATACAGCTACCAGCACGTCGTGTACTACGGAACCGGGTCGGAAGTCCTGTTCAGCAGGAAAGAAATTCCGTAATAAATGCAATAATTCACAAACGGCTGATTTCAGCCGTACAGCGGCCGTTCCGGACAGGGGCGGCCGTCTGCAATGAAAAACGACTTGCATCTGAGATGGATTTACCGGGATAACGGCCGGAGGCGGACGATATAATTGTTAAGAATATATTACGCCTTTTTGACAAAATGATAAATTCTCGTAAAATGTGACAAAAAAATGAACAAAAATGTTTGCAATTGGGTGAATTTGGTATATAATGTTTTTGCCGTGGAAAAGAGGCGTCTGTTAAGGTTTGCCTAATTCGGTGTTTCTGTGCCGGAGGCCGCTCTTTTCCCGAACGGAATGGAAACCGCCGGTTCCGGGACGCACAGCGTTCCGCCCGTTATCCGATGACAGGAAGATCTGTTTGCGGAGGGCTTTCGGGCCCCAATACAGAGCAGGGGATAAAGTGCCATGAAGAAAAAAGTCAGCCTGATCCTGACCCTCGTTACAGCCGCTGCCCTATGCGCGGCTTTTTGGGGAAATGCTGTTTTGGCTGAGCCCGGAAGTTGTTCTGCCGGCTATACGGTTGATTTCAGCTATCAGGGCGCTACTTATTCTGTCCGCGGGCAGAGCTGCTGCTCGCTGGAAAGTATTTTATACCGCCTGGGCATCGAGGGGGACGTACAGAACGCCAGGCTGGACCTTGCTTCCGGAGACGATATCGACGGCGCCCTGGCGCTGACCAGGGAAACGGGCGGCTGGTACCTGACCAGCGAGGTTCCTTTTGACAGCGCGTATACCCTGACCGCCGAAGTGGACGGCAGGAACGTAAGCGTCCGCGTAACGGACGCGGCTGCGGAAGGGCAGAATACCAGTTTTCTCAAACGTTCCACCAGGATTCCGGTGACCCTTGTCTGGGAAGACAGCGATGATCAGGACGGCGCCAGGCCGTCCGGCGTAACCGTGGCCCTGTATCCGCAGGGTCAGAGCGGCCATATTTCCCCTCAGATCGTGATCGGGGGGCAGAATGACGAAAATACCTGGTCCGGCAGTTTCTTTATCGCCACGCAGGACGAAAGCGGCAGCCCGATTTCCTATGACCTCAAAGTGATTCAGGTCAGGGACAGGGAAGGCCAAGCGATCGGGGCGGACGAAAACGGGTTCAACACGGGCTTCCGGAATGCATATACCGTCCGGTGGTCCGGATCTGCGGAAGAGGGCTATACGGTCACCTGCAGCTATGAGCCGGAAAGAACCAGCTTCACCGTATACAAATACTGGCGCGACGATTTTGACCGGGACGGCGTCCGGCCGGACAGCGCGACCGTTCAGCTTCTGGCGGACGGGGAAGCCTGCGGCGGCGAAGCGGAGATCCGGGGCGAAAAGTCGCAGCTGTTCTGGACCTATACGTTCAATGACCTTTTCAGATACCGCGGCGGAAAGGAGATCATCTATTCCGCCGTGGAAACAGGCGTCGAAGGGCTGACCTGGAAGGACGGCCCGCTTGCCGGCTGGTATGCCGGGAATACCCTGGTGTACGCCGCCTGGAACGGCCGGGCTTCCAAGCTGGTGGACGGCCGGCAGGAGATCATCGATCAGCATGATCCGGAAACGGTGACCGTCGTGGCCGGCAAGAGCTGGGCGGACAGCGGCAACGCCGACGGCGTGAGGCCGACCTCCGTCACGTTCACCCTGCGCGCCGACGGAAGGCCCGTTCCGGAAAATGACGGCTATGTAACCGTCACCCTGGACGGCGAAGCCGATACGGGTCTTCAGAACCGCGACCACGGCGAAAAATCCGCCTGGCGGGCCTACTTCCCGGACCTGTACAAGTACAGGGACGGCGGTCAGCCGATCGTCTACACGGTGGATGAAACCGCCATGAAGACCAACGGCATCCACTGGAGCAAGGCTGCCGGCAGCAAGGAATGGACCAGCGTCCTTTCCCGGAACCCGTATGTTACCTCCGGCACGGCGAACGCCGGCAACCATTACCTCATCACCGGCACCCATCAGCCCGTCCCGATCAAAGCGGCGATTGCCGTCGCGTGGGATGACGATGAAAACGCCGCCGGGGTCCGTCCCGGGCAGCTGGAAGCAAGCCTTCTGGCCGACGGGGAAGTGATCGCCGTTCTCCCGCTGAGCGAAGAAAACGGATGGACGGCGGTCCAGAATGACGTAAAACCGTTCATCAATGAGAAAAAGGTCGAGTATACCTGGCAGATTGAAAAAGCGAGAAACTATACCGAGCCCGAAGGCAGCCGGCGGACAGAGTCGACCGACAAGGGCGGAACGGTGAAAACAACCGTCACCTGCCGTTATGAGCCTGACACGGTGCAGCCGGCCGTATCGGTTGTCTGGAATGATCAGGGCGCTCCGGAAGGCGCCAGGCCCGCCGGCGTCGCGGTCAGGCTGCTGGCGGACGGAGAGCTTCTCAAAGAAGTTTCTGTCGGCGAGGCGGAAAACTGGCGCTTTGATTTCGGCGAACTGCCCAGGTGGGACGGTGAAGGAAACAAGATCACCTACACGGCGGAACAGAACGCCCTGACCACCTACAAGACAGCCGTTACCGGAGACGCGGAGCAGGGCTTCGTGATCACGAACGATTATTATACAGCCAGCGGCAATGTCCGCCTGTCCGCCGTGAAGCTGGTTTCCGGCGAGGAACCGACTGAATTTGACGAGACCTTCTCCTTCGAGCTGTATGTCGCCGAGGTGGACGAAGAAAACCTCCGGCTGCTGAGCACCGGCGCATATCCGATGGCGATGGTCAACAACAGCGGCAGCTCCGTCCGTTTCCCGGAGATCAGCTATGACGTAAAGGAAGCCGGCCGGACCTACTGGTTCCTGGTCAGCGAAGTTGTGCCAGAAGGCAGACTGAACTATGAGTACGACTTTACCCGCTTCGTGGCCGGCGTGACCCTGAATGACAACGGGGACGGCACGCTGAGCGCCGATACGGACTGGTATCAGCTGGATGAAGCCAGCCGGACGCTGACGGCCATCGGCGAAGGGGCGGTGTTCAACAACCTGCGCGGAGATCCCGCGGCCCTGTCGGTGACGATGACGGTGGACGGGAGCAGAACGACCAGGCGCTTTGACTTCTCTCTCGTTCTCAAGGACGAAAACGGCCTGCCGCTGACCGGCGAATATCCCTACGCGATTCAGGACGCCGACGGCAAGGTGATCGAAGAAGGCACCTTCAACCTGGACAACGGGTCGATTACCCCCAAGGGAGCGGACGGCAGCGTGAGCTTCCGTCTGGCGGACGGGGAAATGATCGTCATCAACTATCTGCCCGCCGGCTCGACGTATACGGCCAAAGCGAAGACCACCAAAGCTTACGTGACCTCCACCGTGGACAGCGGCGAAACCAACATGGTCTCCGGCGAAATCATCGACGGCGGCGCGCATGTCGACTTTGTCAACAAAGAAGTCACCGTCGACTTCATGGTCACCAAGAAGTGGGAAGGCGGCGATCCCGGCTGGTCCATCAGCCTGACGCTGGGAACGGTTTCGAACGGCGAATTTATCTCCCTGTATCCGCAGCCGCCCTATGACAACAAGCAGAACCGCAACGTCTATTATTTCCGCGGCCTGCCCAAGTACGACGAGAGCGACCATATCATTACCTACGCGGTCAAGGAAGCGCCGATCGCCAATTACAGCCTGATCAAGTACAAGAGCCCGAACAGCAACGCTACGTCTTATGTGCTGAACGAGGGCACCATCACCAACGCCAAGACCTCTTCCTTCACGGTGCAGAAAATATGGAAGGGTGTCAAAGATGAGGAAACGCTGCCGCCGGTCACGCTGGTGCTGTGGCATCTGTCCAATCCGGAAACCGGCGAACACGAGTTTGTGAAGGCGGTTACCAAGCCGATGAAGAACGGCGAATTCCACACCTTCAACAATCTGTATCCGGGCGTCTATTATGTGACGGAAGACGCACCCAGCGGTTTCGCCGCGTCGTACACAAACAACAATGGTTCTGAAGTGACGGAATACGCCCAGAACTACGGCGTCATCACCAACACCAAAATCCCCAAGACCGGGGATAACGACCCGGTGGGCCTGTGGACGGCGATGTTCCTGACCGGTTTGTTTGGCCTGACGGTCCTGGCTGTCCTGTACGGCCGGAAGAAGCGGGAAAGCTGAATATCACAGAGGAAATCATAAAAACCGGAACCGGAGCTGCGGAAAACGGCTCCGGTTCTTTCTGTTTTTTCTTGCGAAAATGGCCGGTTTTCTGTATACTGTTGAAAATCGGAAAGGCGGACCGGATGACCGGACGGACTGCGGGACAGGAGGACAGGCGTATGATGGGCGGAGGAATGCGCGGCGGCCGCGGCTTTATGACCGAAGAGGAAAAGGCGAAAGTGCCGAAAGTGACCAAAGGCCTGCTGAAACGGGTGTTTTCCTATCTGATTCCTTACAAGGGGCAGATGACGCTGGTGGTGGTCTGCATCCTGCTGAGCGCCCTGCTGTCCACCCTGCCCAGCATCCTGACCGGCCGGATGATCGACGAAGGCCTGATCGCCGGCAGCCTGCCGGTGCTGGTGCGGCTGATCCTTTTGTCGCTGGGAGTCACCCTGGCGGCCAACCTGATCGGCGTGGGACAGAGCTACCTGAACACCTGGATCGCCCAGCACATCACCTTCGATATGCGCGGGCAGATGTTCCGTCATCTGCAGCGGATGAGCCAGCGGTTCTTTACCTCGACCAACCAGGGAGAGATCATCACCCGCATGACCGGGGATATCTCCGGGGTCGAGTCTGTGATCACGAATACTTTTTCAAGCATCCTGTCCAACGTCAGCACCCTGATCGTGGCGGTTGCCGCCATGTACCGGAAAAACTGGATCCTGGCGACGATCGGCATCCTGGTGGTGCCGCTGTTCGCCATCCCGACGCGCCGGGCCGGCAAGACGCGCTGGACGCTGACCCGGGAGGCGCAGTCCTGCAGCGACCGGATCAACGGCATCCTGAACGAGACGATGTCCGTCTCCGGCCAGACGCTGGTCAAGCTCTTCACCCGGGAGGATTATGAGTATGAGCGCTACCAGGAAGCTTCCCGGAAGATGATTCACCTGAACATCCGGGAAAAACTGGCGGGCCGGTGGTTCATGGTGGCGGTGAGCACGTTTGCCAGCATCGGGCCGCTGCTGCTGTACCTGGTGGGCGGCGTCCTGATGATGAAATACAATGCGGAGCTGACCGTCGGCGACATCACCGTGCTGGTCACCCTGCTGGGCCGTATGTACGGGCCGGTCAACCAGCTGCTCAACCTGCAGGTGGACTGGATGCGGTCGATGGCCATGTTCTCCCGGATCTTTGAGTATTTTGACCTTCCGCTGGAGATCAGAAATCCGGAACACCCGGTCACGCCGAAAGAACAGGACGGGGCTGTCCGCTTTGAGCACGTGGACTTTTCCTATGACGGCAGCAGGCAGATCCTGCAGGATATCTCCTTTGAACTGAAGCCGGGCCGGTCCATCGCCATCGTCGGGCCCAGCGGGTCGGGCAAGAGCACGCTGGTCAATCTGATCCCCAGGCTCTACGACGTGACCGGCGGCGCCGTGTATTTTGACGGGGAGGACGTGCGGTCGCTGGACCTTGCTTTCCTCCGGGGCAGCATCGGCGTGGTGACACAGGAAACGTATCTTTTCAACGGGACGATCCGGGACAATCTCCTGTACGCCAAGCCGGACGCCACGGAGGAAGAGCTGCTGGCCGCCTGCGAGCAGGCCAACGTTCTGGATTTCCTGGAGAGGCAGGAAAACGGCCTGGACACCGTGGTCGGCAACCGCGGCCTCAAGCTCTCCGGCGGAGAAAAGCAGCGCCTGAGCATCGCCCGGGCCCTGCTCAAGGATCCGTCCCTGCTGATCTTCGACGAGGCGACCAGCGCGCTGGATTCGATCTCGGAGAGCAAGATCCAGGCGGCCATCGATCCGCTGATCCGGACGCGGACGGCCATCCTGATTGCCCACCGCCTGTCCACCATCCTGGAAGCGGACGAGATTCTGGTGCTCAAGGACGGCGGGATCGCCGAGCGCGGCACGCACGAGCAGCTGGTCGGCGCGGGCGGCGTGTATACGGAGCTGTACGAGACCCAGTTCAAACCCAAAGGAATCGCGGAAAAAACGGAACAGTAAAAAAGGACCGGGGGAAAGCATGAGCACCAGAAAGGAAATCGTCAGCGGGTTTTACGAACACGCGGATGAGGACAGCAGGCTTGAGCGGAGCCGGCATGGGCAGCTGGAATACGCGGTCACGATGCACTATATCCGCCGCTTTGCCGCCCCGGGGGCCAGGGTGCTGGAAGTCGGCGCGGGCACCGGCCGCTACGCCGCCGCTCTGGCGAAGGAAGGAATGGACGTGACCGCGGTGGAGCTGGCAGAAAGCAACCTCAAGGTGCTCAGGGAAAACTGCCGGGGGATCCCGAACATCCGGCCGCTCCAGGGGGACGCGGCGGACCTGAGCGTTCTTGCGGACGGTTCGTTTGACCTGACGCTGTCGCTCGGGCCCATGTACCATCTGTATGAGCCGGAGGAGGTCCGTCAGGCGATCGACGAAGCCATCCGCGTGACCAGAAAGGGCGGCGTGCTGTTCTTCGCCTTTATCTCCGTTTTCGGCATCATGTACGCCAATTATTTCCAGGGAAACTGGGCGGCGGGGCAGGAAGAAAACTTCACGCCGGATTACGCCGTCCGGCATTTCAAGGAGCAGCTGTTCACCGGCTACGACGTTGCGGAATTCGAACACCTGTTTGACGGAAAACCGGTCCGCCGGATCGCGACGGCCGGGACGGACGGGGCGCTGGAGCTGATCGAAGAGCGGCCGGACTTTGCGATCTCCGACCAGGATTTTGAGGCCTTTGTCTCCTGGTATCTCGCTTTCTGCGAAAAACGGGAGTTGCTGGGAAGCGCCAATCACCTGCTGGCGATCTTCCGGAAGCTGTGAAGAGGAGCAGAGCGGATTCCTGACGGCTCAGGCGGCATAAAGACCGGCCGGTTTTGGTTCCGCGATATTCAATCGTCTCGTTATGAAACATGACACCGTCAAAGAGGACAGAGATGAAGAAAAAAGTGTATCTTTCCTTCCCGGAGTATCATTCTGTTGATTGGGAGAGGCTGAGAGCCATTTCTGTTGAAATACATGGTTTTTGTTATACATCAGAAAGACCGGAGGCTGATCACGGCAATTCCGTTCATTACTATCCGCAAAAGGGTGTTTCTTTTTACACCAATTCTTTTATGCCGGTCATTGCCGTGGAAAAAGCGCCGGGTACATCCGGCGTGTGTTTATGCATTGCAGGGGAGCTGACGGGTGCGGTGCGTTTATGGACCCTGCTTTCTTTTGTATTGATTTGCCTTCTGCAATACATTTTTATACGGGCCTGGATGGACGGGCTTTGGAAAAACCCGTTGTTCGCATTCCTTCCTGCCGTCATGTTTTCGTTATGGCTGATCCTGTCCAACCAGATCATGAGTCGCGCTACGAAAGCATTCGCCGGGAAATACAGAGCGAAAGTGGAGGAAATCATGTCACCGGATGGAAATCAGTAAAACCCCCTGCCGTTTTTCCGCGGCAGGGGGTTTTGACTGGCATGGGGCGCACAGCGTCAGGCGGCTTTTTCACCTTCCGCGGCACTGCCCGCGTCGCTCCCGGCAGGAGCGGGCTGTTCCGCGGGGGCGGCTTCAGGCGTGGGTTCCGGAGCGGCAGGCGCTTCAGAGGCGGCCGTTTCCGCGGGGGCTTCGGGCGCGGATTCCGCGGCGGGGGCTGCGGGTGTTTCCGTGGGTGCCGGTTCGGCGCTCTTTACCGCAGCGTCTCCGGGGAGGTTAAAGAGGGCCAGGATCTCGGTCAGCTTGTTTTTGATCTCTGTCAGAGAGATTTCCAGCTGCTCCTTGGCGGCCTGGACTTCCAGCAGCTGAGCGGTCAGCCCTTCGACGACCCCGTCCGCTCTCTCCAGCTGTCCGGCCAGGTCCTGCGCTTCGGCAGACTTCTCGGCCAGCTGCTCGGACAGGGAGTTGAATTCGGTCTTGAGGGTTTCGATCTGGGTATTGGCCTGGGCCAGGGCCGTCTCCGCGGCTTCCGCGCGGGTCACGGCCTGAGCGGCCTGTTCTTCGGCCTCGGCGGTGTCCGCCAGGGCGCGGACGGAGCTTTCCTCACTCTGGGTAGCTTTTTCCTGCGCCTCGGTCAGCTGGAGGGTCAGGTTCTCCATCTCGCTGTTCATTTCGGACAGGCGGGTGTTCATTTCTTCGGACTGCTGCTGGGCGGTGGTCTTTTCGTTTGTCAGGGCTTCCAGGCTGGTCTGGGCTTCAGCCAGCCGGGCGGTCAGGCTGTCCAGTTCGGCCTGTAGGGAGGCGGCGTTTTCTTCCGCGGCGGCGCGGGCTTTGGTTTCCGTGTCAAGGCGCTCGGTCAGGGAGGCGGAGGTTTCCTTCTGGCCGCTCAGGTTGCCCAGCAGGATGCAGACCGCGACCACGGCGATGACCAGGCAGGAACAGACGATGATCAATGATTTTTTCATGGAACAATCTCCTTTGGTCAGACTGGATGTACTTTTGATGAGATAATTATACCATAGGATCAGCCAAAACGGCAGGGTCAAATTCTTAAATATATGTTACGATATGAACGGATGTTTTTCGTAAAAACAGGTTCGGGAAACATTGAACCGGCGGCGGATTGTGTATATAATGGACATATCTGACAGAATGTCCCTGCCTCAGAATGCATTGCGGAAGGATACCGGACTTAGGGGAGGCGCACATGCTGAAACCAGGCCTTTATGAACAGATCATCAGCCGGGAGCTGGCCCGGGAGCTGGCTTCTGTTCCGGAGCTCTGCAAACACACGGAAAAACTGGACCCGGCAGAAGCCCCGCAGGCCCTGGCCGGTTACGTGGCCGGAGCGGTGCGCGCAGCCCTGGAATCCATGCCGGCCGGGTCGGAAGAACAGGAGGCGAAGAGGATCGGGCTGGTGAACCGGGTGTTTCAGGTACTGGCCGGGCAGCGGGAAGATCTGGCGGAAAAAGCTGTGGACGGATGTTCTGAAAAGTTGCTGCAGGTCCTCCGGGAAAACGATCCAAACCGGATCGCCGGCATCCCGGCGGCCAGGATGCCCCGGCCGGAAACGCCGATGGCCGTCAGCAGCCTGTTTACCGGGGCGGCCCATGAGCCCAAGATGTTTACCGAACTGCAGAAGGAGATCGCCAGTGCGGACCGGATCGACATGCTGGTGTCCTTTATCCGCTGGAGCGGGCTGCGGCTGATTATTGATGCGCTCCGGGCGTTTACCGGGCGTGGCGGGCGGCTGCGGGTCGTGACCACGTCCTATATGGGGGCGACGGAGGTCCGGGCGGTCGATGAGCTGGCCGGCCTGCCGAATACGGAGATCAGGGTCAGCTATGACACCGCCAGGACCCGCCTGCACGCGAAAACCTATGTGTTCTTCCGGGATACCGGATTTACCACCGCGTATGTGGGCTCGTCCAATCTGTCCAATGCCGCCATCAGCAACGGGCTGGAGTGGAACCTGAAGCTGACTGCGCTGGACCAGCCGGACACCCTGCGCAAGATCAGCGCCACGTTTGACAGCTACTGGCATTCGGACGAGTTTGAAGCCTATACGGCGGAAAGCCATGGGCGGCTGGCCGAAGCCCTGAAAGGCGAAAAAAGAAAGGGCGGACGGCAGGTGTTCCTGTTTGACATCCGTCCGTACCCGTATCAGCAGGCGATTCTGGACCGGCTGCGGGCGGAGCGGGAAGTGAGGAATTCCTGGCGGAACCTGCTGGTGGCGGCCACCGGGACAGGAAAAACGGTGATCGCCGCGCTGGATTACCGCAGCTTCTGCAAAGCGTACCCAAAGGAAAAGAACCGCCTGCTGTTCATCGCCCACCGGGAGGAGATCCTCCGGCAGAGTCTGGCCACCTTCCAGGGCGTTCTGAAGGACGCAAACTTCGGCGATCTCTGGGCCGGCGGCAGCCGGGCGGAGAGCCTGGACTATCTGTTCATTTCCGTGCAGACGCTCAATACCCAGGCGCTCTGGAAGAGACTGCCGGCAGATTACTATGATTATATCGTCGTTGACGAAACCCATCACGCCGCCGCCGAATCATACGCCGAGGCGCTGGAAACGTTCCGGCCGCGCATCCTGCTGGGGCTGACGGCCACGCCGGAACGGTTTGATCAAAAAGATATTTTGCGCTTCTTTGATCACCGGATCGCGGCGGAGATCCGCCTGCCAGAGGCCATCGACCGCAAGCTCCTGTGCCCTTTCCAGTATTTCGGGGTATCTGACACGGTTGACCTGGACGGGCTGCGGTGGGTGCGGGGCGGGTATGACCGGGCAGAGCTCAGCAATATCTATACCCTTTCCGGCGCGGTTGCCAGGCGCCGGGCGGACCATGTGATTCAGAGCCTGCTGCGCTATGCTGCCGACCCGGAGGGCATCAAAGCCCTGGGATTCTGCGTCTCGGTGGAGCATGCCCGGTTTATGGCGGAGTGCTTTCAGAATGCCGGCATTCCCGCCATGGCGCTGGACAGCCGCAGCGGAGATGAGGAACGCCGGACCGCCCGAGACAGGCTGGTCAGCGGTGAGATCCGGGTGATCTTTGCGGTGGACCTGTACAATGAGGGCGTGGACATTCCGGAGGTGAACACGGTGCTGTTCCTGCGGCCCACGGAATCCCTGACCATCTTTCTGCAGCAGCTGGGCCGCGGGCTGCGCCTCAGCGAAGGCAAAGACTGTCTGACGGTGCTGGACTTTATCGGCGCGGCCAACCGCCGGTATAACTTTGAAGAAAAATTTTCAGCCCTGCTGGGGGACGGGCGCCGAAGCGTCCGGGAAGAAATAGAGCGCGGATTTACCGGTGCACCCAGGGGCTGCTATATCCAGCTGGAAAAGAAAGCCGCGCGGGCTGTGCTGGACAACATCAGCCGCTGCTTCAGGGGATACGGTGAGCTGGTCAGCCGCATCCGTTCCTTCGCGGAAGACAGCGGCAGGGACCTGACGCTGGAAAACTTCCTGAACTGGTATCATCTGACCCCGGCGGACATTTACGGGAAGGGCGTCACCTTTGCCCGGCTGTGCGCCGAAGCCGGCGTCCGGGAAGGTTTCATGGAAGAAACCGAGACGGTGCTGAGCAAAGTCATGTACCGCTTTACGGCTGTCGATTCCAGGCGGTGGATCCTGTTTTTGCTGGGAATCCTGCCAAAGCTGAAGGATACGGACTTTGCCGCCCTTCCCCCGCTGGAGCAGCGGATGATGCGGATGTTTTATATGATGGTGTGGGACAGCTATGCCGAAGACTGGGCAATCACCGAAGTGACGGACAGGCTGTGCAGCCTGGCGGAATCCCCGGTGATGCTGGCGGAACTGCAGGAGCTGCTGCGGTATCAGTATGACCGGATCGATTTTATCGATTCCCGAACGGATCTGGGTTTTGCCTGTCCCCTGGATGTGCACTGCACCTATACCCAGCGGCAGCTTCTGACGGCGCTGGATTACAGGAACTACAGCGCCATGCGGCAGGGGGTCCTGTATCTGCCGGAGAAAAAGACGGACGTGTTCCTGATTACCCTCAACAAGAGCGACCGGGATTATTCGCCCACGACCATGTATGAGGATTACGCCGTCAGCCCGTCCCTGTTTCACTGGCAGAGCCAGTCCACCACCTCGGCGGACTCGCCCACCGGACGCAGGTATATCGGCCATGCAGCGCAGGGCGGCCGGATCCTGCTGTTTGTCCGTGAATTCAAGCGGGACGCCCTGGGCACTTCGCCTTATACTTTTCTGGGGCAGGCGTCTTATGTCAGCCATACCGGCAGCAGGCCGATGAGCATCATCTGGAAACTGGAAAAACCGATCCCGGCCAAATACCTGCGGCGGGTGCAGCAGGTGATGGGCTGAGAAATACAAATCGCGGGAACAGACAATCCGGATTTTTCCGCTGAAACGGACCCGATCATCCGGAAAAACCGGACGGAACATGCAGGGAGAAAAGAACGATGAGGATTCTGGAACTGACAAGAAAGGAATTTTCCGGCGGACAGCTGACGTATCAGTATGATTCCTTCGGTTATTATGCCGTTTCCGCTAGTCTGGCGGGGGCGGGCTTTTCCGTGACCGCGATGCCGAAAAACGCGGCAAGGCGGCATGTGGAATTCACGACCGAGATCTTTTCCCCGGCCCTCATTGATCCGACCCTGTTTATCCTGGTGGACAACGCCGGGGAGCGGGCCGGGTATCTTGAAACCTGCCTGGAGGCGGAAGGGAAGGTCCTGCGGATCTCCAACCTCATGGTGGAGGACGGGAGCCGGCGCAGGGGATACGGGTCGCTGCTGCTGAGCCGGGCCAAGACGCAGGCGCGCTCCCTCGGGTGCCGGGGCCTGTGTGTCCGCGTGCCCGCCGGCAACTACGGGGGCATCCGCTTCCTGCTGGGCCAGGGCCTGACCCTGACCGGCTACACCGCCCTGCCGTGCGCTCCCGGCGCCGCCGTCAATGAGCCGACCCTGGAGCTGGGACTGATTTGCTGAAGTGAGGAGTGAGGAATGAGGAGTGAGGAGTTGAAATTGGTTTCATGACATCATGACTATTAACTCCTCACTGAGCGACCGCAGGGAGCGGTCACTCCTCACTCCTCACTCTGCGGCGGCCGCAGGGAGCGATCACACCTCACGCCTTACTTGATTGGACCTTCTGCCTGAAAACGCTGCTCGTGCTTTTTGATTCCTTCAAAAAGAAACGCCCGGAGATGAGTGCATAATGAAAAGCGAAAACGTCTGAAAAATGGACGTTTTCAGAAAAATGTCATGAAAAATTCGTAAAAATAAAGCAAAAATCTTCTGAAAAAGACTTGATTTTTTTATGGACTGCTGATAAAATAGGCATGTTGTCTGTTTATGGGAAGAAGCGGTAAGTTGCCGTTCTGGCCGGAACGGGTAATTATCGTGGACCAGGCCTGGAAATCAGGCGAACGGACTCTAAGCCGCGAAACGCGGCGCCCGCGGGTTTGCCCGCAAGGCGCGCGCCGTAAACGGCGCGCCGGAGCCGGAAGCATCCTGCGAGGCTTCCGCTCAGCCGGGCGATATCTCCCCCCGCAGGAACAGAGTGTCGAACAAGGAGGAAAACCTATGGCCAACCAGAAGATCCGCATCAAGCTCAAGGGCTACGAGCACAACCTGGTCGATCAGTCCGCCGAGCGCATTGTGGAAACCGCGAAGCGCACCAACGCCCGCGTGTCGGGACCTATCCCGCTGCCGACCGAGAAGGAAATCGTGACGATTCTCCGTTCTCCCCACAAGTACAAGGACTCCCGCGAACAGTTTGAGCGCAGGACCCACAAGCGCCTGATCGATGTGTACAACACCAGCCGCGCTACCGTGGACGCCCTTTCGAAGCTCGACTTGCCCGCCGGCGTCGATATCGAAATCAAGCTGTAAGGCAGGAGGGTATCATGAAAAAGGCAATTATTGGCAAAAAGCTGGGCATGACCCAGATTTTCCTGCCCGACGGCCGCCTCGTTCCGGTGACTGTCATCCAGGCAGGCCCCTGCAAAGTCGTCCAGAAGAAGACCGTCGAGAAGGACGGTTACGAAGCGGTTCAGTTCGGCTTTGAGGAAATGAACGAAAAGCGCGCTGAAAAGCTGCTGACCCAGCCCGTCAACGGGCATTTCAAGAAAGCGGGCGTCGCTCCCCAGCGCCATCTGCGCGAGTTCCGGCTGGATGACAGCGCTTCCTACGAAGTCGGCCAGGTCATCGGCGCGGACGTCTTCGAAGAAGGCGAAGCGGTGGATATCACCGGCACCACCAAGGGCCGCGGATACACCGGCGCCATTTACCGCTGGAACCAGCACACCGGCCCCATGGCCCACGGTTCCAAGTATCACCGCGGCGTGGGTTCCCTGAGCGCGAACTCCGACCCTTCCCGTGTTTTCAAGAACAAGCATATGGCCGGCCATTACGGCGTTGAGCGGGTCACCATCCAGAACCTGTCCATCGTGAAGGTGGATAAAGAGCGCAGTCTGCTGCTGGTTCACGGCGCGGTGCCCGGCCCGGACAAGGGGCTGCTTCTCATCCGTAATACCTGCAAGGCCTGACAAGGAGGAAACAAGACATGCCTAATATTGCAGTAGTAGACATGCAGGGCAAGTCGGTCGGCAGCATGGAGCTCAGCGAAGAAATTTTTGCGATCGAGCCCAACACCGCCGCCATGCACCTGGTTGTCCGCTCCTATCTGGCCGCCCAGCGTCAGGGCACGCAGAGCGCCCTCACCCGCGGCATGGTCCGCGGCGGCGGCCGTAAAATCTATCGCCAGAAGGGCACCGGCAACGCCCGGCACCACAGCAACCGCGCTCCCCAGTTCCGTCACGGCGGCGTCGTGTTCGCTCCCCAGCCCCGCGATTATGTCATCAAGGTGCCCCGTAAGATCCGCCGCCTGGCGATGAAGAGCGCCCTGAGCGCCCAGTTCAATGACGGCAACATCATCGTCGTGGACGAGATCAAACTGGCCCAGGCCAAGACCAAGCTGGTTGCCCAGATGCTCAAGGCCCTGAACGCCGAAAAGCGCGTCCTGCTGGTGGTTCCCCAGGAACAGAAGGACGTCGTCCGGGCTTCCAAGAACCTGCCCAAGGTCAAGGACGCCTACGTCAACACCATCAACGTTTACGACCTGCTCAAAGCCGAGAAGATCGTTGTGGCCAAGGCGGCCATGCAGGCCATCCAGGAGGTGTACGCATGAAAGACCCGCATGATATCATCCTGCGTCCTGTCCTGACCGAAAAGGGTTACGATGGCATCGCGGACAAGCGTTATATTTTCGAAGTGGATATCCACGCCAACAAGAGCGAAATCAAGAAGGCCGTGGAAGCCTGCTTCAAGCCCGTCAAGGTCGCCCGCGTCAACACCCTGCGCACGCTCGGTAAGATCAAGCGCCAGGGCCGCTACGAGGGCCGCACCGCGGAAGTCAAGAAGGCTTACGTGATCCTGACGGAAGACTCCAAGCCTATCGAGTTCTTCGAAGGCATGATTTAAGGAGGACAAGGGTAATGGGAATCAGAGTTTATAAGCCGACCTCCGCTGCCCGCCGCTTTATGTCGGTGCTGACCTTCGAGGAGATCACCAAGAAGAAGCCCGAAAAGTCGCTGACCGAGCACCTCAAAAAGCACTCCGGCCGCAACAACCAGGGCAAAATCACCGTCCGCCAGCAGGGCGGCGGCAACAAGAAGACCTACCGCATCATCGATTTCAAGCGCAACAAGCGCGACATTCCTGCCAGGGTCGCCGCGATCGAGTATGATCCGAACCGGTCCGCTTTCATCGCGCTGCTGAACTACGCTGACGGCGAAAAGCGCTACATCCTGGCCCCGCTGGACCTCAAGGTCGGCGACCAGGTGATCGCTTCCGAGACGGCCGACATCAAGGCGGGCAACGCCCTGCCCCTCAAGGCCATCCCCGTCGGTACCCTGATCCACAATCTGGAGATCAAGCCCGGCAACGGCGGCCAGATGGTCCGCTCCGCCGGCATGTATGCCCAGCTGATGGCAAAGGAAGGCGCTTTCGCGCAGGTCCGTCTGCCCAGCGGCGAAGTCCGCAAGTTCCCCATGAACGCCTGGGCGACCATCGGCACCGTGGGCAACACCGATCATGAGAACGTCCGCGTCGGCAAGGCCGGCCGGACCCGCCACATGGGTATCCGTCCCAGCGTCCGCGGCGTCGTCATGAACCCCAACGACCACCCGCACGGCGGCGGCGAAGGCAAATCCCCCGTCGGTATGCCTGCCCCTGTTACCCCGTGGGGCAAGCCCGCGCTCGGTTACAAGACCCGTAAGCACAAGAAGTATTCGAACCGTTTGATCGTCAAACGCGCGGGCAAGTAATCCTGCGTAAAGGAAGGAGGACATACGCATGAGCCGTTCCGTCAAAAAGGGACCTTATGTTGAAGAAGCGCTTATGAAGCGCGTTATCGCGATGAACGAAAGCGGCAGCAAGACCGTCGTCAAGACCTGGAGCCGCGCGTCCACCATTTTCCCGGACTTTGTCGGCCACACCATCGCCGTGCATGACGGCCGCAAGCATGTGCCGGTTTACATCACCGAAGACATGGTCGGTCATAAGCTGGGCGAGTTCGCCCCGACCAGGACCTTCCGCGGCCACGCCGGCGAAAAGTCCGCCGGCGGCAAGTAAGAGGAAGGAGTAAAGCAATGACTACGAATGCGAAAAAGAGGGCCGAAGCCCGCGCCGCTGAGCGCGCCGCCCGGATTCCTCAGGCAACTGCCAAATACATCCGCATCTCCTCCCGCAAGGCCGGCATCGTGCTGGACCTGATCCGCGGCAAGGACGTGCAGCAGGCGCTGGCGATCCTGGAGTTCACCCCCAAGGCTGCTTCTCCGGTGATTTACAAGGTTCTCAAGAGCGCCATTGCCAACGCGGTCAACAACAAGAGCATGAACGAGGATGAACTGTACGTAGCTCAGGCCTACGCCAACCCCGGCCCGACGCTCAAGCGCTACGTAGCCCGCAGCAGGGGCAGCGCTTCCCCGATGCTCCGGCGGACCTGCCACATCACCGTGGCGGTTGACGCAAGAAAGGCGAAGGAGGATTAATATGGGTCAGAAAGTTAATCCGCATGGCGCGCGCGTTGGCGTGATCTATGACTGGAGCACCCGCTGGTACAGCGATAAAAAAGATTTCCCCAAGCAGCTGAAGGAAGATTTCGAGCTGCGCAAAACCCTCAAGGAAAAGTTTTACGCGACCGGTATCAGCCGCATTGATATCGAGCGCAGCGCCAACCGCATGACGGTCAACCTCTTTACCGCCAAGCCCGGCATGATCATCGGCCGCGGCGGCAAGGGCATCGAAGACCTCAAGGCGGAAGTCGAGAAGGCCGTCGGCCATCCGGTCAACGTCAACGTCATGGACGTCAAGTCCCCCGACACCGACGCGCAGCTGGTGGCTGAAAACATCGCCCAGCAGCTCGAAAAGCGCATTTCCTTCCGCCGCGCGATGAAGCAGTGCATCCAGCGCTCCATGAAAGCCGGCGCCAAGGGCATCAAGACCAGTATTGCCGGCCGTCTGGGCGGCGCCGATATTGCCCGTACCGAGCACTATCATGAAGGCTCCATCCCGCTGCAGACCCTGCGCGCGAACATCGACTACGGTTTCGCCGAGGCGAAGACGACCTACGGCCGTCTGGGCATCAAGGTCTGGATCTACAAGGGCCAGGTGCTGCCCACCGCCAAAAAGGTGGTCAAGGCGGCCCCCGCTACCGAAGGAGGCAAATAATCTATGCTGATGCCAAAGAGAGTCAAGTACCGCAGGGTACACCGCGGCCGCATGAAGGGCGCCGCGCATCGCGGAAATTTTATTGCCTACGGTGACTGGGGCCTGCAGGCCACCGAGCCCTGCTGGGTGACCTCCCAGCAGATCGAGGCGGCCCGTGTCGCGCTGACCCGTTACACCAAGCGCGGCGGCCAGGTCTGGATCAAGATCTTCCCCGACAAGCCCGTCACCAAGAAGCCCGCTGACACCCGCATGGGTTCCGGTAAGGGCGCGCCCGAGTACTGGGTCGCCGTCGTCAAGCCGGGCCGTGTGATGTTCGAGATCGGCGGCATCGACGGGGCCGTCGCCAAGGAAGCGCTCCGTCTGGCCGCGGGCAAACTGCCGCTCAAGACCAAGATCATCAACAAGGAAACACAAGAAGCGGGTGGTGAAAGCAAATGAAGGCCAGCAATTTTGAGTCCATGACCAATGAACAGCTGAAGGCGAAGATCGCTGAGCTCAAGGAAGAGCTGTTCAACCTTCGTTTCCGGCTTGCCACCGGTCAGCTGGAAAATGTAATGCAGATTTCTTCTGTCCGCAAGGATATTGCCCGCGCCCTGACGGTGCAGCGC
This sequence comes from Christensenellales bacterium, assembly GCA_045113695.1. GTDB lineage: Bacteria > Bacillota > Clostridia > Christensenellales > Aristaeellaceae > UBA4246. The sequence continues at coordinate 25,640 of JBGUJG010000060.1, forward strand.
CAGAAGGAACTCAAGGCCGACCAGTAAGCCGTGAAAGGAGGAAACACCGATGTCTGAAACGAGGAATCTGCGCAAAACGCGCACCGGCATCGTGGTCAGCGACAAGATGGACAAAACCATCGTGGTCAAGCTTTCCACCCGGGTCAAACATCCTCTCTATAAAAAATTTGTCCAGAAGACGACCAAGATCAAGGCGCACGACGAGAACAACGAGTGCGGGATCGGTGACACCGTGAAAGTCATGGAGACCCGTCCGCTGTCCAAGGACAAGCACTGGCGCCTGGTGGAGATCATCGAAAAGGCGAAGTAAGCAGCGTTTGCGCTTACCCCAATCTGGTTTACGACCTCTCATGGGCCAAAGCCGCCGCATGAAGAGGAATCCATAAAGGAGGAAATCCCGTATGATTCAGCCGCAAACGCGACTCAAGGTAGCCGATAACTCCGGTGCCAAGGAAATCATGTGCATCCGTTGTTTGGGCGGGTCTTATCGTCGGAGTGCCTCGATCGGCGACATTATTGTCGCGTCCGTAAAGAGCGCTACCCCCGGCGGAGCGGTGAAGAAGGGCGACGTGATCAAAGCCGTCATCGTCCGCTGCCATCAGCCCAAGCGCCGTCCGGACGGAACCTATATCCGTTTTGACGACAATGCCGCCGTTCTCGTCAACGACGACAAAATGCCCACCGGCACCCGTATCTTTGGGCCTGTGGCCCGCGAACTCCGTGAGAGGGACTTCATGAAGATCGTTTCCCTCGCTCCGGAAGTACTGTAAGGGGGATGGAACGAAATGTTTGTAAAGTCTAAAGACACCGTCGTTGTCATCTCCGGCAAGGACAAGGGCAAGCAGGGCAAGGTTCTGACTGCTTTCCCCAAGGAAAACAAGGTCATCGTCGAAGGCGTGGCCATGGTCAAGAAGCACCAGAAGCCCCGCATGCAGGGTCAGCCCGGCGGGATCCTGGACAAGGAAGCCGCCATTGACGCCAGCAACGTGATGCTCTACTGCCCCAAGTGCGGCAAGGGCGCCCGTTTCGGCCGCAAGGTGACCATCACCGAAAAAGACGGCAAAAAGATCCGCAACGTCGCGCGCGTCTGCAAGCGCTGCGGCAGCGCCTTGGAATAATGGAGGGTTCAGAGAATGGCTACCAGACTGCATGATCGTTATGTCAACGAAGCCGTGCCTGCCCTCAAGCAGAAATTCGGCTATAAGAACCCCATGGAAGTGCCCAGGCTGTGCAAGGTCATCATCAACATGGGCCTGGGCGACTGCAAGGACAACAGCAAGGCCCTCGAAGCCGCTGTTGCCGAGCTGACCCAGATTTCCGGCCAGAAGCCCCTGGTGACCAAGGCGAAGAAGTCCGTCGCGAACTTCAAGGTCCGCGAAGGCCAGAACGTCGGCGCCAAGGTAACCCTGCGCGGCGCGCGCATGGAAGAGTTCATGGACAAGCTGGTCAGCATCGCGCTGCCCCGCGTCCGCGACTTCCGCGGCGTGTCCACCAAGGCCTTCGACGGCCGCGGCAACTATGCCCTGGGCGTCAAGGAACAGCTGATCTTCCCCGAAATCGAGTACGATAAGGTCGAGAAGATCCGCGGCATGGAAATGATTTTCGTCACGACTGCCAAGACCGACGAGGAAGCCAAGGAACTGCTTCGTCTGCTGGGCATGCCGTTTGCAAACTAAGGGAGGAGAACGAAAATGGCAAAGACCAGTAAGAAGATCCGTCAGGCCCGTCCGGCCAAATTCTCCACCCGTGCTTATACGCGCTGCACGCTGTGCGGCCGTCCGCACTCGGTGCTGCGCCGCTACGGCATCTGCCGTATCTGCTTCAGAGAACTGGCTTACAAAGGACAGATTCCCGGCGTCCGCAAGGCGAGCTGGTAAGGAGGAGGTTTTACAATGGTAGTCAATGATCCCATTGCTGATATGCTGACCCGCATCCGCAACGCGCAGGTTGCGAAGCATGACAGCGTGACGATGCCTGCTTCCAATATGAAGAAGAACATCGCGAAACTCCTCCTGGAGGAAGGTTACATCAAGTCCTATGAGTTCATCGACGATGGGCTCCAGGGCAGCATCAAGATCACCCTCAAGTATCTTGACAAAAAGCAGCCCGTCATCGTAGGCCTCAAGCGCATCAGCAAGCCCGGCCTGCGTGTGTACGCCGCCTGCGAAGACCTGCCCAAGGTTCTGGACGGTCTGGGAATTGCGATCATCTCCACCAGCAAAGGCATCATGACCGACAAGGCGGCCCGCAAGGAAAACCTCGGCGGCGAAGTGCTCTGCTACGTG
>JBGUJG010000061.1:0-21392 GCA_045113695.1 Christensenellales bacterium
TAGGCGACGTAGGTGTCGTTCAGTTTCTGCAGGAGCTCCGGGTCTTTTCTGAGCAGATGATACTGATAGGGCCCCAGATGGGCTGGGTTTCCGTCCGGGTCCTGCCGCAGGATGCGGGCGCAGTTCATCTTCCCTTCGGTTTCGAACGGATCGCTGAAACCGATGTGGTGAATCACGGGCAGGTCGCCTTTCCGGCCGATAAAGCGGGTTTTTTTGTGAAGGTCGGTCTTTCCGACCACCGAAACCCGGTAACCGACCTTGACCAGGCGCTGATAATAGGTCGCCTGATCGAGCGGCAGGTTGGTATCATGGGCGATCACGCCGCAGTTATGCGGCATTTTGCCGGTGGCCAGGGAAGCGCGGCTGGGCGTGCACAGGGGAGCGGGGCAGGTGGCCTGCGGATAGAACACGCTCATCGCCCGGATGCGGTCGATGTTGGGCGTTTCGATCCCGTCGCCCAGTCCGGTCATGGTCGCCGTGCGGAACTGGTCTGCCATGATCAGCAGGATGTTGGGCTGTTTTTTCATCGGTCTGTCCTCCTGCGTGGCGGAAAAAAGGCTGCCCACCGGGCATTGGACGCAATGGGCAGCTTTCTTTCCTGATTACTTGCTGTAATAGGTGTTGTAAATCCGGGTCGTGGTCTCCACTTCGTGCTTGAGGCGGGCGACGGCCACATCGGCGTCCATGGGGCGGGAAGTGCTGTTGATTTCGGCCAGGGCCTGGATGCCTTCCTCGCTCCGGAGATAGTCTACGATGATCTTGCCCAGGGCATCCACGTCAGCCTGATCGACGCCCTTGCGGCAGCACAGCACGTTGCAGCTTTCCATCACGATTTCCGGGAAACCGATGTCGGCGACGCTGGGAACCGGATCCAGGTCCCACTCGGTATAGGGGGCGGAGTTGAACTGCACCAGGGGGATCAGTTCGCCTTTGGCGGCGTAGTCGTGCAGGACGCTGGTGTTGACGATGACGCAGTTGGCGTCGCCGTTCAGGCAGGACAGCACGTTCTTGTTTCCGCCGCTGTCAGCCACGGAGGTGAATTCGATGCCGGCAGCGCCGAACAGGGCGGTGGCGTTCATGTGGGTCAGACCGCCGGGCTGGTTGGAAGCAGCCAGGATGCGGTTGGATTTGGCGTACTCCACGAACTCGTCCCAGGTCTTGACGCCCAGACGGGCAGGCACGGCCAGGGTGGAGGGGGAAGTGGAGGAGTCGGAACCGTACAGCACGGCGTAATCGTCCAGGCTGATGTTGATCTTGTCGTTGAACAGGGGGGCGATGGCAAACAGGGCTTCGGTGCCCAGCATCAGTTCGCAGATGGAGGGATCATAGCCGTTCAGGTCGGTCGCCATCACGAAGCCGGACGCGCCGGTAATGTTCTGCACGATGGTGGTGACCCCGGTCACTTCCTGCACATGCTTGGCGACGACACGCATGATCAGGTCAGCCTGTCCGCCGGCGGCGTTCGCGACGCGGATGGTGATGGTGCGTCCGCGGGGCTTCCAGCCGGTGTCGGCCGCAGCGGATACGGCGCCCAGCAGGAGGCAGAGGGAGAGAGCCAGAGCGAGCATTCTGAATAAACTGGTTTTTTTCATGATGGTGAGTCTCCTTTCATATTTGTAAGCCGCTGCTGGCAGCGGGCATACAGTTCGCAGGGAGGTTACCGGAGGATCAGCTGAGGATCCAGCAGCACGGATTTGGCCGGCGCCGGAACCTGAGCCTTTTCCTGTTCCAGGAAAAGGTCGATGGCTGCGGCGGCGATTTCTGCCAGGGGGACCCGGACACTTGGAATGGGCGGGGAAAGAAACGGAGCCAGATTGTCGTTGAAACCGATCAGCAGCAGTTCGTCCGGCACCTTTTTTCCCTTCTGATGCAGGGCCTGCAGCACCCTGGCCGCCTGCTCATCCGAGCAGCAGAGGATGCCATCCAGCAGGGGATCGTTCTGCAGGGCCGTGTCCAGAACGGCTTGGCAGCACTCGAGGCTGTCGTCCTTTGTTTCCAGAACCTGGCTGCACACCGGCCCGTCTGTCCGGTCCGAAACGGCCCGCTGAAAGCCGGCCTGCTTGCCGTGATGGCCGGGATAGGTGAGCATCAGCAGATGTCGCCTGCCCTGTTCCAGCAGGTGCTGGGCCGCCATAAAAGCGCCGCGTTCGCTGCCGGTCAGCACCCGGCAGAAGCTGTAGTCGGAAAAGGAACGGTTGATCATGACAACCGGAAGGCGCAGGGCCTGCAGGGTTTCGATCACGGCGGGAGACATGCTGCTCTCGGTAAAGCCGGACTGAATCACGCCCCTGACGCCGAGCCGCTGTGCCTGATCAAGGCAGGCCAGCAGGTCATTGTCGTATGCGCGGTTCCGGGCTTCCACATTGGCCGCGATCAGCCGCAGCCCCCTGTGGTCCGCTGCCCGGATCATTTCCTGGCAGAGAAGCTGGGAGTATTTGTTGACGGAAGCGGATCTCATGATGAAATAAATCAGTCCGTCTTCCGCCAGCAGCGACCGGTCCAGCTCCGGGGAAATCCGGTAGCCGGTGCTGCGGATCGCCTGTGCGATCTGCCGCCTGGTTTCTTCCGATACGTTGTCCTTCCCTCTCAGGACCCTGGACACTGTCGCGATCGATACGCTGGCCGCTTTGGCCACATCCCGGATGGTTACGTTCTTCATCGTTTCCCGACCTCGCTTTCACTATATCATTTATGTAAATAAATGTCAATAATAAATTTTGAAAAACAACAAAAATTTACACATAATTTCTCTCGACTGAAAAAGATCAGTCCTGACGGATGGATAAACCGAAATGATTTGCACCGCTTCAGACATTCTGATAAAATAGATGTTGAAAAAGCAAAAGGAATGTGCTATGATAGCATACATAAAGCAGATTGTACCTGCTCCGTCGCTTCCGGAACTATTGTAACAAAATGTAACAAAAATGTCAAGGGGGAATTTACATGAACCTGCCGGATATCCTGCTTTTCATGTCTGACCAGCATACGCCGTATTATTCCGGCTTTGAGGGGCATAACGTCGATACGCCCGCCCTGGACCAATTGTGCGCGGACGGCCTGCGGTTTTCCCAGGCGTACACGCCCTGCCCGCTGTGCGTTCCTTCCCGGGCAGCGATGCTGAGCGCCCTGCGTCCGGCGGCCACCGGGGTATTTACGCTGACGGATGCCCTGCCGGACATGACCCCGACATTCCTTCATTATTTAGTGGAGCAGGGTTATGAAACGGTGCTGGCGGGCCGCATGCATTTTGTCGGCAGCGATCAGCGCCACGGCTTTACCAGGCGCATTGCGGACGATATGACCACCATCACCTGGAACGCGCCCAGGGAAAAGCTCCGGGAAACCCGCGGGGTGACGCTGCGCTCCTTCGGGGAAGCCTTCTGCACGCAGGTTATCGGCGGCGGGGAATCTCCGGTGGAATATTACGATGAATATGTCACCCGGGCGGCGGTCGACTATCTGTCCCGCCCCCATGACAAGCCCCAGTTTATCGTGGTGGGCACATACGCGCCTCACTTCCCGTATGTGGGCGGAAAGGAACTGTATGAAAAATACCTGAAACGCGCCGTGCTGCCGGCTTCCTTTGACGATCCCTGCCCGACAGGGGAATGGGCACGCCATCACCAGGATGTCAGTGCGGAGCAGGCGCTCGGGGCCCAGGCGGCGTACTGCGCCATGATTGAGCAGATGGATGAAAGGATCGGCCGGATCCGGGAAGCTTTTGACCGGTTCTGCGACGGGCGGGGCACCAGACGCCTGTTTGTCTATACGTCCGACCATGGGGATCAGGTGGGCGACCGCCGGATGTTCGGCAAATCCACCTTCTATGAAAAATCCGTCAAGATCCCGCTGATCATGGCGGGGGACGGCATTCCGGAAGGCGCGGTGTGCGGCGCCCTGACCAGTATCATGGACATCGGTCCGACCCTGCTGGAATACACCGGTGCTGAACCTATGCAGGGGGTGGACGGGGTGAGCATGGCCCCGGTGTTCAGCGGTCAGGAAGCCCCGGAACACGCGGTCTGCGCCGAGTTCATGGAACGGCCCTCCATGGCCCTTCCGGCGGACAGCTACTGCTTCATGGTCCGCGAAGGTGATTATAAATACATATGTTTTGAAAAAGACCCGGAGTGCGAGCTGCTGTATGATGTCGTCCGGGATCCGGATGAGCGGGTCAATCTGGCCGGCAGTGAGCCGGAAGTGCTGGTAAAAATGCGTGCGCTGGCCGCGCGGTACGGCAGGGCGGAGGAATCGGTCCGCCTGCAGGGCCTGCACTGGCGTTACCTGGACCTGTGGAAAGCATATGAAAAAGCGGCTGGCGTCAGCCCCCAGGCACAGGAGCTGTGGCTGGATGTGCCGGCAGCCGCAAGAGATTATCCGGAAATCATGGTCGGGAAAAACCCGGTATCATAAAAGGAGGATGAGCGATGGAGATCTACAAGGACAGCGGCAGGCCGGTCAGCGAGCGGGTGGAAGACCTGCTCGGCCGCATGACCCTGGAGGAAAAAGCGGCCCAGCTCTGCGGCGACCTGCCGGCCAGTTTTGTGAAGGACGGAAAAGTATCCGTGGAACTGCTCCGGGAGAAATTTCCCCACGGGCACGGGCGCTTTACCCAGTATTCCATGGTCGGGCTGGCGGACCCGGTACAGATCGCCGAAATCTCCAATGCCGTGCAGCGCTACTTTGTGGAAGAAACCCGCCTGGGCATCCCGGTGGCCCTGCAGTCCGAAAACCTGTGCGGTTATCCCGGGGCGGGCGGCACCCTCTTTCCGGCCCAGATCAACGTCGGCTGCACCTGGGAGCCGGAGCTGGCTGAAAAGATGGCCGCGGTCATCGGGCGGGAGAGCCGGGCGGTGGGCATCAACAGCGCGATGAGCCCGGTGATTGATGTGTCCCGGGACCCCCGGTGGGGCCGCACGTATGAAACCTACGGCGAAGACCCGTATCTGATCAGCCAGATGGGCATCCATTACATCCGGGGCATGCAGGGGGACAAGACCGATGGGCCGGCCTGCATCGCCAAGCACTTCCTGGGCTATGCCGACAGCCAGGGCGGGCTGAACTGCGCGGTCTCCCGGATCAACGACAGGGAACTGTACGAGGTGTTTGCCACGCCCTTTGAAGCGGCGGCCAACGAAGCGGACGTTTCGGGCATGATGGCAAACTACGGCGAAATCGATGGTCTCTGCGTCGGGGCCAACAAAAGGATATCCCGGAATCTGCTGCGCGGTACGATGAAATACCGCGGCATGCTCACTTCCGACGGCGCCGCCGTCATGAAGATGTTCAATGTGTTCCATATCGCCGGCTCCTACAAAGAAGCCGGCCTGCTGGCCAAAAAGGGCGGGCTGGATACGGAAATCCCGGTGGGCGGGGCATTCAGGCATCTGCCGGAATATGTGCGCAGCGGGGTACTGGACGAAGCGCTGCTGGACGAATCCGTGCGCCGCGTCCTGACCATCAAGTTCGAATACGGCCTGTTTGAGCATCCTTATGTGGACGTGGATGCCGTCCGGGCCGCCATGACCGATGAAAAGAAGGCCGCCCTCAGCAGGGAAATCGCCGAAGCGTCCATCACGCTGCTCAAAAACGACGGTGTCCTGCCGCTGAAAAAAGGGATGAAGCTGGCCGTCATCGGTCCCCATGCCGATAACATGCGCTATCCCATCAGCGGCTATACCTACCCGGCCTACATCGAAATGATCATGGCCGGTGCGAAAGAAGACAGCTCTGTCACCTTCAACGGCATCGCGGACGAGGCCGCGAAAGAAAAAGAAACGCCGAAAAAGGAAACCGGCAACATGTTTTCGGCCATGCTTTCCTTCCTGTCGGATGAAGACCGGAAAAAGCTGGACGACCTGCCGACCCTGCTCCGCAAAATGGGGTCCCGCAGCCTGCGGGACGTACTGTCCGAACGCTTTGAAGTCTCTTACGCGCAGGGATGCGATATCATCGGAGACAGCACGGACGGTTTTGACGGGGCGGTCCGCGCGGCTGAACGGAGCGACGCGGTGGTCATGGCCCTGGGCGGCAACTGCGGCTGGGTGAACGTGACCGGGGGCGAGGGCAAGGACCGCAGCCACCTGGGCCTGCCCGGCGTTCAGCAGCAGCTGCTGGAAAAGGTTTGCGCCGCCGGCAAGCCGGTGGTGCTGGTGCTGTACGGGCCGGGCGTGTTTGCCCTTCCCTGGGCCAAGAACCATGTTGGCGCGATGGTGCAGGCCTTTATGCCCGGAGCCGAAGCCGGCCGGGTGGTGGCCGACGTCCTGGACGGCACGGTCAACCCGGGCGGTCATCTGACGTTTACCGTACCTCACCATATCGGCCAGCTGCCGGTGGTGTACAACCACCGCACCGGATCCGGTTATTCGTCGGGCAGCGACCCTAGCGCCAGCATGATCTTTACCGGCGGTTATGTGGACGACACGGACAGGCCGCTCTTCCCCTTCGGCCATGGGCTGAGCTATACTGCTTTCTCCGTGAGTCCCATGACGCTTTCCGGCTCTGAAATGCCGACAGACGGCGGGATCGATGTGCAGTGCACAGTCATGAATACCGGTGAGCGGGCGGGAGACCAGGTGCTGCAGCTGTATTATCATTTTTCCGGTGCGCATGTCATCCGCCCCAATATGCAGCTGGCGGCGTTCAAACGGGTGCATCTGGAGGCGGGGGAAAGCAGAACGGTTATGTTCCATCTGACTGCCGCTTCTCTCGGCTATTATAATGAAGACATGGTGTTCGGCGTGGAGCCGGGCCCGGCCGAACTGATGCTGGGCGTGAGCAGCATGGACATTGCGGACCGCAAAACGATTATGCTGACCGGGCAGCCGGCGGACCTGATGGGCAGGCGCTCCTACACCTGCCGGGTGACTGTGGATTAATCCAGATTGCCTGTATCCTGCAAAAACCGCTTGTCTGAAGGCGAGAGGGATTGCGGCGGATTGACCAGGGCGTTGGGGCCGGGGCGCATCGGGCCGGCCAGCAGGGGATCCCCGGTGCGTTCCATCCATCCGGTGAGCCTTGCGCGCAGGCATTCCAGCGCCTGCTGGTGGTCCGCGGAAGCGGCCAGATTGACCTGTTCCATGGGGTCCGCCATCAGGTCGTACAGCGCCTCCTGAGGGTAGGCTGCTTCAAATGCCCCGCAGTCCATGAGCAGCTGCTTGGAAGGGGAATCGTCGGTGTTGGACAGCCGGGGATAAGGATACCGGCCGAACCGGCGGATATATTTGTATCGCTCCGTCCTGATGCCGCGCATCGGTTCATAGGCGACGTGGAAGCTGTTTTCCAGAAAGATTTCGTCATGCAGTTTACCGGTTTCACCCCGGAGCAGCGGAAAGAGAGAAGCCCCTTCCAGTCTGTCCGGCAGGGGGATGCCGGCGGCTTCACAGACGGTGGGAAACACGTCAATATGGGAAACCGGGGCGTCGATTATACGGCGCCTGATGCCGGGGCCTGAGATGATCAGCGACACAGCTGTGCCGTGGTCCCGCAGACTGCATTTCATCCAGGGAAAGGCCGGGCCGTGATCGGTGGTGAACAGGACCAGCGTGTCCTCTTTCCGCCCGGAGGCCTTCAGGGCATCCAGCACGATCCCGGCGGCGCTGTCGGCGATCCTGACGCTTTCACAGAAACCGGCCATATCCTGTCTTGTCTCAGGCCGGTCCGGCAGGTGGGGGAAGACGGCACAGCGGTCCGGGGTGTCAGAATCCTTTGAAACAGGGAAGGGCCGGTGGGTACTGAACAGACCGACCGAGAGAAAGAACGGACGGTCATGCGGGCGGCGCAGATAATCCGCCGCGGCCTGCGCGTTTCCAAGGTCGAACGCCCGCCAGTCCTTTTCGCACTTTCCCATCGAGTAAGCGCGGTCGCCCAGGATGACCTGGTAACCCAGACTTTCCGGCTGTTCCGCCTCGTGCTGGATGCCGGCAAGCGCGGTTTCAAAGCCGTTCCGTGCCAGCCAGGCTGCCAGGTGATGCTCTGCCGGGTTCAGTGAAAAGCCCCGGTGCGCCAGACCCCACATACCGTTCTGATGCGGATAGCGGCCGGTGAGAAGGGCGGCCCGGCTGGGGGAACAGGTCGGTGCTGCGCAGAACGCCATGCGGAATACAGCGCTGTCTTCCGCCAGCGCTGAAAGCGCAGGGGTAGGGACCTGGAACCCATACGGCCCGATGCAGCGTCCCGTGTCATGGGTATGCAGATACAGAATGTTCATGGCATGCTCCCTTCCTGTATGGTATGCTCTGCTTTGTCCAGCCTGCTCAGCGTCTGAACTGCCCAGAAGAAAGGCCGCGGAATGCGGATGATGGCTCAAGCATAGCATACCGGGACTTTTTTGTCAAAAGACTTGACAAGCAGTTGATAGTATGCTAATTTATTAATTGAATTAATAAATAATCGGCAAAGTGAACCCGATACCTGCTTTTTTCCCCGGACAAAAGACCACAGAGAAAGGGAGCGTATTCCTATGTTAGTTCCTATGAGACCCATTCTGGAAGCTGCCGATACATACCGCTACGGCCAGGGAGCATTCAATATGAACAGCGCCGGCCAGATCGAAGCCGCGGTCCGGATCCATGAAATCCTGGAGTCCGGCGCGATCCTGCAGGGAGCGGAAGCTTCCAACGCTTATATGGGCGGCGCGGAGGATTTTATGCACGGCACCCTGGAGCAGAAGCAAAAAGGCGCCCGGGCCATCGGCGGCGCGGTCCGGAAATACGGGGCGGACAGCCCCGTTCCGGTCGCCCTGCACCTGGATCACGGCAAGAGCCTGGAAAGCGTCAAAGCCTGTGTGGAAGGCGGCTATACCTCCGTCATGATCGACGGCAGTTCCCTTCCCTACGAGGACAACGTGGCCCTGACACGCGAGGTCGTCCGGTACGCCCATCCATTCGGCGTGACCGTCGAGGGGGAACTGGGCGTTCTGGCCGGCGTGGAGGACCACGTTTTTTCCGCCACCAGCACCTACACCAATCCCATGCAGGCGGTCGATTTCTTCAAGAAGACCGGCTGCGATGCCCTGGCGATCTCCTACGGCACCATGCACGGGGCCAACAAGGGCAAGAATGCGAAAATCCGCCGGGAAATCGCCCTGGCCACCAAGGAATGCATGATGCACGAGGGCATCCGAGGCTTCCTGGTGAGCCACGGGTCTTCCACCGTGCCGCAGGAATACGTGCGGCAGATCAATGAGATGGGCGGACAGCTGGAAAACGCCTACGGCATTGCGGTGGAGCAGCTGGTGGACGTATCCGGCTGCGGCATCAATAAAATCAACGTGGACACCGACATCCGCCTGGCCTGCACCCGCAACATCATGAAGCTGTTTCTTTCGCGCCCGGAGCTCCGGAAGAGCGCTTCCATCGGCCGGATCTGGGAAGAAATGACCGCCAGGCCCAAGAATTTTGACCCGCGCAATTATCTTTCCTGCATCATGGATACCGTGATTAACGGCACGGTTCCGGACGATGATGTGCGGAAGATCGTGGACTGCATGAAGGACGGCGTCATGGGAGCCGTCGCGCCCCTGCTGGTGCAGTTCGGCAGTTACCGGAAGAGTTCCCTGATCGAACCGGTCACCCTCGAGCAGATGGCGGACCGCTATAAGAAGGAGGGCATCTGATCATGAAACACCTTTGCCTGAATCTCAAGCGATTTGACGTACCGGCCGCGATGGGCGGGGTGAACCGCCTTGCGGACGGAACCGAATGGGCCAGGACCATTGTCAGCCGTACGAAAGCCGCGCTGGAGCAGTACCGCGGCGCCGCCCGTTTTCCGATGTATTTTCCGGAAGCCCATGTGATTCCCACGGCGCAGGCTGCCGGAACGGACAGCATGATCGAAGTGGGCTGCCAGAGCGTATACCGGGCGGACGTTGCGCCGGGCGTCAACTTCGGGGCCTACACCGCCAACCGTCCGGCCGCCGCCATGAAGGCGCTGGGCGTCACCAGTACGATCATCGGCCACTGCGAGGAGCGGGCGGACAAACTGGGCGTCCTTGAGGAAGCGGGCGCCGCCGATACGAAAGCCGTCAACCGTCTGCTGAACAAGGAAATCCGCTGCGCGGTGAGCCAGGGGATGACCGTCACCTACTGCATCGGTGAAAAGGCCGAAGAGCGGGACCGCTGGCAGGACGTGCTCGGCGAACAGCTTTCCATCGGTCTGGAAGGAATAGCTCATGAAAATGTGATCATCGCCTACGAGCCCATCTGGGCCATCGGTCCGGGCAAAACTCCGCCCGGCGCGGACGCGATCGCCCCGATCGCCCGTTTCATCAAGGACCGGACGGGCGGGATGCCTGTGGTCTACGGCGGCGGGCTCAAGCAGGACAACGCCGCCATGCTGGCCTCCATCCCGGAAATCGACGGCGGCCTGATTGCCCTGACCCGTTTCCAGGGAGAAATCGGTTTTTATCCGGATGAATACCTTGAAATCATCCGTATCTATATGACTCATTGCGCGGAATAAGGAGGAAGCACGATGAATCTGCAGTTTGAATACGGCCACGGCTTCATGAGCGCCAATCTGCCCGACAGCACCGACGTGTTCATTCCCGGCGAAACGGTGCCGGATCCCGCGTGTCTCCCGCAGGACTGGGACAGCCTGTACCGTGCCACGCTCGACTCCATCCGTCACCCGATCGGCATGGAACCGCTGGCGGACCTGGCCAGGGGAAAAAAGACCGTGGTATTCGTGATTCCGGATATCGTCAAGGGTGGCTGCCAGGCGACCAGCCACCGGAAGGTGGCCATCCGGGCCTGCCTGGATGAACTGTACACCGCCGGCATCCGGAAGGAAGACGTCCTGCTCCTGTTCAGCAACGGCCTCCATCCCCGGACGCCCATGAACGAGGCCCGGCAGATCCTGGGCGACGATCTGTTCAATGAGTTCTGGTATTCCGGCCAGATCACCAGCCACGACAGCGAGGATTACGATCACCTGGTGGACCTGGGCTTTACGCCCCAGGGAGACCATGTGATCATGAACAAATATGTGTATGACGCCGACGTGGCCGTTCTGATCGGCCACACCCAGGGCAACCCGTACGGCGGATATTCGGGCGGCTACAAGCACTGCGCCACCGGCATCAGCCACTGGCGGAGCATTGCCGCCCACCATGTCCCCCAGGTTATGCACCGGCCCGATTTTGTGCCCGTGTCCACCGGCAGCCTGATGCGGGACAAGTTCGACCAGCAGGGCATGTGGATGGAAGAAAAGATGGGCAAGAAGTTCTTCTGCTGCGACGCCGTGCTGGACACAAAGTCCCGCCAGATCGAGATCAACTCCGGCTACGCGAAAGAAATGCAGCCCGTCTCCTGGAAGACGGCGGACAAGCGCACCTATGTCCACTGGGCCGAAAAGAAATACGATGTGGTGGTGTTCGGCATGCCCACCGACTTCCACTACGGCGCGGGCATGGGCACCAACCCGATCCAGATGATGCAGGCCCTGTCCGCCCAGGTGATCCGGCACAAGCGGGTGCTCAGCGACCATTGCGTATTCATCGTGCCGTCCATCTGCGACGGCTGGTTCCATGAGGAGCGGTGGCCGTACCTGCGCGAACTGTATGAGATGTTCCAGCACGACTACATGCAGATTCTGCCGGACATGAACCGCTACGGGGAATACTTCGCCACCAATGAGGAATACATCCGCAGATACCGCTTCGCCAACGCCTTCCATCCCTTCCACGGTTTCTCCATGATGAGCTGCGGCCATCTGGCTGAAATGCATACCAGCGCCATCTATATCGTCGGCGCGAGGGAACCGGGCATCGCGAGGGGTATGGGGCTTAAGACCCGCGCCACGGTCGAAGAAGCCCTGGAAGACGCCAAGCGGAAGATCGTGGGGGAAAACCCGAATATCCTTGCACTGCCCAGGACATTTACCACGGCCGCGGTGCACCTTTGCATGAAAAACCCGGAGGAAAACAGCCGTTACCGGGACGACGCCCCGGCTCATCCCTGCGGCTGCTGAGGAACAGAAGAAGATGATGACGACGATCTTTGTTTTTCTGATCTGCTTTGCCGCCAGCACGGTCGGCGGGATCTGCGGGATCGGCGGCGGCGTGGTGATCAAGCCGCTGCTGGATGCGATCGGGATCATGCCGGTTTCAACCGTATCTTTCCTGTCCGGCCTGACGGTGCTGGCCATGGCGGTCATCAATGTGTACAAGAACCGCAAAGGCGGCGAAATGGACCCGGCCCGCAGCATCCCGCTGGGCATCGGCGCCGCCATCGGCGGGGTGGCGGGCAAATACATGTTCTCCGCCCTCAAGGAAGCGGTGCACGCCGATCAGACGGTAGGCGCCGTTCAGTCGGTTGTGCTCGGCATTCTGGTGCTGGGGACCCTCCTTTATGTGCTTTTCAAAGCCAGGATTCAGACGAAGAACGTGGGCGGGAAGACCGTACCGGTCATCATCGGCGCCCTCCTGGGTATCTGTTCTTCTTTCCTGGGCATCGGCGGCGGGCCGATGAACCTGGCGGTGCTCTACTATTTTTTCTCCATGGATACCAAGAAAGCGGCCGTCAATTCCGTGCTGATCATCCTGATCAGCCAGATTACCAGCCTGATCGTGACGCTCCTGACCGGCACGGTTCCCGCGTTTGACTGGGGGTATCTGGCGGCCATGGTGGCGGCAGGGGCGCTGGGCGGTTTCCTGTCCGCCAGGCTTCATAAAAAACTTTCCGTTTCGACCACGGACAAGCTGTTTATCGGCCTGCTGGCCGTGATCTTCGGGATCTGCATCTACAATACCGTACGGATGCTGGCGTGACATGGGGGAAATGGCGCAAATGAATCATAATCTGATCCTGATACACGGCGGCGGGCCGACGGCGGTGATCAACGCTTCCCTGTACGGAGCGATCCGCGAAGCCCAGAAAAACCCGGAAGTGGATAAAATCTATGCCGCTATCGGCGGCACCGGCGGACTGCTGAAGGATCACCTGAGAGACCTGACCGCCCTGCCCGATGAAACGCTTCGGCAGCTGCTGATCAGCCCGGCCTCCGCGATCGGCACTTCCCGGGATGCGCTGGAAGCGCCGGAATATGAAGCCATGGTGCCCATCCTGAAAAAAAACGGCATCCGCTATGTGCTGATGAACGGCGGCAACGGCACCATGGATACCTGCGGAAAACTGCAGCGGTATTGCGAAGGCACGGACATCCGGGTTATCGGTATCCCGAAAACCATGGACAACGATCTGGCAGTCACGGACCATGCCCCGGGCTTTGCCAGCGCGGCCCGGTATATCGCCGGCAGCGTGGCGGAGGTCTGCTGCGATGTGGACAGCCTGCCGATCCATATCGTAGTGGTGGAGGCGCTGGGCCGGAATGCCGGCTGGGTGACGGCGGCGTCTGCCCTGGCGCAGGACAGCTATGGTTCCGGGCCTGATCTGATCTATCTTCCGGAAAGAAACTTTGATGAAGAACAGTTTCTGTCGGATGTCCGGAAGCTGATCGGCGAAAAAGGCTGCGGGGTCGTCGTGGCCAGCGAAGGCCTGCACGATGCGGACGGGAAACCCATCGTGGAGCCTGTGTTTACGTCGGGCCGGTCGACCTATTTCGGGGACGTATCGTCCCACCTGGCCCAGCTGATCACCAAGAAGCTGGGCTACAAGGCCCGCTCGGAAAAGCCCGGCCTGCTGGGCAGGGCTTCCATCCCCTGGCAGTCCGTCGTGGACCGGGAGGAGGCGGAAGCCTGCGGCCGCGCTGCGGTGCGGGCTGCCGTCCGTGGGGAGACCGCCAAAATGGTGGCCATCCGGAGACTGGAAGGGCCGGCATACGGCAGCGAAACCTTTCTGGCGGACATCCGGGAAGTGATGATGACCGAACGCAAAATGCCCGATGCATTCATCAACGAAGCGGGCAACGGCGTGACGGAGGCATTCAAAGAATGGTGCCGCCCGCTGCTGGGCGGGCCGCTGCCCAGACTGATCAATCTGCGATAAGGAGAATGACGCCATGCTGAATATCGATGTCAGGGATCAGAACTGCCGGGTGACGGAGGAGGAGCTTTCACAGGCGGTGAGTGCCGCCGCGCCTGTCCTTGCCCGGGCGCAGGCCGGAGAGGAAAAATACATGGACAGCCTGGGCTGGCTGAACCTGGACCGGTGGGCCGGGGACCAGTGGCTGGACCGGATCGAGGCAATTGCCGAAAACGTAAAAAAGACGTGCGACGCCTTTGTGGTCATCGGCGTGGGCGGCAGCAACAACGCTGCCCGCAGCGTGATCGAAGCGCTTTCGGACGGTACCGGGGCGGAGATCATCTATGCGGGCAACACCCTGTCTCCCCACGCGCTGAACAAAATGCTCAAAAGCCTCGAAGGAAGGGATTACGCGATCGACTGCATCGCCAAAAACTTTGAGACCCTGGAGCCGGGCTCGTCGTTCCGGATCCTGCGGGAAGCGATGGCGGAAAAGTACAGCCCGGAAGAAGCGTCCCGGCGCACCGTCTGCACCGGGACGTACGGTTCCTCCCTGGAAAAGCTGTGTCAGGAGGAAGGGTATACCTTCGTGCCCTTCCCGACGGATGTGGGCGGCCGCTACAGCGCTTTTTCCTGCGTGGGCCTGCTGCCGATGGCCTGCGCCGGGATCGACATCCGCGCCCTGGTCCGGGGCGGAAAGGACATGGAAAAGCTGCTCCGCGAAACCGGGGCGGAAGACAACCCCGCCCTGCGGTACGCCGCTTTGCGGAACCTGTATCATCAGCAGGGGTATGCCCTGGAAATCCTGGCCTCCTTTGAGCCCCAGTTCCGCTGGTTCAACAAATGGTGGGTGCAGCTCTTCGCAGAAAGCGAAGGCAAGGACGGCAAAGGCATCTTCCCCGTGGCCGCTGAGTATTCCGAAGAGCTTCACGCCGTCGGCCAGTACCTGCAGGACGGGGCGCCGCTGATGTTTGAATCCTTCCTGGATGTTGAAGAGACTGCCGACAGCCTGATCATCCGTCCGGACGGAAAACAGGATTTCTTTGACTATCTCAACGGCAAGGATTTCCGGGACATCAACCGGGCTGCCTTTGAAGCGACCGTCACGGCCCACAGCGCCAAAATGCCTTGCGTGATCCTGCGGATCGGCCGGCTGGACGCTTACCACTTCGGTCAGCTGTTCTACTTCTTCCAGTTCGCCTGCTGTCTTTCCGGGGAGCTCCTGGGGGTCAATCCCTTTGACCAGCCCGGTGTGGAAGCGTATAAGGGCTGGATGTTCAGAGCGCTTGGGAAATAATCATGATTCCAAATGATGCGGGGAGGATGATCGATATGCCGGCTGCCAGTCAGATCCTTCGGGAAAAATTCAAACAGGCCGACGATATCCGGGACGCCGGACTCACCACGCCGGAAGAAATCGAACGGCGGGATGATATTGTGTACGGAAACGACCCGGTCTGGCAGAGCCTGGACGTGTACCGCCCGCGTTCCCTGGCCGGACAGAAGCTTCCTGTCATCGTCAGCGTCCACGGCGGGGGATGGGTCTACGGCGACAAGCAGCGGTATCAGTATTACTGCATGGACCTGAGTCTGCGGGGCTTTGCCGTCGTGAATTTTTCATACCGTCTGGCCCCGGAAAACAAGTTTCCTGCCTCCATGGAGGATGTGAACGCCGTGTTCCGCTGGACGCTGGACCATGCGGAGGAGTACGGCTTTGATGTCCGGCGGATTTATGCCGTCGGCGATTCGGCGGGGGCCCATCAGCTGGCGCTGTACTGCTGTATCTGCGCGGACCCTGCCTATGCGGCGAACTATCCTTTCAGCACGCCGGCTGGCTTCCTGCCTGCCGCAGTAGCCCTCAACTGCGGGGCATACGGAATGAGCGGGCCTTCCGCCGAGGCGCGCAGCCCCCTGATGGCGGAATATCTGCCGGGCGGCGGCACAGAGGAGGAACTGGCGCTGATCGACGTGCTGCGGCACATACCGGAAGGTTTCCCGCCGGCGTTCATCATGACCGCCATGGGGGATTTCCTCAAGGATCAGGCGCGCGAGCTGGCTGCCGTTCTGGCGGAAAAACAGACGCCGTTTATGTACCGCCTGTACGGCAGCAAAGCCGAGCCCCTGGGCCATGTGTTCCACTGCGACATCCGCTCCGGTGCCGCGAAGCTCTGCAACGACGAAACCTGCGCTTTTTTCGGCAGGGTTCTTCCCGAATGAGATGATGTTCTTTTTTTCCGCTTTTCTTTGTGAAAAGCGGATTCATCATCTGCAAACACGGCACGGACCACAGAATGTCGGTTTTTTTATATGATTGTCTGCAGGAAAGGACGGAAACATCATGAATCAGCGGCCACATATCATTATCTTCAACCCCGATGAAATGCGCGCGGATACGATGGGACATCTGGGCAATCCGGCTGCCAGGACGCCCTTCCTGGACGAATTTGCCAGGAGCGAAGCGGTGTCCTTCCGCCATGCCTACTGCCAGAATCCGGTCTGCGTGCCCAGCCGCTGCAGCTTCCTGACGGGGCTGTATCCCCATGTGAACGGCCACCGCACGATGGCGCACCTGCTCCATCCGGGGGAAAGCAGCCTGTTCCTGGAACTGAAGGAAGCCGGCTACTATGTCTGGATGAATGACCGCAACGATCTGCTGGCCGGGCAGATCCCGGGCTGGGCGGAAAGCCATGCCAGCGAAATCTATTACGGCGGGCAGAAAAAACACGGGCCCGGCCCTTTGAACCCAGGTCTGCGGGGGCAGCCCGGCAGCAAAAATTACTATTCCCATCTGGAAGGCCGGCTGGGCGTGGATGAAAACGGCGTCAACTACAACGGGGACGACGAGGTCGTGGACGCTGCGATCGACCGGATCCGCAGCCGGCCTGACGGCCAGCCCCTGTGCATGTTCCTGGGGCTGATGTATCCCCATACGCCCTACCAGGTCGAAGAACCCTATTATTCCATGATTCCCCGCGGTCAGCTGCCGCGCCGCATCCGCCCGGAAGAATGCAGCGGGAAAAGCAGAATGCTTTCCGCCATCCGCGAAAACACAGGCATGGAGGCTTATACCGAGGAAGACTGGAATGAGCTCCGGGCCGTCTACCTGGGTATGTGCAGCAAGATTGACCGCCAGTTCGGCAGGCTGGTGGACGCCCTGAAACAGGAGGGCATCTATGACGACTGCGCGATCTTTTTCCTGAGCGATCACGGGGATTTTGCAGGTGACTACGGCCTGGTCGAAAAAGCGCAGAACAGTTTTGAGGAATGCCTGACCCGGGTGCCCCTGCTGGTGAAGCCGCCCAGGGGCTATGAACTGTCGCCGGGCATTACCGATTCGCTGGCGGAACTGGTGGATTTCTATGCGACCGTACTGGAAATGACGGGGGTGAAGCCGGTGCACACGCATTTCGGCCGTTCCCTCGTGCCGGTCCTGGCGGACCGGAGCGCTTCCGTCCGGGATTTTGTCTGCTGCGAGGGCGGACGCCTGCCCGGGGAAACCCACTGCGACGAATACCATGTCGCCCCCGGAAAGACGGCCCCGCCGACGGTGGTTTACTGGCCGAAAATGAAGGCCCAGTCCGATGACGAAGCCCACAGCAAAGGCATCATGCTGCGGGATAAAAAATACAAGTACGTCTGCCGCCTGCACGGCTCCGACGAGCTGTACGACCTGGAAGCCGACCCGGGGGAAACCGCCAACGTCATCGGGCAGGAGAGCCTGCAGCCGGTCATCGCGGACATGCGGTACAAAATGCTCAAATGGATGGAGGGCACGGCGGACATCGTGCCGTTTGAACGGGACGCCCGCTTTACCCCGGAGATGATGTTTGCCAGGGCGCGGGCCATCGTTCCCCCGCGGCATCTGGAGATGATCCGGGAGAAGATCCGGGAAGGCATCACCTTCACGCAGCTCATGGCGCTGTGCAGATCCCTGAAAGACTGACAGCAATAATCCGAACAGGTCGTATTTTTGATAAAAATGGTCTGCCTTCTGATAGACCAATTGGCAAATTTACGATATAATTTGATCATCAACTCAATGACCCGCGAAAGACTGACCGGCTGATAGACCGTACCGAACAAAACGGGAGGCTGAGGCGTATGCCTGAAAAGGGACAAGTACTGGTAGAGGTCAAGGACATAAGCAAGAATTTCGGCGTAACGATTGCGCTGTCCCATGTCGATTTTCAGGTGAAAACGGGAGAAATCCGCGGCCTGATCGGTGAAAACGGTTCCGGCAAATCAACGGTATCCTCCATCATTGCCGGCCTGCAGCCCGCTTCCAGCGGCGAAATGTTCTACCATGGGCAGCCCTGGAAGCCAAAGGATGTGCTGGAAGCCCAGAAAGCCGGCATCAGCATGATCGTACAGGAAGCGGGTACCATTTCCAATATTTCCGTGGCGGAAAACATCTTCCTGGGCAATTACGACCGGTTCAAAAAAGGCCCGCTGATCAACAAAAAAGCGATGGTGGCCGAAGCCAGAAAAGCCCTTGAAAAGATCGGGGTGACGAACATCAACCCGTCCCTGCCGACCCGGATGTACGACATGCAGGAGCGCAAACTGATCGAAATCGCCAAATGTGTGTATTCTGATCCGGAGCTTCTGATCGTGGATGAAACGACGACAGCGCTGTCCCAGCACGGCCGTGAAATCATCTACCGGATCATGCATGAAATGGCGGACAGCGGAAAAGCCGTCATGATCATCAGCCATGACCTCAACGAGCTGATGGAACAGTGCGACACGCTGACGGTCCTTCGCGACGGCGTCATCATCGACAACATCGAGCGGGCCAATTTTGACGCAAACGACATCAAGACCAAGATGGTCGGCCGCGAGCTGAGCGGAAAATACTACCGCGACGACAATGACGGCTACGGGGATCAGGTGGTGCTGAAAGCCGACTGCATCACCACCATGCATTCCATCCTGTGCCTGTCGCTGGAACTGCACAAGCAGGAAATCCTCGGCATCGGCGGCCTGTCCGACTGCGGCATGCACACCCTGGGCCGGGCGCTGTACGGCCTGGATGAGATCGTGGACGGGCAGGTCATCCTGACAGCAAAGAATCTCGTCATCAGCAATGCGCAGGCTGCCTTCAAAAACGGCATGGGTTACGTTTCCAAGAACCGCGATACCGAAAGCCTGGAGCTGAACGCTTCGATCCATAACAACATCGCCTCTACCGGCTACAGCAAAAACATCCTGTTCGGCCCCTTTATCTCGGGCAAAAAAGAAAAAGAATATGTGAACAAGCAGATCAAAGCCCTGATGATCAAGTGTCAGGACGCCTACCAGCCGGTGCGTGCTCTGTCCGGCGGCAACAAGCAGAAAGTGGTGTTTGGGAAATGGATTGCCGACGATCCGGACGTCCTGATCCTGGACTGCCCGACGCGCGGCGTGGACATCGGCGTCAAGGCGGCCATGTACGAACTGATCTATGAAATGAAACAGCGGGGCAAATCCATCATCATGATCAGCGAGGAACTGCCGGAACTGATCGGTATGTGCGACCGGCTGCTGATCATGCGGGACGGACAGGTGTCCGGCGAGTTCTTCCGGAAAGACGGCTATAACGACCGCGTACTGATCGAGTACATGATTTAAGGAGGGAAGAGACATGAGCAATCCTGCCGCCGCGTCTGAAAAAAGGGCTGCTCCCCAGCTCTCCCTGCGGGAAAAAATCGAAGTCATCCGCGGGAACCGCTATTTCCTGGCCATCTTTCCCTTCGCGATCCTGATCCTGCTGATCTTGGGCTTCGGCCTGGCCACCGGCGGCAGGTTTTTGGGGCTCATCGAGCGGGGCGGAGAGTGGTCTTTCAACTCCCGTGTGCCGCTTGGCATCTTCAAGCAGGCCATCATCATCGGCACCTGCGCAACCGGCGTCGCCTTTATCTATTCCAACGGCAACCTGGATATCTCGATCGGCGCGGTGCTGGGCCTGGCGGCCACCCTGGGCATGAAGTCTTATGCGGCGGGCGGATCCGTGCCGGTGATGATGATCATCTGCATGCTGGCCGCTATCGGCCTGATGCTGTTCAACTGCACGATGTCCGTTGTCTGCCATATCAAAACGATCACGGTCGCCATCGTGGTCACGCAGATCTACAACGCCATCACCACGGTGCTGATCGGCGGCGCGGGCAAGATCGACTTTGACTACAACACGGCCAAGGGCCTGATGGACGGCGGCTTCAACAACTACCTGTTCATCCTCTACTTTGTGGTCTGCATCCTGGTCTTCCACAAGACCCGGGTCGGCCGGGAGCTGCGTTTCCTGGGCGGCAACGAAAACTGCGCCCAGCAGACTGGTATGAGCAACCCGAAGTCCACCTACATCAGCTTCCTGGTCACCGGCGTCGGCATCGGTCTGGCTGCCATCTTCAGTGTCCTGGACGTGTCGGCGGTCTCGGTGGAAACCGGCAACGGCCTGGGCATGGACGTCATGCTGGCCACGGTGCTTGGCGGCATGTCCATCTTCGGCGGCGCGCGGTCCAATGCCTATGCCGGCTTCATCGGCGCGCTGACAGTCGCTGCGCTCAACAAGGGCCTGCTGATGGTGGGTGTGTCCTCCGCTCTGATCCAGGGTATCCGCGGCGTCATCTTCCTGCTGCTGGTCTACCTGAACTCCGAACGCCAGAACCTGCTGCCGGCCCGCGTGCAGTTCTGATCCCTTCCGTATTCCGGCGGCTCTGGTTGCCGCAGAATATAAATAAAGGAGAAAAAGCCATGAAAAAGATCCTGTCTCTGTGTCTGACGCTCTCTCTGCTCCTTGGCCTGCTCGCCGTCCCGGCCGCGGCTGCTGACCGGCAGTACGTGGTCGGCATCGCCGAAGCACAGGCCAACGATGAAGTCACCACCCGCCGCGCCTACCTGGAAAACTATCTCGGGCCGCACTACAATGTCCGCTTCATCTTCTCCGAGACCCTGAAAGACGACGCCGCCACCAAGCAGTTCATTGAAAACTGCATTGACGCCGGCTGCGACGCCATCATCGACATGAAGTCCGCCTCCGGCCAGATGGCCCGCCTGTGCGAAGAAAACGGCGTGGTCTATGTGGTGAACGGCGACTACCTCAACCATCCTGAGCTGCAGGAAGGAGAATATCCGCTGTTCGGCGGCTGCACCGGCGCCAACAACCCGCAGGTCGGTTCCCTGTTCCGCGACTGGCTGGAAAAGAACGCCAGCGAAGACGGTTCCGAGGGCTTCCTGGTGGCGACCACCATGGCGCCTCAGGGCAACTCCCAGCATGTGGAAATCACCCGCGCGATCCTGACCGGCCTGCAGATGAAGTACGGCCTCACGTATGCCAAGAGCATTGACGAACTGATCGCTACCCCCGCCACAGCCAATGTGGAAAACGACAAGGGCATCCTGATCACCCTGTTCCCCGGCTCCCCCAACAAGGATACCTGGCTGCCCGGCCTTTCTCCCCTGCTGCAGACCGGCAAGTACGGCGTGTTC
>JBGUJG010000062.1:0-22263 GCA_045113695.1 Christensenellales bacterium
CCTTTGACTGAAATCCGCAGCGGCGACATGTGCGTCGCGAGGACGAAATCGCGCAGCGATTTCATCCTTGCGGTGTTTCCGCCCGGGAGCCCTGTGAGGGCGACAGGAAACACCGTTGGGGGGGTTCCGTAGGGGGGTCGCAAGACCCCCATGCGGTAACTGTTCAGTCCATGACTGAACAGTTACCTTTTGCTCTAGAATCAGGTCACGGGCTGAATCAGCAGTTTTCTGACGCTGACGCATCCGCTCAGCACCGTCAGGCGCAGGACGCACTGATCCGCCGTATACAGGTGCATGCCGGACAGAAGCTGCGTTCCGCTGAACCCGCTCAGTTCAAAAACACCCAGGACCAGGCCGTTCTCGCGGATTTCCAGGCGGGAAGGCGTATCAGCCGCGCATTCGATTTCCAGCCGGGTGCTGGTGGTTACGTCGAAGACCGTGTACTGGGCCCATTCGTTTTCGTGCAGCCGCAGCAGGGCCGTGCGCCAGGGGCCGTCGAAGGGAAAGGCTTTTTCCTCCGACGGGGCGGACTGAACGATGTTCATCCCGGTGCCGGCCCGGTAGCAGCCGTCCCCGTGAGGCGTTTCCCAGTGATAGCTCATGTCCCGGCCGGGCAGATCGTCAAAATCCGTTCCCTGAATCTCGCATCCGGGGATACGCAGCACCTGGGCGTGGATGCCGCCGTTGACGCGGCAGTTTTCCGCCAGGATGTTTTTGAGCAGCCGGTTCAGGATCTGCTGGGACTGCTCCCAGGACGGCTGGGCGCCGCCGTTCAGATAGTCCCGGATCAGCTGCCAGCCTGCGGGCTCTTCATAGGAGCAGGGGGAATTGCCGCATGAGATTTTCTTCCACGGCCACATGGTCACGCTGATGCCGTACTGGAACGCCAGCGGCATCATGGCGGAAAACCAGGCCATGGTGTTTTCTCCCGTTTCGCCCAGCCAGAGCGGCAGGTCAAGCCTTTGCGACACTTCCAGATAAGGCTGCAGGGAGCTGAGGTCCGGCGGGCAGCCGTAGCGGTGGAAATGGATCACCATATTGCTGTCGTACACATGGTCAAAAATGCCGGTATCCGCCGCCCAGTGGATGCCTTCCAGGGCGACCAGGTGTTTTTTGTCGTGGCGGCGGATGCGTTCGATGGCCTGTTCATAAAAAGCCTTCAGCCTGGGGCTGTAGCCGTCCAGGTCGGTATCCCCCGGGAAGCGGACCGGGCGGATCGGCTCGTTGAGCAGGTCGTACCCGCCGACGATCCACCGGTCGGCATAGCGGCGGGCAATTTCCTCCCACAGAGCCAGGCCGCGCTCAAACTGCGCCTCGTCGATGAACAGCCGGCACAGATCATCCATGGAATCGTCGATGTTCGCCCCGGTCTGTCCGCCCGGGGCGGCGTGCAGGTCGATGAAGGCGTACAGCCCGTATTTTTCGCACCCGTCCAGCAGGCGGTCCAGCAGCTGAAAGCCTTCCCTGCGGAATTTCAGCTTTGGGCCCTCTTCCAGGAAGAGGCGGGAAGCGATGGGAACGCGCAGGGAATTGCAGCCCATCTCCGCCATCAGGGCGAGATCGGCTTCGGTGATATACTGACCGCGGAATGTTTTCCAGAAACGGTCCGCGTATTTGTCGCCGGTCAGCGTCCGGATGGTCTGGTCGATGCGGGCGGGCCGGTCAAAGTTCGGGTAATGATCGAACCCCCACATGTATCCTTCGCACAGCATCCAGTTGCCCAGGCCCCAGCCCAGCAGCAGCACGCGCTCGCCCCGGCCGTTGCGCAGCTCCCGGCCGGCTGCGTGCAGGAAGCCGGACACCCGGCCCCGCCCCAACGCTTTTTTCATCGCAAATCCCCTCAGCAATCAAAACGTTTCGCAAAAACAGCATATCATATCCGTTGAAATCCCGCAAGTTTTCAAATGATTTTTTGGAAAGGGGCCGGAGGGACTGCCCTCCGGCCCTCAAAGCCATCCGAATGGGATTACTGATAGTTGTATTCGGCGCAGTAGTCTGCCCACTGCTCCCGAAAGCCCTCGCGGCAGGCGTCCAGGCCGGCGGCCTTCACCTTGGCGCGGAATTCTTCCACAGCGGCGTCCACGTCGCTGACCAGACCGGCCTGCAGCGGGGCCAGGTACTGGCGCATCACGTTGCCGACGGCGGCGCGCTCGGCGGTATATTCGGTGTAGTCTTCGGTGAAGCCGTCCCAGATGTTCACGTTGGGCCACTTGGTCTTGGCGCCCAGCTCGGCGTATTTGTCGAACATTGCCTGCAGGGCCACGTCGGTGGGCTGCTTGAGCTTGTATTCGTTGACGCGCAGGTTCCAGGTGTTGAAGCCCTCATAGGGGAAGGAATCGTCCAGGTTCACATAGAAGCCGTTTTCATCCAGCTGATAGTGTTTGCCCTCGATGCCGTACTGCACCAGGCGGTTCATGGCTTCGTCGGTCATGATGTAGTTGAGGACCATCATGCAGCGTTCGGGATACTTGGAGGAGCGCAGGATGGCGGTGCCGTTCTGGGTGGCATGGCCGGGATAGATGACGCCGGTGTTCTCGCCGTAGGCGATGTAGGCGCTCTCCCAGTCGGGATGTTCCTTGGCGAAGTTGTTGGCGGAGGTGATCTGCTTGTTGGGGTTCATGCCGGCCACTTCGGCCACGGCCAGGCCGTTGTCATAGGCTTCGTTGTCGTTGGTGTCGCTCAGCGCGCTCTTGGACCAGAAGCCCTGATCGGCCCAGGATTTGAACATCCTGCAGTCTTCCGTGAAATCGTCGGAGAACCAGTAGTCATAGACGTCGGCGGGGGTGTCATAGTCGGCGGTCAGGCCGTAGGGCATGCCGAAGGGGGCGACCCAGGCGTATTTGGCGGCCAGCAGATAAGCGGTGTCAAACCCGATGATCAGGCTGGAGGCGGATTCGGTATTGGTGGGGCGCAGCAGGCCCTGGGCGGGGTCGGCGGCCTTGACGCCCTGGAGGTAGGCCTCGATGTTTTCCAGCGTGGTGGGGTAGGGCAGGTCATTCTTCGCGCGCAGATCCTCGCGGTATTTGATGCCCAGGGAGACGTATTCGGGCCAGAGGGCGGGGATGCAGTACAGCTCGCCGTTCACGCGGCACATGTTCAGCATGCCGTCGCCGCACAGGGCCTTGAGTTCGGCGCCGTAGGTGTCCAGCAGCTCATCCATTTCCAGAAAGGCGCCGCTGTTGGCGTTCAGGCCGTAGTTTTCCCAGTTGGCCACGTAGATCAGGTCCGCGCCGGCGGAGATCAGGGTGTTGTTGTACTTGAGGTTGAAGTCGGTCCAGGTGGAAAACTGGAAGTCGATGGTGGCGTTGAACTTTTCCTTCAGGATGGCGTTGATGGCGTCTTCCACCGCCGCTTCGTCCTTGGGTGCGTCGCCCATCACGTAGAAGACCAGGTTGGCTTCCTCGCTCATGTCGTCCGCAGCCCAGGCAGCCGGCAGCACCGACAGGCACAGCACCAGGGCAAGCGCAAAGCTCAGCAGTTTCTTCATGGGTTACATCCTCCTTATGATTTGTCTGTATATTGAGACGGCTGTTCCGCCGCCTTCAGACCGGGTTTATCCTTTGACAGCGCCGACGGTGATGCCGCTGACAAAGTAGCGCTGCACGAAGGGATACAGGATCAGGATGGGGCCGGTGGCCACCACGGACATGGCCAGCTTGACCGACTGGGTCGGCAGATCGGCCGTGTTGATGTTGGCGTACTGGGCCATCTGCCGCATGGCCTGGGTGGAATTGACCAGGTCATACAGATAGAACTGCAGCGACCACGTTTTGGAACTGGTGGAAAACATGGAAGAGCGGTACCAGTCATTCCAGTAGCCCAGGGCCTGGAACAGGCCTACCGTGGCGAGCCCGGGCCCCAGCACCGGCAGTACGATCTGCCAGAAGATGCGCCAGTGGCCTGCCCCGTCGATCTTGGCGGACTCCACCACCGCGTCCGGCACGGCGCCCACGATGAACGTGCGCATCAGGATCACCAGGAAGGGCGTGATCAGGGCCGGAAACCAGATGGCCAGGGTGGAGCCGCGCAGGTTGAGCACGTTGGCATACATCAGGTACCAGGGGATCATGCCGCCGCCGAAGATCGTGGTAAAGTAGATCAGGAAGGATACGGTGTTGCGGTATTTGAATTCCTTCCGGGAAATCACAT
The DNA here is from genome assembly GCA_045113695.1 of Christensenellales bacterium. Lineage (GTDB taxonomy): Bacteria > Bacillota > Clostridia > Christensenellales > Aristaeellaceae > UBA4246. Next base: position 4,150 of record JBGUJG010000062.1, read on the forward strand.
AGGCCGTCAGGGTGATGATGATGAGGCCCAGGGCCGTACCGATGCCGGTGTAGTACACGTTCATCTTGTACGCCTGCAGGATATCTTCCGGGGTCTTGAAAATCGTCCTGTACGCCTCTACGGTAAACCCACGGGGAAGCAGGCTGAAACCGTTGCGGATGATCTCCTGGTTGCTGGTAAAGGAGCCGGATACGATGACGATGAACGGGAGCACGCACAGCAGGGACAGGATGGTCAGCAGCACGCCTTTGATGACGCTGAAGCCGGCCGCGGAGGAATCTTTGATCTTCATGCCGGTCATCTCCTCTCAGAACAGGGCGTACTCGGGGTTCTTGCGCTTGATGAAGAAGTTGGTCAGCATGATCACGATGAACCCGAACAGGGACTGGAACAGGCCCGCCGCCGTGCCCAGGCCCATGGAAAGGGGCTGGGTGGTGGTGATCCGGTAGACGTAGGTGTCGAAAATATCGGTGGTGGAAAACAGCGTCCCGTTGTTGCCGACCAATTGGTAGAACAGTTCAAACTGCCCTTTCATGATGCCGCCCAGCGCATAGAGCAGCAGGATGATGAACGTGGGCTTGAGCAGCGGGACCGTGATGTACCGGATCTGCTGATAGATGCTGGCCCCGTCGATCTGGGCCGCCTCGTAGTAATCCGAGGGGATGCCGGTGATCGTCGCCAGATAGACCACCATGCCGTAGCCGATGTTTTTCCACAGATAGAACAGGGTGATGATCCACGGCCAGTAGGAAGGCGTGTTGTAAAAATCGAGCTTTGCCCGGCCGGCGGATGTGAGGAAGTTGTTGATCAGGCCGACGTCGTATTCAAACATGTTGAATACCAGCACCCGCAGGATGACGTAGGAAACGAAGTAAGGCATGAAGATCATCGTCTGCGAGGTTTTTTTGAGATGCCTGCTGCTCACCTGGCTGATCAGAATGGCGAAGAAGATCTGTAGGACGTTGCCCGCCACGATGAACACCAGGTTGTACAGGATGGTGTTGGTGGTCAGGTGCAGGATCTCAGAATGCAGCAGGAATTCAAAGTTCTTGAAGCCCACAAACGGGCTGGCGAACAGGGAATCGCGGAAATTGAACTGCGTGAAGGCGAAATAGATGCCCGCCATCGGCAGATAGTTGTTGATCAGGAAAAAGACGAAGCAGGGGATCAGGAACACGAACAGGATCCAGTTGCGCCTTATTTCTTCGATGAGCCCGTGCTCCCGGCGGATGATCCTTTCTCTTTTTTCCATGCTCTTGCTGGCCAGATACCCGACGACGCTGACGGCCATGGAAATGTAAACGGGAAACCCTGCCTGAAAGCCGGCCATGCCGTAGTGCCGGTTGGCAAACAGGACGAGCCCCAGGGTGCCGGACGCCAGGATCAGGGAAAAGATCATGCCGCACTGAAACCGGCTGTACATGGCCAGAAGGCCTGTCTTTTCCGCCAGTCTGCCCCGCATCAGGAAAAGCGCGATGCCCCAGAGATGGAAAACGGCTGCGGCCGCAGCGATCAGCAGCAGCACAAAGGACCAAAGGCCCAGGATGCCCTGTTTGCTTTCCTGTACAAACGATAGGAAAGTAAAGACGGAATAATCGCCGCTCAGCTTTTTGACGGCGGATGCCTTCAGTTTCATCAGGCTGAACAGCGCATCCGTCTGCGTCAGATGAATCCAGGAAAACAGGGGCAGCAGCGCCAGCAGCAGGATGACGGACGCCGCCGCCGCAAGATAAATGTTCCGATGCTTCGTGACCGAGCGCCGGCTGATCGGACTGCCCTGCCCAATGACAGCTACACTCATTTTCTCCTCCGTCTAAACGTTACAATGATAACAAGTTTCTAAAAATTGAAACGTTTTAATTCGAGGCAATCATAACACGCCTCAGGAATCTTGTCAATACAGTATGCAGATTTTTTTGAAACGTTTTTATTGACGGCTTTCGGATGGTTTTTCCCGGATTGTGGGGAACTGTCCGGCATCCTGCGCTTGTGTTTCGCCGGCAGGCGTTCTATAATAGATCCCGGAAAGAAAAAGCGATGAAAAAACCTTCACGGCGGCCTGCGCTGTCCCTCAGACCGGCAGACCGCGGCAGAAATCCTGAAGCAGAGGCGGTGGCGGAATGCCGGAAATCATGCTGGTCCTGATGGTTTTCCTGGGCTGTTCGCTGATCGGGTGGATCTTTGTGGGCGTTGCCCTGCACGTCAGAAGATACCAGCGGAAAAAAGAACTGAATGAGCGCTCCCTGACGTTCGGCAGCATTGTGGATGTGGCGGAAAAGGTCCATCACGGGGGCCGGGGCCCCACGGTGCGGTATTATATCCCTGTGGTGGAATTTGAAGCCTGCGGCCGGGTGTACCGGCTGGAAAATGAGAACGGGACCCGGGACAGGGAGAGCATTGTGACCGGCAGAAGCGTGGATGTCCTGTATGATCCGGCGGACCCGGCCCGGTTTCATCTGGCGGACGACGATGCCAATATCGCTGCCTCCGAACGTTTGCTGCGCACGGGCCTGATCATCATTGCCGGCGCAGCCGTTCTGGCGGCGGTCGGGTATGCTGTCCGTCTGTACTGACAGGCTGCCCGATGGCGGTCCGCGGATCACCCGCGCCGCCGGATGCTTCCGGGGAATAACGCATGTGTGATGTTCTGCGCCGCGGCGGTCAGGAAGCGCCGCTCCCGCATGTTCCTGATTCCGGGCATTCGGGCACAGCGGAAGCCGTGATTCTCTTTTGCCTCCGAAAAGGATCGAACTTGCTTAAAAAGTCATACGTGAGCCCTGCAGTCATGCATTTACCCATTGCAAGTCAGTCTGTTTTATGGCAAAATATATGGACAGTGGAACACGAAGAACACAGCCCTGGTCAGTGGAAGCAGCATGTTTTCGGCCGAAGCGGGTCGTCCGGCATCCGGGAGAGTCCGCTCATCCGGTTTTCCGCACTGCAGGATCCTGTGTACCCCGGTCAACGGACAAATTGAAAGCAGAAGGATGGAGGATCAAAGCATGTCAGGATTTGTTACCGCACTGATCAAACAGCGCAGAGAGGCCAAAAAAGCGGAGCCGGACACCAACGGAAGATTCAGGGAGATCCTGGGCATCCTGCGGAAGTACGATTACAAGGACGGGATCACACCGGAAATCACGGTGCAGATCCTGCAGGACCTGGGGCCCACCTTTGTCAAGATCGGCCAGATCGCTTCCCAGCAGGGAGATCATCTTCCCCGCGAATACTGCGACGCCCTGGCGTCCCTGCGCTCGCGGGTGGCGCCGATGGATATCGCCACTGTCCGCAGCCAGATTGAAAAGTATCTGAATAAGCCCCTGGAGGAGCTCTTTGCCTCCTTTGACGAGACCCCGCTGGGTTCCGCTTCCATCGCCCAGGTGCACCGGGCCACGCTTCCCGACGGGACCGTCGTGGCCGTCAAGGTCCGCCGCCCCGGCATCGTGGATACGGTGGCAAGGGATTTTGCCCTCATCGAAAAAATCCTGAACAAATTTTCCAAGGCGGGTTCCGGCGGGCTGGACATCAAAGGGTTTATTCTGGAATTGGAGAAGACCTCCAAAACGGAACTGGACCTGACCAACGAGGCCAACAACCTGGACCGTTTCTGGAAAAACAACAGCGGGCGGGCGCAGGTGGAAAGCCCCAAATGCTACCGCAGCCATACCTGTGAGGCCGTCCTCACCGAGAGCTTCGTTTCCGGTACCGAGGCCAGCGATACCGCCTTCCTGGATACCCTGAGCGCAGAGGAGCGGGAGCGCCTGGCCGCGTTGGTTGCGGACAACTTTGCCTCCCAGGTGCTCACGGACGGGTTCTACCACGCGGATCCCCACTCAGGGAACGTGCTGATCAAAGACACCCCTCATGACGCCGGAGAGGAAGAAAGCGCCGGGGAGGAAAGCGAAGACCGGCTGACGCCCCTGCCGGAGCACAGCATCGAATGGATCGACTTCGGCATGATGGGCACCCTGAATTCCAAGCAGCGGCAGAACCTCATCGATATCGTCAGGAGTGTTATCACGCATGACGCCTACGGGCTGAAGCGGACGGTGATGCAGATCGCGCAGCCCCAGGGGGACATCGATCACGGGGCGATGCTGACCATGTGCGAGGGCATGTGCGGCCAGTTTTCCGGGACGGACTTCGGCGACTTTTACCTGGGAGACCTGGTCAGCTCCATTCTGGGCGGCCTTCAGGAGGAAAGCTACAAGGTCGATCCGTTCCTGACCAACCTGGCCCGGGGCATCGTCGCGGCGGAAGGAACGGTGAAAACCCTCTGCCCGGACGTAAACATCCTCAACTACTTCATGTCCAAGGTGGACACCGGGGCCCCCATTGACCTGAACTTTGATGACCCTGAGAAAATGAATCCGGAGATCACCATGGGCCTCCTCCGGATGGCGCAGGGTCTCACAGATTCCTCCGTCAAGACCGCTGAAGCGCTGGACATGCTGGAAAAAGGCCAGCTCAAGGTCCGGATGGACTTCGCCTTTGAGGATAATGCATTAAAGAATATCAAACGCCTGATCCGTTATATCATCGAAGGCCTCTTTGTCGTGGCGCTGTTCATCGGATCCACCCTGCTGTGCACCACCACACCCCTTGAGGGCTCCGGAACATTCGATGCCATTGCCCTGAGGACCATCGGCGTCACCGGCTATTTCGTCTGCCTGTACGCCGGCTTCTACATCATACGAAAAATGAAAAAGGATGAATAAACCAAGTCAGCCCCGGGTTTGCATCCCGGGCTGGAAAGCCGCCGGTCCATCCTGTGGCCGTTAAAGTTCTCTGGCCCCGCTGAAGCTGAATCAGCGGGGCCAGAGGTGTTTTACGGTTTTTTCCACCGATGGCTGAATGTTCAGGCACCGGCGCTGTACCCTGCGGACATGGCCCGGGGCGGTTTTTTTATTTTTTGCCCATGATGCCGCCGACCATATTCATTACAGCCTCCAGCGGGTTTTTCTGGGCGCTGTCCCCCTGGCTGCCCGCCAGCTTCGTCAGAATCCCCACCAGCTTCAGAGCGCCGTCACCGCCCTGAATGCCCAGCAGTTTCAGAACGGCCGCCATGAGCTTCTGGCTGACGTCGCTGCCTTCGGACTGCTGGCCGCCGCTCAGCATCCCTGCGAGCGTGAGCATCAGATCGGGGCCTGAAACTTTTCCTTCCTTCAGGGCGGATATCGCCGCGTTCTGCGTGGCGGCGTCCGCAGACTGGAAGAGCTGCACCACTTCTTTTTCTTCTTCCGTCATTTCAGCGGGCTCTTCCGCAGCTTCAGGCACAGCTCTGCATTCACAGGGCGTTTCCGCCGCTTCGGGCGCAGCCTGGCATTCACAGGGCGCGGTCTCACCCGTCAGGGCTTCGGCCGGAACCTCCAGCGCGGCGGCGAGAGCCTGAATCTGCTCCGGGCTCAGTTCTTTTTCGCCTCTTTCCGCCTTGCTCAGGACGGAGGCCGAGATTCCTTCGGTCTTGGCGGCAAGCGCCGCCTGAGAGAGTCCGGCCTTCTGCCGGGTTTCCCTGATCCGTGCTCCGACTTCCTTGGACATTTGTGTTTCCTCCTTAAATCAATATTACTTTCAGTTCCATGCCGCAGCATTACAGCTTCAGGGAGAGCTTTTCAAATTGGGGCATGGACAGTGTGTCGATCCGCCATTCTTTGTCCTGCTTGATCATGGTCAGCTCCATTTTGCCTTCCACGCTCTCCTTATACCTGAAACCGAGGACCACCTTTGTGCTGGCCGAGCCTTTCAGGATATCCAGCACCTGCCATTCGATTTCGGAAATGTTCCTGACCAGGTGGAGCATCGCCGCGGTCGTATCCTCACCGGACTTCTGCGAACCTGCCGAAGAAAGCGCCGCCAGATCAGACAGCAGCCCGACGCCGTTTGCAAAGCTCTGAACCATTTCGACCTTTTTGAGCGCGTTGGATGTCAGATACGGCTTCAGCCCGTCCAGACCGTCCTTCTGCAGATCATCGATCGCGCACTTGAGCACATATTCGGGGCTGATCCGTTTGATGATGCCGATTGCCACGATGTGTTCCTCCTCCTTTTACTCATGGATAACTGTTTGACATTTGCCTCAATTTATGATATAAAACAATTATATTGACAATTTGTCGGGAAAGCAACAAACAGTTTTAAATATACCGTCCTGAAAACAACATTTCAGTTTTTTATGTCGGAAAAGGAGAGGCTGTGTCAGAGCAACATGAGAATCGGCGGGTTCAGATGACCAGACGCCTGCTGAAGGAAGCCTTGCTGGAGCTCCTGGAAGATACGGAACTGGCCCGCATTTCGGTAACGGCTCTCTGCCAGAAGGCGGATGTGCACCGTTCCACGTTTTATCAGTACTATACGGATCCGTCCGCCCTGCTGCAGGAAATCGAAACTGATTTTTTCCGGATGATCCCGGTGCCGCCGGAGGTGCTGGATCCCGGCAATCAGAAGAAACTGCTTTCGACAACTGCCGCTTTCTTTGATACTGTCAGGGAACACCGCAAATCCATCCGTATCCTTTTCAGCCAGGCTGCGGGGGATGATTTCGCGGCCCGGCTGGTCACGTTTTTATGCGACGGGTATATCCCTTTCCCGGAGGGGGACGACGGGATGTCCGACCATTTTAAACGGCTGTATGTCGCCAACGGCACGGTCGGCATGCTGCGCGAATGGATCAGCGCGGACTGCCCCATTGACAGTCAGCAGTTGGCCGGTATGATGTATTCCTTTTCAAGGAAAGTACTCTCGTGATCAGGCCGGCCCGCACAGGGAAGGCTATGAGATATCATGACAGAAGGGAAGAAACAGAGAATGATCGACGACATCGGAGCCTGGCTCAAAAAGGCAAGGACAGACGCAGGAATGACACAGACCGCTCTGGCCGGTATGCTGGACGGCATCACCGCGGCGGACATCAGCAAGGCCGAGCGCGGTCTGACGCAGCTGCTGCCTGAGCAGCTGAAAGAGATCACGGCGGCGATCGGCATCGCCCCCGAAGCGCCGGCGGAAGAAACTGCGCAGGAGCCGGCCCCGCAGCCCTCAGCCCCGGCCGCCGATACAGCCAGCTTGCTGGAGCTCTACCGGAAAGCAGATCCCGCAACCCGCGACGCTGTGCATGTCCTGCTGAAAGGCGAAATGAACTATCAGCCCATCCTGACGTCCGTCGTCAGCAGCCTGATGAAAAACCTGACCCTCAGCGGCGGCCCGATCGCCGGCATTCTGAACAACGTAAGAGGGCTCTTTGACCCCGGCAGCAGCGGCGCCGATAACCCCATTGTCACCATCCTGAACGGTGTGACAGGCGTCGTAAGCGGCGTGATGAGCATAAAAGCGGACTTTGACAGGGAAAAAGCGGCAAAGGCTGCCGGCAAACCGGCCGAAGCCGGGGAAAGCGCCGATTCGGCTGATACGTGCGCGAAGGCTGCTCCCGCCGCCGGTGAGAAGACCGTTTCCGGCCCGCTTCTGGGGTTCACCTTCTCCTACGCCGTGGTGATTTATCTGCTGCTGCTCAGCTTCTACTTCTGGCTCTGGCGGACGGACATCGCCCCGCAGCAAAAGTCAGACAAATGATCGGACGGGCCGGATCGTCCGGAGTTTATATTACCATTCGACATATCTGAGGAGGATGTTTTATGACACTGACATTTGACAGCCCGGTCAAGGAACTGGCCAAAAACCCGGAAGCCGTTGAGATCTGCAAAAAGTACGGCATGGACCTGAAGGATCCGCGGATCATGATCGTAAGCGGCTGGAGCGCAAGAAAGCTCGCCGCGCTCCCCGGAACGGGCATGAACGCGGAACAGGCCAAAGCGCTCGAGGAAGAACTGCTCGCGGCAAATCTTCAGGCATAATTTGCATGATCCGGCACGCCCGTTCAGATTCGGCCGGACAGCGGGCCGTGCCGGATGAAACAGCTTCCGCTTCGTTCTGCGGAGGGCCTGCCGCGGCGAAAAACCGGACCGAAAACGCCGGGAAGCGCTGTGAAAGGTGCGCTTCCCGGTGCTTTCCTAAAGCATGCCGAGATCGGAACGGCAAAGAAATCCCTTTTCGGCCTGGTTTGATATTTTCTTTTGATCCCTCCCGAAACAATCGCCGCTTATCCTGCGGCGGGACTTTGCTGATGGTCTGAGGGGGTGTTGCAGAGTCAAAACTGCAATGCCCCCTTTGCTGTCGGCAGAAATGGAAATCAGAACAGGCTGTGCACGCTGCAGCCCCGTGCGGATTCTCTCAAAATGGTTGTGTGCGGATGGGAATCCATGATATAATCAGCCAGATGAAGAATGGCATGACGCGTATTCTGATCGGAAAACCATCGCTGTTTTCATACTGCCGTGAAGGAGACTGTGCCGGATGAACCTGTTTTACCGCAATCTGAGAAATATCGGGATCGGCGTGATCGCGGCTTCCGCCGTGAATCTGGTGTATGAGCTGATCGTCCGCAGGGTCCTGGCAGACATGGGTTCCGGCCTGATTGTTTACATCCCGCTGGTATGGGGCATCTGGGCCAAGAACCTGATCGGGGTCGCGGCCGGCTTTGCTGCGCTGCTTTTTTACAGGAAGAAAGCACGGTACCGCATGGGGACAGCGATCCTGATCTCCCTGTGCGCGGCGGAAGCGGCGGTGATCATTCTGAGCATGACCGGCTCCGCTGGAAAAAGAATGAACGGCCTGATCGACCTGACCATGCTGATGATGGTCATCCTGGCCTACACCATGTCCCAGACGGAGCGCGATCTCTGTCACTGGAGGCGGATCAGCGGACGGACGCCGGCTGTGCTGGACCTGCGCCTGCAGACGCCGGGCGATTTTTTCAACACCATTCAGGCAGGGCCGCAGATGGTGATCAACGGGGAATACGCTTTCGCAGTGAACCGGTTTCTCGAGTCCGCGGGGCCCGTGCCGCTGGTGATCAATCTGCTGTGCCCCGAACCTGTTTCCGGGATGATGCGGGATACGATGCGGGAAGTCTTCGTCATGAACTACGAAATGGAGGAAAAACGCATCGGGAAGGAGCTGGAAAGGAAATACCGGCGGATCATCATGCTGTTTTTTGTAAGCCTGATCTCGATCAGCGTGGTCCGAGAGGTGACCCTCTTCAGCGACGAAACGATTGTCTGGGACCTGATCGGCAACTTTGCGGCCTTCGGCCTGTGGCAGATCGGCTACCTCCACTTCGAGCGGAATGAAGGCTACGACCAGCTGCTGCTGGTACACTGCGCCAAATATGCCAGGCTCTGCTTTATTGAAAGGAAAAAAGAGGATGCATGACCTGCAGAAAGGAGAATCCTTCATGAAAAAACATCCAGCCGTAAAAAGAATGCTGGGCGCGCTTTGCCTGCTGCTGTTTCTGACTGCCGCTCCGGGCTGGACGCGGCCGGGAGCACAGGCCCGGGAAGAGACGGGGGAAGTCGCCCCGGACAGCGCTTTCCTGGACACGGAACTGCTTGAGCTGCTTCCGGGACAATGGGCCGAAAAAAACGAAGAGGCGGAAACGGTCCTCACCCTGGAGGAAAACGGGGCAATGTCCCTGTCCTTATCCGGGCTGGCAGGGGGGACTGCCTGCGCGTATTCGGGCAGCTGGTCGCTGGAAAGCCAGCCGGATGCCGGCAGCCGGCTGACCCTGCTGTTCACGTCGACGGACAATCCCGTCCGGGCCGGAGAGGATTACAGTGTGATATGCGTGTATGAAGCGTACACGGAATCCTGGGTGGAAAACGACACCCTGGTGATCTGCCTGAATCTGAACCCGCCGGTCAGCTGCAGCGGGATTTCGCCGTTTGAGGAAATCACCGGCTTTGACGGAGCCAGCCTGTTCCGGGAGCAGGGGCCGAACCGGCGGGTGGTCAACTGCAGGTCCTTCGTTTCCCTGCGGGAAAAGCGGGCGGCGTCCTCCAGACGCCTGGCGAAGGTCCCCCTCGGGGCGCTGGTGCTCGCCTTCCCGGAAGAAGGGGAGGAAAACGGGTTTATTGCCTGCGTCTATCAGGGAAAACGGGGATATATTCTGTCCGAGTATCTGCAGCCGGCGGAATAATCAGCGCAAAAATTTGACAACAAGGCTTTTTTCCCATATAATGCCATCGTTGCCGGTTCAGCGCGGCGCGGGGGAAAAACGCGTCCTGCCGGACCGGCATTGCGGAAAATGGAAGCTTCACGGAGGGAGGTCAGCCAGGAGATTCCATAGCGCCAGACCCCAACGGGGTGACGAGGATTGGCAGATATCGAAATTTCGGCGGATGCTGCCACGGCGCGGCGAAGCGGCGGAGGGACGGGAAACCGTCAGCGTTCCCCTGAAAAACCGCGGAGCCTTGATCAGTGCGCCGTCAGAGAGAAAGGAAAAAGCGGAATCAACACCGTAACAGAGGTTCTCTTGTCACAGATCACGATCCTGCGCGGCCCGGCCGCGCCTGTCACAGAACGTCTGAACTGTCCGGCGCAAGAGCGGCTGAACCGCCGCCGCTGCGGACGGAAACCATTATCAGATATCAGAAAGTGAGATCATCGATTATGCGTGTCGTCATTCAGGAAAACTATCAGAAAATGTGCAAATGGGCCGCGGATTATATCGCGGCGAAAATCAAAGCCCACAACAACGGTCCGGAAAAAGGCCGCCCCTTCGTGCTCGGCCTGCCGACCGGCTCTTCCCCGATCGGCGTGTATCAGGAGCTTGTCCGCCAGAATCAGGCGGGCGAACTGTCTTTCGCGAACGTCGTGACCTTCAATATGGACGAATACCTGGGTCTGCCGCGTGAGCACGACCAGAGCTACTGGTATTTCATGCATGACAATTTCTTCGATCACCTGACCGATATGAAGCCGGAAAACATCAACATCCTGAACGGGATGACGGATGACCCGGAGGCCGAGTGCAGGGCCTACGAAGAAAAGATCGCTTCTTACGGCGGGATCGACCTGTTCATGGGCGGCATCGGCGTGGACGGCCACATCGCTTTCAACGAGCCGTTTACCAGCCTGTCCTCCCGGACCGGGGTCCGCACGCTGACCTCCGACACCCGGATCGTGAACAGCCGCTTCTTCGGCAATGACCCGGAGGCCGTTCCGGCCCAGGCCCTCTCCGTCGGCGTCGGCACGGTGGCCGACTCCAAAGAAGTTCTGATCCTGATCAACGGGCACAACAAGGCCAGGGCCCTGGCCGCGACCGTGGAAGGCCCGGTGAGCGGCAAGTGGACCTGCTCTGCTCTGCAGCTGCACAAGGGCGCGATCATCGCCTGCGATGAGCCCGCCTGCGATGAGCTGACCGTGGGCGCCTATAAGTATTTCCTTGATATTGAAAGAGGGGAGCGGCTCTGATGTATACGATCAAGGACCTGTACGATCTGGATCACACCCTGGCAGCGGATTATCTGCGCGGCTTCACCTATCCCTGGGAAGCCCTCAAGGGCATCAAAGAGATGATCCTGGCCCTCGGCCCCACCCTGGGGGACGGATATGAGGAGCGGGAAGAGCACGTGTGGGTGCACAAAACCGCGAAGATCTTCCCGTCCGCCTATCTCGGAGCGCCCTGCATCATCGGCCCGAACACCGAGGTGCGGCACTGCGCGTTCATCCGGGGCTCAGCCCTGGTGGGCGCGGACTGCGTGGTCGGCAACTCGGTGGAACTCAAGAACGTGATCCTGTTTGACCATGTGCAGACCCCGCATTACAACTACGTGGGCGACAGCATCCTCGGCTATTACAGCCACATGGGCGCCGGGTCGATCACGTCCAACGTCAAGAGCGACAAGAAGCTGGTGGTCGTCCATGACGGAACGGCGAAGATGGAAACCGGCATCAAGAAATTCGGCGCGATGATCGGCGATTATGTGGAAGTGGGCTGCAACGCGGTCTGCAATCCCGGCACGGTGATCGGCCGGCACAGCAACGTATACCCGACTTCCTGCGTCCGGGGCGTCGTGCCTGAAAACAGCATCTGGAAGAACAGCGGGGAGATCGTCAGAAAGGAGGACCGCGGCTGATGGGCAAGTATTTCGGCACCGACGGCTTCCGCGGCGAAGCCAACAAAAACCTCACCTTTGAACACGCGATCCTGATCGGCCGGTATCTGGGCTGGTACTATGGCGCGCGCCTCAACCGCAAGGCAAAGATCGTGATCGGCAAGGACACCAGGCGTTCTTCCTACATGTTCGAGTATGCACTGTGCACGGGTCTGACCGCCTCCGGCGCGGACGCCTATATCATGCATGTTACGACCACCCCCTCCGTGGCCTATATCGTCCGGGTGGACGACTTTGACTGCGGCATCATGATTTCCGCCTCCCACAACCCCTACTATGACAACGGCATCAAGCTGTTCAACGGGAACGGCGAAAAAATGGACGAGGAGCTGCTCCTCAAGATCGAGGACTATATCGACGGCATCGGCAACGTTCCCCTGGCGGAGCGGGACAAGATCGGCAAAACGGTCGACTACGTGGCCGGCCGCAACCGTTATATCGGCTTCCTGATCTCCACGTCCCGGTATTCCTTCAAGGGCGTGAAGGTGGGCCTGGACTGCGCCAACGGCGCTTCCTGGCAGATCGCCCGGTCGGTCTTTGATGCCCTGGGCGCCAAAACCTATGTGATCAATGCCGAACCGGACGGGTACAACATCAATACCGACTGCGGCTCCACCCACATCGAGTACCTTCAGAAGTTCGTGGAAGGCAACCGGCTGGACATCGGCTTTGCGTTCGACGGCGACGCGGACCGCTGCCTGTGCGTGGACGAAAAGGGCAACGTCGTGACCGGCGACCACATCCTGTACATCTACGGCCTGTACATGAAGGAGCGCGGCAAGCTGCTGAACAACAAGGTCGTCACGACCGTGATGAGCAACTTCGGCCTGTACAAGGCGCTGGACAAAGCCGGCATCGAATACGACAGGACGAAGGTCGGCGACAAGTACGTCTACGAGAACATGGTGCAGACCGGCAACCGCATCGGCGGCGAACAGTCCGGCCATATCATCTTCTCCAAGTATGAAACCACCGGAGACGGCATCTTCACGGCCCTCAAGATGATGGAAGTCATGCTGGCCAAGGAAAAGCCGATGAGCGAACTGGCCGCGCCCGTGGTCTTCTATCCGCAGGTGCTCAAGAACATCCGCGTGACCTCCAAGCCGGACACCCTGAACGATCCGGACGTGAAGGCGGCGGTGAAAAAGGTCGAGGACGCCCTGGGCGACACCGGGCGCATCCTGGTCCGCGAGTCCGGCACCGAGCCGGTGATCCGCGTGATGGTGGAAGCCGAAAGCGACGAAATCTGCGAAAAGTACGTCGACGGCGTGCTGGAAGTGATCCGGGCCAAGGGTTACGGCGCGTAACCTGATTCAGTCCAAAGTGAAAAACATCCCCTGATTCCGCAAGACGGATTCGGGGGATGCTTTTTTTCTCCGGCCGGACGCATCATCATCTTCCGCGGAGCCGGGGACGATACCGGTTTTCACTGGTATCACTGAATATACCGCCACAGCAGAATCAGCGCCACTGCCTGAACGACGAGCATCAGGGGAAAAAACACGCGGAAATACCAGTGTTTGGTTTTGTGGCGGCAGAGCGTCATGCCAAGCACCCCGCCCAGGCCGCCGAAGCAGGCTGTGGCGAGGAAAAGGGCTTTTTCGGAAATGCGCCATCTGCCGGTTTGGGCCCGGCGTTTGTCGATGGCCATCAGGCTGAAAGAAATCAGGTTCAGGACCGCCAGCGCGGCCAGGATGATGGGAACGGTCATCTGTTTTTCCCCCTTATGATGTGGTTTTTCCTGACGGTGCTTTGGCTGTCAGGGCGCTTTGCGTGCAAGAAACGTACGGATCTGCGGGATGCGCTTCTCCGCTTCCCGGACGCCGGTCTGATAGACGCGCTCCAGCTCGGCCGGGTTTTTTTCCGTATGGCCGATGCCCAGGGCTTCCGGCGGACGGATCACCAGGGCTTCCCCGGAGGCTTCCCGCCGGTCAATTTCCTCCATCTGCCGGTTGTACATCTCGTGGCGGACGGCCATGGCGCCGGCCGTGCGGGGGTATTCCCGCAGCAGGAGACGAAGCAGCGGGCGCAGGGGAGCGGGCTTTTTCCGGTAGCCGGCCGGCTGGGTGAGCACGATCACGTTCCGCCGGTACCCGAGCCTTTCCATCCGGGCGTAGGGCACAGCGTCCGAGATGCCGCCGTCCAGAAGTTTCAGGCTCCCGATTTCTACCGGCCGGGAAACGAAGGGCATGGAAGCAGAGGCGCGCAGCCAGAGCATGTCCTCCGCCCCGCCGTCTGTGCACAGATGATAGACGCACCGGCCGGTGTTCACATCGGTCGCTCCGACGTAAAACGGCATAGGGTTTTCCCGGAAGGCCTTCCGGTCGAAGACGTCCAGCTCGTCCGGCAGCTCCCGGTAGCAGAAGTCGGCGCCGTACAGGTCGCCGGTGCGCAGGAGGGAGCGGAGGCTGCAGTACCTGGGGTCCGCACAGTATTTTTTGTTGTAGCGGACTGCCCGGCCGATCTGGCCGGACTTGAAATTGCAGCCGAATACCGCGCCGGCGGAGATGCCCGCCGCCCCGTCAAAGACAATGCCGTAGCGCATCAGCACGTCGGTCACCCCGCAGGTGAACATGCCGCGCATGGCTCCGCCTTCCAGGATCAGCGCCGTTCTGTCTGTCATGGTGTTCCTTTCCTCCGGCCCGGCGGACGCCGGAGCCCCGCCGGTCTGCCCGGCAGTCTGAGTATAGCACAGAGCGGGCGGAAAAGGAAAGGCTGTGACGATTAAAATTGCGGAATACAGACCGGTATGTACGCGTTGCTCCGCGGGAGACAGTATCAGCTGCTGCCCGGTCTCTGATCTGCTTTCAACTGACCGATGGAGACCCGGTGATCCCAGCCGTGAGAGGCCGGACCAATCATTCTCTCTGCTGCCAATTGCATCATGAGAGAAAAAATGGTATAATCAAATTTAGAGAAGACTTCAGAACAAGTGGTGGATGAATTGATGGAAATGAACGAAATCAGAAGAATGGTTCAGGAGAGAAAAATCAAATGGTCTACACATTGCCTTGAACGAATGAATGAACGGGATATCAGCATTGCTGATGTCAAATCATGCATTGAAAAAGGAGAAATTATAGAAGAATATCCGGATGATTTTCCTTATCCAAGCTGTCTGATATTCGGCCCGGCTTCGGGAGGGCCAATCATTCATGTGGTCGCCGGAAGTGATAATGAGTACTTGTATATTATTACCGCTTATGTTCCGAACCTTGTTAAATTTGAACCGGACTTGAAAACCAGGAGGAAATAACATGTGTATTTACTGCAAATGTGATACAATGAACAATACTACGACTACTCATGTAGTAAACTGTAACGGCTGCGTAATCATCATTAAAAACGTACCCTGTGAGGAATGCGTGCAGTGCAAGGAAAAGTATTACACGGATGAAGTAGCGGAAAAATTGGAGAAACTGGTTGGCCTGGCCAAAAAGATGGCGCAGGAAATCTCAGTAATGGATTATTCAAAAGCGTCTTAACCTGATGCGGATGAACGAGAACATATAGTTTCCCGCTCGTTTTTTCCTGAAACGGAACGAGCGGGGCCTTTTTTATGAAACGGGACGGAAGTTTTGACTGCCGGCTGCTTCCATGCAAAGATTTTTCCATTGAAATTTATCTTCCGTTGGGCTATAATATACACAGCTGTTCGATTCTTTCAAAGGGGGAAGTTCTGCTTGTTTCCCGGCTTCAGCGAGGACACCGTCCGGTTTTTCCTGGACATCCGCTTTCATAACAACAAAGCCTTTATGGAAGCTCACCGCGATGAGTACAAAAAAATCGTGCAGGAGCCTTTTTTTGCTTTGATTGACGAGCTGGGGCCGGCGATGCGGAAGATCGACCCGGAAATGGAGATCCGCCCCGCCAAAGTCCTGTCCCGCATTTACCGGGATACCCGTTTTTCGCAGGACAAAGCGCCTTACCGGGATCATCACTGGATCGCTTTCCGGCCCGCCGGCATGGAGCGGTACGGCCAGCCGTTTTACTGGTTTGAGTTCGGGCCGGACAGGCTGAGCTGGGGCCTGGGCGTCTGGGGGGAAAACCGGGAAGCCATGAACGCCCTCAGGGCCCGGATCCTGCGGGATCCGGAGGGGGTGAGCGGGGTCCTTGCCCGGTGTGAAAAACACCGGTTTGCCATCGGCGGGGATACGTTCCGCAGGCTCAAGATCCCGCCCCAGGTCCCGGAGCCGCTTCGGACGCTGTACGCCAGCAGAAGCCTGTATATCGAACACCCGAACCCGCGCTTTGAATGGGCCTTTTCACCCGATCTTCCGGGACGCCTGGTCAGGGATTACAGAGCGCTTGAGCCCGCCTGGCGTCTGCTCAGGGAATGCGTCGCGGAAGCCATGGCTCAGGCGCCGGCGCCGGAAGCCGGCAGACGGGTTCCGGAAGACGACTGGACGGATTGATCCCAAGGAGGATGTATGGAATTAAAACAGTTGAAGAGCGGTTCCGATATCCGCGGCACCGCGTACGGCGAAGACGCCGTATTGACCGCTGACATTGTTTCCCGTTTTGCGGCGGCTTTTGCAAAGTGGCGCAGCGATGAAGGCGCGCCGCTGCGCTCGGTGGCCATCGGCCGGGATTCCCGGGTCACCGGGGAAGCCCTTCTGAACGCGGCGGCCGACGGCCTGCGCGCCATGGGCGTCAACGTGATGGACTTCGGCCTGTGCACGACGCCCGCCATGTTCATGTGCCTGATTACCGAGGGCTTCCAGCCGGACGCTGCCCTGATGATCACCGCCAGCCACCAGCCGATGGAAAAGAACGGCATCAAGTTCATCCTGCCCCACGGGGGGCTGAGCGGCAAAGAACTGGACGAGGTCATTGCCCGGGCGGAAAGCATCGAGCTTTCCCCGGTGCTGACCGGCGCCCTGGTCAAGCGGGATTTCCTGCCCTCCTACAAGGAGTTTTTGGCCGGCCGCATCCGCGAGGCCCTCGGGGCCGGGATCGCTAAGCCCCTGCTGGGCCTGCATGTGATCGTGGACGCCGGCAACGGCGCGGGCGGCTTCTATGCCGACATGCTGGAAGAGCTCGGCGCCTGGGTGGAGGGCAGCCAGTTCCTGGAGCCGGACGGCACCTTCCCCAACCATATCCCCAACCCGGAGAACGCCGAAGCCATGGCTTCGATCAGCGGCGCGGTCAAGAAATTCGGGGCGGACATGGGCGTCATCTTCGATACCGACTGCGACCGCGCGGCCATCGTCGACCACGCGGGGCGGGAGATCAACCGCAACCGGCTGATCGCCATGATCTCGGCCATCCTGCTGAACCGCCAGCCCGGCGGCACCATCGTGACGGACTCCGTCACCTCTTCCGGCCTGGCCCGCTTTATCGCCGAGTGGGGCGGCGTCCATTACCGCTTCAAGCGCGGCTACCGCAACGTCATCGACGAAGCGATCCGCCTGAACGAGGCCGGGGTGGACTGCCCGCTGGCCATTGAAACCAGCGGCCACGCGGCCCTTCGCGAAAACCATTTCCTGGACGACGGCATGTATCTGGCGACTGTCCTGATCGCCGAGGCCATGCGCCTGAAGCAGGAAGGCAAGGAGCTTTCCTACCTGATCGCCGACCTGCAGGAGCCGATGGAGAGCGTGGAGATCCGCCTGCCCCTGTCTTCCGACGACAACGCTTACCTGGCGCACCGGATCATTGACAAGGTGATGGATTACGCGACCTTCGCCCGCGGCTGGCATATCGCGCCGGACAACCGGGAAGGCATCCGCATCAATTTTGACCTGAACGGCGGCCTGGAGAACGGCTGGTTCCTGCTGCGCCTGTCCGTGCATGACCCGGTGATGCCGCTCAACATCGAGAGCGACGTCGAAGGCGGCGTCCTGCAGATGGCCCAGGGCCTCTACCAGGTGCTGGAGGACGAAGAAGGCGTCGATCTGACGGCACTGAAAGACTTTATCAAAGTGAGGAGTGAGGAGTGACCGCTTCCTTCGGCCGCCGCAGCGGCGGCCCCTGGCCTGCCACTGAGTGAGGAGTGGACGCTCACTGCGTTCGCTCAGTGAGGAGTGAGGAGTGACCGTTCGCTCCGCTCACTTAGTGAGGAGTTAATAGTTAATGAACCAATTTCAACTCCTCACTCCTCACTCCT
>JBGUJG010000063.1:0-4951 GCA_045113695.1 Christensenellales bacterium
TGAATCGTACGGAAGAAACTTTGAGGTGAGGGAGGATTTCCTTCACCTTTTTGCTTGACAAAAAGAGAAGAGAAACATATAATAACATATGTTGCGCAACATGCGTTGCACATAAAGACCATCAAAGGGATCGTTGAAGGGTCTGCCTTATGCCGCCAAAGACAAAGTTCAGCAAAGAAGAAATCGTCCGATCGGCGCTGGAAGTCGCCAGAAGCCGGGGAATCGGAGCAGTTACCGCCCGGGAGGTTGCCGGGGAGCTCGGGGTTTCGACACGCCCCATTTTCACTTATTACGAATCGATGGAGCAGCTCCGGCTGGACGTATATGAAGCGGCGAAAGAAGTCTACCGGGAATACGTCCTGCGCGGGCTTCAGGAGCCGGTCCCCTTCCTGGGCGTCGGACATCAGTACATCCGCTTTGCCAGGGAAGAGCCGGAGCTGTACAGGCTCCTGTTCCTGACCGGGCCGGAAAAGGGGCACGGCGGGGCGGCGGAAGCCCTCTGCCTTTCTCAGGATCTGGCGCGGGAATCCCTGATGCGCATCTATCACATGGACAGGTATCAGGCAGACTGTTATTTCCGTGACCTCTGGCTGGTGGTCTTCAGCTTTGCCACGATGATCGTAACGGGCGGCTGTCCGTATACGGATGAGGAAATGAGCGCGGTGCTGACGGAGGTCAGCCTTTCGGTCTGCAAGGCGTACAAGGAAATACCCGGCCTGCCGGAAGGAAATTTTGACAAGGACGCAATTTTCAGGGAACTGGTCAAAAAATAAAACGGAAACCAATGGGACGCATCCGATCGGGAAAAGAAAAGGGGGACGGGACAAAATGAAAAAATGGTTTGATGAGGAATATGAATTCCGGGTGGAAGTGACCGGGTACCTCCGGGGGAATAAAACGGAGCGGTACTGCCGCAACGGGGAGGAGATCGGCGATGTTTATACCTGCACGTACGGCTGTCCGGTTAACGGGCAGGGGTACGGGATCTGCTCCAAAACGATGATGATGCTGTATCCCCTGATGGAAGCGGTCCGGAGCGGGGGAGACCTTGAAAACCTGGGCGGCGACGGGAAATACAGCAAAACCATCGTCTGTCCGGACGGATGCGTGATGTTCTGCCTGACGGCAAAACCGCTGGGCAATGAAAATTTCCATAAAGGCGGCTTCTGGAAAGAGCCGGAGGCGGAGAAATGAGCGGCCTGCCGGCGAGAGGCCTCATGCTGCGGTTAAGACCCTATAAGGTCTGCGACGCCGATGCCATCGTCTCCTGGACCGGGGACGAGCGCACTTTCCGGAAGTGGAGCGCCGACCGCTTTGGTTCCTGGCCGATCACGGCGGATGACCTGAACCGGCATTACGATGCTCTGGCTGATTCGGACAGCTTCTATGAGTTTACGGCTTTTGATGACGGCGGCCCGGTTGGCCATCTGATCATGCGTTTCACTGACGGGCGGAAAACCGTCATCCGATTCGGCTTCGTGATCGTGGATGACCGAAAACGCGGCCGGGGATACGGGAAGGAAATGCTGAAGCTGGCGGCCCGCTATGCGTTTGAATTCCTGCAGGCGGAGAAAATCACCCTGGGCGTGTTTGAAAACAACGAACCGGCTTACCGGTGCTACAAAGCGGCCGGGTTCCGCGATGTTGAGGCGGCTGAACCGGAAATCTATCATGTCCTGAATGAAGACTGGAAATGCGCCGAGCTGGAACTGACCAGGGAGAGCTTCCCGCAGCCGGAGGAAAACCATGAAGGCCGCCGTTGACCCCAAAGATACTTCCCGCGCCTTCGCCTTTTCATCCTGGATGAAGGCCCCGAACCCGATGGTGACGTTCTTCAAAACGTTCGACGTGACGCATCTGGTGCGGGTTTCAAAAAGACGGCGGCTCAGATTCAACATGCTGATGGTTTACTGCGTCGGCAGGGCGGCGGTATCGATTCCGGAGTTCTATCTCCTGCCGGTTGGCGGGCAGTTGTTCCGGTATGACGAAATCGCGGTCAACACGATCGTGAAAAACCGGGCGTGGGAAGTCAGTTCCTGCGATCTCCGGTTCTTGGAAGACCTGGCAGTGTTCAGCCGGGAATACCTGGAGCATACGGCCCGGACAGCGGAAACCTGTGCCGACCGGGACCTGTCCGGCGACTGCATGGTCATCGGCACCTCGGCCATCATCGATATGGAAATCGACGGGGCGGTTGGGATGAACAGCGGTATCTTCAATAACCCGTTCCTGATCTGGGGCCGGTACAGAAAGAAGATGTTCAGATATGATCTGCCGGTTTCATTCCAGTTCCATCACACCCAGATGGACGGAGCCCACGCCGGGAAATTCCTTTCAAACCTCCAGGATGAAATCGACAGGATATCATGCGTGCCATGAGAAAAGAAGAGATGAAAGTCTCTGCAATCATATCAGAGGCTGAGATCATCAAACCGCTCCGGAAGGGGGATACTGAATGAATCACGCGACGGCAAAGGTGAGCTGCTTTGCCCGGGCTTACCATACCCTGCATCATCCGGTGCCAGTCTTTGCTGACCGCGCGGCTCAAGCCCTGCTGGGCGGAGAATACGATCAGATTGCCGAACATATGAAGCGGGGGATCAGCTATTTCCTTCCGGGCTTCACCGGAACGGAGGAAGAAGGTCTCCGGCTGATCGCGGACGGGCAGCTTGCTCCTTCCGTGCTGGGCAGAAGCGCTTTCTGCGAGCGGATGCTTCTGAACGAGAGAAGGCTCGGCTGCCGGCAGTACCTGATCTTCGCTTCCGGTTTTGACACGTTCGCCATTGTGGATGAAGATCCCTCCCTGTCCGTGTATGAGCTGGACCTGCCTGAGGTGCTCAAAGAAAAGGAAGCCCGGATCCGGAGCGCCGGGCTTTCGTCCAGGGCGGTTTTCGTGCCCTGCGATCTGGCTCAGCCAAAGTGGACGGAAAAACTGACTGAAAGCGGATACCGGCCCTGTCTCAAAACCTTCGCAAGCCTGCTGGGCATCAGCTATTACCTCGATCCGGCGGAATGGGCAGACCTCCTTCGGTCAGCGGCAGAGATCATGCCAGAGGGCTCCGCCGTCTGTTTTGATTATCCTTCGGAAGAACGGAGCGAAGCGGCGGAACGCCGCCGCGAACTGGCCCGCGAAGCGGGAGAACAGATGAAATCTGTTTATTCATACGAAGAAACGGAGTCCCTGCTTTCCGGCTGCGGGTTCCTGATCTACGAGCATCTCGGGCCGGAGGAAATGACGGCGCAATACTTTGCGGAACACAATCGGAAAGAGCCGGAGCATCCGATGGCAGCGCCGGCCGGCGTCAGCTATGTGCTGGCCGTGCGGCAGGGATGAGAAGCTCCGCATAATCCCGCTGAAAACCATTTGATCGGAGGAACCATCCGGTGAAACAGAATGCGGAAGTATATCTCTTCGGCCAGGTGCTTGGCACCCATTCCTTCCTGCTGAAGGACGGGTTTCTTCAGCCGGACGAGTATTCGGAAATTCAGGAACAGTATTTTCTTCCCGGCGGTGAGACCGGCACAGCGGCGACGGTGCTGGATGCCCTGGGCGTGTCTGTCCGGATGGACGGCACCTGGATCGGGACCGAGGTTGCTCCGATGCTGAAAGCATTCTACGCCGGAAAAAAGGTGGACCTGTCCCCGCTTACCTGGATGGCGGACGATCCGGGCGTCATGGACTACGTGGTCATCGCCGGCCTTGTCCGCTCGCCGATGGGGAAATTCCAGACGCTGTTTTCATCCGGCAGGCGGTGGTGGAATATCCCAAAAGAGGAGGACCTTACAGGCTGTCAGGCTGCGGGGATCGATCCCTTCTTCGGGGAGGCTTCCCTGCTGGCGGCGGAGCTCTGCCGGCGGCGCGGGATTCCGTATGTGACCATTGATTCGCCGCATGATTCCCCGCTGCATCGCCATGCCGCTGTGAATGTGGTGTCCCGCGAGTGCACTGCCCGGTATTATGCCGGAATGGCGCCTGAAGCGGTGATGGCCCTGCTGCAGGAAACTGCGGAAGGCCTGACCATCCTGACACAGGGCGGCGGGGATATGCTGTACGGACGGAAAGGCGGGCCGATCCGGCGGATGCAGCCTTTTTCCGTGAGCGTCAAAAGCACGCTGGGCGCGGGGGATACGTTCAAGGCGGGCTGTGTGTACGGCATTCTGCGCGGACTGAGCGATGAGGCGCTGGTACGCTTTGCCGCCGCCTGCTCCGCCGTCGCCATCTCCCGTTTTCCCCTGCCCATATACCCGCCCAGGCTGGAAGAAGTGATGAAGCTGATCAGCGGAGAAAGCAGTAAAACCGATGAAAACGAAACGGAATGAAATCCAGACCGAAAGACTGCTGCTCCGCCGGCTGGAGGACGGCGACAAGAACGCCCTGCTCCGGATGGCGGCGGATGAACGGATCAGGCGGACGTACATGCTGCCGGATTTACCATCTGCGGCGCAGGCAGATGCTTTTTTCGGGAGAATGAAGGAAATCAGCCGGTCCGATCAGCATTTCCTGTACGGCATCACGCTGGAGGGCGTCCTGATCGGCATGAGCAATGACTGTGAGCTTTCCGCAGCGGAAGCGGAACTGGGTTATTTCATTTCCCCTGAATGCTGGGGGCACGGTTACGCAACGGAGGCGCTGCGGGCGCTGACCGGCGAGCTTTTCCGTCTGGGATACCGGCGGGTCACGGCCGGGTATTTTGAAGGCAATGAAGCCAGCCGCCGCGTGATGGAAAAATGCGGCATGCATCCGTTGGAAAAAAAAACAGCCCGGTCACTTACCGGGGAATGGAACGGCGGTGTTTCTTTTGCGGACTGGAAGCAGAACCGTTGGACGAAAAAGGATGATGTGTGAACGAACCGGAAAAGGCGCCCGTCGGGCGCCTCAGACCGTCTACAAACCCCCTGTTTTTCTCCGGAAGCAGGGGGTTTGTGCTGTTTGAAACGCAAAAAGGGCAAA
>JBGUJG010000064.1:0-6477 GCA_045113695.1 Christensenellales bacterium
CTTCCGCAAGCCGCCAGGCCTCGCCAAGATTCGTACAGACGAGGCCTACGATGATATACGGAAGGAGCTTGATCAGGGTTTTCTTTAACTTCGTACTGTTCATCGGTCAAGCTCCCTCTTTTTATCACGGTTCACAACTTTGCCGGGCAGTTCAGTGATCTTTGCGGCGATGGTCCGTAACTGCTTTAAGACGCTCGGACGTTTCTCCTTGTTCAAGGCTTTTGCGGAGTACTCGTTAAAAGCAGCTGTCAGTGCATCGGCGTCCTTTGCTTTAAAGAACACCAGGTATTTCGGCGGATCCACAGAAGCGTCCTTTCGGATGGCATAGTCTACGCCGTATTTCCGGGCGACTCCCTCGAAGCCCCGCAGGTCAGTTTTCGCGATATCGATACTGGAAACGCCCTGCTTCTGGCCGATCAGATCCTGCACGGACTGCTTTCCGGAAGGAACTTCATCCTTTTTCAGGTCCTTTACTAGCTTCCTGTGCCGGAGGTACATCATCCCCGCTTGGACGATCATCCGCATCGACAGCTTTGTCGTGCTGATCGCCAGGTTCACTGTCCTGCTTTCCACTTCCTCCTGCATCGACCATCACCTCCTTTTCTTGCTCATTCCAGCGGTTCGCGATCATACAGCACATGGTGAGGATGCCAAAGCTTGAGCCGGCACAAAAGCTCACAAAAGGTACGACCCACCTCATCTCGATTCCTCCTTCACTTTCTTCGGCTTTTTCGCCGGGGTCTCGGTTTTCTTTTCCTGACCAGCTTTATCAACCGTCTTCTCTGCAGCCTTTTCCTCCTGAAGTTTCACTGCTTCGTCCGGCATTGGGAGTGCCATGATACCCTTGCCCATCCGGATAAAAACCTCCGGCTGATGGAACTGCTGCTCAAACTTCTTCATCTGGTCCGGGGTCAGGGAACCGAAACTCTCTTCGGTAAGGCCCACCACCAGGAAGGATCCTGCGACCACATCGCAGATCTGTCCTTCATCATCACGAATGGCACGGTTCAGAGGCAGACCTTCCAGCTTTCCTTCCTCATTCATGACAAGGCCGACCTGCTCGTCGAAAGGATACGTGACCTCGATATAGCCGCCGACGGCCTTCTGCAGGTCTTCCAGATCCGTGCCGATCTCGACCGGACGGGGATACTTTTCCGGCTCCACCAGGAGAACGTTCATGGTTTCCTTTGCCGTTTCTGGAGCTGCAGTCTCATAAGCCACCGCAGCTTCCGCTACCCTGGACTCGAAGGTTGTTGCCTTCTCAAAGACCCTGGCTTCGCTGTCGTAGTGATAGACACTGTCGGAGAGGAAGTCCGCCGCACTGACCTCGGTCGCATTGACACTCTGGACCATTTCCTCCAGCTGGGGACGCTGGAATTCTCCGTCATCCTTGATGAACAGGCATTCATGGATGGAAGACGGAAGCACGAAGAAGTTTCCTCCGAGCTTTTCTGCCGCCTGATCCATGAATTCCGGGATCTGCACGACTGCCGCGCCATTAAGCCCGCCTTCGACCGTTGCCACCCACATGGGGGATTCCGGCATATCCATCATGCCGCCGGACATCTCCGCCATCATCTCGGACATGTTTTTGAGGGTCGGGGGATGGGTCTCCATCTGGGAAGCCACCGCGTCCCGATGAAGCTGTTCCGGCGTGATCCCGAACTGGTCCATCATCTGGTTGGTCACAAGGACTGAGGCACTGTGATGCCTGGAATCGCTGACATCGATCCGGTAGACCACCGCGATATCCTCGATGGTCTTGTGGGGGATCTGCTCCAGCTTCTCCTTATTCGGTTCCACCGGGATCACCTGCATCATGAGGTTTCCTTTCACGTTCTCATATTCAGTGAACTGCCTTACATCCACCTGTGGGATCTGCTCCAGGGCCTTATCCAGGCCGGAAAGGAACTCGCTCATCACGGCCGCCAGGCGTTTCGGGTTCTCCACCACCTGGTCATGAAGCTCATGCAGGTTCATGGTGACAGCGGCATTTTTTCCTTCAGGCCTGACAGAGAGACCCACATAGGACTCTCCCTGCAGCTTTTCCACCTTCTGGATCGTCACCTCAGCTTCCGGGTGGCGGGTCTTCGCCGCATCCTTTGCGATATCCAGGAAATCTTCATAGCTCATCGCCATAGTCGTGTACCTCCTTAGTCAAAGCAGAAGACAGGAGCGCTGCCTTCACGGGTCCTGATGGTTGTCGAATGCTCCTCAAAGTAGCGGGCTGCCGCATAGAGCTGCCTGGCGTTGGGGCTCACCACCTCACCGGCTTCCTCATCGATGCCGAAGATCACGGCCGGGGCCTTGTAATAAGTCTTATTGCCGCGCTTTAAGGGCTTCTTTTCCGCGATGGTGTAGTAGAGATCCTCAGTACCCGGGATCGGGTGCATGTCATAGGTACCGGCCTGTCCGGCAAAGATATCCCCGATCTCCTCGGCCAGCTCGTCCATGGTCATGATGGTGTTGTCACCGTCAGGCCGGGCCACCAGTACCATGGTGCCGTAGGTGGAGCCGCAGTCCCCGCTGTAGGGGCAGTTCTCACACTCGTCCTCATCATCCTCATCGGTTTCTGCTTCCATGAGTCCGACCAGGAAGGCTGCCTTTGCCACCATGACGGAACAGTCCATCAGCATTCCGGCTGCCTGGAGCAGGATATCCGCCGGGGAGTCCTCCTCCGTGTCGATCTCTAAATCAATTCCGGGGATCTGCTTCTCCTTGCGCTGTTCCTGCATCAGCTTCTCAAAGGTCTTCATGTCGTTGGTGAGGCTCTTCATCTTGTTGGTTTTCTCCATAGGGTTCGTTTCTCCTTTTTTGATTTTTAGGTAAAAGAAAACGCCTCTGAGAGATCTCAAAGACGTCGGCTGTAGGGTTCGTATTCGGTTGTTGTTATCGTTCCTGGTCACGCAGGCGCTTTTTCTGCCACTGTTCCAGGAGCTTGATGATGGTATCCTGCATCTGTTTTGGGGAATAAGACTTCGGAAAGTATTTCCGGAGCTGTTCACTCTTGAAAGCGACCCGTTCAAGATCTCCCTTTTTGACTTCTCCCAGGATTTCCTGCATGGCTTCCAGGGTACATCCGCCTTCCTGGCTGAGTTTTTTGAGCCTCTGTGCCTGGGAAAGGGACGGCGCTGCCTGCGTAAAGTCCATGGCTTCGATGACATGCTGCTGTTCTTCAGGAGTCAAATAGGAGAGTTCGACTGCAGGGTTAAAAGAGATCTGCTTCTGATCGACCATGTCCAGGAGTTCCGGGATCAGGTTGGTGAGGCGGATATATCTGCGCACCTGGTTTCGACTATCACCAGTATCCTGTCCTATAAGATCTGCTGTCTCCAACTTCCGCCCAACTTGGGCGGAAGTTCCTTCCCCCTGTAAATCGGTTCGTACTCCCTGTCTTTTCATCGCTTCCAGCTTCATCTTATAAGTAAAGGCCCGCTCACTCGGCAGGATACTTTCCCTCTGCAGGTTGCTGTCAACCATCAGCACGGTTGCGGCATCGTCATCCATGTCCCGGACGATTACCGGTACTTCAGTAAGCCCAGCAGCTTCAGCAGCATGGGCCCTCCGGTGACCGGAGATGATCTCATAGGTCCCGTCCTCTTTTGGCCTTGCGATCAGCGGCGTCAGGACGCCGAACTGTGCGATACTCTCGGTTGTTCGTAACATCGCTTCGTCATCGACCACCTTGAATGGATGGTTCTTAAAGGGAACCAGTTCACTGATGGGGATCTTCTGTACCTTTTCCAGCTGGCTGTCGGCGCGGCTCTCATCAGTCTCAAAGATATCATCGTAGCTGCTCAAGCTGATGTTTGCGCCTTTTCTCTGCATTGTGCATCACCTCTTTCGTTAAAGTCTGATAGGCCTCCGCCACCTTTCCCTTCGGATCATGGGCGAAGATGCTTTTCCCTTCGGCGGAGATCTCAGCGGCCCGGACTGACCGTGGAATATCGGCGCCGTACACCTTGATCTTTCCGCCGTAGGTGTCCCGGATCAGTTGGGAAATGTCCTTGGCGTCATTGGTCCTTGAATCCACCATGGTTAAAAGGATTCCCTCGATCCGGAGCCTCGGATTGATCTGGCGGCGGACCTTGTTGATGGTCCCGAGCAGCTGCTCCAGACCCTTGGCAGACAGGTAGTTTGCCTGCACCGGGATAATTGTCTGGTCCGCAGCTGCAAGGGCATTCACCGTCAGCATTCCCAGGGACGGCATACAGTCAAGGAGAATGAAATCATAGTCCTTCTTAACCGTATCCAGGTACTGCTTCAGGATCTTCTCCCGATTCATGACAGTAACCAGCGAGACTTCCGTCCCTGCCAACGCGATGTTTGCCGGCACCAGGTCCACTCCCTCCGGATGATGCAGGATTCCTTCTCCCGGTGCGATCGGCTGATCCTGGATGATCTTACCCATCAGGTCCGAGAGGGTTACCGGCAGGTCATCCGGCCGGGGATATCCCAACGCCACAGTAAGTGATGCCTGCGGATCTGTATCGACCAGCAGGACTTTCTTCCCTGCCATGGCAAGCCCAACGCCCAGGTTCTCACAGGTGGTGGTCTTGCCCGTGCCGCCCTTCTGGTTTGTTACTGCCGTAATCACGGCTTTATTCGGCAATGATAATCACCCCCTTCAATAGCTTCCGTAGAAGTCATGGTTCACTTTCGCCTGATAATAAGGACTGATCGTAGTCGGCGCATTATACAGAGCTGCCAGCAGGTACTGCTTGATGTTGCGGACGTCCGTGGTATTCTCTTTCAGACAATCCATTACGTACTGGATATGGGAAGAATTCAGTTTGGCGATCTGGCTCTTCACCACATCGGCAGGCTTATCATCCCCGGCTACACGGATATATTTCCTTTTGGAACAGTACGTATCTACAAGCAGATCCAGGATTCCCCGGAGGGTCTCCCTTTCGTAAGGGAACTGCTCAAGAAGGCAATCGTATTCTATCTGGTCCTGAAAAAAGCTCTCGCAGATCATCCGGGCCCGCATCTCATCCTCATCCTTTCCCGGATAGATAGGATTCTCTGTATACCTTTTATCAGTATCATTATTATCAGTATTACTTCCGTGTGATTTTCGTACTTCTTGAAGTGTGATTTTCACATCTCCAGAAGTGTGATTTTCACATTTCAAGAAATGTGATGGAGAATAGTTATCCACCTTGTCCACAGGGCAGATAAAGTTCTTCACGTAGATCAGGTTCGGTTTGCCAAGCCCCTGCCGTTTCCGCTCGATCAGGCCGATCTTTCCTTCCAGCTCATCCATCAGCTTCACGGCTTTCTGGTTTCCGCAGTTCAGCGTCTCCATGATCTCGTCCAGGGTGCAGATGATATAGACACGGCCCTGGTCATCGAACCAGCCGTTCTTTGCTGACAGGTCCATTCGCTTCAGCAGGATCCCATACAGGACCTTTGCCTCCGGGGAGATGTTTTTGAACTGTTCCTGGCTGAAAAGCACCGTTGGTATCCGGATAAATGAGAACTGATCCGCCTGGGCACCATAGAAGTAGTCATACATTCATACCACCACCTCCATGATCTTTTCGCTCCGGAGCGGCTTCCTCCGGAAAGCGGCGTTGCGGTCCTTCCCGTAAGGACAGGTCGCATACAGGCACTTCCGGTACCGGAACTCAGGCTGGTAGTACGGGCAAAGCCGGCATTTCGGCGGCTCTTTGTTCCGGTCTACCTTCGGCGGCGTCTCAAGGAGCTTTATGCATCGGTTCAGCTTCGCATTGTCTTTAAGCATTGGCCGGCACTCCTTTCTGTCCAAGGACCTTCTTCATGCAGAAGCTGACGCAGGGACCGTAGCAGCAGCCTTCGCAGGGATTATTCTTTTTCGGGGACTCTGCCAGGTAGTAGCAGTTCTCCCTGCCGAGAGTGCAGCCGACTTTGTGGTTCTTCCAGAAGTAGCACTGACGGCAGCTTGCGGGCCGCTCCTTATGGTAACGGACACCGTCGATCAGGATTGTTTTGTTGTTATTCATGGGGATCCTCCTTATCCGTAGATGTGATCCGCTCCGGGGATCCCGGAGACGACAAAACGCCACCGATGAAGGTGTTTCATTTCATCGATGGCGATATGTAAGTGGATATGGAGTTGTCTAACGATGGCGGATGGTGAAGCCATCTAATGAGATATGTTAGCCGGAGATATGTGCTTGGCTAATGGGGTTTAGCAGAGATTTCGGGGAACGAAGGAGCAGGTAAGAATCATGGGTACATTTTAAGCTGAAAGCACCGAACGCTTTTCTTAGCTGCCCTTACGCCTCGTTTAGCCAGGAATCGGCCCGAAACGGGTTATTAGCAAAACGGGATGTTTTCTTAGCAGGACCCTCGATTTCTGCTAATGAAATTAGCTGGCCAAGAGAGGCTTCCAAACAAGTCCGAGCCCTGGCATGAAAAAAGCGGATGTCCGTCTGGCTAATATCGATACCGATCTGCTAACGAAAATCCGCTGATTTTACGCGTCCGCGA
>JBGUJG010000065.1:0-8830 GCA_045113695.1 Christensenellales bacterium
AGCATCTTTCCATACCCCCTTCCCTTATTTTATTCGACACTTTTCTTCAAAATCCTTTTGGTTTTTCAGACCTTTTTGCAATTTTTCCTTTGGTTCCGCCATATAAAAAATCTCGCCGCTTCTCTTGCGACGAGACTTTGTTGATGGTCTGACCGGCTTAGCCGGTTGGTTTTGATTATGATTTCTGTCAGCTGAAAGGCGATTTTCATCTGCGGATACATGAACAGCAGCTCCGGTGCGCTAAACCCGGCACGTTGATTTTTTCATCCGGTGCTGTTATAATGCTTCGGAACGGCAAACAAAAAGACTTGCAGAGCCCGGAAGAAACAGCGAAGCAAACGGATACGGCGGCCCGTATCTTTTGCATCGGTCAGGGAGCAATCAAGAAAGATGAAAAAGATCAGAGAACCCCACTGGATCAAACATTCACATCTCTTCGATCCGGACGAGTATGAATGTTCGGTATGCGGGGCAGTCTTCAGGCGCAAATCAGCCGACTGCCCTCACTGCGGAGCAGCGCTCCGGATCGTCTGTGATACCCGGGAATGGATCGATGAGGAAGATGAAATGAACTGGCTGCTGGAAGACGATGACTGACAGTTTGATCAGGAAGGGCTGACCCAAATGGCCATCACGAAAACCGACTTCATGCGCGGCATGCAGTGCGGGAAAATGCTCTGGCTGGATAAGCACAAGCCCGGTTTGCGCGTCATCCCGCCGGAGATTCAGGCGCGACTGGACGCCGGGAATG
The DNA here is from genome assembly GCA_045113695.1 of Christensenellales bacterium. Classification (GTDB taxonomy): domain Bacteria; phylum Bacillota; class Clostridia; order Christensenellales; family Aristaeellaceae; genus UBA4246. The sequence continues at coordinate 752 of JBGUJG010000065.1, forward strand.
ACTTTGGCGACCGCGCCATGGGAATGTTTGGACCCTATGAGGAAATGACGGTTACCCTTCCGGGAACGCAAATCCCCGATAAGAAAGCGATGCTGGCGAAGACCCAGGACGCTCTTTCACGGGGTGTCAGCGTGATCTGTGAAGCCGCTTTCAGCAATTACAATAACTACTGCGCCGTCGATATCCTGCGGAAGACAGAAAACGGTCATGACTTTTATGAAGTGAAAAACGCCCCGGAAGTCCATGAGCAGTTTATCAGGGACGCCGGGTTTCAGTACTATATTATATCCCGCAGCGGTGTGAAAATCGACCGAATCTTTATCGTTACGCATGGGTCGGACGAAGAAAATCCGTTTGTGCCGGCCGAAGTTACGGCACAGGCCAAAGGGTACTATCGCTGGATCAATGAGAACATCTGGGATCTGAACCGGATGCAGAAGGAAGCGGAAGAAGTGCTGGTGGAACCAGGGGAGCAATGCTGCCATCCGTATGAGTGCTGGTATTACGGCTATTGTCATAAATCAGAGGGCGGAAATGTGATATGAACGTTGGGATTATCTCCGATACGCATGACTTGCTCCGGCCTGAGGTGATGGATCAGCTTCAGGGCTGTGACTGTATTCTCCACGGCGGGGACATCAGCAGCCAGAGGATTCTCGATCAGCTGGAACAGATTGCTCCCGTCAGGGCGGTGCGCGGCAACAACGATCGGGAGTGGGCGGAATATCTTCCGCTGACCCTTGATTTTGAGCTGGGCGGACTGCGTTTTTTTATGACGCATAAGAAAAAAGATCTGCCCGGGGATCTGACACCATATGATCTTGCGGTTTATGGGCACTCCCATAAATATGAATCCGCATGGCTGGAACATGGGGGAGGGAAGCGTACCCTTCTCCTGAATCCCGGCAGCTGCGGGCCGCGCCGCTTTCATCAGCCGGTCACGACGGCAAAACTGGTCATCAGCGAAGAAGGATGGGAAGTCACAAGGATTGAACTTCCGCATTCGGGAAAAGAAGCCGTTCCAAAGCCGGACGGCACAGACATCCGTACGCAGATCGAAACGGTGGTGCGGGAAACCCGGAAAGGTATGACACCGGCCGGTATCGCTGAAAAGCACCGTATGGAACCGGCACTGGCCGAACAGATTGCCAGGCTGTATCTGACGCATCCCGGAGTGACAGCAGACGGGATCATGACAAAGATGGACCTCTGATGATTTTGCATACCTGCATGCTGAGCAGGACACATCTGCTGCATATGACCGGGAACCGGGGCGGCTGCCGGTATCAAAAACCGTTCAGTCAGCCCGGCCTGATGAGATCAACCGAAGGTTAAGGGATGGATCGGTACCCGCAGAAGAACGGAATATAAGAATCCGGGCTGCGGGAAAAACTCGAGCGAATATGTATATCAGGATCCGTGGCTGATTTCCGGGACGGAGCAGGCATATACCTTCTATTTCCTGCCCATGGTCCATACCGTGGCGGAAGGCTGAGCTCATGATGAAGAGGGCAAAAGATACAAACCGGCTCCCGGATAACAAAAAGGCAGCGTGAATAACTGAGAAAACAGGATGGAAGGAAGTGGACCCGGATGGAATACTATGCGGAATGGCGGCTGCGCGGAGACCGATACAGTGATGGTTTCGGCAACGGAATCACCCTGTCTTCCAGTGAATCCGTGCAGGAAATGAAGCTGATTTCCGAAGACGGGCATGTGACCGTTTTCAGAGGGAAAAAAGGACATATTCTGAAGGTCTTCCATGAATCGGCACAGGGCGTCACCTTCTGCCGGACGGTCTTTGAGAATCCGACGGATGAAACCGCGATCCTGGAGCTTTTTTCCAGCGCGGCGGTCCGCGGGATAAAGGCGGACAGGATCCATCGGGCGACTTCCTGGTGGAGCGCGGAAGGAAAGCTGCTTTCCCAGGATCTGACGGATCTGAACATGGAACCTTCCTGGCTGAACCACGGTTTCCGGGTGACCAAGTTCGGACAGATCGGATCGATGCCGGTGCGCGGGTGGTTTCCCTTCCTGGTGCTGGAGGACAGCAGGACGGGGTCTTTTGTGGGCCTGCAGCTGTACTGCGCTTCCAGCTGGCAGATAGAAGTGTTCCGGAATACCCCGGATCTTTTCGTCCAGGCAGGCCTAGCGGACCGGGATTACGGTTCCTGGTGGAAGGAGGTGCTGCCGGGGGAATCTTTTGAGTCGCCGCCGGCTGTGGTGGCCAAAGGCACATCCCTGCCGGAAGTCTGCGATAAACTGGTGAAGGCGCAGCGGCCCCGTATCCCGCCGGCAGACCGGGATATGCCGGTGATTTTTAATGAGTGGTGCACCACCTGGGGAAATCCCAATATGGAAAATCTGGAGCGGATCGCTTCGAGGCTGGAAGGGACGGGTGTCAGGTATCTGGTCATTGACGCGGGGTGGTACAAGTCTCCGGAATATGATAACTGGTTCAATGCGGCGGGGGACTGGAACCCCAGCAAAGAGCTTTTCCCGGAGGGAAACATCGGAGCGGCGGCGGAACTGATCCGTTCCCATGGGCTGATTCCGGGCCTCTGGTTTGAAATGGAAAATGTCGGGACGGAAGCGCGTGCGTATCAGGATACAGAACTGCTTCTGACCAGGGACGGATTTCCGGTCAGCGTCGGAGCCCGCCGATTCCGGGACATGCGGATGAAAGAAAACCGGGACTTCCTCGACCGGAAAATGATCCGCCTGCTGAAAGAAAACGGGTTCGGATACCTGAAGGTAGACTATAACGAGTGTATCGGCGCGGGTGTGGACGACGCAGAAAGCTGCGGCGAGGGGCTCCGGCAGGCAGTCTGCGCTTCTCAGGACTATTTCCGCCATATCGCCCGGGAGCTTCCGGAACTGGTGATGGAAAACTGTTCCTCCGGCGGACACCGTCTGGAGCCCTCCATGATGTCGCTGGTTTCCCAGGCCAGCTTCTCCGACGCCCATGAAGCCCTTTCCATCCCGCTGATCGCGGCGAATCTGCACCGGCTGATCCGGCCGGAACAGTCTCAGATCTGGGCGGTGCTTCGTGCGGATGCGGACGAACACCGGATCAGTTTTGTGCTGGCTTCCGCCTTCCTGGGCAGGCTCTGCCTCTCCGGGGATGCGGCTGACCTGCCGCAGGAACGGTGGCAGCAGGTGCTGGATGCGATCGCGCTGTACGCACAGGTACGGCATATCATCCGGGACGGGTTCACGGATGTGATCGAATCCACCGTACGGGATTATTCCCGGCCGAACGGATATCAGATTGTGCGGCGAACCCTGGGAGACGAGGCGCTGCTGGTCGTTCATACTTATGAAGGGGGTGCGAATCCGCCGGTATCAGAATGGATGCAGGGGTACAGAGAAATCAGACGCTTCGGTTCCCCGCTGGACGGCGAACTCCGGGGAGCGGTGATCTGGTGCAGGAAATAAGGCGCCGGCGGACGATCCCGGGAGCAGAACAATAATGGCGGGTATGGATGATCTGTACGATGCAGAGGAACCTGACATGGTATTCTGCGCCCAACAGGAAGAAAAACGCTGTGAAATGAAAAAGCCCTGCCCGGATAGGGCAGGGGATAACAGATGAATGCTATCAGCCGGCGACGGGAGCGTTCTCCGCGGCGGGCTTGTCAGCATGCGCCACATACTTGTTCAGCGCTTCCAGTTCGCCCTGAATGGTCTTGACGGCGTCCGGGTTCTTGCTGTCGTTGACGGCGTTCGCTACGACGGAGGACAGGCCCAGGTAGGGGTTGTCCATATATCTGGCGAAGTTCGGGGCCACGCCGGATGCGTCGGCGGTTGCCTTGAGATGCTTCATCATGCCCACGGTCGTGAAGGTCATGGAGACGGCGAGGACGAGGGCCAGCACGCCGGCGACGATGGCGCCGGCGCCGCGGTTGCCGCGCTTGTGGGCGCTGATTCCGAGAAGCGCCGCGCCGATGCCGAGAACCCCGGCGACTGCGCCGGCGATTACGCCGAACATAAGCGTCATAAGAAGTGCTACAGCAATGCCCAGAATACCAAGTACGATACCGGCGACAGGATGACCGGCTTGGTTGTTAACATTCACAGTACTCATTTTTTTATCCTCCATCATGGTTGTTCTTCTTGTTTTTTTCCGGAGCGCTTTGCGCTTCCGGGAATTGATACGAAGCCCTTCCGGAGGTGGCAGTTGTTTTTTAAAATGTTTATTTCTGTGAATATACATTTCATAGTGATTCCCGGAATGCGATCCTCACGATCTTCATCCTGACGGCATTGTCGCAGAACCGGACCATCAGCCTGTGAAGCGGGCTGATATGCCTGTAAATATCACGGTAACCCCGCATATAGCTTTTTGCGGTGACGGATGCGAATCTGCTGCTCCAGCTTTCCAGTTCCCGCTCGTCCTCCAGCGAGAAGAAAGCGTTCACGTCGGTGATTCCGGCTTCCTTCAGCCAGGTGGACCGCATCATTTTCGTGCCACGCCGGTTGCATGAATCGAAGGCAAGCACGGAGCCGGGGAAGCGCTCCGCCATGCGGGAGAACAGGCTTCTGACATCTTCCGTTCTGAAATAATAAAAGACGCCCGCCGCGAAGAACACAGCGCCGCCGGACGCGTCTACGGCATCCATCCAGCACGGGTCGTTGAGGTCGCAGGCGATGTTCCGCTCCCGGTCTCCTGACGGCAGCAACTCGTTCCGCACGGCAATGACGTCCTTCAGGTCGATGTTACAGCCATGACAGAGCCCGTTATCGCACTTCCGGAAGGTATCGTCCAGCCCGCAGCCCAGGTTGACCACGGCCGCGCGGGGATGAGTCCGAAGGTAAGCCTCCGCTTCACACTGCAGGCCGTATTGACGCTGCGCCACTTCCAGCGCTCCGAACAGGCCGAATGCGGATTCCATCTTTTTTCGTTTCTCCGCGAAGTCATAATCCAGTGACTCGCAGATGCGCTTTGCCTCCGGATCGGAAAACAGCTGCGGGAAACGGTCGGAGCAGATCAGCCGGCCCAGGAGGGGAATCACCAGGGTTTCCTGCACAGAGTTTTTTTCAATATGGTATTTCATCTGTCTTTCCTCCGAATCCATGCAGACAGGCTTATTGCCCTGATCATTGCCCGCTTCCGGAAGGGTATTTCTTCTTATCCAGCCGGATTGTGCGGGCCTTTTCTTCGGTATCTTCGTCTTCGATATAGCCGTCGAAAGGAGCTTCCGGGTCGGTATAGTGCCTGGTGAAGGGCCTGCAGATCTCCTTCCGGTGGGCAAAGACGAAATCCAGGTCGTCCGTCCAGCCGGTGTGCCCGGTGATGACGGAAATGGGCTGCTTTCTGGCGCGGATGTTCTTTTCCAGAATTTCCAGGCTTTGCACTGCCAGCCTGTTATCTTCCGCCAGGGTGCTGATGAAGCTGTATCCCCCGTCCGCGCCGAACCAGATGGTATCGCCGGTGAACAGGTATTTTTCATCGATCAGGTACACCATGTGCCCCCATGTATGGCCGGGCACCAGGATGCATTCAATGCTGATGCCGCCGATGTGCAGCACCTGGCCGTCTTTCAGCAGCACCTTCCGATTGTTCATTTTCACCCGGGGCAGCCTGTAAAAACCATGAAAAACCTTCCGCCGGGTCTCGCCGGTCAGATAGCGGTTTTCAGTCTCGCCGATGTACACCGTAGCGCCCCTGAACAGCTGCCCGCTGTCCGTCTCCAGCGCGCCGACATGATCCGTGTCCTGATGCGTGATGAGGATGTGCTGAATCGACTTTGGGTCAATGTCCAGCCAGCCCATTTTCTCCCGAAGCCTTTCGTAGTTGTAGCCCGCGTCGATCATGACGGTGGTTCCGTTCTTCGTGTAGAAGAAGATATTGGCGATCCATTCCCGCACGCAGGCCACGTTTCCATCGATCCGGCCTGTGTTCAGAGGTTTGAAGATGGCCCTGCCCCGGAACAGCGCGCTCATGGATCGCTTCTGATGTTCTGAATCTTTCCGCGCCATGGTAATCCTCCTTTATTTGACGCACCGGAAACAGCCGATGCCTTCCACGTGCTCCGCCTCCGCCTTTGCGTACATTCCGGACAGCCGGCTGCGCAGGCTTTCGAGCGTTTCAAAGGGCGGGGTGAAGTAGCCCTTGGGAACATAGAGATGATTGATGAACCAGTCCGTCCGCCTGCAGGCGCCCCGGATATAGAAACAGCCGCAGAAAATGCCGCCCTTTTTCAGAACCCGGAACGTTTCGGTATAGGCTGCCTCCTTGTCCGGAAAGGCGTGAAAGCCGTTGAGCGACAGCACGATGTCAAAACTTTCGTCCCTGAAGGGCAATGCGCCAACGTCTCCCTGCTGAAAGCGGACATTTTGAATGCCCAGATCTTCCGCCCTTTTTCGGGCGGCGTTCATCATATCGGGAGAATAATCCAGACAGGTGATGCCAGCCTTCGGCAGCGTCCGGTATACGGGCATGGTCAGCACGCCCGTTCCCACCGGCACCTCCAGCAGCTTCCCGCTGAAATCCTCCGGGACTCCCGACAGGGCTTTTTCAATGTAGGACAGATTCTTTTCCCTGTCCATATTCCACACAATGCGGCAGATGGCTTTGCCGGGAAGCGTGGAACAGGTGATCATTCCGTCGTAAAACCCGGCTTTGCTGCTGGTCACCCGGTAAGCGCTTCTGATCTGATCTCGGCGTGTCATGGTTTCCTCCTTTATTTCTTGCAATGATGGCGATCCGCGGTCTGGACGGACAAGCCGGTTAGAAATAACTAACAATATGATTATATTCCAAAACCGGGAGATTTCAAGAGGGAAAACGAAGAATTGATGTCTTTCCGGTTCCCACTGAAGGACTGTCAGTGCGGAAGCGATGATCATGTCCGTCTGGGGCGTTTGCACATCGCTTGTGGAAAAAGCGTGAAGGTTCGTATTCGCCGTTCAGCGCTTCCGCCTAGGCTGCGGACGGCGGATACGGAGCCCCAATGCCGTTTGGGAAAAAACAGTGCGCCCGGCAGGAGCGGCGCAGAGCGTGAGGCATCCCGGAAGGCAATCAGAAAGCACCGCCCATATGGACGGCGCCTGGAGTTTTCAGGAATGCGTTTTCACACATGCCTGAGCAGGGTCATTTTACCGGCACTGTTTTTCACTGCGCTGTCGGTTCTTCCGGGAAAAGGTCAGTTCCAGGGAGAGTAGCTGTACAGGAACTCAACCAGTTTTCCGTTCTCATCAAAGGTGACCCTGGTATTGTACGGAGAAAAGTTTGTGCCTTCCAGCAGATGATCGAGCAGTTCATTGAATCCCAGCTTCACCGGTGCGTCCAGGTTTTCCGGATCGCTCCAGTCCAGGAAGCTGATGTCCTTCTCAAGCGGTACTTTGACAGTGAAGACTTCCGTATAGAAGGAATTCTCGGTATCCGTTGCGGCAATATAAGCGTCTCCGTCTTCCGCTTTGAAGAAACAATAGCTGTTATCAAAGCCGTCTTTTACGGTTACGCCGAACTCATCCCGAATCACTTCCATGACCATAATGGATGTTCCGTCTCCAAAGCGAACGATATCCCGTTCCGCCAGGTTTTCAATGACTGCCGGGTCGAACCGGTCTCTTTCGCAGACGGTGACCGAGATGGTGAATCTCGCGTCTTCGTCCTCGCCGACCGACTCCAGCCCGGTAATTCCGGCCTCAAAGCTTTTTCCGCCGACCAGAGCCCTGAACGTTTCGGAAGGGTTCGGGGTGTAAAGGTGTGATACGGGAGCTTCGGCGGAAACAGCGGCCGCAAAGCAGGTCAGAAGCAGTGCACACAGAATGGCTGTCATTTTTTTCATTTTGTTTTTTCTCCTTTCTGAATGTTGGTACAGCGATTTGCGGCGGACCCTCAGCCTGCGCGCCGGATTTTCGCGGCTGCCGGTCTCCGTTCATCGCTTCCCCGTATATTGATACGCGGAAGGCCTGCTGCCTGACAGTCATGTAAAGCGGAAAACCGAAAGATGTGTCCTGCCGGGCAGACGTTCCGTCCGGAAACTGTTGAGTTATAATACATCGGTAACAAGGGTATAGAAAAACAGAGAGTCAAGTGATAAAGTAATGTCGCCAAACAAAAACCATCAC
>JBGUJG010000066.1:0-5317 GCA_045113695.1 Christensenellales bacterium
GGGCGATGAAGGCGGGAGAAGTCCCCGTGAGCATGGCGTTATCAGCCGCGGCAGCGGCTTAGAACGCCTTTGCGAACGGTGGGCAGATCCCGGTGAGGACGGGCTGTGAGGGCCAAGAAAACTGTCCGGTGGACAGTTTTCACCGAACAGCGGGCCGGCAGGCCCTGGAAAGTCACAGAGATGGCGCAAAAGACGCCCGCAGATGTGCATGGGGTAGGCATAAATCAGTATCACAATGCTTCTCAGCCGGGGACGGTTTTGAATGACCGCGTTCTCCGCGATGAAAGGGACCAAAATGATCGATTTTACGCTTCTGGGCACTGCCGCCCTGCTGCCCCTGCCGGACCGGGCGCTGACCGCCGGGGTCCTGAGGTACAAGGGGCTGACCGTTCTGTTTGACTGCGGGGAGGGAACACAGGCCGCGGCCCGGAAGGCCGGTGCAAATATCATCGGGGCGGATGTGATCGCCCTGACCCATTACCACGGGGACCATATTTTCGGCCTGCCGGGGCTGCTGCAGACGATGCTGTCGATGGGGCGGACGGAACCGCTTCATATCCTGGGGCCCAGGGGCCTCCGGGCCGCCATGAAACCCGTGCTGGCCCTGGCCGGCCCCCTGCCCTTCCCGGTGCTCCTCCGCGAGATGAAGCCGGGCGAATCCCTTCCCCTGGACGGGCTGGACCCTTCCTGGCCGGCGGAGGCTGCGTTTACCGCCGTCCCGACCGCCCACCGCGTCCCGAGCTGCGGCTATGCCTTTCAGGTCCGGCGGGCCGGCCGCTTCCTGCCGGAAAAGGCGGAAGCCCTGGGCCTGCCCAAACCGATGTGGGGCCTGCTGCAGAAAGGCAGCTCTGTCTGTCTGGACGGCCGGGAAATCCGGCCCGGAGAAGTGACCGGCCCGGAGCGGAAGGGCCTCAGGCTGGTCTTTACCGGGGATACTGCCCCCTGCCCTGACCTGACGGAAGGGGCGAAAGACGCCGATCTCCTGATCTGCGAGGCGACCTACGGGGACGGCGCGGACGAGGCCCTGGCCAAAGAGCGCGGCCACATGACCTTTGCCCAGGCCGGGCAGCTGGCCCGGGACGCCGGGGTCCGGAGGCTGTGGCTCTGCCACTTTTCACAGAAGCTGAAAGAGCCGGCAGAATATCTCCCCGCCGCCCGTCAGTTTTTCCCGGACGCCGTCTGCGGAACGGACGGGATGAGTATTCATCTGATATTTCCAGAAGAAGATTGATCCGACCATGATTTCATGAATCCGGGTTACGGCGGCAGAAGGGGACAGCGCCATAAAAAAAGCCTGCCGTACCGGAAGGTGCGGCAAACTTTCATGACGCGGGACCGTTTCAATGAAACACTCAACCCGCAGACGGATGCTTCTCGAGCATCGGAAAAACAGGAGAAAATGAAAGTATCGAAAGATAAGACTGTGATCATTATCCTGCTTATCATGATCTCACTGCCGGTCGGCTTATTCCTTGGTCATTTGCGTTCAATGCCCAGGGTTGATTCATCCGTCGATCAGTATGGAAAATGGTCTTTATCCACACAGCGGTCATTGAATGAACATGATTATATCCTGCCGGACGCAGCCCAACTTCATGATCTTTCTGAATATGTGCTGATCGAATATCCGGAGACCATGAAGCCGCCCATGTATTATCTCTCCTGCCGTCTTGCTCCGGCCGGGGATCTGATGCAGTGGAAGTCACGCTGCGAAGCGGAATCGTATATCAGAATATCTGACAAAAACGATCACCGGGCGGTATACTGCTCAGAGGAAACCCTCAGCAGTATCAGGGAAATCATGAACGATGAGATATTCGACGGGATGAAGCTGTTTTTTTCTTTCGCGGAATTCCGGGAAATAGAACAGGAGATCGTCTTTACCGTGGCGGAAGTTGAAGACGGATTGAATACCGGTATTTCATCGCTGGATCATTATCTGTTTTCCCTGATCGGCGTTCAGTAATTTCCGCATTCCGCCGGTGCTGAAATCATCCGTCATGCAAACCGGTCCCGTTTTATTCCAGCACGATCCGGAAGGAAACCGGGTCGCTGCCCTGCCGGGCGGGGCCCTGAAGGTGCAGGCCTTCGCCGTCCCGGGTCCAGGCGATTTCGGAGCCGTCCTCCACCAGCTGCACGCTGCGGATGAGGCCGCTGAATTCCGCCGGGGTCGGTTCTTCTTTGAGGGCCAGGGTGCGGATATCATACCGTCCGTCCGGGGCGGGCGCCAGGGCGGTCGCGTACAGCAGGCCGCCTTTCTGCGTGAAGCGGATGTCCCGGGAGGTAAATTCCTTCTTGACGCCGTCGGTAAAAAAGCCTTCCTTCACTTCCGTGGGCCCTTCGGCGCACAGCCGCCAAGGCCGGGTGCCGTAAACGGCTTCGCCGTTCTTCTGAAGCCACGCGCCCATATGGGTCAGGATCGCCGTATCCTCCGGGCTGATCGTGCCGTCCGCCTTCGGCCCGACGTTGAGCAGGAGGTTCCCGTTTTTGGAGACGATGTCCACCAGGTCCTGAAGGAGGGAAGCGGGCTCCCGGTACACGTTCTGCTCCGTATAGCACCAGGAATTCAGGGCGCAGGCCGTGTCCGTCTGCCAGGCGTAGGGCTTGACGGAGGCAAACTGCCCGCGCTCCACATCCGGCAGGGCGGAGCCGAACATAAACGAGTCGTGCTTGTAGGCGATGACCGGGTCATAGCCCCTTTCCGCCGCGCGGTTATAGTAGTAGGCGGCAAGCTTTCTGATATAGGGGCGGAAGGCCTTGTGGATGATCCACCAGTCGAAATACAGGATCTTCGGGTCAAAGCGGTCGACGATCTCCGCCGTGCGGACAAGCCAGTCGTTCAGGTATTCTTCCGTCGGCCAGGGCTCGGAGGTTGGGTCCTGCATGGCAGGCTCCGGCATCGCAGGCCAGTAAAAGTCGCCCCGCTTCATGGGTTCTCTGATATCGCTGTCAAAATCCTTCCCGTGGCCCATGAACCACCAGTGTTCCGCCCGATGGGAAGAAGCTCCATTTATCAGTCCGTTTTCGTTCACTTTCTGGGTCAGATCCCCCACTAGATCCCGCTTTGGCCCCATTTCATAGGCGTTCCAATGGGAAATACCGCTTTTATACATCTGAAAGCCGTCATGATGCTCCGCCACGGGAACGACATATTTCGCCCCCGCTTTCCGGAACAGCTCCGCCCAGGCCTGCGGGTCGAACCGCTCCGCCCGGAACAGGGGGATAAAGTCCTTGTAGCCGAAGTCCTTCTGGGGGCCGTAGGTCTTTACGTGGTGCTCAAACTGATCCATCCCCTGGATATACATGTTCCGGGAATACCATTCGTTGGCGTAGGCGGGCACGCTGTACAGTCCCCAATGAAGAAAGATGCCGAATTTGGCGTCCCGGAACCATTCGGGCGCCTGCCATTTGCATAAAGAGTCCCAGTCGTCGGTATAGGGTCCCTGCGCGATGACGCGGTCAATCTCCGCCAGTCTCGCCTGAAGGTCCAGGCCGGTAATATCATGCATACATGTACACATCCTTTTCCGCTGTAATGCCGGGGTTTGTCGGAAGTATCGTACCACATTTTCCGCCGATGTCAACCCGCAGCGCACAGCAGTTTTTTGTTTGATATACCTTGACAGGCGATGTATAATGTTTTATAATGTATCTCAGCACGACAAAGAACGGAGGAAAGGAGGCGGTGCCATGACGCTTTCGGCCGATCTGCTGCGGGGCTTTACGGATACCATCATCCTGAATCACCTGAGGGACGGGCCCGGGTACGGATACCAGATCAACAAAATGATCAGCGAAAAGTGCGGCAGCGCGTTTGAACTGAAGGAAGCCACCCTGTACACGGCTTTCCGCCGCCTGGAAGCGGGCGGGCTGATCGAGTCTTTCTGGGGAGACGAGACCACGGGAGCGCGCAGGCGCTATTACAAGCTGACCCCGTTCGGGGAGCAGAAACTGACTGCGGATATCGAAAACTGGAACATTACCAGAAAGCTGATCGATCGGCTGCTGGATCAGAAACTGACCGGGACAACCACCACAGGAGGGAACAGACATGAATGAAACGGTACGCGGCATGGTGGAAAAACTGTTTGAAAACACCGTGATGAATGACGAAACCAAGGCCCTGCTGGACGAAGTGATGAACAACTGCCAGGAGCGCTTCGAGGACCTGGCCGGAAAAGGCCTGCCGGAGGAAGAGATCCTGGCGGCCGTGTCTGACAGCCTCAAGGGCATGGAGGAAATCGTCGCGGGCTACCCCAAAAAAGAAGAAGCGCTCAAAGTGAGCGTACCGGGCCCCGATCCGGACGGGCTAAAGCGCTTTGACCCCGCGTCGGTCACCCGCCTGGTGGCCAGACTGACCGACGCCGACGTGGAAGTCGTGCCCGGGGAGGACCTCGACATCGCGGTGGAACTGACGCACGGCCCGGAAACCAGCCTGACAGCCGTGCTGGACGGCGGCGTCCTCCGCATCGCCCAGCGCAGGATCCCGGGCGGCGGCCAGACGGAAAACAGCTCCCGTCCTTCCGGAAGCCGGGCGCCGTGGGACATCGCCGGAGGGATCAACGACGCGATCCGCCAGCTGACGCAGATCGTCCAGCGCTTCGGCGTGACCGTCAGCGCGGACAACCACGTCCGCATCCGCATGCCCATCGGGAGCCGGATCCCGGCCGACGTGCAGAGCCTGAGCGGCGATATCCGCTGGGCCGGGGCTCCGGCGGAGCACCTGCTGCTGGATACCACCAGCGGCGATCTGGACGCCTTTACCCCCAATGAATCGCTGGTCGGGGTCGCCCAGTTCAAGAGCGCCAGCGGCGACATCCGCGCCGATCTGGACGCGGAAGACCTGACCATGCAGTCCATGAGCGGCGACATCCGCTGGTCCGGCAGCGCAGAGCGCCTGACCGCCACCGCCGTCAGCGGGGATCTTCTGATGAACGGAAGCTTCAAAGAATGCAGGCTCAAGTCCGTCAGCGGGGACATTGCGGTCACCGCCTCCGCTTCCGCCGCTGAGATCCGTACCTTTAGCACCAGCGGCGACATCGAAATCAACCTCCCGCCCGCCGTGAACGCCGCCCAGACCGCCCTGCGCACGATCAGCGGCGACACCCACGTCAACAACCTCCTGGTCAGCGACAGCGCCCCGCTGCTGATCCAGGCGGATTCCGTCAGCGGCGACATCACGGTCACGAGGCACAAAGTCTGATTCAGTGAGGAGTGACCGTTCGCTTTCGCGATCCCTCTGGGCCTGCCGGCCCGCTCTTCGGTGAAAACAGGTCACTGACCTGTTTTCCGGGCCCTCAGAGCCTCAGTGAGGAGT
>JBGUJG010000067.1:0-9935 GCA_045113695.1 Christensenellales bacterium
TTGAATGGCTTGATAAACCGTTCGATCTTGAAAAAATGAGAAACGATTTTGAAAAATGGCATATTCGGATTGAAATCTAAAGGAAACAATAAGTCACGATCACTCCCTGTGATTTGCAAAACAGCCGTACCCCGTGCTATAATCTGGCCATCCCTTTGGGGGACAATTTTATAGAAACGGGGTGCGGCACCATGTCTATGGAAGCCAGAGCAACCTTCATGCACAGTCTCGAACAGAGGCTGTCTTCTTTGTTAACGGCAAACGATATGAAGCAGGTGATGGCAGAAGTAGCGGACAATATGGATGGGTTCGAACTGGACGCCTGCCAAGGCGCCGTGGAAGAGCATGACGATCTGCTGGACGCGTATCTGGCAGCCATGGAAGTGCAGGGGCGCAGTCCGAAAACTATCGAACGATACCGGTACATTATCAGAAAGATGATGGACGCCGTACAGGTGAGTACGCGGCAGATTACCGTGTACCACCTGCGCCGGTATCTGGCCAACGAAAAGGCGCGGGGGATCAGCGACGCCACGCTTGACGGTGTCAGGCAGGTATTCTCGGCGTACTTCAACTGGTTACAAAAAGAAACCCTTATACAGGCCAACCCGACCACCAACCTTGGTGCCATCCGTTGCCCCAAGAAAATCAAAGAAGTATACAGCGACGTGGATCTCGCCCGGCTCACAATGAACGCAAAGACGCTCAGAGACCGGGCGATCATTTCGTTTCTGGGAGCTACTGGGTGCAGAATCAATGAGGTTGTCCAGCTCAACCGGGACGATGTGAACTTCGGCCGACTGGAATGCATCGTACTCGGCAAAGGCAATAAGGAGCGTACGGTGTATCTGACCGAAGTAGCGGCTATGCTCCTGCAGGAGTATCTTGATCAGCGGACAGACAGCCTGCCCGCCCTGTTTATTGGCAAGGGGACGGAGCGTATGCATGCCGGCGGTGTGCGTGCCATGCTCCGCAGGACAGCGGGCGTGGCCGGCGTGGCTCATGTCCACCCGCACAAATTCCGGCGGACGCTGGCAACCAATCTTATCAGGCGTGGAATGCCTATTCAGGAAGTGGCGAACATTCTTGGCCATGACAGGCTGGATACGACCATGAAGTATGTTGTGCTCAATCAGGCGGATGTCGCCCATGCCTATCAAAAATATGCGTAAAGGAGAAAAGCTATGACTGTGAAAGAACTGATAGAAATCTTGGAACCGATGAGAGAAGATCTGGAAGTGCGTTTGATCGAGATGCTGGAAGAAGAGACGCCGGAGTCTGAACCGGTGTTTCATTATCCGAACATCTCGGTTGTGGAATATGACAAGACCACGCTGGATCACCCCGTGGTTATGATTTACTGAAAATGTCTGTTGACACGGCGATATGTATGGCTGTAAAATGAGTTGACGATGTGAAATCAAGCGGAGTGTGATAGATATGGCCAGTATTTTTGACGTGGCAAAATACATACTTGAATCTAAAGGCTCTATGAGCACATGGAAACTTCAGAAGCTCTGTTATTACAGCCAGGCATGGTCTATCGCATGGGGGGACGGCTCGATCTTTGACGAAGACTTTGAAGCTTGGTCGAACGGGCCTGTTTCTCCTGTGCTGTTTGCTGCACATCGTGGGATGTTCACAATCAGGGCAGCCGATTTACACGAAGGGAACTCGGCCAATCTGACAAGGACAGCCAGGGAAGATGTTGATATTGTACTGCGCGATTACGGGGACAAAGAAGCATATTGGCTCCGGGAACAATCACACAGCGAAGATCCTTGGCGAAACGCCCGTGGCGATCTGCCGGACGGCGCGGTCTCTCATCGGAAGATTACAAAAGAAGCGATGGGAGAGTATTATGGCTCGCTCTGATAAACAGACCAAACACACGGATGGGAAGCACACAAAACATACAGCGAATACCGGGACAAAATTTACAAGACAGGCGCAGTCTACACGAACAGATCTTGATCAGCGCCACATGGTATGGGTATTTCATCGTGTTGTACGTACAGGGAAATTTAGCTTCACGTCGGATCGCAGTGACTTCGACAGCAAAGAAATTTTGGATACAGTGATTGAATACAACCAATTAACTTGGGCAGAAATCATGAGAGCCACGCATGGCACTCGCGGAAAAACAAACCATCACTACATAGGTGATCACCTTGATGATTTATCAAAAGCAGCTAAGGATGATGTGAGAAAATTTGTGGAAGAGCAACAGCTTGACAAACTATTTTCATTTAGGCTCAACGGGAAAACAAGAATTTATGGATTGCGAGACGGCGAAAAATTTGAAGTAATGTGGTATGATCCAAATCACGAATTTTATCCTACGAAGAACCGCTAACCAAGATGGCGTGCAAATGTGAGTTGGTACCCGGCATCCAACTCAAAGAAGGCCGGGCTCAAATGTTAGTTGGTACCCGATATCCAACTCAAAAAAGGTCGGGCTCAAATGATACTAACTCACCGCTTTTCGGTGTGCGGTACAAAAAAACACCGTGGTTACAAACACGCTTCGCAATGTGCGGCACAGAAACATTGCAACCGTTGGCTGAAGTGCCCGCAAAAATAAGGGATAACAGGCGAAACAAATCGCTTGCTATCCCTTTTTTTACCCCCGATACTTTATCTGAAAATCGGTCTCGCCGGTGCTCAGATAAAAAATCGTGCTGTCTCTGCAATGGTTTTTGATGTTAGTTGACATCGTGGAGGTCGTAGATTCGAGTTCTACTGGTCCCACCAGAAGAAAAGCCTTGTGTATGCAGGGCTTTTTCTTTTTGCTGTTCGGATGCGCGGCGATGGGGCACCCGGAGGGCGGCTGCAGCGAAGCCTGGATGCCTGTCTTTTTTTATATTGTTCAATTCCTTTTCTTCTGATATAATGGAAACCAGAGATCAACTGAAGAGGAGGAATGATTCATGTCGTTGGCAGGAACACGGAGAATTCTCAGAATGATAGTCTGGTCTGCGGTGCTTTTGATGATGACAGCCGGGCTGATTCTGTCATCTGCAGGGGCTGAGGATTCCCCGGCGTCCCGGGTGCTGGAAGCATCCGGGCTGGAGGCGTTTGCGGCTGAGGCTAAAGCGGACGGCGACACGACGGAAACGGGCGGGTTTTTTACCCTGCTGTGGAGCGCCAAGTCCAAAGTGGACGGCAGCAGTAAGACCTGGGAGGACGGATATACGTCTGAGCAGCGGGTGAACTTCGGCGGGAAAGCGGCTGTCGGGAAGAACTCCGTGAAGTTCACGACAGACGGCCCAGCCGAAGTGAAAATCTGGTGGGTGGAAGGCGGGGAGGACCACCGCCAGATGGGCATCCTGAACGGTGAAGGCGAAGTCGTCGTCCAGACGTCCGGGGAATACGTGAAAAACAGCCCCTATTATTCGGAGCTTGCGCTGGAAGAAGCCGGCACATATTACCTGGGCGGCATCGGCGGAAACAACTATATTTTCAAAGTGACAGTGACCGCCGGGGCGGCGGAGAAGCCCGCCCGGACGGCCTGGGACGCGGTGAGCGCGCCTGAACTGATTGCCGTCCGGCTGGCGGAGGGGGACGCAAAGACCATCGAAGCGGCCGTACGCGCCCTGGTCGGGTATGACGGAGCGGACCGTGTGAGCGTCACCCTGTCGGATGAATCCGGCAATGTACTGGAGACAAAGAATTCCACCGCCGAAAAGGAAGAGCACATCCTTTCCTTTACGCCAGGAGCTTCCGGCAGGTATATCCTGACGGCGGCGGCCGGACGGGACGGGGAAGAGGACCATCCGGGCAGCAGCATCCCGTTTGATTTTACGCTGCCGCTGGAAAAGCCTGCCGTTGCCATCGCGCACAATACCGGCAGCGGTTCCGTGCATCTGGAATGGAATGCCGTTCCCGAGGCGGAGAAATACCGCGTTACGGCTGCCGGCACGGATCTGACGGTCGAAACCTCTGCCTGTGAAGCGTCGCTGGACGGCCTGACCGTGGGGGAAACATGCGTGTTTACCGTTACGGCCCTGCGCGGTGAAGAAGAAGCCGCTTCTTCTGAAACGGCCCTGACCGTTACCCGGGAGGCGGAGACGGCCTGGGGCTTTTCGGCCTTCGGCTCCGGCGTGAGCCTCAAAACAAACGGTTTTGAGGGAAGCGCCGGCGAAGGCAGCGTGCGGGTCTATTCCAATGAAGGCAAGGGCAAGCTGGTACCCGGCTCCACCGACGGCGTGGCCTTCTATTACACGAAGATCGATCCGGAAACCACCAACTTTATCCTCACCGCCGCCGCTCATGTGAATACCTGGACCTATTCCAACGGCCAGGAAGGCTTCGGCCTGATGGCAGCGGACGACGTGGGCGTGAACGGGGACAATGCCACTTTCTGGAACAATTCCTACATGGCTGCCGTTACCAAGGTGGAATACCGCTGGGACGGCGAAAAGATAGCCGATACCGGCGACAAGATCACCATGAAGCTGGGCGTCGGCGCCCAGGAAAAGACCGGGGTCACGCCGGACAACATCACTCCGGCCAAAACCCTCGCGGATATGAGCGTGTTCAGCAGCGTCATGACGGCCCTGGACGTCTCCTGCGCACCGCTTGGCCCCGGAACGTACAACATCGTTGGCAATGCGTCCAATGCCCCGGACGGAACCGTGGACAGTGCCCTGACTGATTTTATCCTGCGCATCGAAAAGAACAACACAGGTTACTTTGTATCCTATATTGCCCCGGACGGCGCTGTCAGCACCCGGAAATATTATGATCCCGCAGCGCTGAGCCATCTGAACGAACACGCGGTTTATGTGGGCTTCTTCGCGGCCCGTAACGCGGATGTGACTTTCACGGACATCTCCTTTACCACGTCGGACCCTGCTGCGGACGCTCCGGCCGAGGAGAGGGCCACGGAACTGATCGCCCCGCAGTACAGCGTGGTATCTGCACCCGTTGCCAACCGGGAACAGTATACCCTGGAGTTCTTCGCCAATGCGGACGGCAGCCTTGCTGTGACGGATGCTGGCGGGGCGGAAGTCTTCGCCGGCGCAGTCAAAGCCAATGAAAAGGCTTATATCCCCGTGACCCTGGCGCCCGGGAACAACACCTTCAACCTGACCATGACCCCGGACGGGACGTACAGGCCCGGGGAATTCTCGGCGCTTTCCTCCTATGAACCGGTGAGTCTCGGATTTGAAGTATCCTTCGCGGTCAATCAGGCGGAACAGGTGACCGTATCGCCGGATGATCCGGCGGCGCTCTACAAAGCGGTCAACGAAGCCGTGCCCGGCCAGCAGATCATCCTTCTGCCGGGACGCTACATGATGGACGGCAGGCTTCTGATCGAGCGCGGCATCTGCGGAACAAAGGAACAGCCGATCGTCCTCAGAGCAGCGGACGGTGCGGTATCCCGCCCTGTGCTCGATTTTGACGGCAGGAGCGCTGGCGTCGTGCTGGCGGGCGACTGGTGGATTCTGTCGGGTTTTGACGTAACAAACACGAAGGACGGGGAAAAGGGCATCCAGGTATCCGGCAGCCATAACTGCCTGGAGATGCTGGAAACCTACAGAAACGGCAATACCGGCATCCAGATCAGCCGCTACAAGGGCACGGACACCAGGGATGAATGGCCTGCCGATAACCTGGTGCTCAAGTGCACATCCTATCTGAATGCGGACCGGGGGTATGAGGATGCCGACGGCTTCGCCGCCAAGCTCACCTGCGGGGCCGGCAACGTGTTTGACCAGTGCATCGCTTTCCGCAACGCCGACGACGGCTGGGATCTCTACGCCAAGATCGAAACCGGCCCCATCGGGCAGGTCGTCATCCGGAACTGCGTGGCCTATAAAAACGGATACATTCTGGACGAAGCGGGGAATGAAATCAGCGCAGGCAACGGCAACGGCTTCAAGATGGGCGGAGAAAGCATCTCCGGATATCACATGCTGATCAACAGCATCGCTTTCGCCAACAAGGCCAAGGGCATCGATTCCAACAGCTGCCCGGATATCCAGGTGGAAAACTGCACCAGCTTCGACAATGAAAGCTACAACGTTGCTTTCTACACCAACACCGCCGTCAATACGGACTTTGCCGCCGAAGGCGTTCTCTCCTTCCGGAAAAACGGGACCGAGGATGACAACTTCAAACTCCTGGGCACACAGGATTCGTCCAAAGTCTACGGACCAGGCAATTACTATGTGTTCGGCGGAAAAGCGGTCAATGTCGACGGGAAAGAAGTTCAGGACGGCTGGTTCGTTTCCCTGGACACCGACGCCGCGGTTCACGGGGGCGTAGCCCGGAACGGGGAAGGGATGATCGTCATGAACGGCTTCCTGACCCTGACCGGTGCTGCCCCTGAAAACGTGGGCGCCAGACTTGAATAACATTCCCTGAACAGCATCCTGCCCGCCTGCCGGCTTCTGAAAGATCCCGGCAGGCGGGAAACCATTCCGAAGGAAAGCTCCGGGCTGCGTTCGCTTCCGCTGACCAGCCCGGTTCTGCTTGTCCTGAAAAATACAGGATGATACCCCGGCCGTACTTCATCCGGTGCGGCAGCATTGTGAATGCAATGAACATGGGTGCCTGTTCGTGACGGCATGTCCGCCCGGACAAAGAGGAGGAGAGCATGAACCATTCGTATGTCCTGCGTTATGATCAGCCTGCCGCCGTCTGGAATGACGCCCTGCCGATGGGCAACGGGTCCCTGGGGGTCATGGTGTACGGGCGGACGGACCTGGAACGCCTGCCGCTCAACGATGATTCCCTTTGGTACGGCGGGCCTGCCGACCGGCTCAATCCTTCCTACGCGGACAGCCTTCCCCGGATCCGGCAGATGATTTTTGACGGGGATCTCCATGGGGCGGAAGAGGAGATTCTGCTGCACATGCCGGGCGCTCCTGCCGGCATGCGGCGGTATCTGCCGCTGGGAGAACTCGACATCGCCCTCAACTGTCCGACGCCGTTCGCGATGGGCGGGCGGGAAGAGACGCCGGACCCTGAACGGTACCGTCTGGCGCTAGACCTGATCCGCGGGGTGCTGACCATGGACCATGCACGCGGAGGGATTTCCTTTCACCGGGAGATGTTTGTCAGTTTTCCTGCCCGGGTGCTGTGCGTCCGCCTGACGTCGGATACCCCGGAATCGATGAAGGCGGACGTCCGTCTGGACCGGATTCCTTTTTCCGACGGGCAGGAAGAAGACGACCGCCGGCCCGGACTCAGGGCCCGGGGAGGCGGATGGCCTTCCGTCTGTGCGGATGAACTCCGGGCGCTTTCGGACGATGTGTTCATGCTGTCCGGAAGCGAGGCCGGCGTCCGGTTTGCCTGCTGCGTCCGCATGGTCTGCGACGGAGAAAAAGTCAGGACCGCTTCGGAAATCGGCTGCCGGAATAGCTCCTGTGTGACCCTGTATCTGGCATCCGCCACGTCCAGCCGCTGCGGTGACCCGCGGGCGGAAGTCCTCCGCCTGACGGAAGCGGCAGCAGAAAAAGGCTATGACGTCCTCCTTGAGGAGCACGTCCGTGATTTTTCCTCCCTGATGGAGCGATGTGAGATCGACCTGGGTCCTCTGCCGGATGCCCCTGTGGACCGGCTGATCGCATCGGCCCGGCAGGGCGGGGACTTTGCCCCTCTTTCCGGGCTGTATTTCCAGTTCGGCAGGTATCTGCTGGTTTCCGGCAGCCGGGCAGGAACGGCCGCCCTCAACCTGCAGGGGATCTGGAACGCGTCCTTTTTCCCGATGTGGGATTCGAAATACACCCTCAATATCAACCTGCAGATGAACTACTGGCTGGCGGAAACCGGCAATCTGCCGGAAACCTTTGAGCCTTTTCCGGACTTGCTTGAAAAGATGCGGGTCCCGGGCCGGGAAGCAGCCCGCGTGATGTACGGGATGCGCGGGATGGTCTGCCACCATAATACGGATGTTTACGGGGACTGCGCCCCGCAGGACCAGTACCTGGCCGGGACTCCGTGGGTGGCCGGCGGCGCGTGGATGGCCCTGCAGGTGTATGACCATACCCGTTTTACCGGGGATCCCGGAGTTCTCCGGAGGATGTATCCGGTATTCCGGGATCTAGCGCTCTTTTATCAGGATTATCTGACGGAGAAGGACGGGTTCCTGGTCACATGCCCCTCCGTATCCCCGGAAAACAGGTATATCCTGCCGGACGGCACGGATACGCCGGTCTGCTGGGCTCCGGCGATGGACGGCCAGATCCTGAGGGAATTCTTTGCCGTCTGTGCCGAAACGGCCGGCCTGCTCGGGCTGGATATGGAAATGATCCCCGTCTGGCAGGAGATTGTCCGGAGACTCCCGCCGGACCGGATCGGCAGCCGCGGCCAGCTGCTGGAGTGGCGGGAGGAAGTGCCGGAACTGACGCCGGACATGGGCCACGTTTCCCACCTGTACGCGGTGTTCCCGGGCGCCGGCATCAACCGGCGGGACTGTCCGGATCTGATGCGGGCGGCCGGGATCTCCCTGCGGGACCGCATGGATCACGGGGCAGGCCGGGACGGCTGGCCGCTGGCCTGGTACATCAACCTCCTGGCCAGGCTGGGGGACGGGGAAAAGGCCGGCTCGTGCATCCGGAACATGCTGGCCAGGTCGTCCTCCCGGAGCCTGCTCAATATTTCCCTGGTGTTTCAGATTGACGGAAACCTGGGCGCTGCTTCCGGCATCGCTGAGTGCCTGCTGCAGAGCCATGACGGGCTGCGCTTCCTGCCAGCCCTTCCGCCGGATTGGCCGGACGGCTCTGCCCGCGGCCTGCGGGCCCGCGGCGGCCATGAGATCGACCTGTTCTGGCAGGAAGGCAGGCTGGTCCGGGCCGTGCTGCACGCGGGCGCCGGCGGATCTGTCTTCGTGTGGGGCGCTGCGCTCTGCGTAACCTGCGGGGGAGAGACGGTCCCGGTGCGGAAAGAGCCGGGCGGCTTCTCGTTTCAGGCGGAAAAGGGCGGGGCCTATATCCTGACAGCGGGAGGAAACGGCTGTGACTGAACGGAAAGCCAACGAGCCTCGTTCTCTTGTGATGTTTGTTTTTTCCATGCTGATCTTCGGAACGATCGGCATTTTCAGGCGCTGTCTCCCGGTTTCGTCCGCTTTTCTGGCTTTTTCCCGGGGAATGATCGGCAGTCTCTTCCTTCTGATTTTTATCCGGCTGAGCGGAAAGCGCGCCGGGGAAAAGCTGCCTTGCCGGCAAACGGTCTGGCTTGCCGTGTCCGGGGCAGCAATGGGGATCAACTGGATCTTGCTGTTTGAGGCGTACCGATATACGACGGTCGCGGTCGCGACGCTCTGCTACTATATGCAGCCGACCATCGTGATGATGCTGTCGCCCCTGATCTTCAGAGAGCGGCTGACGGGCATCATGGCTGTCTGCGCCCTGATTGCAGTGGCCGGCATGGTCCTTGTGTCCGGCGTGGCCGGCGGCACGGGCACCGGAAGCGGGGATATCCGGGGCATTGCCCTGGGGTTGGGCGCGGCTGTGTTCTATTCGGCCGTAGTGATCATGAATAAGAAAGCGGGCGGTCTGGACGCCTATCAGAAAACCACGGTTCAGCTGTTTTCAGCCGGGGCGGTTATGATCCCCTACCTGATCGTGACCGGGGGCTTTTCCCAGGGGCCGCTGGACTTGCTGGCGTCGCTGCTGCTGCTGGCCGTGGGGCTTTTGCACACCGGAATCGCGTATGTGCTGTATTTCGGCAGCATGGATGGGCTGAGGACGCAGTCGATCGCCCTGCTCAGCTATATTGATCCGGTTTCTGCCCTGGTTTTTTCCGCCGTGTTCCTCCGGGAACCGATGAGCAGGCTGAATCTACTGGGCGCGCTGATGATCATCGGTTCTGCGGCTGTCAGCGAATGGCGGGACAGCCGGGAGGGCCTGTGATGCTCAGGCGGTTACCATGCCTTCCATGAATGTTTCAGCGGATTGACCAGGGGCGCGTACAAAGGCTGAGCC
>JBGUJG010000068.1:0-18803 GCA_045113695.1 Christensenellales bacterium
CAACAGGACTCGAACCTGTGACCCCATCGATGTGAACGATGTGCTCTACCAACTGAGCCATGCGACCTTATTCCGAACTTTTTAGCCCTTTCCGCTGAAATCGTTCGGTCATTTCAGCTTCCTGCGCATGTCGGTCTTGTCTACCAGTGGGCCGGTCACTTGAGATACTCATGAACCGGCAGTTTGATAACTTGACCAGTGGGTTCTACCAACTGAGCCATGCGACCATACGCTTTGCGTAAAAGTTACCAGTGTGTTCTACCAACTGAGCCATGCGACCATACGAGATTTCTACGAAGTAACCAGTAGGTACTACCAACTGAGCCATGCGACCATACGAGATTTCTACGAAGTAACCAGTAGGTACTACCAACTGAGCCATGCGACCAAGAGCGGCCAGTTTGCTTCCATCGTGCCGCATTGCTGTCTCAGCCCGCTTGAGAATCGTCTTTTTCTTTGCTGATAAGCAATGTTTCTCAATCGGAACAAAATAATATTAGCACATAAACAAGCTAATGTCAATGCTTTTTTCTTCTGATAATTACTTTTCATGAATATCAAGAATTTCAAAAAACCGGATCTATTCACAGGGATTCTCCGAATATATGAACGGATGAATATCAAACTGTTTTTCAGCATCATGCTGTGTTTCCTCTGGCCATTTTCTCGTTTTTGTGCTACGCTTGCCATGGCACAGCCTTTGAACAAGTTGGCTTGGATGCCCTGCTGTTTTATCAGATCCCCAGGTTTTTCTTTTTCCGTTCATTGATCAGTATTATAAGAATGAGGAATAAAACATGCGAAAAGAAATCGTATCCAGAGAACAATATGATGCATTATCAGAATACTGTCATGCTCTGGAAGAAGAAAACCACAATCTCCTGGAATTGCTTGAAGCACATCATATTCCTTTTCAGACCACTGCCAAGATTGAAACAACAGAAACCGAACAGACTAAATCCGCGTTCAGCCAGGGAGCTTCCCCTCCGCCCCGTTCCGGAAGCATAAGCAAAAGCAGCCCCTTACAGGACAGAGTTCAGCTATTTATGTCTTTGTTTCACGGGCGGGATGATGTCTACGCTCTGCGTTGGGAAAACAAGCGAAACGGAAAAAAAGGATACAGTCCTGCCTGCAGGTATTCCTGGGTCCCCGGTGTTTGTCCACTCCCTCAAAAGAAATGCCATCAATGTTCAAATCCTGATTATCTCCCCTACACCTCCGAATCAGTTGAAAGGCATCTTTCAAAGCTATGTAAAGATGTCATGGGGATTTACGCGCTTCAGCCTGATGACTCATGTTGGTTCCTGGCAATTGATCTTGATGAAGTGAACTGGCCGGATGATGTGAAAGCTGTCAGAAACGTATGCGGGAATTTTCACATTCCTTGCTCCGTTGAAAAATCGAGAAGCGGCAACGGTGCGCATATCTGGTTTTTCTTCAGCGAACCTGTTCCTGCGGCCACTGCCAGGAGAATGGGGTCATCCGTCATCACTTCAGCTATGAAATCCGATGCCCGTCTCTCCTTTGCATCCTATGACAGAATGTTTCCGAATCAGGATACGATGCCGAAGGGCGGTTTTGGGAATCTGATTGCTCTCCCGCTTCAGCCTGAAGCTGCCCGCACATGCGGAGGAAGTTTGTTTATTGATGAATGCGGAAACCCATACCCAGATCAGTGGGCATATCTGTCCTCTGTAGACAGAATGAGTCGGCCGGATATTGAATCAATCATTTCTAAGATAGGCATTTATCCTTTGGGGGATCTTGTATCAGAAAATGAAGAAGAGAAGCCATGGCATCGGCAAAAAACAGATATTCTTCCTCCTGCTGATCCGACCAGAAATCTCAAATGTGTCATTGCAGACCGTATTTATATTTCAACCGAAGGTGTTTCAAGTGCGGTGCAAAACAGTCTGAAAAGGCTTGCAGCTTTCAGAAATCCGGAGTTCTACCGGAAGCAGGCTGTGCGAATGCCCATCTGGGATACCCCGCGTGTGATATGCTGCGCTGAATATGATGGAAAGTACCTTTGTCTTCCAAGAGGATGCTCTGAAACAATTGACCATTGGAGCGGGGAAAACAGTATTACCGTTGAGTGGGAAGACGAACAATGCGCAGGAAAACCAATACGGGTATCATTCAAAGGTTCCTTGTATACA
Organism: Christensenellales bacterium; assembly: GCA_045113695.1. Classification (GTDB taxonomy): domain Bacteria; phylum Bacillota; class Clostridia; order Christensenellales; family Aristaeellaceae; genus UBA4246. The sequence continues at coordinate 2,160 of JBGUJG010000068.1, forward strand.
GAACAGCAAATTGCTTTTGAAGTGCTGAAAAGATATAACAAAGGAATCCTTTCTGCAACAACTGCCTTCGGAAAAACAGTACTCGCGGCTGCATTGATCGCGGACAAGAAAACAAATACATTGGTCCTTGTGCACCGGAAACAGCTGGTTGATCAATAGAAGGAACGGCTGGAGGAATTTCTGGATATTCAGGAAGAACTTCCGGATCTCCCAAAGCGGAGCGGGAGAAGACGGTTTCGTTCCGTCATTGGCCAATATGGTTCCGGAAAAGACGACAGAAACGGTATCATTGACATTGCAATGATACAATCCATCGAAAAAAAGAATGAAACCCCCGCGTGGGTTGGCGAGTACGGCCTTGTTATCGTTGACGAATGCCATCATGTGCCCGCTGTCAGCTTTGAAACGGTTTTAAAAAAGATCCGGGCAAAATATTCTTATGGACTGACTGCAACCCTGAAAAGGAAAGACGGTCATCATCCGATGATCCCCATGTATCTAGGACCAATCCGCTATCGTGTTGACGCTGGAGAACAGGCAGCCCGGAGGCCGTTCAGTCATATCATGATTCCTCGCTTTACCGGAATGTTATTCCCGCCTGCTGAAAACAATGACTCCGTTGGAATCACAACATATTACAGTCAGATAGCTGAAGATGACATCCGCAACCACCTGATTGTGGATGATGTGTTATCCTGCGTAAATGAAGGAAGAAACTGCCTGGTATTAAGCGAACGGGTAGCGCATGTCCGGGCACTGGCCAGTCTGATTCAGGAAGCTTTTCCGGATGTTCTTGTGCTTGTCGGCGGTCAGACAAACACAGAAAGCAGCTGCCTTCTTCATAAAATACGAACAGCGCCATCGGATAAGCCGATTGTTATATGTGCAACCGGAAAGTACATTGGTGAAGGGTTTGACGAGTCTCGTCTGGATACTTTGTTCCTTGCAATGCCCGTTTCATGGGAAGGAATCCTCGCACAGTATGCCGGAAGGCTGCATCGTTTGTACAATGGAAAAACCGAGGTCAGAGTATATGACTATATTGATGACCAAGCCGTCATGCTCGAAAGAATGTATAGCAGAAGGCTCCGCACTTACAGGTCTCTCGGCTATCAGGTTTGTGCTGAGCGCTGCGATACCAACATCAGCAATGATATCATTTACGATCAGAAATCTTTCGTCGAACCATTCCTGCATGATATCCGTAATGCACGGAAAAGCATTATCATTGTCAGTCCGTTTGTAAAAGGCACTCGCGTCGATTGGCTGTTTCGTGCTGTAGGACAGAATCCGCATCCGGTCCTGGTCACTGTGATCACAAGGCCGTTCAATTCCTTCCGGGGGAAATCGTCCTCAGATGCTTTTCGCGCCATTCAGCGCTTACACGAATATAAAGCCGATGTCATCTGCAAAGAGGCAATCCACCAGAAATTCGCGGTCATTGACGAAAAGATCGTCTGGTACGGCAGCGTTAACCTGCTGTCCTTCGGTGCCTCTCAGGAAAGCGTCATCAGAATCGTAACCGGCAGCGTCGCCAGAACATTGTTCAGGTCGATCGGGGTTCAGAAACAGGGTTCCGGCAATCTGTAACCCAAACTTCCCGCACCCATCAGTTTGCGTGGGATGCGGGAAGTCTGAGATATTCAGCAGATGTCCTCTTTTTCCTTTGATTTCAATGCCGCCCGGATCAATCCGACGAACAGCGGATGGGGTTTGTTGGGACGGCTTTTAAACTCGGGATGGAACTGGACGCCCACAAAGAAGTCCTCCCGGGGAAGCTCGATGGTTTCTACCAGCCGTCCGTTCGGGGACAGGCCGGAGAGTGTCAGGCCTGCCTGTTCCAGCGGTTCCCGGTAATCATTGGCAAATTCATAGCGGTGGCGGTGGCGTTCGCTGATATCGGTTTTCCCGTAGCAGCGGGCGATCACCGTGTTTTCTTTCAGGATGCAGGGATAACTGCCCAGACGCAGGGTTCCGCCCTTGTCGATCGCATCATTCTGCCCCGGCATGAAGTCGATGACCTTATGAGGGGCTTTTTCATCGAATTCACGGGAGTTGGCATCCTTCAGACCGGCAGCGTGCCTGGCAAACTCGATCACGGCCGTCTGCATGCCCAGGCAGATGCCGAAATACGGGACATGGTGCTCCCGCGCATACCGGGCAGCCAGCACCATACCCTCAATCCCCCGTCCGCCGAAGCCGCCGGGCACGATCAGGCCATTTACAGACGAAAGCACGCTGCCGACGTTCTCATCCGTCAGCGTCTCCGAATCGATCCATTCGATCCCGACCCGCGCATCAAGAGCATAGCCCGCATGGCGCAGGGCTTCCGCAACGGACAGATACGCGTCGTGCAGATGCACGTACTTTCCCACCAGGCCGATTTTCACGGTTTTGCTCTGATGGCGGATACGTTCCACCATGGCCTGCCATTCCGCCAGATCGGGCGGCGGGGCGTCAATGCCCAGTTCCCGGCACACAATGGCGGAGAGGCTCGCCTTTTCCAGCATCAGGGGCGCCTCGTAGAGAATCGGCAGCGTCAGATTTTCGATCACGCAGTCCGGCTTCACGTTGCAGAAATGAGCGATCTTGGAAAAGATGGTCTCATCGGTGATTTTTTCGTCCGTACGCAGCACGATGATATTCGGCATGATGCCCATGCCCTGGAGTTCCTTGACCGAATGCTGGGTGGGCTTGGATTTGTGCTCCCCGCTGGCCCTCAGATAGGGCACCAGCGTGACGTGGACATACAGCGTGTTTTCCCGCCCGGCTTCCAGGCCGACCTGGCGGATGGCTTCAATAAACGGCTGGGATTCGATGTCGCCGATCGTGCCGCCGATTTCCGTGATCACCACGTCCGCCCGGGTCTTTTCCCCCACGCGGTAGATAAAACGCTTGATTTCATCGGTGATGTGCGGGATGGTCTGGACGGTGGAACCCAGGTATCCGCCCTGCCGCTCCCGGTGGATGACATTCGCATAGACTTTGCCGGTGGTCAGGTTGGAATACTTGTTCAGGTCTTCATCGATAAAGCGCTCATAATGGCCCAGATCCAGGTCGGTTTCCGCGCCGTCCCCGGTGACGTACACCTCCCCGTGCTGGTAAGGGCTCATGGTACCCGGGTCCACATTGATATACGGGTCCAGCTTCTGAGCCGCCACCCGCAGCCCCCTGGCTTTGAGCAGCCGGCCCAGACTCGCGGCCGTGATGCCTTTGCCCAGGCCGCTGACCACGCCGCCGGTCACAAAAATGTATTTCGTCATGATCCGCTCACTCCCAGCCATTGGTTGACTTCCCGGGCTGCCGCCCGGCCGTCCGCCAGCGCCCGCACCACCAGCGACTGGCCCGTGCGCATGTCTCCGGCGGAAAACAGTCTGCCGCCCACGCGGTGCGTTCCGTCTGCCGGCAGCAGACGGCCGCGCGGATCAGGCGCAAGAGAGAAGCTTCGGAGCGTTTCTTCCTCGCAGCCGACAAATCCGGCCGCAATCAGCAGCAGTTCGCAGGGCAGCGTCTTTTCCGTGCCGGGAACGGGCAGCAGCCGGCCATCCGTGTTTTTGGCCAGGCGGACCGACGTCAGCTCCGTAATCCCGTTTTTCTCATTGACGCCGATGCTTTTCACCGTGGTTTCATAGATACGCGGATCATGCCCCTGTACAGAGACGGCTTCCATCTGCCCGTAATCGGTGCGGAGCACCCGGGGCCATTCCGGCCAGGGATTTCCGGCCGTACGGCATTCCGGGGGCTTCGGCATCATTTCCAGCTGGGTGACGGACGCGCAGCCCTGGCGCAGGGCGGTGCCGACGCAGTCGTTCCCCGTGTCTCCCCCGCCGACCACGACGACATGCTTTCCCCGGGCGGAAACAGCGGAAACACCGCCGGACAAAACCGCCTTTGTTGCATGAGTCAGATAATCCACAGCGAAATGTATGCCGCCTGCCCCCATATTTTCCGCGTTCAGGCTGCGGGGCTTTCTAGCGCCGCAGCACAGAATCACGGCGTCGTACGCTTCCGATATATCCGGGCCCGGCGCGGTATTCAGCACGAAGGAAACACCCTCCGCCTCCATCAGCCGGATGCGCCGCTCCACGAATTCCTTGGGCAGCTTCATGTTGGGGATGCCGTACATCAGCAGGCCGCCGGGGCGGTCCGCCCGTTCGAATACGGTAACTGTATGGCCCGTCTGATTGAGCAGATCTGCCGCGGCCAGCCCGGCGGGACCGCTGCCGACAACGGCAATCCTTTTACCGGTGCGGACTGCTGGAATCCTGGGCCGGATCCAGCCATTGGCAAAACCGGTTTCGATCAGATACAGCTCGTTGTCCCGGTTGGTCACCCCGTCGTCTGCCAGATTGCATGCCTTTTCGCACAGGGCAGGGCATACCCGGCCCGTAAACTCCGGGAAAGGCGCGGTCATCAGCAGCCGGTTCAGGGCTTCCCGCTCCTGACCCTGATACAGCAGATCATTCCATTCAGGGATCAGATTGTGCAGAGGGCAACCGAAATCAGACTGGCAGAAAGGAACACCGCAGTTCATGCACCGGGCGGCCTGACAGGCCCTGGCATCGGCTTCCAGGGCCGTGTGAAGGTCCCCGAAATCGCCCAGCCGCTCCCGCTCATCCCGGTATGGGTTTTCAGCCCTGGCAAATTCCAGAAAGCCGGTCGCCTTTCCCATACTGTCACGCTCCTTTCAGATAAGACAGGTATTCGTCGGAGATCACCGCTTTGAAGAGCGGCAGGAAGTCTTCAAACCGTCTCAGGATTTCCCCCGCCTTTACAGATCCGGTCACATCCCGGTGCATCTGCAGCAATTGCCGCAGTTCCTCCGCCTGTCCCGGCGCAACCGGGCAGACGCGCACATGGCCGGCATTGATTTTTTCTTCCAGCGTGCCTTCCTCATCCAGCACCCAGGCGATGCCGCCGGACATGCCTGCGGCGAAGTTGTCCCCGACAGGGCCCAGCACCGCCACCCGGCCGCCGGTCATATATTCGCAGCCGTGGTCGCCTACGCCTTCCACCACCGCCCGGACGCCCGAATTGCGCACGGCAAAGCGTTCACCCGCCCTCCCGGCGATGAAGGCATACCCGGAGGTGGCCCCGTACAGGGCCACATTGCCGATCAGCGTATCCTCCTGCCGCCATACGCTGTCCACAGGCGGACAGACGGCCAGGGTGCCGCCGGACAGGCCCTTGCCCAGATAGTCGTTCGCGACGCCGTACAGGGTGATTTCCTGCCCTTCCGGCAGGAACGCGCCGAAGGACTGGCCGCCGCAGCCCTGGGCCTGGATATGCCGCGCGCCCCGGAGCATGGTGCCGAACGCCCGGTCTGCGGTCGTCAGATGGACATGGTCCTGGAAAAGCCTTGCGTCGGTACGCTCCGGCAGGCGGAAGTCGTGTTTTGCCTCCGGACGGTAATGGGTGTTCCTGGCAAAACCAATGAGATCGGACAGATCGGTTTTCGCGTCCGGCTTCATTTTCAGCAGATCGGTCCGCCCCACCAGTTCGCTGACCGTCCGGGCGCCGAGCCTGGCCATGATGGCCCGCATCTGCTCCGCGATAAAGCGCATGAAACGTTCTACATATTCGGGCTTTCCGATAAATCGTTTCCGGAGTTCCGGATTCTGCGTGGCGATGCCGAAAGGACAGGTGCCCAGGTGGCATACCCTCATCATCCGGCAGCCCATGGTGATCAGCGGGGCGGTGGCAAAGCCGAACTCTTCCGCGCCCAGCAGCACGGCCACCATCACGTCGTGGCCGGACATGAGTTTCCCGTCCGTTTCGAGCGTCACCTTCTGCCGCAGGCGGTTCCGGCACAGAACCTGGTGGGCTTCGGCCAGACCGATCTCCCAGGGCAGGCCCGCGTGATGGATGGAACTCAGCGGCGCGGCTCCTGTACCTCCCTCGCCGCCGGAAATCAGAATGCCGCCTGCGCCCGCTTTCGCCACGCCGCTGGCAATGGTGCCGACGCCCGCGGAGCTGACCAGCTTGACGGTAATCTTCGCCTGTTCATTGGCGCACTGCAGATCATAGATCAGTTCCGCCAGGTCCTCGATGGAATAAATGTCATGATGGGGCGGCGGGGAAATCAGAGAGATACCGGGCGTTGAGCAGCGGGTTTTTGCCACGCTTTCCGTCACCTTGGCGCCGGGCAGATGGCCGCCCTCCCCGGGCTTGGCGCCCTGGGCCATTTTGATCTGGATCTCCCGTGCGGACAGCAGATACTCCCGGGTGACCCCGAAACGGCCGGAAGCCACCTGTTTGATGGCGGAATTGAGGTCCGTCCCGAAGCGTTCCGGCAGTTCCCCGCCTTCGCCGCTGTTGCTTCTGCCGCCCAGGCGGTTCATCGCCCGGGCCAGGCATTCGTGTGCCTCCCGGGAGATGGAGCCGTAGCTCATGGCCCCAGTGCGGAAACGCTTCACGATGCTGTCGGCGCTTTCCACTTCATCAAGGGGGATTTCCCGGCAGGCGTCATAGCGGAAGTCCAGCATGGACCGGATCGTCCGGGGGCCGTCGTTTTCCACCCGCGCGGCATACCGGTCAAAGAGATTCCTGCTGTCCGTCCACACCGCCTGCTGCAGCAGATGGATGGTTTCCGGAGAATACAGATGCTCCTCCGTACCTTCCCCGGTGCGCAGCTGATGGGTTCCGACGCTGGGCAGACCGTCCAATCTGCCCGAAAACGCCGCGTCATGATGGAACCGGCTGTCCGCTTCGATGGTGTTCAGATCCGCCCCGCTCAGGGTATGCGGCGTGTTGGTAAAGTATTTTTCCACCAGCTGCCCGTTCAGGCCGACCGCTTCAAACAGCTGGGCGCTCTGATAGGCCTGGAGCGTGGAGACCCCCATTTTGGAGGCGATTTTCAGCACTCCGGCCGTCAGGGCACGGTCATAGTCCCGGACGGCATCCTCAGGCGTTTTCCGGATCCGGCCGTTTCTGCACAGGGCCCGGATGCAGCCGTGCGCCAGATAGGGGTTTACTGCCCTGGCGCCGTAGGCGATCAGCAGGGCAAGATGATGCACGTCCCGCGGCTCCCCGCTTTCCAGGACAACGGACACCGCCGTGCGTTTCCTGATCCTGATCAGGTGCTGCTCCAGCGCGGAGACGGCCAGCAGGGAAGGAATCGCCAGATGGTCCGCGTCCACGCCACGGTCGGACAGGATCAGGATGTTGATCCCGTCCCGGCACGCCTGGTCACAGGCTGAAAAGAAGGCGTTCAGCGCGGAAGCAAGGGAATCCGCCTTCCGGTACAGCAGCGGTACCGTCCGCACCGAAAAAGCCGGATGCGTCAGGGCACGGATGCGTGCGAGGGCTTCCTCCGTCAGCACCGGCGAGGGCAGTTCCAGCACGGTGCAGTTGTCCGGACCGTCCGACAGCAGGTTTCCGTCGTCCCCGATATAGATGGAGCAGTCGGTCTTGACTTCTTCGCGCAGGGCATCGATGGGCGGGTTGGTCACCTGGGCGAAGCGCTGCCTGAAATAATCGAACAGGACAGGGTGCGTCCCGGAAAACGCCGCCAGCGGCTCGTCCGCGCCCATGGAGCCGATGGGTTCGGCTCCGTGTTCCGCCATCGGCAGCAGGATGTTCTGCACGTCCTCCCGGGTGTAGTGAAACGCCCGGCACAGCCGGTTTTCTTCCTCCGGCGGTTCGGCCTGACTCCGGGATACGGGCAGGTCCTCCAGGCGGATCAGGCTGTTCATCCATTCCCCGTAGGGTTTTTGACCGGCGTACCGGCTTTTCAGCGCTTCGCTTTCCAGCAGTTCCCCCGTGCGCGGATCAGCCTCCAGCACGTCGCCGGATCTGAGCTTCCACCGCCGCACGATATGTGCGTTTTCTTCAAACAGGACCCCGGCCTCGGAAGACAGGATCAGCCGCCGGTCGTCGGTCAGCGCGCAGCGCAGGGGTCTCAGGCCGTTTCTGTCCAGGGACGCGCAGACCGTATCCCCGTCCGAATAGAGGATCGCCGCCGGCCCGTCCCAGGGTTCCATCATCGTGGCGTAATAGCGGTACAGATCCCGCCACGGCGTTTCCTGCTTCTGCCCCTGCCAGGGCTCCGGCAGCAGGACCATCCCCGCCAGCGGCAGGGGAAAACCGTTCATGCAGAGGAATTCCAGCGTGTTGTCCAGCATCTGGCTGTCGCTTCCGTTCTCGGTGACGACGGGCAGGACCCTGCGCATCTCCTCCCCCATGACCAGCGAACGCATGGTTTCCTCCCGGGCCTTCATGCGGTCGTGATTGCCCCGGATGGTGTTGATTTCCCCGTTGTGCAGCAGCATCCGCTGCGGATGAGCCTTGCTCCAGGAAGGAAAGGTGTTGGTGGAAAAGCGCGAATGCACCATCGCCAGCTGCGAGGTATAGCGCACGTCCTGCAGATCGTCATAAAAAGAGCGGAGCTGGGTAACCAGCATCATGCCCTTGTAGACGACGGTCCGGCAGGACAGAGAACAGATATATGTATCCGTATCCTGTTTTTCAAAGACACGGCGCAGCACGTACAGCCGCCGGTCAAAATCCGCACCGGCGGCAATGCCCGCAGGGCGGGCCAGGAAGCACTGACGGATCCTCGGCATGGTGCGGCGGGCTCCTGCGCCCAGCTGCGCCGGATGGCAGGGCACGTTCCGCCAGCCCAGGACCGTAAGCCCTTCCGACACAGCCAGCTGTTCAAAGATCAGGCCGGCGTTTTCCGCCCCCACTTCATCTTCCGGCAGGAAAAACATCCCCACGCCGTAATCGCCGGGATTGCCCAGAACGATCCCTTCTTCCCGCGCCCAGGCGGAAAACAGCTCGTGAGGCAGCTGGGTCAGGATGCCCACGCCGTCGCCTGTCGTGCCCGGGGCGTCGCTGCCGGCCCGGTGGGCCAGGCGCTCCACGACGGACAGCGCCTGGTCCACGGTGCGGTGCGTCGCTTTTCCGTTCAGATCGACGACCGCGCCGACGCCGCAGCTTTCATGCTCCATTTCTTCCCGGTACAGCGGATAAAGGGGATCACGCATGTCTTATTCCTCCGTCTCCTTTGACGAGCTGACGATTTTTGCCGCACATTCCGCCATGCGCATGCCGCGGTTCATGGCCATCTCCTGCAGCAGCCGGTGCGCCTGCGGTTCGGTGATGTGTTCCTTCCGCATCAGGATGTCTTTGGCCTGGCTGACGAGTTGTTTTTCCTTGTCTGAGCGCTTCGGCAGGCGCATCTGGTGCAGCTGGGTCAGCATTTCGACCGCGCCGATGACCGCCTGCTGAGAAGTGGGCAGGGCGATCCGGAAGATCCCGGGCGCCTCGCAGGCTTCCAGCGCGGGCGGCCTGGCAATCAGAAGGATCTGCACCTGATCCCCGTAATCCCAGCAGAGCTCATCCGTGCTGCAGCCGGACAGCGGGCCTGCCAGGATCAGCAGCCCGTCGCCGCAGTCGTTCAGGGCGCGCCTCAGTTCCCCCGCGCTGCCGCAGACCCGGTATACCGGATAGCCGGAGGAGGACAGCAGCCTGCTCATCTGCTGACGGCTCTGCTCCGAGCTCCCGGACAGGACGATCCTGGCCACCGGCCTCACCTCCTCTTCTGCGTTCTTTGATCAGTACATGACGATATACCGGTCGATCTCCCACTGACTGACGTGGGTGCGGTAAGCGTCCCATTCCTTCTTCTTGCCTTCCACGTACTGGGAAAGCACGTGTTCACCCAGGGCACCGCAGATCACATCGTCCGCCTGCAGGCATTCGACCGCTTCCATCAGGGTGCCGGGCAGGCTTCTGATTCCTTTGGATTCCCGGGCCGCGGCGTCCATGGCGAAGATGTTTTCCGTGATCTCGTCCGGCGGCGTCAGGCCCTTTTCAATGCCGTCCAGGCCGGCGGCCAGGCAGACCGCCATGTTGAGATACGGGTTGCAGCTGGGGTCCGGGCAGCGCAGCTCCACGCGGGTACCCATGCCGCGGGCGGCGGGAATGCGGATGAGCGCGCTACGGTTGCTGGCGCTCCAGGCCAGGTAGCACGGCGCTTCATATCCGGGCACCAGGCGCTTGTAGCTGTTGACCAGCGGGTTGGTGACCGCCGCCATGCCGCGCACATGGGCCAGAATGCCGGCGATAAAGGAGTAAGCCTCTTTGGAAAGCCCCCGCTTGTCGGACGGATCGGCAAACACGTTCTTTCCGTCCTTGAACAGGCTCATGTTCGTGTGCATGCCGCTGCCGTTGATGCCGAATACCGGCTTTGGCATGAAAGTGGCGTGCAGGCCGTTCTTCTGGGCCAGCGTCTTGACCGCGAGCTTGAAGGTCATGATGTTGTCGGCGGCGGTCAGGGCGTCCGCGTACCGGAAGTCGATCTCATGCTGGCCGGCGGCCACTTCATGGTGGCTGGCCTCGATCTCAAAGCCCATCTGCTCCAGGCTCATGCAGATCTCGCGCCTCGTGCTTTCCCCGTGATCCAGCGGTCCCAGGTCAAAGTATCCCGCCTCGTCCCCCGTGGTGGTGGTAGGCCGGCCCTGCCCGTCTGTCTGGAAGAGGAAAAACTCCATTTCCGGCCCGACGTTGAAGGAGTAACCCATGTCCGCCGCTTTTTTCAGCACCTTCTTGAGCACCCCGCGCGGGTCACCGGCGAAGGGCGTGCCGTCCGGGTTGTAGACGTCGCAGATCAGCCTGGCCACCTTCCCGTGCTGAGGCCGCCAGGGCAGGATCGCGAAAGTATCCAGATCGGGGCGCAGATACTGGTCGCTCTCGTTGATGCGCACAAAGCCTTCAATGGAGCTGCCGTCGATCATGATCTCGTTGTTCACGGCCTTTTCGATCTGGCTGGCAGTGATGGCCACGTTCTTGAGCTGCCCAAAGATATCGGTAAACTGCATGCGGATGAATTCCACATCATCTTCCCGCACCATGCGGATAACGTCGTCCTTGCTGTACCTGCTCATGGCGAAACCTCCTCATTCAATCAAAAAACAGGCAAACGGAGCTGTTGGACAGACTCCCTTGCCTTGTCTGGCCGGATCATAGCACAGCGCAGCAGGGCTGTCAAGCGTTTTGACCCGTTCGGATTGTATTCATGCTGTTTTTTTGATTTCGGGACGGTTTTCTTCCATAAAATGCAATTTCCGGATTTCAAAATTGCATATTTTCCCTCTTGACAGAAAAAGCCGGCGGTGCTATCATGCACCCAATTTCATACGGAAAGCGTTGCGGAAGCAAAGTAACCTGAACGGGCGGCATCCAAGAGAGCGGGCGGCGGTGTGAATCCCGTATGAGCCTCCAGGCGAAGAACCCTTCCAAGTCCAAACCGAACATCCGGCTGATCAGTAGGGGCGGCGTGAACGGCGGCACGTTACAACCCGCCAGGGCTTGACAGAGCCCGGAAAGAGAAGCAAATCAGGTGGCACCACGGAGCGGCGGCCTTCGTCCTGAAATATCAGAAGACGAATGCCGGCCATATGAACGGAGGTGCTTTTTATGTGTTCCATTTTCGGCGTGACGAGCAAAACCATTCCTGAGGAAAAGCTGAAAGAAGGCTTTGACCGCACCGTTTCCCGAGGCCCGGACATGAGCCGGTTTGAAGCAATCCCCTGCGGATGGCTGGGGTTCCACCGCCTGGCGATCATGGGCCTGGACGAAAGGGGCATGCAGCCTTTTCATCTGGACGGGGACAAAGTGGTCTGCAACGGGGAGCTTTACGGCTTCCGCCCCCTGCGGGACCGGCTGCTGGCAAAGTACGAACTGCTCAGCCAGTCGGACTGCGAGATCCTGCTGCCGCTTTACCATGAATACGGCGTGGAAATGTTCAAAACCCTGGACGCGGAATTTGCCCTGATCCTGTGGGACGACAGCCGGAAGAAACTGATCGCCGCCCGGGACCCGATCGGCATCCGCCCCCTGTACTACGGCAGGCTTCCGGACGGGGAATGGGCCTTTGCCAGCGAACCCAAAAACCTGATGGGCCTGTGCGGGACCATCCTGCCTTTCCCGCCGGGGCATTACTGGATGGACGGGCAGTTCATTCAGTACGCAGATCCGGCCTACGTGGGCTATTTCACCATGAAGACAGAAGAAGAGGTCTGCGCCAAGCTCCGCCGCCTGCTGATGGACGGCGTTCAGAAACGCCTGGACGCGGACGCGCCGATCGGTTTTCTCCTTTCCGGCGGTCTGGATTCTTCCCTGGTCTGCGCCATCGCCCAGCAGATGCTGCCCCATCCGATCCGCACCTTCGCCATCGGCATGGACGTCGACGCCATTGACCTCAAGTACGCCCGGATGGCGGCGGATTATATCGGCAGCGAACATACGGAAGTCATCATCTCCGAAAAGGACGTGATCGAAGCCCTGCCCGCCGTGGTGGAACTGCTGGGCACCTGGGACATCACGACGATCCGCGCCTCCATCGGCATGTACCTGGTATGCAGATGGATCCATGAGCACACGGACATCCGGGTGCTGCTGACCGGCGAAATCTCCGACGAGCTGTTCGGCTACAAATACACGGATTTCGCCCCCTCCGCAGCGGCCTTCCAGGAAGAGGCGGAGAAGCGCATCCGGGAGCTGCACGTGTACGACGTGCTCAGGGCAGACCGCTGCATCTCCGTCAACAGCCTCGAGGCCCGCGTGCCCTTCGGCGACCTCAAATTCGTCCGCTACGCCATGAGCGTCGACCCGGAGCTCAAGATGAACACGCACAGCATGGGCAAGTACCTGATCCGCAGGGCATTCGCGGACGATCATATCCTGCCGGACGAGATCCTCTGGCGGCAGAAGGCGGCTTTCTCAGACGCCGTGGGGCATTCGATGGTCAACGACCTCAAGGCCCTGGCGGAGAGGACGTATACAGACAAGGAGTTTGAGGAACTCGCGGCGAAATATGATTACTGCCGTCCCTTTACCAAGGAAAGCCTGCTTTACCGGGAGCTGTTTGAGCAGTTCTACCCCGGCCAGGCCCGGATGATCCCCGACTACTGGATGCCCAACAAAACCTGGCCGGGCTGCGATGTGGACGATCCTTCCGCCAGGGTGCTATCCAACTACGGGGCGAGCGGAGTGTAAACATGAATCAGCTGATTGCCATGGACGCGGACACGCTGCGTTTTTTCGACGGCCAGCCCGCCGCCCTACCGCTTTACGAAGCGTTTGAATCGATGATCCGCGGTTTGTTCCCGGAGGCGGAAAAACGCGTCCAGAAAACGCAGATCACCTTCTTCCGCCGCCATGTGTTTGCCTGTACTTCTTTCCTGCGCGTGAAACGGAAAAAGGAACTGCCGGACCCTTATCTGGTGATCACGCTGGGCCTGCCGGAGCCGCTTATATCCGGCCGCGCCGCCGCGCAGACAGAACCGTATCCGGGCCGATGGACCGTGCACATCGTCATCGGCCGGCCGGAGGAGATCGACGCGGAACTGATCTCCCTGGTCAGGCAGGCGTATGAATTTTCCGAAATGAAATCAGTCAGGAGGCGGTCTGATGACTGAACAGCAGTGTATCCTGATCCTCGACTTCGGCGGCCAGTATACCCAGCTGATCGCCCGGCGGGTGCGGGAAAACAGCGTTTATTCCGAAGTGGTGCCCTGGGACCTGCCTGCTGAGGAGCTGGCCGCGCGGCATCCCGCCGGCATCATCCTGTCCGGCGGCCCCGCCAGCGTCAGCGATCCGGACGCTCCCCGCTGCAACCCGGCCGTCTATGGGCTGGGCGTTCCGGTGCTGGGCATCTGCTACGGCATGCAGCTGACCGCTCATCTGCTGGGAGGCCAGGTCGAACGGGCGAAAGAACGGGAATACGGACGGGTCACCGTGCGGATGAAAGAGCAGGCCGGCCTGCTGGACGGCATGAGCGTATCCTCCCCCTGCTGGATGAGCCATACCTGGCAGGTGGCGGAATGCCCGCCGGGTTTTCATCCCATTGCAGAAACGGACAGCTGCCCCATCGCCGCCATGGCGGATGACAGCAGACATATTTACGGCGTGCAGTTCCACCCGGAAGTGACGCACACGGCTGAAGGAAAAACGCTGATCCGCAATTTCCTCTACGGCATCTGCCGCTGCGCCGGGCACTGGACCATGGACGCTTACGCGGAGACCGCTGTCCGGAAGATCCGGGAGGAAGCCGGCGATCAGGGCAGGGTGCTGCTGGCCCTTTCCGGCGGGGTGGATTCCTCCGTGGCCGCCGCGCTGATCTACCGGGCCATCGGCAATCGTCTGACCTGCGTGTTTGTGGATCACGGTCTGCTCCGCAAGGGCGAAAGCGAACAGGTCTGCCATGTATTCAGCCGTCTGTTCCCGGTGCGCTTCATCCGGGCTGATGCGTCCGGAAAATTCTTTACCGACCTCAAAGGAATTACCGAGCCCGAAACAAAGCGGCATATCATCGGCCGGGATTTTGTCGAAGTGTTCCGTCAGGAAGCGAAGAGGCTGGGCCGGATGGACTTTTTCGCCCAGGGCACGATTTACCCGGACGTGATCGAAAGCGGCCGGGGAACAAACGCCGCCGTCATCAAGAGCCATCACAACGTGGGCGGCCTGCCGGAGGAGCTTGGCTTTACAAAACTGATCGAGCCGCTTCGGATGCTGTTCAAGGACGAAGTCCGCGCGCTGGGCGAAACCCTGGGCCTGCCCGGAGAGCTGGTCTGGCGGCAGCCTTTCCCCGGGCCGGGTCTTTCCATCCGGGTGATCGGCGAAGTGACACCGGAGAAGGTCCGGATTGTCCGGGAAAGCGACGCGATCTTCCGGGAAGAAATCGCCAAAGCCGGGCTTGACCGGCAGGTGAACCAGTATTTCACCGTTCTGACCGGCGTGCACAGCGTGGGCGTCATGGGCGACGAGCGCACCTACGATTATGTGATCGCCCTGCGCGCCGTCACCACCGACGACTTTATGACAGCCGACTGGGCGCGCCTGCCCTACGACCTGATCTCTGCGGTCTCTTCCCGCATTGTCAACGAAGTCCCGCACGCCGGCCGCGTCGTCCTGGACGTGACCTCCAAACCGCCTTCCTCCATAGAGTGGGAATAAACAGCACAGCCCCGGAAACCCAGTAATCATGCGGGTTTCCGGAGATTTTTGCGTTCCGGTGAGTACAGATTGAGTACATCATCGTCAGGGCACTGTGATCTGTGAAGCAGACAGATTAGAACCTGGTATCGGGCAGGATGGCGGCATCGCCGTCCTGCCCGATTGTCGGTTTCCCCGACTCAGAGTTTACAAGTGCAATGCAGGATTGATCTGAATAATGCAGAATGATACATTGAGTTGGGTATAGAAGTCTGGAAAAGGAGGGCCCTGTATGAAACGTCTGCTGCTGGTTTGCGTGATGATCCTGTGCCTGGTGCCGGCGGGAGGATGGGCGGAGGAAGAGGCAATCGAATGGTTTACCGGATCCGGCGATATATATAACTCACTGGGTGAACACTATTGTTTTAGGATTGAAGATGACCATGCCGTTCTGACACAGTACTGGGTTGAGGATATTGATCGGCAGCCGTCGGAGATCTTGGTTCCCGCAGCATTAGACGGACACCCGTTGACCATCATCGGATGGGGAGCGTTTGACGCCGCGGATCTGCGTGACACGGGTCATTGGTATAATGATCGAAAAGTCGAACGCATAATACTGCCGGAGGGTGTGACCACTTTAGAGAACGGCGCCTTTCTTTGTGCGAATGATGTGGAGCGGATCGAGCTTCCCGCATCACTCACCGAAATATCCACGGAAGGCATGACTTTTTACAACATCGGCGCCGAGATCGTCTTCCCCAACGGAAATCCGAATTACCAGTCGGTGAAAGGGTTCCTGATTGACACATGCGATCAGGCCCTGCTCTACTGTGACGAAGAAGCTGCAGAGCATCCGCTGCCATCGGTGGCCCGGATCGAGAAAAACGCGCTGTTCAACTATGTGTTCAACGATGCGTCAGAAAGGACGGAACTGGTCTTTCCGGATTCCGTCACCTATATCGGCGGCTTCAATGCGTATGACGATCCGATTGCAAAATCCCGGATTGAACGCGTGATCATTCCGTCCGGTGTGACTGAGATCGATGACTTTGCTTTTTACTGGTGTGTCGCAACCGAGATCGTTTTGAATGAGGGCTTGCGGAGGATCGGCGCATTTGCATTCTCTGCCGTCGATCTTCAGGCGCTTGGCATTCCGTCCTCGGTCGAGTGGATCGGGTACGGCGCGACAGACCCGGATATCCCCACTGTAATCGGTCCGGATTGCCACGGGGAAACAAAGGCGGAGTTCTGCAGCCGGTACAGAATCCATGATCTTGCGGATGCGGAAGTAGTGGAACGGTCCGCGAGTCCGTTTCGCATGCTGGAGATCGTGGAAGCTGACGGCGAGCAAAACCTTCGGGTCACGATGCTGGACGGCAGCGGGTCTGTGTTCACGACAAAAGCGCTTCCCGCCTTCACCAACATAGATACCTTCCACGACGGCGGCGTGCCGATCCTCATGCACGTTCCGGTTGATTTGCCGGAGGAAGCCGATTGGGATGCTGCAAGGAATTCACCCGAAACATTTGACTGGGATCTTGTATCGGATTCTGAAGCGATGTTCCTGACTTTCGTCTTTGTTGATGGCGAATGGCGGCTCTCCGGCGCAACAAACAGCCAGGACTGGTATTTTACCGTGACGGACGGCACCATCACCTTTGATGATTTCTATGACTACGATGGCCCATGGCAATGGCAGAC
>JBGUJG010000069.1:0-21275 GCA_045113695.1 Christensenellales bacterium
TTTTATCTATGAGAGCAATAAGGGGAAGAGTGTGTTTTTTGTTGCCACCAAGGAAGAAGCAATCGAAATGCTGACAAAGTAAATTCCAGTTTAGTTGACGCAAGCATTCACTTTGTCGAAGAATGTGGAACCTTGACAATTCGATAGTCCCTGTAGATGCTGTTTTCCGGAATGCCGTACTTTTCGAGCAACTGTTTCTCAAGGGCAAGAAACTCTCGCTTGCTGATGATACCGTTGTTCAGCATAACGCCAGCGACAGCCACACTCGCAATATAGCCGGTTATTCCATCACCGAGAGAATTCTGGTCTGCGTCAATGATCTGAACACTTACCGGAGAAGCAGGGACTTTGATCTTCGCAGAGGGTTGAACTACCCGTCCGGTACGCTGTTGATACCACCAGCGTGATTTGCATTCAGTGGAACAGAACCTGCGATTTGATCGGTTTACAGTCGTGATGATTGGCTTGTGGCATTGCTCACACAACCTGGTCGCATCTCGTATCCGTTTGCGATGAAAATAGGTCTTGATGCAGGCAGGCGTTACGCCAACTTTCTCGGCGATTTGGCGGTATGACAGTCCTTCCTTCCGTAAGGACTCGATTTCGGATTTTTGCTGATCGGTCATCATGAGTGTTTCCTCCTGGCGGGATTTTGAGCGCCAGTACAGATAGCCACAAATCAAGACACAAGTCAACTCCGGCTTTGGTAAAGAGTTTTGTGACCAAGAAAACGAAAAATGTGACCATGGCCGCAAGGTGTGACCATGGAAGTTTGGTCACATTTCCTTGGCGCTTGGTCACATTTCCCGGTCAACGTTGTGACCTTTGGTCACATGGTATCAATTTAATAGTTTCGAGCCACCTAAGGACGCTGATATTGATACGATATCGGCGTCCTTTCGTTTGCTCAAAAGTACCATGGAATAAAGGAACCCGGCTGCCGGTTCATCGAGTAAATCCTTGAAAAAACCTTATTCCGGGTGTATCATGTCCGCAGAAAAAGAACTTTGCTGTTATTTGGCCAGTGCATGCCAAGGCTGTCGGCAGGCATCGGCGCGAACCCGGTTTCCGCTTACAGCCAGGGCAGATACGCGGCGGGGACGGCCAGCAGTACGGCGGGCAGCATGTTCGCGACGCGGACTTTTTTGCCCCATACCAGGTTCAGCCCAACGCAGAAGATCAGCACGGAACCGATCAGCGACAGATACGCGACGGCCGTTTCCGTCATCAGGGGGGAGACCAGGCGGGCGATCAGCGTGACGCCTCCTTCCAGCAGCAGCACCGGCAGGGCCGAAAAAGCGCAGCCCTTTCCGAGCGAGGAGGTCATGACCGCGATGATGATCAGGTCCAGCACGGCTTTGACCGCGAGGGTGGAATAATCCCCCGTCATGCCGTCCTGGATGGCCCCGACGATCGCCATCGCGCCGATGCAGACGGTCAGCGAAGCGGTGACAAAGGCGTGGACAAAGCCCCCGTCCCCTTCGTTTCCGGTCTTCCGCTTCAGCCATTCCCCGAAGCGTTCAAAGCCTTTTTCAATGCCGATCAGCTCGCCGATCATGGTGCCGAGCGCCAGGCACAGGACGACCAGCATGGATTTTCCGCTCACGAGGGTATTTCCGTCGATTTTCAGCATGCCCTGCATCGCCCCGGCGATCGCGATGAACAGGACGCTGATCCCGCAGGCTTTGGTCAGGGCGTCCTGCTGTTCGCGGCCGAAGAGCTTTCCGGTCAGATGGCCGGCCAGGCCGCCGGCGACGATGGCCGCGCAGTTGATGATGGTTCCGATCCCGATCATATGGTTTTCCTCTTGCATTCTGTTTACTGCCCTGACGGGCCCACCCATTATAGACCTGCCGGACCAAAATCACAATGGAAAGGGGGAGCAATTTCCCGCCATTTGTGTTATACTGGATCAGTATTCGACGGCATTCATGTTTTTAGCTGATGATTCATACCGGAAAGAGGCCCCCGCTGATGAAGCTGCTTGTGATCAATCCCGGTTCCACTTCTACCAAGGTCAGCCTGTTTAAAGACGACCGGGCGCTTTTTGAAGAGAACGTTTTCCATGACGCGCCGGAGCTGCTGAGCTATCCCACGGTCAATGACCAGATGCCCTTCCGGAAAGCCCTGATTCTTTCCCTGATGAAACAGCACGGTTTTGAAATCACCGAAACGGACTGTTTTGTCGGCCGGGGCGGCAGCGCGTATTCCCAGCGGGAAGGGGTCACCGTGATCGACGAGACCCTGTATCTGGATACGCTGCATGCGGTGGGCGGAAGCGATCACCCGGCCAAACTGGGCGTGATGCTGGCCTATGAACTGGGACAGGAATACGGAAAACCGGCCTACACCCTGGATCCGACCAACGTGGACGAGCTGGACGATCTGGCCCGGCTGACCGGCATCCGCGGGGTGTACCGCAGCGCCCAGTTCCATGTCCTCAACCAGAAGGCGGTCGCCCGGAAGCATGCACGCGCCATGGGCAGGCGCTATGAGGACTGCAATTTCATCGTCGCCCATATCGACGGGGGGATTACGGTCAACGCCCACCTCAAAGGACGGATGGTGGACGGGAACGTCGGCGCGGGCGGGGACGGGCCTTATACGCCGACGAGGATCGGATCGGTGCCGATTCTGCCGCTGATGGACTATGTGGACGCCCACTCCACGGACGACGTCCGGAAAATGTGCTCCCGTTCCGGCGGCTTTGTCAGCATGTTCGGCACGGCGGACGGGAACGCCGTTCACCGCCTCGTCCTGGCGGGGGACAGGAAAGCCTGCCTCGTCTGGCAGGGGATGATCTACCAGATCGGCAAGATGATCGGCGAGATGGCGGCGGTGCTGCACGGCAAGGTGGACGGCATCCTCCTGACGGGAGGCTATATGCGGTTTCCGGATCTGATCGATACGCTCAGGGATATGTGCGGGTGGATCGCCACGGTTTCCGTCTATCCGGGAGAAATGGAACAGGAAGCCCTGGCCAGGGCCGTATGGGAAGCCCTGCGCGGGGAAAGGGAAATCCGCCGTTACGCCGGAAGGCCGGTCTGGGAAGGGTTTCAAGGGCTGGACTTTTGATTTTTCTGCCTGAGAGACCGGAATCGGGGAAAGCCGGCCGAACAAGGCTGCAGGATACTGCAGGACCATTCAATAAAGAGGGATACGGTATGGAACGTCTGTTCAACACGCACATCATCCGCGAAAGCAGGGAATGCGATCCTGTCTGGACGCTGAGCACGCCGGACGAAGGCGGGCTGAGCCTGTCTGAAAAGGTTGTCGTGCCCGGCGTATGGGAATCCACGCCGGCCCTGCGGAACTACAGGGGCCGGGGAATCTATGAGCAGAAAATCGTCTGCGGCGGCCATTTGCGCTTCGTATTCGGGGGCGTCAGTTTCCGCGCCAGGGTGTTTCTGGATGACCGGCTGATCGGAGAGCATTACGGGGCCTACACCGCCTTTGACATGGTCGCGCGGAACGTGCCGGACGGAGAGCATATGCTTCGGGTCGAAGCCGATACCCGCTTTGATGCGGATTCCGCCCTGCATATCCCCAACGATTATTACTGCTACGGCGGGATCAGCCGCCCGGTGACAGTGGAAAAGCTGGGCAGGGCGTATATCGCCCGGTGCCGGGTGACGCCGCGGAGGACGCCCGACGGCTGGGCGGCGGACGCGGAGGTCACCGTGCGGAATCTGGACGCTGAGCCTTTCTGCGGAAAACTCCGGCTTGGGCTGGCGGGGGCGGAAGAGAAGATGGCCATCACCGTGGCGGGGAACACTTCTTCAGCTTTCACTTTCTCCTTTTTCTGCGGCCATCCGGATCTCTGGTCGCCGGAAAACCCGGCGCTGTATCCGGTTTCGGCGGAGCTTTGGACGGACGGACGGGCGGTGGACGATCTGATCGAACGGATCGGCTTCAGGGAAATCAGGATGGAAGGGAGAAAGCTTCTCCTCAACGGCCGCTCCCTGCAGCTCAAAGGCTTCAACCGCCATGAAGAGTACGGCTCTTTCGGCCTTTCCGTTCCCCTGGAAGGGATGATGCAGGACATCCACCTGATGAAGAACCTGGGGGCCAACTGCGTGCGCACCTGCCACTATCCCAATGATCCCCGCTTTCTGGACCTGTGCGACGAAACAGGGATGCTTGTCTGGGAGGAATCCCATGCCCGGGGTTTTTCGGAGGAGAGGATGCGCCACCCCAGGTTCATGGAACAGCTGCGCCTGTGCACGGAGGAAATGATCAGTCAGCATATCCACCATCCTTCGGTTTTCGTTTGGGGGTCCCTGAACGAATGCGCCGACGATACGGAGTACGGCGCGGCATGTTACCGGGAGATCTTCTCCCTGATCCGCCGGCTAGACCCAAGCCGCCCTGTCACCGCCGCCCTGCTGGAACGCCCCGGCGGGAAGGTGTACGGGGATATGGATATCGTCAGCGTCAATCTGTACCCGCAGTGGTATCACGGCACGTCCGTCCGGGAGGCGCTGGACAGAAAGATCCGGGAAGCGGATGAAAACGGCGGAGCGGGCAAGCCATTCATCGTCAGCGAAATCGGCGCTGGGGCTATCTACGGTGTTCACGATCCGTTCGGCGAAGCCAAATGGTCCGAGGAAAGGCAGTGCCGGATCCTGGAAGATCAGATCAGCGCGGTGCTTTCCCACCCGGACGTGACGGGGATTTTCCTGTGGCAGCTGGCCGATGTGCGGGTCGATGATGCCTGGGCCATGGCCCGGCCCCGCACCCATAACAACAAAGGCGTGGTGGACGAATACCGCCGCCCGAAGCTTGCGTACCGGACGGTCAAAAAATGCTTCGGAAGCGTTCTGCGTCCGGAAAAGGAGGGGCCATGATCCGGCTGGAAACCGTCACCGGGAAAAACCTGGACGAAATCCTGGCGTTGCGTGTCGGTCAGGAACAGAAGGACTTCGTCGCCCCGAATGACCGGAGCATCATCGAGGCGTATATTGCCCTGACCCGCCGCGGCCATGCCTTTCCCTTCGGCATCTACGATGGAGAGAAGCCGGTCGGTTTCTGCATGATCGGATACGGGACGGACGACGACTGGGAAGACGCCCCGGCAGTCGCGAAGGACAGTTACAACATCTGGCGCCTGATGATCGACGAACGGTATCAGGGCAGAGGGTTCGGGAAAGAAGCAATGCGGCTGATCCTCTCGTTCATCGGGACTGCGCCCTGCGGGCCGGCGGACCTGTGCTGGCTGTCCTATGAGCCTGAAAACGCCGCGGCGAAAGCTCTGTACGCGTCCTTCGGGTTCCGGGAAACCGGGGAATGGGACGGGGACGAAGTGATCGCGGTGCGAAAGCTGACTGCGCCTGTGCTTGATGTACGGCCTGTGACGGAAGAAGACAGGGAATTCTGGATGACGCTGGACGCTCACCTGACTGACGCGGAGTTTGCCCGGAAGGTCCGGGACGGGCAGGGGTATGTGCTGACGGCGGACGGAGCGCCGGCCGGTATCCTGCGCTGGTCCCTGTTCTGGGACAGCATTCCCTTCTGCAATATGCTGTATATCCGGAAAGGGGAGCGGGGCCGGGGCTTCGGCCGGGCGCTGATGGCCTTCTGGGAGAAGGAAATCAGCAAGCAGGGGTATCGCCTGGTGATGACCTCCACCCAGTCGGATGAGGAAGCGCAGCGCTTTTACCGCCGGCTTGGCTATCAGGACTGTGGCCTGCTGACCCTTCCGTTCCCCGGCTTTGAGCAGCCGGCGGAGCTGATTCTGGCGAAATCCCTGCAGGACGAAAGAAAGGAAGCGGACTGATGGAACTGTTTGATCTGTATACGGCTGACCGGGTCAAAACCGGCTGGACCATGGCCCGGGGCGAACCGGTGCCTGAAAACTGCTACCGCCTGGTGATCCATGTCTGCATTTTTGCTCCGGACGGGCGGATGCTGATCCAGCAGCGCCAGCCGTTCAAGGACGACTGGAAAAACCTCTGGGACATCAGCGTGGGCGGCAGTGCCGTCACGGGCGATACCAGCCGGATGGCGGCGGAGCGTGAAACCCTGGAGGAGCTGGGGCTTGCCATTGACCTTTCCGACGTCCGCCCGACGATGACGATTTACTGGGAGCACGGGTTTGACGACTACTATCTCCTGACGATGCCGGTGGACCTTGATTCCCTGCGCCTGCAGCCTGAGGAAGTGCAGGCTGTACGCTGGGCGGAAAAGGACGAGATCCTGCGCATGATCGACGACGGCAGCTTTATTCCCTATGAGAAAAGCCTGGTGGAACTGCTGTTCTTCCAGCGGAACCACCGCAGTTCCCACACGAGAGCCGATACGACCGTCTGAGGCCGGGAAGGAACGGATATGGATGAACTGATGCTCGTCGAGCCGGAGCTTTCGTATGCCGGGCAGATCGAAGCCTGCCGGGCGGAGTTTCCGCGTGACCGGATGCAGGTGACGGCTGATCCGGACAGAATCCCGGGCCTGGATTGCCTGGAAGATTTTGACCGGGTAGAAGACTGGCTTTCCTTCTGCGCCTCGCAGAGAGGAAAGATCAGCTGGTACATGGCTGTGCGGAAGAGCGACGGCAGGATCGTCGGGTTCTGCTGCCTGCGCCGCCGGCTCGAATATGACGACGACGACCCGGATTTTGCCTCCCATATCGGCTATTCTGTCCGTCCGTCGGAACGGCGGAAGGGATACGCGAAGGAGCAGCTGCGCCTGCTGCTCCAAAAAGCAAAGGAGGCAGGCATTGCGCGGGTGCGGATCGTCTGCCGGGACCTGAACGAAGGCAGCCGGCGGACGATTCTGGCCAATGGCGGAATCTATATCGATTCCATCCATGGGGAAGAATCCGGGCTGACCGTCGAACGGTATGACATCCTCCTTTAGACGGGACGTCCCGGAACGGCTGCGCTGCTGCAAACACATGGTACGGAGAAATCAAACAATGACGGAAAAACAGAATCTGGTGATCCGGCCCCTCCGGCAGGAGGACGCTCCGGTGTTTACGGAAGAAGAAAAGGCACAGGGCTGGCATGCGGATATTGCCAAGTATCTGGGACGCCTGGAAGATCAGGCGGCCGGGAAATGCGTTTCGCTTGCCGCCGAGCTGGACGGGCATCCGGCCGGCTATGTGAACGTGTACCGCAATGGCGAGGAAGGGCTGCTCGGCGGCCGGGGCGTCCCGATCATCGTGGATCTCGGCGTGCTGCAGAAATACCAGCGCCGGGGGATCGGCTCCGCTTTGATGGATGCCGCGGAAAAGATTGCCGCGGAATGGTCGGATACGGTGTATCTCGCGGTCGGCCTGCATAACGGCTACGGCAGCGCCCAGCGGATGTATGTAAAGCGCGGCTATATCCCGGACGGGACGGGGGTCTGGTATCACAACCGCCCCTGCACGCCCTATGACACCGTCTACACGAACGACGACGACCTGGTTTTATTTCTGGTCAAAAAGCTCAGGGAAGATCTTCCGAAGGGCCGATGAAACAGACCATGGTATACTGCTGTATCCAGCCGGATGGCTGCGGACTGAACTGGAGAAAACGATGCATTTTGTGGACGCGAAAGGGATCCTGACAGGGAGCAACGGGCGTTTCGGGATGAACGTGTACCGCGGCTGCTCTCACGGCTGCATCTACTGCGACAGCCGGAGCGCCTGCTATCGCTTCACCCATCCCTTCGAGGACATCGAGGTCAAACGGAACGCGCCGGAGCTGCTGGAAAAAGCTCTCCGGTCCAAACGGCAGAAGTGCATGATTGGAACCGGTTCCATGTCCGACCCGTACATGCACTGCGAAGAGCAGCTCCGACTGACCCGAAAATGCCTGGAGATCATCCTGAAATACGGTTTCGGCGCAGCAGTGCAGACAAAATCAGACCGGATTCTTCAGGACATTGATCTGCTGGACGCCATCAACCGGCAGGCAAAGTGCGTCGTCCAGATGACGATGACCACCTGGGACGATGATCTGTGCGGGATCCTGGAGCCGAACGTCTGCCGGACAAAAAGACGGGCCGAAGTGCTGGAGGCAATGCGGGAGAAGGGGATCCCCTCCGTTGTCTGGCTGACCCCGATCCTTCCGTTCATCAACGACACGGAGGAAAACGTCCGCCCCATTCTGGAAGCCTGCGCCCGGGCGGACGTCAAAGGGATCATCTGCTTTGATATGGGCCTGACCCTCCGGGAGGGAGACAGGGAGTATTATTACGCGGCCCTGGACAGGCATTTTCCGGGCCTCAAACGGCGGTACACCGAACGGTACGGGAACGCCTACGAGCTGCCGAGCCCGGACGCCGGCCCGCTGATGGAACTGTTCCGTTCCTTCTGCCGGGATCACGGCATCCTCTGTGATCCTGAGGAATGCTTTGCTTATCTGAACGACTTTCCGGAACGGACCGAACAGCTGAGCCTGTTTGACTGAACCCGGGTACGATCATGAGGAACAGGAGAAGGACTATGCAGTTTGGAATGCCGACGCTGATCGAAAACCATACGCTAAAGGATAATATTGCTCTGTGCAAAAGTCTGGGGCTCCGGTTTATCGAGCTCAACATGAACTTTCCCGAGTACCAGGTTGACCGGCTGGAGGAGACGGACAGCCTGCTGCGCGCCGCGGAGGACGCCGGGATCTATTACACGATCCACCTGGACGAGAACCTGAACATCGCCGATTTCAACCCCCTGGTGGCGGAGGCTTACCTGGAAACCGTCCGCCGCTCCATAGGCGTCCTTCAGACACTTCTGCCCCTCAGGGATCGGTTTGGAGGCGGTTCCCGGCCCCTGACCCTGAACATCCACATGCACCACGGCATCCATATCACCCTGCCGGACCGGAAAGTGCAGATGTACGACCGGGACTTTGACACCTATATGAAGTCGTTCGCCGTATTCCGGGCCCGGTGCGAGGAATGGATCGGCGGAAGCGGATTGATGATTGCGGTGGAAAATACGGACGGCTTCCGCGGCTATGAACAAAAGGCCATCGATTATCTGCTGGAAAGTCCGGTCTTCGGCCTGACCTGGGACATCGGGCATTCCAAAGCAGTCCGGGAAAAAGACGTTCCCTTCATCCTGGAACGGCGGGAACGTCTGGTCCATTTTCACATTCACGACGGGACGGAGGACCCGCCCCGGAACCATCTGGCCCTGGGGGACGGGGAGATCGACCTGATGGACAGACTGAGCCTGGCCCGGAGCATGGATGCAAGGTGCGTGCTGGAAACCAAGACCGTCGAAGCGCTGCGGCAATCCGTACGGTGGCTTCAGGAGCATGAAGGAGCGTGGAACGCATGAACCGGGAAGAACTGAGGGCATATTGGAAACGGGAAGAAGCGGAAGCCCATATCCGCGGATGGGACTTTTCGCACATCGACGGGCGCTGCTTTGAAGACGATCATTTTCCCTGGGATTATGACGCCGTCGTGCGGCAGTATCTCAGGCCGGATACCAGGCTGCTGGACTATGACACGGGCGGAGGGGAATATCTGCTGAGCCTGCATCATCCGTATCAGCTGACCGCGGCGACCGAAGGATATCCGCCCAACGTGCAGCTCTGCCGGGAAAAACTGCTGCCGCTTGGGATCGACCTCAGGGAATGTTCCGATCCTTCCCATATTCCGTTTCCGGACGGTTCGTTTGACCTGTTCATCAACCGGCACGGGGACTTTGATCCGAAAGAAATCCGGCGTCTGCTCAGGCCGGGCGGGATGTTCGTTACCCAGCAGGTCGGCGGGGAAAACGACCGGGACCTGGTCCAGATGGTCCTGCCTGGCACGCCCCCTCCTTTTCCGCACCTTACTCTCGCAGAGCAGAGAAAGGCTTTTGAGGATGAAGGCTTTGAAATCCTTCAGGCGGATGAGGTGTTCCGCCCGATCCGCTTTACCGATATCGGGGCTTTCGTCTGGTTTGCCAGGATCATTGAGTGGGAGTTTCCCGGCTTCTCCGTCGACGGCTGCTTTGACCGGCTGTTAAAACTGCAGGAAACGGCGGAAGAAAAAGGCGGAATCACCGGCACCATCCACCGGTATCTGATTGCGGCCAGAAAACCGGAAGCATGAGAAAAAATGATGTCTGACAGCATGAATGACATGCTGCTCGGGGAGGAAAACCATGGATTCTGAAAAGCTGTTCGATACCCTGTTCCCCGGTTTTTTTGGACAGGAAGGGATCCGCTCCCTGCCGGAAACGTATGCTTTTACCGAACTGGCGATGGATCTGCGTAAGCCCTTGCCATGTACGGATCCCCTTCCCTGTCCTAAGGAAATCTCGTTCCGGGAGTATCAGGGGCCGGCTGCAGCCCTGCGGGATGCTGTCCGCCGGGTGGAGGAGGACTGGGTGCAGTACTTTCACCAGGGCGGGCGGTACTTCTGCGCTTTTTCCGGGGAGAAGATCGCCGCTTTCTGCATTCTGACGGATTTCGGCACAGCGGGCGGTCTCCACGTCGGCGGGCCGGGCTGTGTCGGGACGGTGCCGGAATTCCGGAAACAGGGCATTGGGCTGGAGCTGGTGCGGCAGGCGACCGGCATCCTTCAGCGGGAAGGCTTCAGCATTTCCTGGATCCACTGGACACATCTGGCAGGCTGGTATCAGAAGCTGGGATACAAGCCGGTCCTCCGGTGGAACCGGGCAGGTTTTGTCCGGGAAGAAAAACAGCCTGCCCCTGTCCGGCAGGACGCGCAGTGGGTCCGGGAGAGAATCCGCCAGGCGGACAGCGGGAAAAAGCAATATCTTCCCCTCCTGCTGCTGGCGGACGAGCAGGAAGACATGTTGGACCGCTATCTGGACAGAGGGACTATGTACGTCCTTTCCGATCAGGGAAAGCCGATCGCAGAATGCGTCGTCACGGACGAGGGGAACGGTGTGTTGGAGATCAAAAGCCTGGCGGTGGACCCGGCTTTTCAGGGCAGAGGGTTCGGCCGGGCCATGATCCGGTATGTGGAGGAAAGGTATCGGGACAGATACCCGATCCTCCAGGTCGGCACGGGAGACAGCCCGCTCACGGTGCCGTTTTATGAAAGCTGCGGGTTTGTTCGGCACCATGCGGTAAAGGATTTCTTTACCGAACACTACGATCATCCGATCATTGAGGGCGGGAAGGTGCTCAGGGATATGATCGTCTTAAGAAAACGGATCGGAGCGGACGGAAAGGAGGAAACGCCATGAAGATACGAAGGTTCCGCGATCAGGACGCACAGGCGGTTTCGGATCTGATCGTGACCACGATCAGGATCTCCAACGTGAAGGATTATCCGGAAGACCTGATGGAGGAACTTGCCGGAACGGAAACGCCGGAGCATATTCTGCAGCGGGCTTCCTGGACGCATTTTTATGTGGCGGAGGAAGCGGGGCGGATCATCGGCTGCGGCGCGATCGGCCCGTACTGGGGCAGGGAGGATGAGAGCAGCCTCTTCACCATTTTCGTTCATCCGGATTTCCAGGGAAAAGGCATCGGCAGGGCCATCGTGGAAACGCTGGAACGGGACGAATTTGCCCTGCGGGCAAACCGCATTGAGATTCCCGCGTCTGCGACGGGTCTTCCGTTTTACCGGAAGATGGGCTATTCCTTCAAAAACGGCCGGGCGGAGATGGATGAAGAACACCTCTACCGGCTGGAAAAATACCGCGTTCCGGTCCGCGTCCGGCAGGTGACGGACGCGGAGGAGAAGCGGAAAACCGCCAGGGTGATCCTGGAAGGACTGACGGACTGGTTCGAAAACCCGGAATCGAGGGAAGCCTATATCCAGAGCAGCGGCGGTCTCCCGTTTTTTGCGGCGGAGAGGGGCAGCCGGCCGCTTGGATTCCTCTGCCTCAGGGAGACAGGGCAGGACACGGTGGAGCTGGCCGTCATGGGCGTACAGGCAAGCTGCCACCGCCAGGGCGTCGGGAAAGCCTTGTTTGAAGCGGCAAAGGAATACGCCGTTTCCGCCGGGTATCAGTTCATGCAGGTCAAAACGGTGAAGATGGGGTGCTATGAGGACTATGACCGCACCAACCGTTTTTACAGGAGCATGGGCTTTCAGGAACTGGAGGTGATCCCGGCCATCTGGGGAGAAGAGAACCCCTGCCAGATCTATGTCCTGGCCCTGCAGGAGGAGAGGAATCTGCTCCGGCTGATCATGAACCGCCGCAGCTACCGGGGCCGGTACAAACCGGACCGTGTGCCCAGGGAAAAACTCAAGGCCATCCTGGAAGCCGGGCTGGCCGCCCCGTCCGGCTGCAACAAGCAGACCGTCAGCCTGATCGCTGTGGACGATCCTGAAGTGCTGTCCCGGATCCATGCGGTGATCGATCCGCCGGTCGGGGAAACCGCTCCTGCCATGATCTGCGTGCTGAGCCGCAAAATCATCGCTTACCGGGACCGCTGCTTTTCCGTGCAGGATTATGCCGCGGCCATCGAGAACATGCTGCTGGCGATCACGGCTTTGGGATATGAAAGCTGCTGGTATGAAGGCCATATCACCGACAAAGACCGGATCTGCGACCGGATCGCGGCGATCCTGGGTGTACCCAAAGAATATGAACTGGAGGCTGTCCTGCCGGTCGGGATCGCGGAAGGAAAACCGGCGGAACCAAAGAAAAAGCCGTTTGAGGAGCGCGCGTGGTTCAACGGATTTCCTACAGGCCCTGAGACAAAGGAGAACAACACATGAAATGGTATCAGGAGAAACTGGCATCGCTCCGGGATGCGGCGCCCGTTTATTCCGTCTGCGGGGACGACTGCGCGGTCTGCCCGCGCTATCTGGCGCGGACGGACGAGGAACTGCACGAAACGGCGGTATTCTGGCATCGGGCCGGATGGCGGGATCATGTCGTCACCAATGAAGAAATCCGCTGCCGCGGCTGTGGGAGCAGGGGCATATGCTCCTTTATGCTGCTGCCCTGCCTCCGGGAACACGGGGTGAACGCGTGCCGGACATGCGGGGAGTATCCCTGCGGGAGAATCGCCGATATGCTCCGACGCTCGGAGGAAAAGAAGGACCAGTGTGCCGTTGCGTGCGGAAATCCGGAAGAATTTTCCATGCTGTGCCGGGCTTTCTATCAGAAAGAAGCCAATCTGCAGGACAGGGACTGCAGCATCCGTCCCCTGTCCGGCGGTCGGGAGGAATGAATATGGAAGTCCGACTGGCCAGGAAAGAGGAACTGGATCGCGTCAACGAACTGCGGAAACAGGTCAACAATCTGCACGTCGCCGGCAGGCCGGACGTGTTCAAACCCGGTTTTTCCCGGGAACTGCAGGATTATATTTATGCCATCTGGGACGACCCGGAGCAGGACATCGCCGTGGCCGAGCTGGACGGGCAGATCGCCGGGTTTGCCGTGCTTCACCACATCCGCAGGCCGGAAAACCCGTTCATGTACGTGCGGGATTTTCTCGACATTGACGAGTTCTGCGTGGACGCTTCCTGCCGCCGCCGGGGCGTTGCTTCTGCAATGATCGCTTTCATAAAGGATTACGCGCGGGAAAAAGGCTTCCGACGGCTGGAGCTCAACATGTGGGAATTCAATCAGGACGCCCTGGCCTTTTATGAAGCGGCGGGGTTCAGAACCTTCCGCAGATATATGGAGATGATGTTATGAGAGCGCTTGTGATCAACTGCAGCCCGGTCCGGGACGGGGCGACGGCGGAAATCGTCCGGACCGCGGCGGAATGCCTTTCGGAGGTATATGAAATCCGATCCATCTGCATTGACGACTATCATTTTGCCTTCTGCCGGGGCTGCCGGACCTGCCATCAGACGGCCCGCTGCGTACTGGAGGATGATGTGCCGGAAATCCTTTCGGAGTTTGCCCAGGCTGACGTCATCGTTGCCGTTTCACCGTCCTACTGGGCGGATGTCCCGGGCCAGTTCAAGGCCTTTATCGACCGCTGCACCCCCTGGTGCAACACGCATGAACCGCATGCGGCCATTCCCTCCGGAAAGAAGGGCTATGTGATCGCCCTGCGGACCGGCCCCGGCATGAAGGAATGCGAGCGGATCATCGAAACCGTCAACCACTTTTACGGCCATCTGGAAATCGGGCGCTGCGGCAGCCTCGGCCTGTGCTCGGTCGAACGGAAGCAGGACGCGGAAGCGAGGAAAGACGAGATCATTAAATTTTGCAGACAGATTCTGGGAGGAAAAACAGAATGAACATCAGGCGCATGACCATGGACGATTATGACCGGATCTATGCCCTCTGGATGTCCTGCAAAAACATGGGCTTCAACGACAAGGACGATTCCAGGGAGGGCATCGGGAAATATCTGAAGAGGAATCCGGATACATGCTTTGTGGCGGAGCGGGACGGGGAGATCGTCGGCGTCATCCTGTCCGGGCACGACGGGCGGCGGGGTTTCATCCATCACCTGGCGGTCCGGGAAGACTGCCGCAGGCAGGGCATCGGGGAACAGCTGGTGGCGCGCGGACTGGAGGCGCTGAAGGCCGAAGGGATCAACAAGGCCGCTCTGCTCGTATTCCATCGGAACGAAGCGGGCAATGCTTTCTGGGAAAAGCAGGGTTTTACCGCCCGGGAAGACGTGGCATACCGGAACCGGGCGCTGACGGAACTCATCAGGATCGATACGTGAGGAAAGAAACATGACAGGCTATATACAGGAAATGCGGAAGCTGGTCGGTCACCGGACGATCATCCAGTGCGCGGCGAGCGTGATCTGCGTGGACGCTTCCGGCCGGGCCCTGCTGGGCAGACGGTCGGACAACCATCTGTGGGGCTATTCCGGAGGCTCGGCGGAGATTGACGAGCGGGCGGAGGACTGCGCCCGCAGGGAACTCCTGGAGGAAATGGGCCTGGACGCGGAGGAGCTTGAATTTTTCTTCCTGAACTCCGGGCCGGAAACCCATTATGTCTATCCGAACGGGGACGAGGTTTCCAACTTTGAAATCGTCTACCTCTGCCGGCGCTGGCGCGGCGAGCCCCGTGCCCGGGACGGGGAGATGGAGGAGCTGCGTTTCTTTGCTCCGGAGGAGATCGACCTTTCCCGGATCTCCCCGCCGATCCGCCCCGTGATGGCGGCGTTCATCCGGAGGGCGAAAGCACATGATCTTTGAAAACGCATATTTCATCATCGGGAACGCCTATGCCGGGAAGTCCACGATGATCCGCCTGCTTTCTGAAAAACACGGCGGCATCCTCTGTGAGGAAAACTATCACAACCGACTCCTGCCGGAGCTGGACAAGGAGGAATTTCCCTGCCTGACCTATACGCGGGACCTTCAGGACTGGCATGATTTCATCCGCCGGACGCCGGAAGCATACGAAGCCTGGATCGACGGGGCTGCCAGGGAGTGCGAAATCCTCGAGCTCAGGATGCTCAGAGACATCTGTGCGCAGGGAAAACCGGTCTTTGTGGACACGAATATCTCCACAGAGACGCTGAAAAAGATTGCTGCGCCGGGCCATGTCCTGGTGATGCTGGCGGACCCGGAGATCTCTGTCCGCCGCTTTTTCGAGCGGCCGGACCGGGAAAAGCAGTTCCTCTACCGCCTGATCATGGAGGAAAAGGATCCGAAAGCGGCCATGGAGAATTACCGCCGGGGCCTGGAACGGATCAATTCCCGGGCGCGGTACGAACGCTTCCTTCATGCCGGTTTCCCTGTGATCCTCCGGGATGACAGCAGAACCGAGAAAGAGACCCTGTCCCTGGCGGAACAGGCGTTCGGCCTGAATGATGCATGACGCCGCAGAACGTCGGCAGAATAGACTGCGGACTTCCGCATGGAGAACTGTCAGCCGTGAGGCTGAGCGTAACAGTCTTTTTCGGCTTTTCAGCCGGAAAAGGCTTTTTCGTCTGTCCGGCGCCGCATCTTGGCGGCTGATTTCCGCATCTTGGCCTTCGGCCGGTGGACATGCAACGAAAACCGATATATAGTATCCGCAGTGGCAGGTGGAGGTGATACGGTGAAAATCACCGTGGAGCAGGTCGCTCAGGAAACGGAAGAAGAAGTCGTCGTGCGCTGCCATGATCCGGGGGAAACCTGGGTCGGAAATGTCCGGGAAGCGGCCGGCGGCCAGCGGTGGGTGTGCGGTTACAGGGACGGCAGTCTGCACCGGCTGAAGTTATCCGAGATCTATTACTTTGAGGTGGTCGACGACGCCTCGTTTATTTATACCGAACGGGAAGTCTTCGAAGCCCGCGAGAAGCTTTATGAGTTCGGACAGCTGACAGCCGGCAGCACGCTGTTCCGGTGCAGCAAATCGATGATCCTCAACGCGGAGAAGATCGACTATGTCCGCCCGTCCCTCTCAGGACGCTTCGAGGCGGTGCTCTCCAACGGGGAAAAGGCGGTCGTTTCCAGAAAATATGTGTCGGAACTCAAGCGCCTTCTGGGCATATAACGGGCGGGTGATGCGAATGAAAGAAAGTTTGATCTGGCTGCGCCGGTTTGTCATGCTGTACGGGATCATCATGATCTGCACCTTTCTGATGTGCCTTCTGTTTAATCCCGGGGCGGAGCTGCCGGTCGTGTCCTTCTTCGGAAAGATCATGGTATTTGCCCTGATCGGCCTGGGTTCGGCGGCGGTCTACCGGTCGGAGGAGGAACTGACGCAGAAGGCCTGGTGGATCCGCACGGTGATCCACATTCTTCTTCTGGAGGGGATTCTGCTGCCGCTGGCCCACCACTGGGGATTCTGGCACGGGGGAACGGACGTGATCGTCTACGCAGTTTTTATTCTGCTGGCGATCCTCCTGTGGCACCTGGTCGACTACGGCATCAGCGCCCGGACCGCGGCGCAGATCAATGAAAAAATCCGCGAGAACAGACTGGAGAAAAGACAATGAAAGACATCGTCTATGAAAAGGAAGGCATTGTGATCCGCAGGGAAACGGAAGGCGATTACCGCGCGGCAGAGCATCTGGTCCGGGAATCGTTCTGGAATGTGTACCGCCCGGGCTGCTATGAGCATTTTGTGCTGCACCGCCTGAGAAATGACCCTGCTTTTGTGCGGGAGCTGGACTTTGTGATGGAAAAGGACGGGCAGCTGATCGGGCAGAACATGTTCCTGCGGGCCGTGATTCAGGCGGATGACGGCAGGAAGATTCCCATTATGACGATGGGGCCGATCTGTATCGCCAACGAATACAAGCGGCATGGATACGGCAAACTCCTGCTGGATGTTTCGCTGGAGCAGGCAGCCGGGCTTGGCTGCGGGGCTCTGTGCTTTGAGGGCAATATCCTGTTTTACGGCCGGAGCGGCTTTACATACGCAAGCGGGTTTGGCATCCGCTACCATGACCTGCCGGAAGGGGCGGACGCCTCCTTTTTCCTGTGCAGGGAACTGATCCCCGGATATCTTGCCGGGGTGACCGGCGTCTACTGGCCGCCGGATGGCTGCTTTGCCGCCGAAAAGGACCCGGAGGCTTTTACAGCGTTCGATGCGCAGTTCCCGCCGAAAGTGAAGCTGAAGCTGCCGGGTCAGCTGGCCTGAACCCGGAAAAGGAGACGCAGCCATGAAAACAAACGCAAAAAAAGGATTTCTGACAGCCGCCGCGCTGCTTGTTCTGTTCGCTGTATGGACCATCCTGATCCAAACAGTGGACGTGCGGCCGGACGGGCAGAACGGGACGGATATCGGCTTTGCCGCCGTCAATCTCTGGTTTCATCGCCTGACGGGCGTCCATATGGGCCTTTATACCGTTACGGACTGGCTGGGGCTGGTACCGGTAGCGGTCTGCGCCTGCTTTGGGTTCCTGGGTCTTTTTCAGCTGATCCGGAGAAGGAGCATCCGCAGGGTGGATCCGGACATCCTGCTGCTGGGGTTTTATTACATCCTGGTGATCGCCGGCTATCTGGTTTTCGAGATGATCCCGGTCAACTACAGGCCTGTCCCGATCGACGGGGTGATGGAGGCATCCTATCCCTCCTCCACCACCCTGCTGGTGCTGAGCGTGATGCCGACGCTGGTGCTTCAGGTATCCAGGCGCGCAGAAGGCAGAAGCGCGGCCCGGTGCACAGCTGTCCTGGCAGGCCTGTTTTCCGTGTTCATG
This sequence comes from Christensenellales bacterium, assembly GCA_045113695.1. GTDB lineage: Bacteria > Bacillota > Clostridia > Christensenellales > Aristaeellaceae > UBA4246. The sequence continues at coordinate 17,961 of JBGUJG010000069.1, forward strand.
GTGATCGGCAGGCTGGTTTCCGGCGTGCACTGGCTGACGGATATCCTGGGGTCTGTCTTTCTGAGCGCGGGGCTGTATCTGCTGTACCGATCCGCTGTTCTGCTGACAGACGGAAAAAAACGGGCCGGATGAACGCGGCGGTCTACGATCCGTAGGTAGCTTTTGACGGGAACCTGTGCTACACTGGCGTCATCAGGAGGTGATCACCATGGACAGGTATGTTACCGGCGAAACGATCCGCCGGCTTCGTGAAAGCAGAAAGATGACGCAGGAAGAACTGGCGGAGCAGCTCCATGTCAGCGGCAAAGCCGTCAGCAGATGGGAAACGGGCAGAGGATTCCCGGACATCAGTCTCCTGGAACCGCTGGCCCGGGTGCTCGGGATCTCTGTGATTGAGCTGATGGCCGGCGGAGAGGTCCGGAACCGGAACAAAGCCGCCAATCTTTTCAGAAGCAGGCTCTATGTCTGCCCGGTCTGCGGCAATGTGATCCGGGCTCTGGGCGACGCGGTCATCAGCTGCTGCGGCATTATCCTGCCCCCGCAGGAAGCGGAGGAGGCGGACGGGGATCATATGATCCGGGTGGAAACGGCCGAGGACGAATATTATGTGACGGTCTCCCATCCGATGACCAAGGAGCATTATATCTCCTTCCTGACCGCCGTGTCGGATCAGGGAATCCAGTTCGTGAAGCTGTACCCGGAGGGAAATGCGGAAGCGCGGTTCAAAATCAGCCGTGTCCGGGATCTTTACGCCTACTGCAACCGGCACGGGCTGTTTCACCTGAAAGTCGGGAAATGACCTGGAGGAACAGCGCACGGCCATTGTCAGCGGCGATGCAGAAAGGAGCGGCAGATGGATGTTCAGAATGAACAGACAATGACTGTCTGCGGGAAAACATACCGCGTGATCCGCCTGCTTGGACACGGGAAGGGTGGTTATTCCTATCTGGCGGAAAGAGAAGGCCTGCCTGCTGTGCTCAAGCAGATCCATCATGAGCCGTGTGATTATTATGCCTTCGGCAACAAGATGGAAGCGGAAATACGCGATTACGGGCGCCTGCAGCAGGCGGGCATCCGGATTCCCCGGATGATAGCCGCCGACACGGAGGCGGAGCGGATCGTCAAGGAATACATCGAAGGGCCCACCGTCTTTGAACTGGTGCTCAGGAACGTTTCTGTCAACCCGTATCTGGAGCAGGCAAAGGAAATGGCCGCCGCGGCAAAAGCGGCCGGGATCAACATCGATTATTTCCCGGCCAACTTTGTCGTGCGCAGCGGCCTGATCTGGTATGTGGACTATGAGTGCAATGATTATATGGAGGAATGGGATTTCGACCACTGGGGTGTACAGTACTGGTCCCGCACGCCGGTATTTGAGGAATACCTGAAGCGGCATCCGGAAAGACCGACGACGTGACTGTCTGAAACAGCATGCTTACCGCAGCCGCGCCTCCGCTTCCTCCGCTGCGGCGAGCCATTCGGGATCGTCCTTTGCCCAGGCGCGCAGGACGCTGATCTTGCTGATGACGTTCTGCACGGACGGATGATTCCGGTCCTGCGTGTTTTCCATGCGCTTGAAGCTCTCATTGACCATGTCGGCCAGCAGGGCGGTCAGCTGCCCGGTCACGTCTTCTTCAGCGTCCAGGCCGACGGACAGCAGCTGGGGGACGAAGCCCAGCGTGCCGGCGGTGTAGAAATTGCCGTCAAAACGGTTGGGCCGGTCGGGGCTCGTGACGGGGGAGTTGATCTTGTTGGTCAGGAAGACAATCACCAGCTGGCGGGACGGGTCGATCATCACCAGCGTGCCGGTCCAGCCCTGGTGGCCGACGGTGGCGGATGACGCCTGCGTCCCAAAATACCAGGGCCGCTGGTCCTCCCCGTCCCGCCACCAGCCCAGGCCCCACTGGCCCAGGGAAGCGGATTTGGGCGCTGTAAACAGGTCGATCGCCGTCTGGCTGAAAAAGCTGTTTTCTCCGTATCCGCCGGTCAGCATCACGGAGGCCAGCTTCGCCAGATCGCCCGCGCTGGCGAACAGCCCTGCGTGCCCGCTGACGCCGCCCATGGCGTACCAGGCCTTTTCGTCGTGCACTTCTCCCTGCAGGGTATATTCCCGGATGCCGGGAAAATCGATCAGGTGATCGCGGGTGTTGCCGTTGAGCTCGGTGGCGGCGCAGTCGTCATGTGAAAAGCCGTTCTGCAGGGGATTGAACAGGACGCGGGTCAGCCTCATAGGTTCACAGAAGGTTTTTTGCAGATAGTCATCCAGGCGCATCCCGGTGATTTTCTCCGTGATGAAGCACAGCAGGATATAATCCACATCGGAATACAGCGTCTTCGTCCGCGGCCGGTACATCAGGGGGGTTCTGAAGATCGATGCCAGGGTACGCTGTCTTGTTTCTTCGCTTCCGTCAAAGCCGGAAAAGAGGATGTTCTCCCCGTCCTTTGTTTCGGACAGCTTTTCCATATCAAAACGCCGGCTGTGATAATGTACGTCCGCCGGGAAGCCGGCCTGGTGATACAAAAGATCGCGGACGGTCAGCGAAGCCTTCCATGCCCGCATGGTATCCAGTCCGGGCCATTCGGCGTTGGCGTAACGGATTTCAATGGTGTCATCGGCAAAGCCTTCGCCCAGGATCTCCGTGACGGGGGTATCGATATCGGTCAGCCCGTCCGAGACCAGCTTCTGCAGGGCGTAGTTGACGGAAAACATCTTGGTCACACTGGCCAGGTCATAGAGCGTATCAGTGCGGACGGCAGGGCTGTCCGTTTTTTTCGTGCCGTCCGGTTCATAAGCGTTCAGCGTTCCCCAGGCGTTTTCGTACACCAGGCGGCCGTTCCGCACAATGGCCAGCTGGGCGCTGGGAAAACCGTGGCCGACGTCCGACCGGATAATATCGGAAATCAGCCGCAGGGTTTCCGGGCGGATGCCGGCTTCCTCCGGAGTGCCTGGCAGCACTTCCGGATAAGGGATGTACACCGTTACGGCTTCCTGAAGGTCTGCCGGCTTGATGTTGGTGACCTGCACGGTGTTTTTTCCGTCCCGGGCAGCGTCGGCAAAACCGACCCGGTAAATGCCGCTTCGCAGGGTTTCGGTCTCATATTTCTTTCCGTTGATGTACAGGGTGAAGGAATGGACCCCTTCCGCGGCTTCCAGATACAGGTATCCCTGGCCGTGATACCCCTGAAAGCTGACCATGCTGTTCATGGCCAGCGTGTCGTCGGCATATCCCCATGCGTCCGGGAAAACCGCTTTCTTCTGCCATCCGGCCTGCGGCAGAAATTCTGTCTTTTCGATCGGCACCGTCGTATCCTCCG
>JBGUJG010000070.1:0-3550 GCA_045113695.1 Christensenellales bacterium
ACGCCTGATAAAAGCCGGATAATGGCTTATTTTTTTGCCCTTTTTGCGTTTCAAACAGCACAAACCCCCTGCTTCCGGAGAAAAACACGGGGTTTGTAGACGGTCTGAGCATCCCGGAACATACTGTTTGTCCGGGATGCTTTTGTCATTTGGGTTTATGAATCGCTTTTACAGATTCTGTCTATCCATCGCAGCACTTCGCCGGGGTAATCCGCCTCACTGTGGGGCTGATCCCATACCAGGGCGTAGTCCGCGTCAAGCCCGGCATTGGCCAGGCGGACAGCCAGCGTCATGGCGACACTGAAAGAGGTATCGGCGTCGCCTGCGCCGACCCGGATGCGGAAATGCTTCGCCTGGGTGCTCTTTTCCTGCGTGCCGATAAAGTTCATCGGGTTGATCAAAAAGACCCGCTGTGCCAGATCCGGATCATCGGCAGATTTGTAGGCCGCGGCGTATTGTTCCGCTTCCAGCGGGAATTTGTCCCGGAGTTCCCGGATGGCCCCGCCGACGGCGGGGGCAAAGTGCATGTAATCGCGGACGGGAGAGCCGAACACCTGGTTTTCGCCGCTGTGCATGCCCAGGGTATCAAAAGAAGGACAGGGTTTCATCCGGCGGCGGTGACGCAGCACATAGGTGTCCAGATCCGAAACAACCGCTTTCTGTCCGTCCCAGGATAGCCAGTCCCGTTTGTCGGCGCCCTGCCTGGTGATCATCGGCTGCTTTCGCTCTGTAAAGGGCGTACCTTTGGGCGGGCGGGACATCAGATCACCCAGGGATACGGGCTGGTTTGGTACGGCGACGCCGGGGCCGGCATGATGGGCAGGGCCCGGTCTTCCGGCTGGCGCTTCATAAATGTAAAGGCCGTTCAGATAATCTGACACAGAATAATCAAACGGCAGCTTCCCACTGTCCAGCCGGGTCAGGAAGTCCGTGGCGGACTGACTGAGGCAGTTCATCAGATAATCATAGAAGGGTCCGCTCCGGCCGCCGGGATTCAATGTCAGCGCTTCTCCCGTCCGGGGATGCCTGAGACCCAGGAAATTGACATAGTCCACATACTGTGCGGCCAGCTTTTCGGACAGCGCTTCCTTGAACGGCGTCATGGTTTCGGCAGGACCGGCAGGAGAATCCTCGCATGTTTTGTCGGCGGCAAAGCACCATTCGTAGGCCAGGTCGGCATGCTCCAGGTCGATGATGGGGCAGTAGATCTGGGAGGCGAATACGGCGTCGCTTTCGTCCATGAACGCCCCTGCGGCTTTCAGGTAAGGGTCATAGCGCCTGTTGTCGCCTGTGACGCCCAGCAGGGCGCTCATGGCCCCGCCCGCGCTCCAGCCAACGGAGATGATCTTGTCAAAATCGCCGGGAAGGGCTTCTTTGTTGTGCCGCAGGAAACGGATGGCGGTTTTCAGATCCACCAGGGAGACGGGGGATTTTCCAACAAGTTCTCCCTTTTCGTTCCGGCTTTCCCGGCCTCGGCAGCCGCAGGTAACGTAGATCAGGCCGTGTTTCAGATACTGCTCCGCATAGCAGCGGGGGCCTCCCAGCCAGGTATGGGGCATCTGCATATACCCGGCGGCATTGTTTTCAAACACAACGGGCACTTTTCTGCCTGCTGCCGTGGGCGTGCCGTCAAGATTCATGCAGGTCGCGGGTGCGAAAATGGAAAGCCGCTGGAATTTGGGCACGTCAGCCTTAGCGGTGTAGAGCACGTCCTCCAGGCACCAGCAGCCGTAACGCTCGTCGAAAAACCATTTGTCCCGGCAGTCGGAAAGGTCCATGGTTCTGTTGCTTACCGGAATCTGTTCATTCATGGGATGCATTGTTTTTCTCTCCATATTGTTTATTTTGTATTCTCTAGGGCGCCTTTCTCGGAAGGGGGTCTGGGGGAAACCGCTCTTTGGGCATCAAAGAGCGGTTTCCCCCGGGAAAATCACAGCATCGGCGCAATCCAGGCAGTCCAGGCGTAGCTCAGGGGCCACACCAGGATCACAGCGGGCATATTCTGCATCAGCACGACGGACGAAATGCCGATGCCCATGGAACAGATGCCGAAGATCAGGTTCAGCTTCTGTTTGAACTCTTCAGACAGCCGTTTGCTGCCCGCAGCGCCGATCAATCCGCCCAGGGCAACGGCCAGTACATTGCAGATGACTCCGATGGGCATAGCAGCATCCTCCCCGAAAGACGATTGAGTTACACCTATTGTAACGGGTAAGCGATGAAAGATCAAACCGAATCTGAATCATATTATCCCGATAAGCGCAACAATAACATCAAAAAACGGTTTGATCTGTTCCTGATTCGGCCGATATAATGCAGGCAAAAGACAGGGCTGAGTGAGAGCACCGCGCGGAAGCGAAGGAATATCCGGCGTGGCCCGTCGAACAGGCGAAAGCCAAGAAGGAGGATTCTCATGAAACAATGGAAATGGGCTGCCATGATGGCAGTGCTTCTGTGCCTGGTATGCGGTGCGGCGCTGGCGGAAAACCAGTATTATGCGGTTCATGCGCCGATTGAAATCAATGCCGCTGAGCCTGCGGTGCTGACGCTGGATGCCAAGGAAGGCTGGATGTGGAATATCACTGACAATACGGATGTGACGGCCTGGCTGGTCAGGGAAGACGGAAGTCCGGCATTTGCCGATGCGGAGGGAATCGCTTCCGCAAAGCTGATTTTCGGCAAAGTGGAAAATGAAGAAAACGAAGTGGCGGTCGCTCTGGAAATTACCATCGACGCTGCCAAAATTACCGGCTTCACTGCCAACGGCAGTTACGACCTGTATGTGCTGCCGACCGGGAAATCCACCATCTGGGTTTGTGGCGGCAATCACGGCCAGTATCAGAACAGCAGGGAACCGGCGGGCAAAGTGGTGATTCCCCGGGTGTCCGTGGAAGGCAAGCTGACCGCCAATGCCGGACGGCAGATGGAAGTGACCAACGGTACCGTGCAGGTCGTGCTTTCGCTGGACGACATCGACGACAGCAGAATTGATTCCTCAAATGCACAGATTGTATTGCTGCCCGGAGACGGCTACAAGCTGTATGAAGTGAAATTCGAGGAAGGCACCCTGGCTGACACCTGGACGGGCGGTAAAACCGATTACACCATGGGCAATATCGGCGGCAATTTCTCTCCCCAGGGCGGTGACGGCAACGGTCATTATGATTTCCGGATCGGCATCAGCGGCATCCGATACAACGGCCTGCCCCTGTCCGAAGCGATCGTGCGCACGGATTTCTATTCCTTCGGCCGTACCTTCCTGACAGAGGGCGGCAGCCTGATCCTGGGCAGCGAGCCCGCCTGGACTTCCGATGCGGAAATCCCGGTCATCTGCGATGTGTATCCCGATACAGTCACCGCCACCTGGCCCATTGCCTTTGACGCAGGCAAACTGACCGAAAAAGATGTAACCGTAACCCTGATCAGCGCTTACGGCGACGAACTGACGCTGGAACCCGGAAAGGATTTCGTGGTGGCTGCTTCCGCAGGCAAGACCGATATCACCCTGAACTATATTTATTGGGCCTATGCGCCTGTGTATACCACCATG
>JBGUJG010000071.1:0-12020 GCA_045113695.1 Christensenellales bacterium
CGGGAACCCCCTCGCCTTTGCCTCTCGTCCCTACGGGACTCCCGGGCGGCAAAGGCGCAAGGAAAGAATTTTTGCTCTCGCGGGAGTGAGGATGTCTTTCCCTAGCCAAGGCCTATTCCCGCTTCGCAAAAATTCATCCTCGCACCGCGCATGTCGCTGCTGCGGATTTCACATAGAGGGGCTGCGGCCCCTCCATACCACCCAGAGTTTTATGAATTTCAAGCAATTTTTGTTCACAACTTGTTCCGATTCCATTTCTACTGATAACTAATGAGGATATCGCCCTTTTATCTCAGAACTGTACAAACCGCATCCTTCTATGATATAATGCTTTTTACGCCGGAAACACAGACTTCGGCGAATCATCCATCAGGCAGGGTCTTTGCTTACTGATGAGCGGAATTCCAGGAAACACGGGAAAGCGTTTTTCCCTTTCCTGCCGGACGGCAGGCCGCAGACGGCTTTACGCAGCCGTCTGTTTGCTGTTGCTGTTTTCCGCGCTCTTCCCGGCCTTCCCTGCCCGGGCGGATTATGACCCGGCGAACCCTGCCAACCTTCAGCCGGAGGACCTGACCTGTTCTTCCGCCATCCTGGTGGAAGCCGGGACCGGCGAGGTCATCTTTGAAAAGAACGCCGACGCGATCATCTATCCCGCCTCCACCACCAAGATCCTGACCACTTACCTGGGGCTGCTGCTGAACGATCCGGACCGGATCGTCACGGTCAGCGCCGCCGCCATGGATGTTCCTTCCGATTCCTCCCTGATTCCGCTGAGCATCGGCGAGCAGGTCCGCCTGGAAGACGTCATGTACGCTACCATGCTGATGTCCGGAAACGAAGGGGCCAACGTCATCGCGGAGACCGTGGCCGGCTCCATTTTCAATTTTGTCAATCTGATGAACAACGCCGCCCAGAGCTTCGGCTGCATCAGCACCCATTTCGCCAATCCGCACGGCTACCACGACGAAAACCACTATTCGACGGCCCGCGAAATGTGCATGATCGCCCGGATCGCGATGAAGAACGACACGTTCCGGGACATCGTCCGGCGCGACTCCTACGAAATGCCGGACGATAATATCTATTCCCGGCGGAACCTCAAAACCAACAACCAGTTCATCAACGGGCAGAGCAGCAGCACCTACTATCCCGAAGGCATCGGCATCAAAACCGGCAACACGCGGGCCGCCGGCTACTGCTATGTCGGCGCTGCGGAGCGGAACGGGGTCACCCTGATCTCCTGCGTCTACCACGCCACTTCCGATACCGCCCGCTATACGGACACCATCCGGCTGATGGATTACGGCTTCACCCAGTTCCAGAGCGTCTCCATCCAGGATCTGTACCGCGGAAACCCCAAAGTGGTGGATATTTCGGCCTACGCCCTGAACGACGGGAACCTTGGAAAACTGACCCTGGACCTCAAGGAGCGCAGTTCCGAAGGACCTGACACGCTGATCGTCTCCCCCAGCAACCGGGATTACCTGACCCACCACCTGAGCGACATCACCATCACCGAATATACCCGGGAATTCTCCGCCCCCGTCACGGCCGGGGAGGTCATGGGCACGCTGACCTATTACAACAGCAGCGGCCAGGCGACGGTGTACGACCTGGTCGCCACCAGGAGTATCGAGCGGCGCGAGCGGATCGCTCCGACGCTGGACGAGATCGCGGCCTATTCCGCGGCCGATCCGAATCCCTTCCCCCGGTTTACGTTCGAGTTTGCCCTTTTGTACATCGCCCTGCCCGTGCTGGCGGTTTACATCCTGTTCCGCCTGCTGCACCGGCTGTTCCACCGCAAGCCCAAAAAGAAAAAGAAACTGAACAACCTGGAACCGCAGAACAGGTTCTACCGGTAAAAAGGGGCTGTTTCGCAGCCCACGACAGGGGGACACAACCAGGGCCTGCCGGCCCGTTCTTCGGTGAAAACAGGCCACCGGCCTGTTTTCCGGGCCCTCAGAACCCCCTATCGGAAACCCCCTCGCCTTTGCCTCTCGCGTCTTTGACATCCAGGGCCTGCTGGCCCGTTCTTCGCTGAAATTGAGCCACTGGCTCAATTTCCGGGCGCTCAGAACCCCGGGCGTCAAAGGCGCAATGAAAGAATTTTTGCTCCGCAGGCGTTGAGTAGTTTTCTTTACCCAGGGTCTATTCCTGCTCCGCAAAAATACCTGCCCGGGGCCTGCCGGCCCGCTGTTCGCTGAAATGGAGCCACCGGCTCCATTTCCGGGCGCTCACAGCCCCACACCGCACATGTCGCTGCTGCGGATTTCACTTGGAGGGGCTGTGGCCCCTCCAAACCACCTGAAGTTTTCAGATTTCCAGGCAATCTCTGTTGACCAAATTGTTCTGATTTCCATTTCAATCGTTATCAAAAGGGGTATTGCAGTTTTGACTCTGCAACACCCCCTTTGGTTTTTCGGCCGATTCAGGCCCTGCACTGTGCGATCAGTTCATTCACCCGGTCGGGCGTCGAATAGTTGAGCGGGGAGAGCGAACCCTTCTGCACTTTCTCGAGCTTTTCCAGCGCCTCCTGCTTTCTGCCGGCCTCCAGGTCATACCGGGCCAGGAAATACAGGGTGTCCAGCTGATCCGGGTTGATCTCGTGCGCCTTCTCAAAATACGGGAGCGCCTTTTCCTTATCGCCCAGCACCCGGTAGTAATACTGCCCCATGTTGTCGATCACGATCGGATCCTCATCGTCATATTCGAGGGCTTCCTGATTGAAGGAGAGCCCTTTTTCGACGTCCCCCGCCTCCACGTACAGATAACCCAGCGCCTGGTAGGTCGTGCCGACGGGGTGCTTCTGCATAGAGGCTTCCAGCAGATGGATCGCCTCCGGCAGATGGCCCAGCTTGTACTGCGCGCAGGCGTAGTTGAGGTGCACCTGGGTTTTCTGCTGCGGGGAGAGGCCCGGGAACTTTTCCACCTTTTTCAGGATCTCCTTGACCTTTTCCGCGCTCCCCTCGCCGCCCCGCTTCAGCAGCAGCACCGTGTAGGGCAGCAGATAGGCCGGCTGAATGATGCCTGCCTGATACAGTTTTTCATATTCCTGCATCGCTTCATCCTTGAGCCCTTTCTGCTGCAGGGCAATCGCTTTCCTCATCTTCAGCTGGTCCATCAAGCCCATTTTGTTATTCCTCCTTGCCGTTTCAGGCGATTTCAGCGGGCCGCACGCCCGCGTTTTTCACATTTTCCGTACAGGCGCAGCATCCGCTTCTGCAGGGCGGCCATCTGTTCTTCCTGGCCCGGGGGGCATAAAAGCACCGCTTTGCGGGTCAGGGCCAGCGCTTCCTCCGGCCGGCCTAGGCGGTGTTCCAGCAGTTTGGCCCGCTCCACGTAAGGGAAGATCCCGCCCTGGCCCTGGGCGATCATCCGCCCGTAGATTTCCGCCGCTTCTTCATACTCCCGGTGGCGGCGCAGGCTGTCCGCCAGGGTCAGGCGGGACAGCCGGGACATCGTCCCCCGGTCCGCGGCGCGGTAGCATTTCCGGGCCGTCTCGGTCTGGCCGCGCTTTTCAAACACCCTGCCGGCGGAGTAAATATCCTCCTCATGCGGGGTCTCCAGCGGGCGCTCGTACAGGCGGAACAGTTCGCCCAGCAGCATCGGCAGGGAACGGATGTCCTGCACGTTGTGCCGGAGCACCGGCTCGACATACATGAACTCCCCGGTGGCCAGATAGTCAAAGAACGCCCTGGGCACCTGGCTGCCCGGCAGATCGTCTTCCCGCCTGAGGCCGAATACCTTTTCCTCCAGCGACGCCAGATTGCAGCGGGTCAGGCGGATCTTCCAGGCCGAGCGGGCGCACTGCAGCAGGTCCACGTGGGGAATGTCCGGGTTCGGGTTCCGCATGCCCTGCATGATGAACCGGCCGGACAGAAGCGGCATGTCGAACGTTCTCCCGTTGAAAGTGACGAGCAGGGAGCTTTTCTGAAGCCGTTCGCCTACGCGGGAAAGCATCGGCCCTTCCTCCGGGTAATCGCGCATGAAATCCTGCTCGACAACAAAAGCCTCGTCTTCAAAATACCCGATGCCGGTCAGAAAGGCCACCGTTCCCGCCCCGCCGGAAAGGCCGGTGGTTTCCGTATCCAGAAACAGGACGCGCGACAGCGGGGTATCCACCATGTCCGTCCCGGTCAGCAGATACAGAAGCTCCCCCCTGAGCATCTCCGGCAGCGGATAAGCCCTCCGGTCCGTCCGGTCGAAATAACGGGCGCAGTCCCGGACCGGCTCCGCCGGTCGGGGCGCTTTTTCCCCTGTCTGCCTGCCGTAAGCCCTGAGCTTGTCCCGCAGGCTGCTCATGAGCCGGAAAACAGCGAAATCTCTTCCTCGCCGTCCTCCGTGACGAACAGCACGGACGTCGGGTCCGGCGCGGCGCGGTCGCGCAGCAGCTGCTCAAAATTGCCTCCCGCCGCTTCCCAGTCCCGGATGTACTGGTGCCATTCCTCGTCGAATTCTTCCAGGCACAGATGATGATCCTTCATGTACCTGGCCGCTTCCAGGCCGACGTAGCGCAGATGCCAGGGCTCATAGATGATGCCGGTCAGGTCCTGCTTGTCTTCTTCGTAGCGGATGACAAAGCCGAATTCGGCGCAGTGCTCCGCCATCCAGACGGCTTCCCTGGTGGTCCCGAACGCCGGGGTCATTCCGCTTTTTTTCGTCCATTCGTAATTGAGGATGTCCATGCCGAGCCCCGTCTGATGGTCGCTCGAGCCCGGATAGGCCACCACCCCGTCGTCGTGGCCGACCTTGTTCATGCGGTTGCTGTACATGTACGACTGGGTCGAATAGGCGCGGTAAACGCTCTTCAGATAGAGCTTGCAGCCGTCCGCTTCCGCCGCTTCGAACATGCGGTTGACCGCCTCGTTGGCCGCTTTGCGCAACATGTCGCCGTGAATGGCGTCGATATGGCGGGCCGTGATCACCGTCAGGTCCTTCGGGACAAAATCAGCCCCGAGCAGGCTCTTGCGGTTGGTCAGCACCAGATACCCTTCCATGTCTTCCAGGATCTCAGGCTCCAGCGGGTAGGTCCATTCCGGCATCTCCGCGGCGCAGGCCGGGATAACGGCCAGAGCCACGGACAGCGCGATCAGCAGAATGCAGGCTTTCTTCATCACTCAGGTTCCTCATCCAGTAGTTTTTCTTCCTTCAGCCGGCGCAGGGCTTCGATATATTCCTCCAGGGGAATGTCCAGCTCCCGGATCCGCAGGGCGTGCTCCGCCCCCACATACCGGATGTGCCACGGCTCATAACCGTAGCCTGTCACATCCTCCCATTCCTGCCTGTAACGCAGGATAAAGCCGAACCGGTAACAGTTTTCGGCCAGCCAGATTCCTTCTTTGGTCTTGCCGAAAGAGGCTTTGAGACCGGTGGCGTTCGGACGGCTGACGTCCATCGCCAGCCCCAGCTGATGCTCGCTGGCGCCCGGCACCGCCACAAAGCGGTTCACATGGGCCTGGCCGGCGGCCTTTTTCCGCCGCTGGTAGATTGCTCCCTGGGTCTGATAGCTCCGGTAGCCGGAAACAGCCACCAGGGTGATCTTTTCTTCTTTGGCGGCGGCAAAGAGTTCCTCCAGCGCCCGGGCCGCTTCCGCCCGCATCAGCACGGCGGAAGAGGTTTTTTTCACATCCGGCATCACCAGGTCGACCGGCATGTAATCCGCCCCGATCATGAACTCCTTGTTGACCAGGAAAAGATTCCCGCCCAGCGACAGCTGGTCTTCATACTGCCGGATCGTTTCCTGCCCCAGGGACAGGAAGATCATGATCAGCGCCAACAGCCTGCTCAGCATGCGTCAGTTCCTTTCGTCTCATGAATCAGGCAGTTGGTATCGTCAAGCCGCCAGATGTCCTGTACAGCACGGGCAAAGCGCTGAAACTGTTCTTCCGTGAACACCGCCTCGGCGCGCAGGCACGCGTCCTCATAGCTTTCCGACACATCCTGGGCGTATGCGCGGACCATGCCGGACGCCTTCATTTTATCATAGGGAATCATCAGCGTCGCGGTCACCAGACGGTCGCGCAGCTTGTCCTGGACGGCCTGCTCCAGCGTTTCGATCCCTTCGCCGGTCAGGGCGCAGACCTGCACGGCGTCCGGGAAGGCCAGGACGATCTCCGGCAGGGCTTTGTCCGTCTTGTTGAGCACTTCCAGCCTGGGCTGGGCGGCCGCCCCGAGCTTTTCGAGCACCTCGTCCACGACCCGGCGCTGGGCCAGGCTGTCCGGGTTGGAGGCGTCTGTCACGATCAGCAGGAGATCCGCCAGGGCGGCCTCTTCCAGTGTGGACTGGAAAGCTTCGACCAGATCCGTCGGCAGGTTCGTGATGAAGCCGACTGTATCCGTCAGCAGGTAGGGCAGGCCCTTCTCCGGCTCCACCCGGCGGGTCGTCGCGTCCAGGGTGGCAAACAGCCGGTCCATCACCAGCACCTGCCCGTCGGCGATGCGGTTGAAAAGGGTCGACTTCCCGGCGTTCGTATACCCGACCAGGGCCACCGTCCGCACCTCGGAGCGTTTGCGGGCCTTGCGCTGCAGCTCCCGGTGGGCTTTGAGATCATCCAGTTCCTTCTGCAGGATGGTATAGCGGCGGCGGATCGCGCGGCGGTCCATCTCCAGCTTGGTTTCGCCCGGCCCCCGGGTGCCGATGCCGCCGGCCAGGCGGGACAGGGAGACGCCGAAGCCGACCAGATGGGACATCTGGTACTTGAGCTGGGCCAGGGAAACCTGCAGCTTGCCTTCCCTCGTCCTGGCGCGCTGGGCAAAAATATCCAGGATCAGGTTGGTGCGGTCCACCACCTTGACGCCGGTCAGTTCTTCCAGCAGGTGCAGCTGGACGCCGGTCAGTTCGTCGTCGCAGAGGATCATCGTAGCGTCGGCCGCCTGGGCGGCCAGGGCCAGCTCAGCCGCTTTGCCGGAGCCTACGTAGGTGGCGCTGTCAGGTTTCTGGCGCTTCTGCACCATGCGGCTGACGACCTCGGCCCCGGCGCTCTCGGCCAGGGCTTCGAGCTCCTGGAAGGAGGTATCGTCCCGGATGGAAAGAAGCATCGCCCGCTCCGGCCGCTCCTGGGTATCGCCGGTTTCCGGCACGGCGCGGTCGTATTCCGCGATCCGCTCCATCCATTCTTCCCCGGGAAAACGGGTCGGCGGAAAAACCGCTGTCTCCTCGGTCACCGGTTTTTCCCCGTCCCATCCGCAGATGAAGGCGGCGCTGATGCCGGTCGGCTTCCCTTCCGGGCTGACGCCGATGGCGCTGATCGCGTCCAGCCGCAGCTGGCGCAGGGCGTTCATGTCGACCGCGGACAGCTTCGCCGACCCGCCGGGATGGGTATGCAGCACCCGGATCCGCGACAGGCGGTTTTCGCTGCGACGCAGGCGGACGGAGGGAAGGGTCACCTGATCGTTCTCCCCGATCATCACGTCGATCACTTCGCCGTCCCGGGAAATATACACCGCGATTTCCCGGTTGACGGCCGCGGATTTCTCCGCCAGCATGGTAATCAGCTCTGCCGGGGCGAATTCTTCCTCCGGGATTTCCAGATCGTAAAGGCAGGCCAGCTCCGAAAGCGCCGTGTTCCGGATGCCCTCCGTATTGCCGTGGATTTGTTGGGGCATTGATGACTCCTGAAAGGTGGTAGGGAGTAGGGAATAGGGATCAGGGATCAGGGATTAGGCAGTAGGCAGTAGGCAATATCCTTGCGCCGCAGGCGCATATCGAACCGGCGAAGCCGGTATATCGGGCCGAAGGCATATCGGACCGGTGAAACCGGTATATCGAGTTGGGCTTCGCCTCGAGATACGCTTGCGCGTTCGATGTGCGCTGACGCGCTCGATATACGCTGACGCGTTCGATATGCGCTCCGCGCGTGAAATGGCGCCTTCGGCGCCGTGATCAGCGGGCGGATGAAGAGGAGTGCAGTCTGACGGTCGTCCGGCCGATCACCCGGGCGGCCCAGAGGATTTCTTCTTCGGTCTGCGCCGGGGAAAGGGTCAGGCGCAGGGAGCTTCTCAGCAGCTCCGCGGGGACGCCCATGGCCCGGAGCACGTGGCTTTCCACAAAGCTGCCGGCCGTACAGGCGGAACCGGCAGACGCCTCCACGCCGCTTAAGTCCAGCAGGGGGATCAGGGCCTCGTCCCGGACGCCCGGTACGGTCAGATGCAGATGGCCGGGCAGATGATGCTCCGGGTCGCCGTTGACGATCACATCCGGGATCTCCCTTTGGACCGCGTCGAGCAGAAGGGACCGCAGCATGGCCAGGCGGGCGGTGTTCTTTTCCGCGTCCCGGGCCGCTTCGTCCAGGGCAGCGGCCATGCCGGCGACTGCCGGCACGTTTTCCGTGGAGGCGCGATAGCCCCGCTCCTGCTCTCCCCCGTGGATCAGCGGTTCAATCTTTGTCCCTTTGCGGATATAAAGGAGGCCGACGCCTTTCGGCCCGCCGAACTTATGGGCGGACAGGGACAGGAGGTCCGCCCCCGTCTGAACCGCCAGGCGCGGATACAGGCCGATCGCCTGCACGGCGTCGGTGTGCACCGGGATGCCGTACTCCAGGGCAATCTCCGCGATTTCACGGACCGGCTCCGTCGTGCCGACCTCGTTGTTAGCCGCCATGACGGAAATGAGCTTCGTGTCCGGCCGCACGGCCCTGCGCACGTCCTCCGGATCGATCCGGGCGTTTTTGTCCGCGCCGATCCGGGTGATTCCGTATCCCTGTTCTTCCAGGAAAGCGCAGGCGTTCAGCAGGGCGGGATGCTCGACCGCCGTGGTGATCAGATGGGCCTTTCCCGGCGCAAAGCGGGTCAGGATCCCCTTGACGGCCCAGTTGTCGCTCTCGCTGCCGCCGGAGGTAAAGTAGATCTCCTCCGGAAGGACGCCCATGCAGGCCGCGATGCTCCTGCGCGCCTTTTCGAGAAAGGCCTTCGCCCGCCGCCCGGTCTGATACAGGCTGGACGCGTTCCCCCAGCCTTGCCGGTAACAGTCCGTCATCGCAGACAGCGCAGCCGCCGACAGCGGCGCCGTCGCCGCGTGATCCAGATACACCCGCCGTGACTCCATCCAAACGCCTTCTTTCCCATCAAAATTTTAGTCAAAAAGAGAAAGTGTGTCAAGTAAAATCATCCGCGAAAAGCCGCCCGGATTGATGACGCGTCTGCCTGAATCACCGTGTGACGATGATTTTCAGGATTGACAGCGGAAAATATGTTACATATAATAATGGCGGTACCGATCCCATTGAAAGAGGGTGCGAACATGAAAATGCTGACCCGTCTGATGAGCGCGCTGACGGCCGCTGTCCTTCTTTTTTCCTTTGGCTGTGCCGCAGCCGGGGCAGAAAATGAAGTGCCGGCCGTGCACATTCCTCCCCGTGTCGTCAGACTGCGTCTGCCGGAGGATGTCAGCCAGTACAACGGCGACGCGTTCCGCACCGGGATCGAAGGGGCCGTCACCACGATAGAGCGGGGCACCATGACGGTCAGAACCGACTGCGGCAAAACGGACACTGAATATATCCGTTCCGTCACTGTCAATTATCCCGCAGGCAATTATATCCGCCGGGTGTCTGCCATCTACAGGAACGATACGGGCGGTTCCCTGGCCAAATACAACATCACTTATGAGATGAATGACGGCGGGCTTTACACCATTTATTATTCCGTAAAGGAAAAATCCCTGAACATTCCGCCGGCCACCAGCCAGTCCGTTTACCGGCCCTACGGGAAAGCCGTGAAGAACGGAACGTTCCGCTATCCGCAGACGGACAAAATTTTAAAGGGCGCCTATTCCGGCGGCGGTGTCCTGCTGACCTGCGGGCAGGCGGACGTCTGGCACCCGTACAACACAGCGCGGTACATGAGCCTCTACTCGATCTTCAGCTTCATCAGCCCCAGGGTGGAGTGGTAAGGCCGCAGGTGTGCTCCAAAACCGAAAGCCGGTCTTATAGCCCATCCGGGTTTGTCCGCCTGTAAAATCATCAGGCGGCATCTTTTTTATGCAGATTTTGCCATAAAGCCTTTAAAACGCTTGATTTCCCGAGAATTTGGACTATAATGTAAAGTGACTGTAAATGCGGTTGTGATACAGTCATTCGCTGTTTACTACAATACATATTGATGGGAGTTTTGAAGCGTGAGAAAAGTACAGTTTACCGAAACCGTCATGCGTGACGCGAATCAATCGCTGATGGCTACTCGCCTGCCCTACAAGGATTTCGAGGCGATTCTGCCCGTGATGGACAAGGCCGGGTATTATTCCGTGGAATGCTGGGGCGGGGCGACGTTTGACTCCTGCCTGCGCTATCTGGGTGAAGACCCCTTCGAGCGCCTGCGCAACATCCGCAAAAACATGCCCAACACCAGGCTTCAGATGCTGCTGCGCGGCCAGAACCTGCTGGGCTACAAGCACTACCATGACGACGTGGTGGAAAAGTTTGTGGAGCTGAGCATCAAAAACGGCATCGACATCATCCGCATCTTTGACGCCCTGAACGACTTCAGGAACCTGGGCACGGCCCTGGACGCCACCAAGAAGTACGCGACCAAGCGCACCGTCGCCTCCGGTTGCATCAGCTACACCCAGAGCCCCGTGCACACGGTGGAAAAGTACGTCGCCATGTGCAAAGAACTCGTCAAGATGGGCTTTGACACCCTGTGCCTCAAGGACATGGCCGGCACCATGAGCCCCTTTGAAGCCGAACACCTGATCAAGGGCATCAAGGACGCCGTGGGCGACGTGCCCGTCGTTCTGCACACCCACTGCACCACCGGCATGGCCTACATGACGCTGACCAAGGCCATCGAAAGCGGCGTGGACGTCATCGACACCGCCACCAGCTGCTTCTCCAACGGCACCAGCCAGGCGGCCACGGAAACCATGTTCTACGCCTGCCAGCAGTACGGCATCGAAACGGGCCTGAACGAAAAGGTCATCAACCAGGTCAACGATTTCTTCAAACCCGTCAAGCAGAAATATGTGGACAGCGGCGTGATCAACCCCAAGTCCATGGCCACCGACTCCCAGGCGCTGGTCTACAAGGTGCCCGGCGGCATGCTGAGCAACATGATCGCCAACCTCAAGGATATGAACGCGATGGACAAGTTCGACGCCGCCCTGCTCGAAATCCCCGCCGTCCGCAAGGACCTGGGCTATCCGCCCCTGGTGACTCCCTTAAGCCAGATGGTCGGCAATCAGGCCGTCACCAACGTGCTGGTCGGCGAGCGCTACAAGAACATTTCCAACGAGGTCAAGAATTACTTCAAGGGTGAATACGGCATCGCCCCCGCCCCGGTCAATGCGGAACTGGAAGCGAAGATTCTGGGCGAAGGCGGCAAACCCGTGGACTGCCGGATCGAAGACAGCAAGCGCACCGGCGAGGATTTCAAAAAGGCCAAGGAAGCCCTGGGCGATCTGGCCGAATCCGAAGAAGACCTGATGAGCTGGATCTGCTTCCCCAAGCAGGCGGAGGATTTCCTGAAAGCGCGGAAAGCCAACCGCGAAAAGGTCGCCAAGTATACCATCGAAGAAATGTAAGGAGGCGGGATCAATGGAAGGTCGTCTCGTACTGAATATCGGGGAAAACCTCCTGGACGCCGCGCTCGGATACCTGGTCGTCTTTATCGGCCTGAGCCTGCTGATGTGCGTGGTGATCATCGTGGGCAAAATCATGGTGGCCAGGGCGAAAAAGCCCGCCGAAGTGCCTGCCGCTCCTGCGCCTGCCAGAGCCCCCGCTCCGGAAGCGCCTAAGCTGCTGGCCCCCGGCAGCGCCGGCGATGTGAAGCTCTATGACACGGATCCCCGGGACGCCGCCATGATCATGGCGATCGTGGCGAACAAGCTCCAGAAGCCCCTGAACGAACTCCGGTTCGTATCCATCAAGGAGGTCAAATAACCATGAAGTATAAAGTCACCCTAAAGGGAAAAACATACGAAGTCGAAGTGAACCAGGGCGAAGCGATGATCCTGGACGAATATGAAGCGTACGCCCCGGCGCCCGCCGCGGCGCCCGCCCCTGCCGCCGCTCCGGCGGCTGCGCCCG
>JBGUJG010000072.1:0-5646 GCA_045113695.1 Christensenellales bacterium
GAAGGGAAAAAACAGCTTCTTCCCATTGCAATGCTTTCCTTCCTGACAGCGGAAACACCTGATCATTCAAGTATCGGATGTCATCCCGCACCGAATCCCTCCTGTGTCAGCCGCTGCCCCAGGGATGTCATCCTGCGCCGAATCCTTCTCATGTCAGCCGCAGCCCCCAAGGCTGTCATCCTGAACGCCGATCAGTTCCGGCTCCCATTGAGCCGGAACCGGCGTGAAGGATCCCGACGGACAGGATGGAGAGTGTGTGCTGTATCGGCGCGGGGACGGCCTGCCGGAAAAAGGCCGCCATGAACTCCATCCGCAACGGACAGAAGAGGCAGAACCTGTGCCCGGGTTCGTCTGTTCTTCCCTACCTGTCCGTCGGGATCCCTCGCGATACGGACCGCCCTGCGTCCCCACCCAGGGTATTCCGGGCCCTCACAACCATTTTCCATCACTCGGGATGACAGCGAAGGGATGATCTCAAAAACAGGCTTCATGGAAAGAAAGAATACACATTTCCAGCCACAGAGGAAGATTTGTCAGTCCCCGGATACAGATCTCTCCTATCGTTCCTTTCGCAGCGCAGCTGCTTGTATGCTATCACAGGGAGAAGCCGGTCCCTTTAAGAAAACATGAAAAACCAAACTTTTCATGTATCCCATCAAAAAAGCCGCTGCAGCGCGCGGCTGCAGCAGCCCCTGTCCTGAATCCGGGCAGTTCATTTATTCGGTCTTTTCTCCTTCTTCCCCATCCTTGTCCTTCCCCTCCGTCAGCTTCGCGCCGGTATAGCCGGCGATCAGGGCGGCCAGGTCGATGCCGGTAGACTCCTTCATGCCTTCGATGATCTGGCTGCTGGACCTCATGACGTCCTTGACCAGCTTGGAGGAATTCCCGTCGCCGTACATGACGATCTTGTCGGTTTGAGCCAGGGGGGCGGCGGCGTTCTTGACCACCTCGGGCAGGGCGGCCAGGTACATTTCGAGGATGGAGGCTTCGCCCATCTTCCGCTGGGCCTCGGCCTTCTTTTCGATGGCTTCGGCTTCGGCCAGGCCCTTGGCCCGGATGCCCTCGGCCTCCTGCTCCATGGCAAAGCGGGCGGCTTCGGCGGCGGCCTTCCTGGCTTCCGCCTCCTGAATGGCTTCGTACTTCTTGGCGTCCGCGTCGCGCTGGCGGCGGATCAGGTCGGCTTCGGCGGCCTTTTCGGCTTCGTACTTTTTCGCGTCCGCGGCCTTGCGCACCTCGGCGTCCAGCTTGCGCTCGCGGATGGCGATCTCCCGCTCGGCCAGCTCGGTCTCCTTTTCCCTGCGGGCGATGTCGGCGTCCGCGCGGGTGATCTCGATGGTCTTGCGCTGGTTTTCCTGCTGGATGGCGTAGGCGGCGTCAGCTTCGGCCTTCTTCGTGTCAGCCAGCACCTTCATCTCCGCCTCCTGGACGTTCAGGTCGGCGTTCTGGGCGGCGATCTTCTTTTCGGTCTCCACCTTGACGGCGTTGGCCTCTTCCTGCGCCTTGGAGGACGCGATGGCGATGTCGCGCTGGGCGTTCGCCTTGGCGATCTGGGCGTTCTTGCGGATCTGCTCGACGTTGTCGATACCCATGTTCTCAATGGTGCCGGCATTGTCGCGGAAGTTCTGGATGTTGAAGTTCACCAGCTCGATGCCCAGCTTGGCCATGTCCGGGATCACGTTTTCGGACACCTTCTTGGCCACGCCCTGGCGGTCCTGCACCATTTCCTTGAGGCCGACGGAGCCGACGATCTCGCGCATGTTGCCTTCCAGCACCTGGGTGACCATGGCGATCAGCTGGTTGCGGTCCATGTTCAGCAGGCTCTCCGCCGCCTTTTCCAGGAGCTTGGGGTCGGAGGAAATCTTGACGTTCGCGACGCCGTCCACCATGACGTTGATGAACTCATTGGTCGGCACGGCTTCGGACGTCTTGACGTCCACCGTCAGCACCTGCAGCGACAGGGTGTCGACCCTTTCCAGGAAGGGGATCCGCCAGCCTGCCTTGCCGATCAGGATGCGGCGGCTGCCCATGCCGGAGATGATGTAAGCCTTGTCCGGCGGCGCCTTGAGATAACCGGCGCAAAGCAGCGCAAGAAACAGCAGGGCGGCGCCCAGGATGACGATCAGTGTGATGCTCATGACAGATACCTCCTTGTGGTGTTCCCCGGTTGCGCGGGGCAGCGCCATTTGGCTGCCCCTGACAGTGAAGACTTTACCATATCCGGGACCCGTTTGGCAAGGACAGGCGCGGAACGTACCGGAAGTCCTGCCGGATCAGCGTTTTCGGCGCTTTTCCGGCTGAAAACCCCGTCTTTTTCCGGATTTGTCCGAAAGCGCTGGTATATCAGCATAATCAGCTGTTATTCGGGATTTTTCAAAAAAAGACGGACTGCCATCATGATGACACAATCGGGCATGCCCGGCAGGAATTTTTCCCGCCCCCGTCGAATCAAACGGATCATAAGACCGTATATGTTCTTCTCGGGAGGTAATGCGGATGGCCTGGTACTGGATTCTGCTGATCATCCTGGCCGCGGGGATCGGCCCGTTCGAGGCGATGTATGCCTGGAACAAAGCCATGCGGAAAAAGGAAGAACGGGAAAAGAGAGAAAAGGACAGCCGCCCGTGAAGGTCGCGGCCGGGTCCAAAGCGCATGAAACCGGAACCGGATTTCAGAGAAAGTCGACTATTTTCGGTATGCCCGCTATGAAAAGCGAAGGCTGTCGGGATCATTGAAGCTGATTCTTATGCTGGTTTCTGTACGGAGGGAAGGAAAAATGAAATACACATACAAAGAAATGCCTGAATCCATGAGGGGGACATACGGAGAATTTGCAAAAAACTTCGGGTTCGATTGGAAAGAATTTATAATGGGAATACCGACACCGATGTTTCTTGTCACAACCTATAAATCGAACGGACAGCCGAATGCTGCGATGCAGTCATGGGCAGGGTTTACGAGTGCGAATCATGGAGGCGGGTATTACGTGATTCTGTGCAGCGTGAACAAGTGCGGACATCTTTACCAGAGCCTGAATGAAAAGAAGGCAGCAGTGCTGAATTTCATGTCTGCTGATTTATACAAAGCCTGCATGAAGACGATACAGAACAATCAGTTCGGGACGGATGAGATCACTTCATCAGGTCTTACTGCGGAGAAAGCTTCATGGGTAGAAGCGCCGATGGTCGCTGAATGTTTCATGAACCTTGAGTGCCGATATCTGTGGGAGAAGGAAATTGTACCGGGTGATGATCATGTGATGATTTGCCTGGAAGTCGTAGGCGGGCATATAGAGAAGGATTATATGGAGGATATGTTCGGAGGCAAAGGGGTTCTTTACTATGTCCATTATCCGGTCAATCCGGAAGATGTGAAAGAAAAAGGCTGCGATCTTGTTGCTGCGCTCAGGAAAGTAGATCGATCCTACGAATATTGATCGTATGCAGGGCAGCGCAATGCTGAAAGCGGTGACAAATTCAAATTGAACTACCCCGCCGCCCGCCCGTACTGCTCCCGGATCAGTTCCAGTTCCCTGCGGTCATAAAAATCGCCGTCCCGCTCGAGCGCGTAATGCGCCCCGCTCCGAATACGGCGTTTTTCGTCGGCGGCCCGCGCCTGTCCGGCGGAGCGGATGCCCGCCCGCCGGTAGTTTTCGAGGACCCGTTCCACATATGCCCAGGAGCGGGCGCCGTGGGCCACCGCCGCGTCCACCGCGTATGCCACCAGCCCGTCCCCCAGCAGGCTTCTGAATTCCTGGAGAGCGGCCCGGTGCGTATCCGTCAGGCCGGTCAGTTCACGCTGAACCTTGTCCGTCAGCCTGTCCGGGGAACGGACCACCGGCGGTCTGAAGGGATACACGTCCGCCCCGCGGGCATCGTTCTCCTCTCCCCTGTTCTCCTGAACCGGCTTTTTCCCGTCCGTTTCCGGCCCGGACGGGAACGCCGCCCCGGCCTCCCGGTCCTCCCGGCTGCGGGAAAAATCCGGCAGGCAGACCGCCTGAGCATCGCCAGCCCGGCTTTCCGGATCCGCCGCGGGGCCGGATACAGTGTCATCCTGTTCAGAAAACGCTTCTTCCGTCCGCTCCGCAGACTGCCTGCCCGCCTGCTCCGCCTCCGCTTCCCGGCTGGGCCGTCCGCCCTTCCGGCCGTTTGCCCGGAGACGCCCGCATTCCTCGGCGGCCTTGCGGATGTTCTGCCTGGCGCAGGGCCAGACGAAGCGCTCATTGCCGGTCAGTGCCGGCTCTTCGCCGGTCTCCGCGTACGCCAGCATGGCGTCGAACAGGCGGCCTTTCTCATCGTCCGCCAGGCATTCCGTCACTTCCCGGAAGGACACCCAGATCTTCAGGTATTCCATCGTCATTTCCTCCATCCGCCGGACAAAAAAAGGACGCCGGGCCGCGCAGGCCTGACGTCCTTGATTCCGGACAATGACATCCTACCACAAAAGACCGGGGAACGCAAGTTGAAAAACCGTTGAAAAAACCGATTTTGGTGTTGCAAAACCGTTGAAATCTCTGCCGGTAAATGATAAAAACCGTATCTTTCCCCCTGACAGATCAGAAAAAACGGAATGTTCGTGTTTTTTACGGGCCCAGCGCGGCTGGTCCACCGGCATCCGGATCCGTCCCCTGCCGGCTGAACGGCGGAACAAGAGATAGAAAAATCGGAACCCCCAATGATCATGATGATCATGACGGAGGTTTTCTTTTTATTTCTCTTTTTCTTTTCCTTTCTCTTTTTCTTTATTGGCTTTCGTTTGGTTTGCTTTGGTTTTGGCTGGTTCCGGCAGGTCCCGCGGCCAGGTCCGCCTGTTCTTCCCCGCCTGGCCGCCGGGATCCCCCGCGATGCGGGAAGAGCTGCGGCCACGCCCAGGGCCTTCCGGCCCGTTGTTCGGTGAAAACAGCACACTGTGCTGTTTTCCGGGCCCTCACAACCCTCTTTCATCGTCCGGGATGACACCCGGGAGCTGAAATGAAAAAACAGCCGCTTCCCGCAGCTGCATGAAATCAGTTTCAGAAACAGAGTCTTCGGAATATACCTCCGCTTGTCCGTCAGGATCCGTCGGATCCTTCGGCCCTACGGCTTTCAGGATGAAACAGAGCCGGACGATGCGCAGGATGTCAAAAACGCCAGCTCCATCATCACACGGCAATGTTCTGATTCCTAGCGTCATCAGGCGGATCTTCTCCTCCAACCGCTGCGTGATATCCCTCGTGGGACCAGGCTGTAAAAACGCATTCTTCCCATTGCCAGACCATCCTTCCTGACAGCAGAAACACCTGATCATTCAAGCATTGGATGTCATCCTGAGCATCGATCAGTTCCGGCTCCCATTGAGCCGGAACCGATGCGAAGGATCCCGACAGCCGGGATCGGAAGCGGCTGCTGCTCCGGCGCGGGGCCGCAGAACACATGGACTTCATACACCTTATTATGGTTCAAGTTCTATTTCACGCCACTCAGGATTGACAGATGAAACCAGCGCGTTCTTCTTCGCTCGGGTCCACCCCTTCAGCTCTTTCTCCCGGCTGATCGCATTCCGGATATCCTCATAGAATTCATAATAGACCAGTTTGTCCACATGGTATCTTTTGGTAAATCCTTCAAAAACGCCTTCTTTATGCTCGTATACCCGGCGCTGTAAATTGTT
>JBGUJG010000073.1:0-10503 GCA_045113695.1 Christensenellales bacterium
GCTGAACGTACGATCCTGACAATGGCATATCTCATCCGGTGGCGGCGCAGGCGCCGCCGCTACAGCGGTGCCAAACGGTATGAAACACCCGTAGGGGTCTTCAGCTGTGATACTGTAAAAAGAAAGCGTATTGGATCGTTGCAGCGGTTCCCTGCCATCTCTTTTTCATATCACGCCTGTAATAACGTATGCAGATGCGGGACGGATTATGCTCCAGGTCAGGGAAGGGACCCGGAAGCGTACCCGCAGTACCCGTTATTCAGCAGTGGTTTGCTTCCTTCAGCAGGACAGTCAATGACAGTTAGTGATAAAAGTGATAGTTTTTTTCCAATTCATTTTGTTTTTTATAAAACCTCTCCTGATCCTTTTCCAACCTGTTATTTTCAATCTTTTCAACAAAATTCAAAAAAACATACACTATTATCACCGGACAACAGAAATGCCCTGTATTCCGACGTTTTCGCCATGATAGTTTTTCCGGAAAAGTGTCACTGAACAATCAACCGGATCAGTCCCGCATGAACAGAGGATCCTCGTCAGCCCGGCTGAGAGCAGTTTCAGTGACAGTTTGAGTGATTGTTTTTCCATACGAAATGTTCCTGAAATACAGACAGTTGGACAGCCTGACCTCCTGAACCCCCCTGATCCGCATCGGATGGGCAGAAGCTGTTTCCCGTCAGGGCCTGCCGGTCCGATGCGCGGCAGTATCCGGCGTAGCGGGCGCAGAGGATTCTCCGCTCCGTCCGCACCGGTCATGCGGGAACGCTTCCGCGCTGCCGCTGTCCGTCCGGGGCCGTTCCGCTGTCCGGCGGGCATGACAGGCCCAGGAGTCCCCCTCCTGTATGACGGCTTCCCTGCTGATTTTCTTCGAAGCGAAAGACATCCGGACCGGCGCGTTCCATTGACAAAACCGCCAAATGGGCTTAAGATAGAATAGGATTGATATCCAGTGATTAACCGAAGTATTTTCAGGAGGAAACCGCTTATGCAATACGGATATTTTGACGACGCGCGGCGGGAATTCGTCATTACCCGGCCGGACACTCCGTACCCCTGGATCAACTACCTGGGCAGCGAGGACTTTTTCTCCCTGTTCAGCAATACATCGGGCGGCTACACGTTCTATAAGGACGCCAGGCTCCTGCGCCTGACCCGCTACCGCTACAACAACGTGCCCACCGACGCCGGCGGCAAGTATTTCTACATCAACGACGGCGGCACCGTGTGGAACCCCGGCTGGCAGCCGGTCAGGACCCAGCTGGACGAATACTCCTGCCGCCACGGCCTGGGCTATTCCGTGATCACCGGCAAAAAGAACGGCCTGAAGGCCGAGCAGACCACCATGGTGCCCCGCGGCGCGAGGGCGGAGGTCACGAAGCTGACCCTGACCAACGAATCGGACGCCGAAAAGAAGGTGAGCCTGTACAGCTTCGTCGAGTTCTGCCTGTGGAACGCCCAGGACGACAGCACCAACTTCCAGCGCAACTACGCCCTGGCCGAGATGGAGTTTGAAAAGGGCGGCTCCGTCATCTACCACAAGACCGAATACCGCGAGCGCCGCAACCACTACGCGGTGTACGCCGTCAACGCCCCCGTGGAAGGGTACGATACCGACCGGGAGAGCTTTATCGGCCTGTACAACGGGTTCGACCGCCCGGACGCCGTGCTGGAGGACAAGCCCCGCAACACCAACGCCCGCGGCTGGGCCCCGATCGCCAGCCACTGCCTGCGCCCCGCGCTGAAGCCCGGCGAATCTGTCTCCTACGTGTTTGTTCTGGGCTACTGTGAGAGCCCGGAAGACAAAAAGTTTGTCGCCCCGAACGTCATCAACAAGGACGACGCCCATCAGCTGCTCAAACAGTTTGAGACGGCGGAGCAGTTTGACGCAAGACTCCAGGAGCTCAAAGAATACTGGCTGGGCCTTTTGTCCCACTTCACGATCAGGACGGACGACGAAAAGCTCAACCGCCAGGTGAACATCTGGAACCAGTACCAGTGCATGGTCACCTTCAACATGAGCCGGTCGGCCTCCTACTTTGAGTCCGGCATCGGCCGCGGCATGGGCTTCCGCGACTGCAGCCAGGACCTGCTGGGCTTTGTCCACCTGATCCCGGACCGGGCCCGCGCCCGCATCCTGGACATCGCCGCCACCCAGTTCCCGGACGGCAGCGCCTACCACCAGTACCAGCCGCTGACCAAGCGCGGCAACATGGGCGTCGGCTCCGGCTTCAACGACGACCCCCTGTGGCTGATCTTCGCCGTCAACGCCTACATCAAGGAATCCGGCGACCGGACGATCCTGGATGAGCAGGTCGACTTTGACAACGATCCTGCCCTGGCCGCTCCGCTCAGCGAGCATCTGCGCCGCTCCTTCCACTACATCGTCGATCACCGCGGCCCCCACGGCCTGCCCCTGATCGGCCGGGCGGACTGGAACGACTGCCTGAACCTGAACTGCTTCTCCAAAGAGCCCGGCGAGAGCTTCCAGACCGTCACCAACAACGATACCGGCATCGCCGAGAGCGTTTTCATCGCCGGCATGTTCGTCTGCGTGGCGGACGATTACGCCGAGCTGTGCGAACTGACCGGGGATCAGGAAGAGGCCGCCTTTGTCCGCCGCGAAAAGGCGGAGATGGTCAAGGCCGTCGAGACCGCCGGCTGGGACGGCGAATGGTTCCTGCGCGCCTACGACGCCTACGGCCAGAAGGTCGGCTCCGATGAGTGCGACGAGGGCAAGATCTTCATCGAGCCCCAGGGCATGTGCGTGATGGCCGGCATCGGCAAAGACAACGGCCTGGCCCAGAAATCCATGGATTCCACGAAGAAATACCTGGAGTTCGAGCACGGCATCATGCTGAACTGGCCCAGCTATACCACCTACCGCCTGAACCTGGGCGAGATTTCCTCCTATCCTCCGGGATACAAGGAAAACGGCTCCGTCTTCTGCCACAACAACCCCTGGGTGATCATCGGCGAGACCGTCCTGGGCCACGGCGACCGCGCATTCGACCTGTACAGCCGCATCGCCCCCGCCTACATTCAGGACCAGAAGCTTCACCGGGTGGAGCCCTATGTCTACGCCCAGACCATCAACGGCCGCGATTCCGCCACCCCCGGCGAAGCCCGCAACAGTTGGCTGACCGGTACCTCCGCCTGGAACTTCTACGCCATTTCCCAGGCCATCCTCGGCGTCAAGCCCGCCTTTGAAGGCCTGACCCTGGATCCCTGCCTGCCCGCCGGGATCAAAGAGCTGTCCATCCACCGCGAGTTCCGCGGCAACACCTTCGAGATTCAGGTGCACAACCTGGCCGGCGGCGAAAAGGGCAAGGTCTCCGTCTGCGTGGACGGGAAGCCCATCGAAGGCCAGACCGTCCGCGTCCCGGACGGCGAAGGCAAGACCTACCGGGTCGAAGTGGAAGTCAGGTAAATTGAAAAGGGAAGTGACCTGATGAACTGGCAGATCATTACAGATTCCAGCTGTGACCTGAAGGAATGGGACAAAGAAATCCCCCTGGATTCCGTCCCCTTCGTGATCCGCGTGGACGATACCGATTATGTCGACACGCCGGATCTTGATGTGGAAACCCTGGTCGCGGCGATGGAAAAAAGCACCATATCCCGGACCTCCTGCCCCTCGCCGGAAGCCTGGTACGAGGTCTTCCTCCGCGCGGACAGGACCATCGCGCTGACGATCTCGGCGAATCTCTCCGGTTCCTACAACAGCGCGGTGACCGCCCGGGAAATGGTGCTGGAAAAATATCCCGAAAAGCAGATCGAGATCATCGATTCCCTCTCGACCGGCCCCAAACTGATCATGCTGGCCCAGCAGGCGGCCGCCCTGATCGCCGAGAAACTCCCGGCGGACAGGATTGCCGCAAAGCTCCGTCTGATGGCGGGCAGCATCCATACCCTGTTCACGCTCTGCTCTTTCCGCAACCTCGTCAGCAACGGCCGCGTCAGCCGCCTGGCCGGTTTCCTGGCCGGCATGCTGAACATCCGCGCCATCGGCGCGGGCAGCCCGGACGGGATCATCGAGGTGCGGGAAAAGCTCCGCGGCGAGGGAAGGACCCTGAAAGCCATGATCGAGATCATGGCCAAAGAGGGCTTCCGGGGCACGGAGGTTGTGATCAGCCACTGCCTGAACGAAGGCCTGGCCGATACCTTCCGCAAACTCGTGCTGGAGCGCTGGCCCCACGCCCCCATCCAGGTATTTCCCACCCGCGGGCTGGACAGCTACTACGCCGAGCGGAGCGGGCTGATCGTGTGCTACTGAACGGTATCAGCATGAAAGAAAGATCATGAAGGTGGCGGCTGGCCCGGCCTTTCCGGCCGGGGGGCCGTTTCCGCCGCATTTGATACTGATTTTCGCCTACCCCATGCACATCTGCGGGCGTCTTTTGCGCCATCTCTGTGTCAGTCATCCTCACCGTACCTACGGGTACGCTTTCGGATGCCTTCCTTGATCTGGCACAAAATCCATCCCGCATCTGTACATGTTCCAGACGAAAACCAGTATGAACACCGGTGTCCGGGTGATGGACGCCGGTGTTTTGGCTTTGGGGGACAGACGACCGAGGTCCGGCTTTTCCCGGCTTTTTCGGAGGGGAGAAGGACGGGCTATCGTATCCGTGGGTACTTGTGTTCCGGACCAAACCCATTCTTCCGGAGGGAAGGAGAAATGGCCAATCTGTAGCGGCGGCGCCTGCGCCGCCATGGAGCAGGGGGTTCCGGAACGCGGGCAGGAAAAGCACGGTCTGCTTTTTCTGTACATTCGTCAGATCCGGCAGGAAGGAAAACGACAATTTCAGTTTGCCGGGCAGTTATCACGCATTACAAGATGGCGGCGCAGGCGCCGCCGCTACAGTGCAATCGGGGGATATCCGCACTCCGGATACATGGCCGCGGCCGCTTTTCCGGGCGGAAGGGATCGGGAAATTTCCGGAGGGAAGAAGGAAAGACCAGTTTGTATCAGGTCTTATCCTCGCTCCAGAACCATGGCTTCAGCGTGCGTGTCCGAAGGGACGGAGGACAGGACAACCTGTACCGGAGACATCCGCATTCCTGGTACATATCAAACCCCTTTCTTCCGGAGGGAAGGAGAAATGGCCAATCTGTAGCGGCGGCGCCTGCGCCGCCACGGAGCAGCTGTTTCCGGAATGCGGGCAGGCAAAGCAAGGCCCCCTTTTTTCGAATGTCTTTTTTCGATTCTTCAGAACGGGATAAACGCCATTGTTCGTGAACCTGCCTGGAAATGGGAACTTGTGCAGGATACACTGCGGTATCTGAAACGGTCAGGCTTCAGCCTTCATCCCTGTATCTGCGGGGAAGAGGCAGGTGGCCAGCAGCAGAACCGCAGCCAGGCAGGAAAGGACGGCGACAAACGGGCTTTCCCACCACCGGTGCGTGTGGACGACGATCATGAAAACCAGGGAGATGACCACCGTATCCGCCGTCAGCAGCGCCTGGGCCACGGTCCGCTTCCGATCCGGATGCATCTGATACAGGTGCACGACGCTCCGGGGCAGGAAGCGCTTCATCTCCGGGACGGTGCCCGACCAGATCACCCCAGCCTGACCGTCCGAACGCAGCACGATGAACAGGGGGAGGCCGAAGCAGACGGAAAAGCCGAAGTTGTTGGCGAAGATCTGCAGGACGATCATTTCATAATACTCATGGAAGAAATAGGCCAGGCAGATGCCCAGCAGGCAGGAACAGTAGAGGCTGCCCAGGGCGGCCGCCCACAGGTACAGCAGGATCCGCTTCCAGGTGTGCACGTTATACTCCCCGGGCGAGGTGACGCGCCAGACCTTGTAGGGCAGATAGGCCATGATGAAATTCGCGATGAAGCCGAAGATCCTGACGGAATCAAAATCGCTGAAGAAGTCCCCGATCAGGTTGCCGAAGGCGCAGGCCAGCGCCCCGACCGGCCCCAGCATCAGCCCGGCCGGGACCGAGAGGCAGTGTTCGGGCCGCAGGTTCGTATAGCCGTCCGCCATGTCCATCACGTCGATCGACACTCCCAGGGCCGTAAACAGCAGGATGATGCCGATAAAGGACAGGGCCAGGATCTTCCGTCTTTTTTTCTCCGGCAGAAGACTTTTCTCCTGATCCGGCAGGGCCGGGGCGGGCGCCGCTTCCGGCGTATCCCCGGAGCCCGTTTTTTTCTTTTTGGACAGGAAATCCGTCCCCGCGACGATGGCCCCGGCGGTGATGATCAGCGCCCCGAGCAGGGACCGGAACGAAAAGATCTCCGCCCCGCCCGTGACGGGGATGATGACCGCCATCAGCAGGGTGACGACGGGGTCCAGAGCGGCGATCACGGTCACGCTGATGGCGTCCGCGTAACGGTCGGCGTACATCAGCATGGTGTAGGCGTAGGCCTTGGAGAAGAACGCCAGGATGAAGATGTACGAAATGGTCTCCTGTGACCACCTGATCTTCCCCAGGGATTCGGGATCTGTGGCGGTCCACAGGATGAAGCCCGTCACGGCTGTGACGATCAGCTGGAGGATGGTCAGCAGCATGGGGTCGTTCTCTTTGGTGTATTCGGTGGCCAGGATGGTATAGAGGGACATCATCACGCAGGAGCCGAGGATGAACAGGATGCCCAGCAGTCCGCCGCCCTTCATGGAGGAGTAGCTGGTGATGATGATCCCGATGAAGATGATGGCGATGCCCGCCAGGTTGTTCCGGGTGGGGAACTTCTTTTTCAGCAGCAGGATGATCGGCACGATGATGATGTTGAGGGCCTCCAGGGCGCTGACCGAGGACGCGGGCAGGTGGTCCAGTCCCAGCTTCTCAAAGGCCATGTTGCCGGTGATGAGCAGGCCCAGCACCAGGCCCTGCCAGAGCGTTTTCCGGTTCAGGGCCCGGAAGCGCTTCCTGGACAGGACAGACAGCAGCAGGGCCGCCGCCCCGGAGGTGAGCGCCAGATAGGCATACACAGAGAGGTCCTCCGGCACCGCCTTGATAAAGACGTAGGAGGAACTCCAGCACAGGGTGATGGACAACAGAACGATGACCGATTCTTTCTTTGTCATGCTTCGCTCCCGCTGACGGATCCCCGGACGGCCGGGACATGCCCCATCGGACACACCCCTCCGGGGTCCGGATTGATCTTGTATGGTCGGCCCGGCTGCGCAGGCCTGTTCGGAGGCTTGTTGGTTTCCGGCGTTTTTTTGAATGATGCAGCGCCATTATAGCACAGATGGTCGGGCGGGACAACCATGACTTGCCATGCTCGCACGGTTCATGTATGGAATACGTGCGCTGTGTCCGGAGTCCGGGATGCGGTTGACTCACGGCTGTCGGTATGACAGTCATCATGACGGTATATCGGAGGAAATCTTCTTTCTTTTGTCATGTCAGGTCTTTTTTGATGGTTCGGCGGCAGGCGGTGGAAAGATTTGATTGCAGGAATCTGGCACAGATGTTAAAATTGTTTTCAGGGTCCGTCGAAGCAAACAGGAATCTGCGGATGCATGACATGGAAAGAGAAGGAATCGCCATACCAGAAGTTCCGGGACGCTTGATATGAACCGGATGAGGAAGGTCAGAAGCATCTGCAGAATGAATTGGGAGGAATGTCAATTGAAACCTGAACTTGAAAAACTCTGTCAGGATTTTATCTCCAATCGGGATGCGGTGGGAAAAGCTTTCAGGTGGGACAACAGCGCACTTCATACCGTGTGCGCCAATATCTTCTGTGCCCACGGAGAAACGGCGGAACCGGAGCGTTTGAAGGAGTGCCGGAGAATCATCAGGGACAGCACGGGATTCCTGTCAAAGTTCCGGAGCAGGAAAGTCCGCTCGATTCTGGCCGCTATGCTGTGTCTGCAGGACAAGCCGGAGGACAGGATGACGCAGGCCAATGAGTATTTCCATCTGTTGAAGCGGCAGTTCAAGGGATCAGAATACCTGGTGCTGACGGCCTTCCTGCTGGCCGATCTCGCAGATCAGGTCCTCACGGAAGAAGCGATATTCCGGGGGAAAGAGATCTACGCCCGGATGAACCGGCAGCACCGCATCCTGACAGACAAAACGGACAGCGTTTTCGCGATGCTGATGGCGTTTTCCGGAAAGACAGCGGATGAACTGACCGGCGAAACGGAAGCGTGCTATCAGGCGCTGAAAAAGAAGTTCTCCTCCGGCGGTGCGCAGACTGCCGCCCAGATTCTGTCCATGGCAGGCGGCACACCGGAAGAAAAGACGCAGCGGGTGTCCGCCCTATATGACGCCCTGCAGGAAGTGGAAATCAAATACGGACAATCCAGCGAGCTGGCGCCTCTCGCGGCCCTTTCCCTTGCGGACACGCCCCTGTCGGTCCTGACGGAAGAGATTAAGGAAGTGGATGAATTCCTGAAAACCCAGAAGGGATTCGGCGGTTCCAAAGATGATGACCGGGCTCAGCGCGCCATGTACGCCGTCATGATCGTATCCGATCAGTATGCGGGAACCGAACAGGTCAATATCACCGTCATGACCAATACGATCGACATGCTGATCGCGAAGCAGCAGGCTTCCCGCATATCCCTTTTCATGAATCTCTTGCAGTTTGCCGTCAAACTGCTCCCGGAAGAGGAAGAGCAGCCAGAGAAAGAGCAGCCCGTTGAAGAGCACCCCGTGGAAGGGCAGAAGAAGGATGACGCCCCCGCGAAGTAACCGCAGAGCCCTGGCGCGGATGAAGGCGCCGGGAGCATGAAAGGATCGGTGCGAGAGGAATGACAGATTTCGCAACACAGCTGTCGTATATCATGCTTGGCATTTTTGTCATCTGTTTTGTCATCCTGTACTATCTGTCGGTCAAAAAGTGCTTCTGGAGGAGAGACAAGGGCAGAGGAAAGCTGTTCCTCCTGACCATGGCTGCCAATCCGATCCTGCTCTGGGTTGTGACAACCATTGCCGGCGTATTTGTCACAGGGTTCTTTCAGAGAGAGCTCAATATTCTGCTCAGCATGAGCATCAGCTCCGTCCTCTATCTGGCACTGATCTTCGTCTGTTCCCGCCGGATCGCAAAACAGCTGGATGTGTTCAACCGGTCGTATGTGACGTTTGTTTCCCTGATGTTCAGCGTCATCTGGTCGCTTTACATGAGGTTGGACATTTCCGCGGCGGAAAACGCGCCGGCTTACGGCCCGGCTTTCGATGCCGTCATCAATCTTCTGCTGCTGGCCTCCTGCGTTCTTCTGTACCGTTTTGTCATTGTCGCCCTGTCCAAACTGACAGACAAGCGGCGCAGGATGGACATGCGGGTGTTTATCATACCGCCGGCAGCCTTCTCCTTGTTCTACAACATCTTTTCCACGGTGATGGCGTTCCGCGGATTTGAAGCCAATGAAAACCTTTACGTCAACCTGTTTTCCATGATCATTCTGGGCCTGTTTATCTGGGCTTTCTATGTGGTGATCACCAACATCAACGCGACGAATGATGCCCTGGAGGCAAACGAAAAGGTGGCGGAAATGGCGAAGGCCGAGGCGCGGATCGAGGCGGATCTGGCCATTGCCAAAGAGATCCAGACCTCTGCGCTGCCCCGGGTGTTCCCGCCGTTTCCGGAGCGGAGGGAGTTTGAACTGTTCGCAAGCATGAATGCCGCCAGAGAGGTGGGCGGGGATTTCTATGATTTCTTCATGCTCGATGACAGCACGCTATGCTTTGTGATCGCGGACGTATCCGGCAAAAGCATTCCCGGCGCCATGTTTATGATGACTGCCAAGACGGTGATCAGGAGCCTTGCCGAAAGCGGGCTCAATCCCGCTGAGGTGTTCACCCAGACCAACCGGAAACTGTGTGAGAACAACGAGGCGGAGATGTTTGTGACCGCGTGGCTCGGATATCTCGACCTGAAAACGGGGCTTGTGCGTGCGGCGAATGCCGGACACAATCCGCCCGTTCTGGTCCGGGAGGGAAAGGCGGATTACGTCAGGCTGAAAGCCGGTTTTGTACTCGCCGGCATGGATGGGATCCGCTACAGGGAACAGACCGTTCAGATGCAGAAAGGCGATCTTTTGTATTTGTATACAGACGGCGTGACCGAAGCGATGAATCACAACGGCGAGCTCTACGGTGAGGAGCGCCTTCAGACGATTCTTTCATTCGGGACGGAGGAGCCGGAGCCCTCGTCAGATCACGGCATGACAGCGTCCGTGTGCCGTCTGGTCAGCGGGGACCTTGCGGCTTTTACGGCCGGCGCGGAACAATCCGATGATATCACCATGCTCTGTATCAGGTATCTGGGGAAATAAAGATCCCTTTTTTACAACTGACAGTCGGATATATGGACCATGAATGGATAAACGGATGACGATGATCCGGCTGTCTGCAGCCTTTCTGAATAATACGCTGAAATTTCCCGGGCCTGTCAGGAAAAAGGAGAACCGGCTGCCGGACTACAGTCCGCAGATATCAAAAAACAACGGGGCTGTTGCACAGCCCTCGACAGGGGGACGCAGCCAGGGCCTGCCGGCCCGTTCTTCGGTGAAAATTGTCCACAGGACAATTTTC
>JBGUJG010000074.1:0-16983 GCA_045113695.1 Christensenellales bacterium
TTTCCTGACAATCTCTGTTGCACAACTTGTTCTGATTTCCAATTCTTTTGATGACAACGGGGATGTTGCAGTTTTGACTTTGCAACATCCCCGTAAAATTCATAATTCATAATGCATAATTCTTCCGGTCATTCATGGTATGCGGGCAGCGCCTGTGCCGTTTCATCATTACGCATTAGGCATTACGCATTGTTTTCTCCTTCCATGTACGATTCTGACTGAAATAAACCGATCTGCCAATGCAAACTTTTTTTTCACGCCATTTTCCTGTCTCAATCCCGTACCTGGTCTGCCCATTTTTGTTCATAAATTATTCACATATACGTCCTATACTTTCAATCAGTCAGAAGGGGCTGCAGACCTTCTGAAACAGAACGATGATTCATGCAAGGAGGCATTTGAAATGAAACTGAACAGAAAACACACCATCCTGCTGGCCCTGACGCTCGTACTTTCCCTGGCGCTGGGCAGCATCGCGCTGGCAGCCGACAGCCGCACGACCATCTCCGACGAAGAAATTGACAGCATCATCAACACCACGACGGACGCTTCTCAGGTCGAAAGCCCGTTCATCTCCGTCTCGAACGCCGTTCGCACCAGCGTGGTCGGCATCAACAATTACCAGGTTTCCCGCCCCAGCAACAATTATTTCTACTATGGCTTCGGTTTCGGCTTCGGCGGCGATAACAACGGCCGCGATCAGGGCACCGAGCGCCTGTACGGCATGGGCTCCGGCGTCGTGGTGAGTCCTTACGGCCATGTGCTGACCAACTACCACGTCGTGGACGGCGCCAGCCGCCTCACCGTCACCATCGAAGGCGATGAGAAAGAATATCCTGCCACCGTGGTCTCTTCCGACGAAAACCAGGACATCGCGGTCCTGCTGGTGAATGATCTGCCCGTCGCCCCCGTTTCCATGGGTGACAGCGATGAGCTCCAGGTCGGCGAATGGGCCATCGTCATCGGCAACCCCCTGTCCGAAACCTTTGCCCGCACGGTCACCGTCGGCATCGTCTCCGCCCTGAACCGGCAGATCACCGATACCAGCTATGATATGTACGGCCGCCGCACCAAGATTACCAACAGCATGATCCAGGTGGACGCCGCGATCAACTCCGGCAACTCCGGCGGCGGCATGTTCAACACCCTGGGCCAGCTGATGGGCATCCCCGCCCGGAAGTACTCCGGCAACATCCTCAGCTCCACCTCGGTTGACAACATCGGCATGTGCATCCCGATCAACGTGGCCAAGCCCCTGATCAAGGACGCCCTGCAGAAGTACGGCACCAGCATGGACACCGCCCCCGGCGTCCGCAGCGCCAACGGCGCCGACGCCAACCGCCCGATGCTGGGCGTCACCGTGACGACCATTTCCAATTCGAACGGCATCCTGCCCAACGGCGCCCTGGTCATGGAAGTCAGTGAGAACTCCAACGCTTCCCGCGCCGGCATCCAGAAGGGCGACGTGATCGTCGCGGTGAACGACACCGTTATCAGCTCCTCCTCCCAGCTGGTCTCCTGCATCCAGAATTTTGCGGAAGGCGACACCCTGACCGTCAAGCTCTACCGTGCGCCCGGTATGGACGAAGCCATCCAGGCTGACCGTCTTGACCTGAGCAACGTCGGCGAGGGCGACTATGTCACCGTCACCGTCACCCTCCGCGGAGCGGCCGCGGCCTGACACGCAGTTTCCCTCTTTCCTGACTGCTCCCCTGCCCGGTTCATCCCCGGGCGGGGATTTTTGTTTGCCCGCTCTGCTTTGCGTGGAAAACCAGGAACGCAGGAAACAAAAAGCTATCCTTATTATAGAAAAAGAAAACCGGACACCCTTGACATCCCCGTCCGCTTCTGATAATAATATATATAAAGAAGGAAGCGCCGTTCAGACTTTATCGTCTGCGGCACAGCGTTATTTCCGCAAAACAGGATCACGAACCCCCCGGCCCCGGAAAACCGGTTCCCTGCGGCCCCGTCCGTCCCCGCTCCGCCTTGTTTTCCGCCGTCCGGCATCCAACCACCGCCAAGGAGGATGACCGTTATGTCCAGAAAGCTTACAGCTCTCATGGCCCTGCTCTGTGCGCTCACGCTTCTGTTTACAGGCACGGCGTCTGCGAGCGATTTCTTCTTCCCCTCGGTTTCAGCGCTGAAGGGAACGCCGGTTCCTTCCTACGCGTCCCTGATGCGCGTACAGCCGGTGTCGGAAAAGTTCGTGGGCGAAAACCTGGTTCAGGTCTACGAGAAGGTCTCCGAGGACCTTTACTTCTCATTCGGCGAAGCGCTCTCCGCTTCCGGCTGCGAGCTTCTCTCTTCGGCCGTGGAAGGAAGGGAAATGCTGATTTCCCTGCGCATGGAAGACGTGGAATACCAGATCGCCTATTCTCTCGATGAAAAACGCCTGACCGCCACCTATCCGGCGGACACGCGGGTGGAGGTGCTCGTCAATGACGAGTGGCTCCTGATGAACCCGGAGACAGAGCAGCAGGCGGAATCGCTGTATCTGCGGTACGGGGACGCCATCCGGAATCAGACGGTGAACATCCACGCCGGCGGAAAAGCGGAAGCCTTCCTGCCGCTGCTCAAGCGTTTCCACTGCAGTGACGTGACGCTGTGGACCGACACGTTTTCCGCCACCGTCACCGTCGATGACAAAAGAATCAGTTATTCCCTCAAGGATATCGAAAACCTGACGGGACTTGTCACATCCCAGAATATCTTTTCCTATTCGGTCCCGGATACCATCACCTACGCCGAACTGATCTGCGACGGTTCTTACTCTTCCCTCGGCGATCTGACAGACAAATTTCCCAATCTTACCGCGCTGAAGATCAGCTTCCGGGACGCCAAGACCGCCGATGTTTTCAGCGCACGGCGCGGCTCAGTCATTCCCGAGACGCTCAAAAAAATGACCTTTGAAGCGGCCGGACAGCCCGTCCTGCCGGCTTCGGGGCAGTTCCGCAGCTTCCTCAGCGGCGCTGCGGCCCGGCAGCCGGATCTCATGATCAACGGAAAAACGGCCTCCCGGTACGATTTTACCGAAAACCTGAGCGATGAGGCGAAAATCGAAGTGGAGCAGGGCGTTTCCGACCGGACCTGCATGGACCTGTACCGCCGGGTGCTTAACGACAGGAAGATGGACTTTTCAGGCGGTGAGCCCGTTTTCGGGAACAAGCTTTTTGTCGCGGTCATCCTGGACACCCTGCAGGAGACCTCGTCTGCGGCCCTGGCGAAAGGACAGGAGTTTTACGGCCTGCCCGCGGAGCGCCTGGCCGGAAGCTGCGAGGAAGCGGATACGGTCGTGCTGATCTACCGGAAAAAGACCCAGAAAGGATTCTATATGCCGGTGGGCGGAACGGCCTGGGGCGTCGATACGATGATCGTGGTCTATGACAAGGCCAGCGGCGCCGTCACCAAGCCCCACAGCGTCTGCTACAACGCCCCGCCTTCCTCCAAGAGGGGGCCGGGCGACGGCTACGGCGCATTCGAGGCGGACAAGGCCATCGCCTATATCACCGAACGGTACTGAGGCGGAAGGAAGTGCGGACGGTTCCGCAGACCCTTCCGCGGCAGGAGCCGCAGGCAGCAGCATCGGACCGGTCCGGTGCTGCTGTGTTTTTTCATTTCATTTTCTTCACTTTTTTGATTTTCCGCTCAAAAACTGATTGACAACCCAAAACGCTCTGTGGTAATATATTCGGTGTGTCAATGGCCTCCGTTAGCCCCGGGACCATGACTTTTTACCGGATATGCGACCATCATAGCCGGTGCAGACAGACTCCCTTTGATTTGATTTTTCGTTTGATGAAACAGGAGGAAGTTCACTTGAATACCTACATCGCTAACGCGCAGGACATCAAGGCCGCGCGCAAATGGTATGTGATAGATGCGGATGGCGTCGTCCTGGGCCGTCTGGCCAGCCAGGTCGCCAACATCCTGCGCGGCAAAAACAAGCCGATTTACACCCCCAACATGGACACCGGCGACTACGTGATCATTGTCAATTCCGACAAGGTCCGCATGACCGGCAGGAAGCTGGATCAGAAGATCTACTACCATCACAGCGGCTATGCCGGCGGCCTGAAGGAAACCAAATACCGCCGTCTGCTGGAAACCAAGTCTGATTTCGCCGTCCGTCACGCGGTGGTCGGCATGCTGCCCAAGGGCCCCCTGGGCCGCCAGATGGCCAAGAAGCTCTACATCTACAAGGGCGCGGAGCACAAGCAGCAGGCTCAGCAGCCCCAGGTGCTGACGCTCAGCAAATAAGGACGTAAAGGAGATAGACAATTATGGCAACTTCTGATTTCCATGCCGTTGGCCGCCGCAAGTCGGCCGTCGCCCGCGTCCGTCTGGTGAGCGGCGAAGGCAAGATTCTCATCAATAAACGCGATATCGACAATTACTTCGGTCTCGAAACCCTGAAAATGACCGTCCGTCAGCCCCTGTCCCTGTGCAACGTGTCCGGCTTCGACGTGGTCGTGAACGTCCGCGGCGGCGGTCTGACCGGCCAGAGCGGCGCGATCCGTCACGGCATCAGCCGCGCCCTGTGCAAGGCCAACCCCGAGCTGCGCCCCGCCCTCAAGAAAGCCGGCTTCCTCACCCGCGATCCGCGCATGAAGGAACGCAAGAAGTACGGCCTGAAGGCTGCCCGCCGCGCGCCGCAGTTCAGCAAGCGCTGATCCTGTGCCCGACTTGAACTACAGAATGGAGAGGTGTTAATATGGGTCCTACCTATCATCCCAAGAAACGCCAGCGCAGCAAGGTGCATGGCTTCCGCGCCCGCATGTCCACCAAGAACGGCCGCAGGGTTCTTGCCCGCCGCCGTCTTCGCGGCCGCAAGCAGCTGACTGTCTGATCCTTCGCTGAATTTGTTTCTTATGGCTTAGCCCGCCCCCGCTTTTGCCAATCCGCAGCCTGGGGCGGGCTGCTTTTTTTATCGGCTTTCCCGGAGGAAACAATGCAGCAGCAGTTCCGCATGCGCAAAAACGGTCATTTCCAACGCGTTTACAAAAAAGGAAAGCCGGCTGCCGCCCGGGAGATTACCCTGCTGTACCTGAAGGGCCCCAAGCTTCTGGTCGGCTTTTCGGTCAGCAAGAAGGTCGGGGGCGCCGTCACGCGGAACCTGATCAAGCGCCGGCTGCGGGCCGCTTTCCGGGAAGAGCTTCCGAAGCTCAGAAACGGGCTGTATGTGGTCTCCGCCCGGCCTGCCGCCGCGGACGCTGCCTATCAGGCGCTGGCGCGGTCGCTCCGCTATCTGCTGAAGAAGCAGCAGCTGTACAAGGAGCAAACTCCATGAGCAAGATCCTTCTGCGCTCGATCCGCTATTATCAGAAAAACATCAGCCCCCTCAAACCGGGGTGCTGCCGATTTGTCCCTACCTGTTCCGAATATGCCGCGATCGCCGTGGAACGCTACGGCGCTGCCGCGGGTTCTGTGATGGCCATGAAACGATTGCTGCGTTGCCATCCGCTTTGCAAGGGCGGCTATGACCCTGTGCCCGAGCTCCCCGACGCAGTAATCAGAAGGGATGTCAACCTATGAGCTTTATCGACCTCCGTCCGGTTCTGGACTGGATCTACAGCTGGGCCGCCAACTACGGCTGGGCCATCGTCATTTTCACCATTCTGATCCGTTTGGTCATGCTGCCCCTGGACATTAAAAACCGCAAGGGCATGCTCAAAATGCAGGAGATGCAGCCCAAGATCGCCGAGCTGCAGCGCAAATATGGCAATGACCAGCAGAAGATGCAGCAGAAACAGATGCAGCTGTTCAGGGAAGAGCATTACAGCCCCTTCTCCGGCTGCCTGCCCCTGCTGATTACCTGGCCGATTTTCATCATCATGTTCAACGCCATGCGCGGCCTGGCCAACGAACAGATGGTCAGCCAGCTTCTTTCCTACATCGCCGGCGAAACGCCCCAGCATGCCAACTGGCTGTGGGTCAAAAACCTGTGGGTCGCCGATACGCCCTTCACCGCGGTCGTGCCCACCCTGGAAAGCCTGCGCGTGATCCCTGTTGACGTCTGGAACAAGGTCGTTTCCGGTCTGACGCCCGACCAGCTCAACGCCGTGATCGCCAATATCCCGAACTACACGGACGGCCTTCTCTCCGCCGCCGGCGGCCTGAGCACCGCCCAGCTCTCCGCCACGATCACTACCCTGGTCGATGCCGCCCAGCTGCAGCCGGCCTACAGCATGGCCCTGGAGACCTCCGTCAACAATCTGAACATCCTGTTTTTTGTCACCCTTAATATTTTCAAGACCCCGAACGGTTATCTGATCCTGCCGGTGCTGGCCGTCCTTTCCCAGCTGCTGATGACCAAATTCAGCGGCATGAATCAGCAGCCCGCCGCCCAGCCCGCCAACAGCAAGCAGAACCCCCAGCAGCAGCAGTCC
Source organism: Christensenellales bacterium (assembly GCA_045113695.1). GTDB lineage: Bacteria > Bacillota > Clostridia > Christensenellales > Aristaeellaceae > UBA4246. Next base: position 6,390 of record JBGUJG010000074.1, read on the forward strand.
GAGACGATGAACAAGTTCATGAAGTATTTCTTCCCGATCTTTACCGGGTGGATCTGTCTGACTTCGAACGCCTCCTTTGCGCTGTACTGGGTCACCAGCAACATCGTCGCCGGTATCTCGAATTACGCCATCACCAAGTACTATCAGAATCCCGCCAAAGATGTTAAAGAGGTGATCAAATGACCAGCATCGAAATGACCGCCAAGACAACGGAAGACGCCATCTCCCAGGGCCTGGAGCAGCTCGGCGTCAGCATCAGCGACGTAAAGGTGGAAATCCTGGAAGAAGGCAGCAAGGGACTGTTCGGCCTGTTCGGCAGCCGTCCGGCCAAGGTCCGCCTGACCCTGGTCGAAGAAGAAAAAGGGGACGAAGTGCGCGAGATTTTTTCCGCCGCCAGCGCCCCCGAAACCAAGGCCGTCAGCCAGGAAGCCCCCGCTCCGGCACCGAAGGCGGAAAAACCAGCCGCCGAAAAGCCCGCCCGCACCCGCAAGCCCAGGGCCGAGAAACCGGAAAAAACAGAAAAGGCTGAGAAGACCGAAAAACCGGCCGCAAAGCCTGCAGAGAAGGAACCCGGAAAAGCCGCCGAAAAACCGGCTGAAAAGACAGAACCCAGGGCTGAAAAGCCCGCGCCCAAGAAGGAGCACGCTGCGGCGCCGGTCACCCCCGCCGTCCAGCTGGACAGGGAGACCAGGGAAGGCAAAGCCCAGGACTTCCTGCAGAATGTCACGAAGCTGATGGGCCTGCCCGAAGTGCAGGTGCATGTCCGCACCGATGAAGAAGGCTATATCCGGGTCGATATGCAGGGCGATCCCTCCGGCGTGCTGATCGGCCGCCGCGGCGAAACCCTGGATTCCCTCCAGTATCTGACCAGCCTGTACGTGAACAAGGGCCAGAGCGATTATACCCGGGTTACCCTGGATACGGAAAACTACCGCGCCAAGCGCGAGGACACCCTGGTCCGCCTGGCCAACCGGATGGCCAACCGGGTCGTCAAATCCGGCCGCCGCGTCTCTCTGGAGCCGATGAACCCCTACGAGCGCCGGATCCTGCACAGCGCGCTGCAGGCCAACAGCGCCGTGGAAACCCATTCCGAAGGGGAAGAGCCCAACCGCCACGTCGTGATCACCCTCAAGCGGAACGACAGCTCCGCCGCGGCGGAATAACCGTTTTCGCCAATCACCGGGCAGGAACCATCGTTCCTGCCCGGCATTTTTGCAAAGGATACGCCATGATCAAGAACAAAAACCTTCTGGTGCTGGTCCTGCTGGTGCTGATCGTCGCCGCTGCGGCCGCCGCGGCCCTGATCCTGCGGAATACGGACGCCCGCACCGCCGACCCCGGGCGGGAAGTCCGGATTTTCCTGGACGGGAAGCTTTATCAGACGGCGCACCTGGGGACGCCGCAGGAAATCGCCGTCCGGCAGGACAACGGGGCGGTCAACGTGATTGCCGTGGACAGCGAGGGCGTCTGGATGAAAAGCTCCACCTGCCGCAACCAGCTTTGCGTGGAGCAGGGAAAGGTCACCTACGGGAACTATAAAGACCGCTACTACGGCACCAACATCATCTGCCTGCCGAACCGGGTCACCGTGGAGCTGGCCCTTTCCGAAGACGAACGCGACCCCGGCGCCCCGGATGTCTGATCCGCGTATCCTCGCCGCGGTCTGCTCCGGGATGAAGTGTTTCAGATTTTCTTCAAATTTTTACGTAATTTTTTCGAAATTGTTACAAAATATGTTTGACATTCGCCTCCGATTCTGTTATATTTCTATCGGAAGACCAGCGCTTTCAGACAGCGATGCCCGGAAGCGGCTGAAAAACATTACCCGATGAAAGGAGGATGCGTAAAAGCAGGCGGTTTGCTTTTGCGCGGCAGGCTTATGTCCAACAACAACGGCGGGCAGAAAAAGGACGCGTATACGCATCTGAAGCATATACTGGCGATCCTGATCGTGGCGACCGCTGTCACCGGCATCGGCTTTATCTACACCCGCGACACGGTGGATGCCGAGCTTGTATCCCTTCAGACCCAGCGGGAAGAACAGAATCAGGAGCGGATCAACCAGCACAACCAGTGGCTGGCCGAGCAGAAATCAAGCCATACCGGCCGCATCGAGAACACCGAATGGCCGGCTCCGCAGCCGGAAGGCTGGGACATCCTCGACCTGAACGATTATTCCGTCGACGCGGTCATGACCCGGAACTTCTCCCGGGAGGAACTGGAAACCGGCGGCCTGATGGTGGTCAACCGCTGGCACTATCTCCCGTCTGATTATTCCGACGACCGTTTTGTCAACGGGGACGAACTGGTCAGCATCGCCAGTACGGCCCGGGCGGACGGGTTCCCGATCCAGACGGCCAATTCTTCCGTCAGCCTGATGCGCCCCGCCTATGACGCCCTGAGTCAGATGCTGCAGGCCGCCAAAGCCCAGAACCTGGAATACTATACGATCCAGGAAGGCTACCGGAAAAACGAGACCCAGAACAAGTATTTCCTGGACGCCCAGGCCAAGTATGAAGACCGCTATACCGGCGAAGTCCTGATCGAGAAGACCCGCGAAACCGTCAGCGTGCCCGGCACCAGCGATTTCCAGACCGGCCTGTCGGTCCGCATCCACCGCACCAAGTCCGGCGACAGGGAGTTCAACGCGGCCAATTTCCGCGAGACCGAGCAGTTTACCTGGCTGTATAACCACAGCTGGGAGTATGGCTATGTGTTCCGCTTCCCCGTGGCCGGCTATCCGACGGACAACACCTCCGACAAATCCTGGAAGACGGGCATCAACCTGCAGATGATGGTGTTCCGCTATGTGGGCAAAGGACCGGCGGCCGTCATGCACGCCAGGGATTTCTGCCTGGAAGAATTCGTCGAATACATGATCGAGCATCCGCATATCGCCGTGTTCAACAACGGCGAGCTCCAGTATGAGCTGTACCGGGTGACTGACACCGGTACGGCGATGAACGTGGATGTCACCGACTGCGAGGAAGCGTCCGCTTCCATCGACAATGTGGGCGGCGTCATCGTCAGCCTGGCGTACTGAGACCAAAACTACCAGGACAAGCGCCCTTTTTCCGGCAGCGGGAAAAGGGCGTTTATCACATGATCCGGAGAGAATATGCAAGTCATACACCTGGCCGCCATGGATATGGACGGCACCCTGCTGAACGACCGCAAGGAAGTATCCGCGGCCACGCTGCGCGCGCTGGAAACGCTCCGGGACAAAGGGATCCCCGCCGCGTTCAGTACCGGCAGAGCCCTTTCCGAAGTCACCCTGTATCCGGAACTGACCGGGCTGATCCCCTATGCGATTCTTGCCAGCGGCGCCCTGGTGATGGACCTGAAAACCGGAACGGTCATCAGGCAGGACAGGCTGCCCGCTGAAACCGCCCTGAAAGCGCTGGAACTGGCCTGCCTGGAGGACGTCGTTCCCCATCTGCTGACCGTCACGGATTCCGTCTGCCCGGCAGCGGATATCGAACGGATGGAGGAGCACAACATGGGCCGCTACGCCCCCATGTTCCGAAGGATCTGCATCAAGCCCCGGGAGATGGCGGCGTATATCCTGGAGCACCCGGACAGCCTGGTCAAGGTCAACTTCTATCACCGGGACCCGGAGGCCCGCTTCAGGACGGAACAGCGGCTGCAGACGCTTCCGCTGCAGCTGGTACACGCTGAATACAGTTCCCTGGAGTGCACGGTCCCCGGCGTCGCCAAAGACACGGGGCTGGCCGCGCTGTGCGGCGCATTAGGCATCGGGCTTTGCCATGTGCTCGCCGTCGGCGACAGCGACAACGACCTGCCGATGCTGAAGGCCGCCGGGCTTTCCGTCGCCATGGGCAACGCCCCGGAGGCGATCCGCGCGGCCGCCCATTTCGTTACCGCCGACAACAACCATGACGGCGTGGCGGAAGCCCTCAGGCGCTTCCTGCCCTTCATGACGCCGCCGGAAGGAACCTGTTTATGATCGAACTGTTTGACACCCACTGCCACCTGGACGATGAAAAATTTGACCCTGACCGGGAAGAAGCGTTTGAACGCCTCCGGGCCCGGGGCGTTACTCGCGCCGTCTGCGTGGGTTCCGACCTGCCCACCTCCGAAACCAGCATCCGCTTCGCCCAGACCCATGAAAACACCTGGGCTTCCTGCGGCGTCCATCCCCACGAGGCCGCCCAGGCCCCGGCGGGATATCTGGACCGGCTGCGCGAACTCTCCCGGGAAGAACGGATGGTTGCCATCGGGGAGATCGGCCTGGACTACTACTACGACCTGAGCCCCCGGGACGTACAGAAACGGGTCCTGAGCGAACAGCTGGACCTGGCCTGCGAACTGGACCTGCCGGTGATCTTCCACATCCGGGACGCCCACGGGGACATGATGGACATCTTCCGCTCCCGCAGCATGCTGCCCCGGGGGATCATCCACTGCTTTTCCGGCAGCATGGAAACGGCGCTGGAATACGTCCGGATGGGCTTTTACATCTCCTTTTCCGGCCCGCTGACCTTTAAAAAAGCCCCGAACCTGCAGGCTGCCGCAAAGGCCGTTCCCCTGGACCGCCTCCTGGTGGAGACGGACAGCCCCTACCTGGCTCCGGAACCCGTCCGCGGCCGGCGCAACGAGCCCGCCAACGTCTGGTACGTCTGCGAAAAGCTGGCGGAACTGCGGGAGCTGCCGATGGAGGAAATGGCCCGGATCACCACGGAGAACGGATGCCGGATCTATGGCATCCCTTATCCTTGCGAAACAGATCCGAGTAGGGTATAATGTCTGTACCGGCCGGTTTTCCTGCATGGATCTGCGCCGGCAGTCCGTCTGCCGCACGTCGGATCCCGGATGATCAGAGGATCCGGACGGCCTCTTTTCTTGGAGCATGGAGGGTTTGCGATGCTTTCAGACCGGGACTTTGCCAGCTGGAAACTGCTGCCGGGCGGAGAGGAAGCGTTTGATCTGCAAGGCAGGCAGTCGGACAAGTCGGGCAGCACCTGGCTGACCAGGGAAGAAATCGATCAGCTGGAAAAGCTGCCCGGATTGGATACCATCCGGATCAGCGGACTGCGGCAGGATACGTTTGAGTATTTCATCAGCCGTTACGGCCGGCAGATGAAACGGATCTTCTTCTGGAAGTGCCATCTCGTGGAAGACTGGACCATGCTGAGCTCCCTTCCGCAGGCAGAATATATCTACTGGTTCTGGAACCAGCGGATCACCAGACTGTGGGATCTTTCCGCCAATCCGCATTTGGTGGGCCTGCGGCTGTATGATTTCACCCGGCTCCGCTCGATCGCGGAAATCCAGGGCGGTACATCGCTCCGGCAGCTGGCCGTCGGCAACGCGATCTGGGCCAGGTGGGAAATCGATTCCCTGCTTCCCCTGGCCGGAATGCCGCTGACATACCTGGCCTTCGAGGGAAAAAAGATCCTGGACAATGATCTTTCCTTTCTGCCGACGCTCCGGCAGTTAAGGCGTTTCGACTGTGCTTTGAACATCTTCACGACGGAACAGTTCGCCTGGATCGCGGCAAACTGTCCCCAAGCGGACGGACGGGGGTGGCACGCCGTAGAGGACTGGGGCGAAGGCGATCAGAAAAAAGCCTGTATTCTCGGCAAAAGAAAGCCCATCCTTACGTACCGGCAGCACGGGGAACGGATCCGGAAATATGAGCAGGCATTTGAACAGCTGAAGGAAAAATACCGGGGTGTCCCTTACCATACGGCTTTTCCGGACAGCTGAAGCAACCAGTGGTTTGATCGGAGGATCTTATGCAGTCTTACACCATGGCCGGCGGGCGGAAAAACAGGCGCGGCTGGATCTTCCTGGCGGTGATCGCCGTCCTGCTGATCGCCGCAGTGATCCTGTACACACAGGGCTTTTTCCGCAGCGTCGTGCGCCGCGTCGGGGCCGTCAAGCTTCGGTGCGTCTCCACGCAGGACATCCAGCCTTTCGGGGCGGACGTCCTGTACTACGACGGGGATTCGCTGTTCTGCATGACCAGCGCCGGGGTGGAGCGCTGGAGCTACCGGGTCGGTTCCGGCGCGTCCTATAACGCGTCGGACGGCGTCGTCGTCATCTGGCGCGGGACACAGCTGTCCATCCTGAACCGCAACGGCCGCTCCACCTACGACAACAACATCGGCGAGGAAATCCAGTTTGCCCGGGCGGGCAGCAAGTACATCGCCGTTGTCCACGGCAACAGCATGACAGGCGACGACCGCACCGCCATCACCTTCTACAACACCAGCGGCGACCAGCTGGACATGGAATCCACCGCCTACCAGGACATGCTGGTCCTGGACGCCGGCTTCTTCTCCAACGGCGATTACGCCTGGACCACCGCGATGGACATGTACGGCACCGTCCCCTCCACGACCATGAACACCTATCAGGTCAGTTCCATGAACACCGGCACCGCCGACCTGGGCGAGACGCTGACCTACAGGATCATCTACGCCGGCGGCATGCTGAACGTGGTCGGCACCCGGAAGCTGCGCGTCTTTGACTACCACGGCACGGAAAACACGGCCGCCTCCGTCCTGGTTTACGGGTGGAAGCTGATCGACGACGCTACGGTGGACGGGAAGGCCATGCTGCTCTTCGCCCCGACCCGGCAGACCAACGACATCATGAGCATTACGGAGCTGCGCTGCCTGCTGGGCCGGACGGACAAACGGATGACCCTGCCGGACGAATGCGTCGGCGCCGGCATCTACGGGCGGAATATCTACGCCTTTTCCGCCGAATTCCTCTACAAGGCAGACATCAACGCGACCCGCTTTTCCGCCGTTTCCATGCCGATCACCGGACCTGCGACCGAATACATCGGCATGCTGAGCGACGGCACCGCTCTGGTGGCCGCCGGGCTGGACGTCTACGCGGTGACCGTGCCATGACGGAAAAAAAACACGGCCGCGGGCTGTATCTGCACATTCCCTTCTGCAGGTCCAAATGCGCCTACTGCGATTTTCCCTCCTTTGCGGGCTGTGAAAAAGAAATGCCCCGCGTCACCGACAGGATGTGCGCGGAGCTTTTTGATTGCCGGAAAGCCTTTCCGGACACGGTGATCGAAACGATGTACATCGGCGGGGGGACGCCCTCTTTGCTTCCTCCCCCGCTGATGGACCGGCTGCTGAAAGCCGCCCGGGAGGCCTTTCCATTCGCGGAGAACACCGAGATCAGCTGCGAGATGAACCCCGGCACGGTTTCGCCGGAATTCCTTTCTGTCTGCATTCAAAACGGGATCAGCCGGGTTTCCCTGGGCGCGCAGAGCAGCCGGGACAATCTGCTCCGGACCATCGGCCGCATCCATACCTTCGCCCAGGTTGAGGAGGCGGTCCGCCTGCTGCGTTCCTTCGGGCTGACGAACTATAACCTCGACATGATGCTGGGGCTCCCCGGACAGACGATGGAAGACGTCCGGCGGACGCTCGATGATTTTCTTGCCCTCTCCCCCGCCCACCTGTCCTGCTACGCCCTGATCGTGGAAGAGGGCACGGTGATGGAGCGGAAGGTGGAAAGCGGCGAATGGGTCCTCCCCGATGAGGACACCGAGCGGGAGATGTATGAGCTCGCACGGGACACCCTGGAGCAAAACGGCTACCGGCAGTACGAAATCAGCAATTTCGCCCGGGAGGGCTTCCTCTGCCGCCATAACCGGGACTGCTGGCTGCGGCATGAATATATCGGCGTCGGCGCGGCCGCCTGCGGGTTTATCGGGAACATCCGTACCCGGAACCCCGGCACGATCCCCGCCTACCTGCGGGGCGACCCACAGGAAAAGACCGTGCTGACCGATGAGGACGCCCGCTTTGAGTCCGTCATGCTGGGGCTCCGGCTGACGGACGGCCTGCCGGAAACCATTTTTGAGAAAGCCCACGGCGTGACCTTCCGGGAAGCTTTCGGAAACAGGCTGGACGGCCCGCTGTCGGATGGAAGGCTTTCCTTTGAAAACGGTGTCCTCCGGCTAACCCGGCATGGGATGGACGTGATGAACAGCGTGCTGGTGGAGCTGATGCCGGACTGATCTGGCCTGATCAGTTTATTCAGAATGCAGACAGTCATTGATCAGTAAACATCTTGCCATATTATCATAATTATGATAATATTAGAATATAAATTATGATAAGGAGGGGATCTCATGCCCCAGATCCGTCCGGTTTCCGATCTCAGAAACAATTTTGCAGAAATTTCCCGTACTGTGCATGAAAGCAGCGAACCGGTCATATTAACGAAAAACGGTTACGGTGACATGGTCGTGATTTCTTATGAGGAATACCAGAAGACCCAGTATGACCGGATGGTCACCAGCGAACTGCAGGCTGCCCAGTCAGAATCAGAAACCGCAGTGGAGCGCTATGCTCACCCTGCGGTGATGGCTGAATTACGGGAAAAACTGAAAGGTATGAAAGAGCATCATGTATAAGGTGGTTTATTTGCCGACTGCCAGGCAGCAGCTCATGAACGCGGTCCTGTACATAGCGGAAGAACTGTCCGCGCCGGACGCCGCGGCCAGTCTCCTGGACGAAGTGGATGACCAGGTCAGCAAGCTGAGTGAATACCCTTACCGGCACCGCATCTATCCGCTGATGTTTGCGATGAAGCACGAGATCCGTTTCTTTCCTGTCAAAAACTACAGTGTGTTCTACGTGATCCGGGAAGAAGAAAAAACCGTTGAAATCTGGCGTTTCCTGCATCAGCGGCAGCAGGTCAGGTTCTGATCACGGCTCCGTCCAGACCTTTTCCAGGCACAGCCGCTTTTCGAATCCGCCGCGTTCTTCGGCTTTCCGGACGCGGATCTCCTCCACCTGTTCGATCGAACCGCCCCGGGCGATTGCGGCGGCGCGGATCACCTCCAGCAGGTCCGCCAGTTCCTCCAGGGACCCGCTTTCCAGGTATTCGTCCAGCTCTTCCTGCAGTTTCCGGTCCGCCATCGCAAGATAATCCTCCGGCGAAAGAACCGTCACCTCGCAGCGCTTGCCGCTTTCCTCAATGATCCGCGGGATCCCGTCCCGGACAAGCTTGTGATATTCCTTGATCATATGTTTTTCCCCTTTTCATAAAAACCGGCGCGGAAACAACACTCCGCGCCGGTCTTATTTTCTCAGCATTCCACGATTTCTGTATTTTTGATTGCTTCTTCGATCAGGGCGTCCCCGTCCAGCCGGGCTTCGGATTCCAGGATCTTGTCCAGCTTGGGATGGGTAGCCGGGTGCCGGGGGGTAAAGACCGTGCAGCAGTCCTCATAGGGCAGGCAGGAGGTCTCGTACGTCCCGATCTTCTCGGCGTAGCGGATGATCTCGATCTTGTCAAAACCGATCAGCGGACGGAATACCGGCATGGAGACGACCATGTTGGTCATGTGGAGGGCCGTCATCGTCTGGCTGGCGACCTGGCCGACGCTCTCCCCGGTAATCAGGGCCTCTGCCCCCTCTTGCTGCGCGATCTTCTCGGCGATGCGCATCATGAAGCGGCGCATGATCAGGGTGGTGTAGTCGTCCGCGCATTTTTCATGGATCTTCAGCTGGATGTCGGTAAAGGGCACGACGTACACCCTGAGCCCGCAGCAGCTCTGGCTGAGGATCCGGGCGAGATCAAGCACCTTTTCCTTGGCGCGCTCGCTGGTGTAGGGGTAGGAGTAGAAATGCACCGCGCACAGTTCCACCCCGCGCTTGGCGATCATGTAGCCGGCTACCGGGCTGTCGATCCCGCCGGAAAGCAGCAGGGCCGCCTTGCCCCCGGTGCCGACCGGCATGCCGCCGGCCGCCTCGATCACCTTCACGTAAAGGTAGGCCTCATCCCGGATCTCGACGTTCATCACGTGATCCGGATGGTGCACGTCCACCTTGAGGCCGGGAACATTCCGGAGGATATAGCCGCCCATCTTGGCGTTGATTTCCGGAGAATCCAGGGGATACCGCTTGTCCGACCGCCGGGCGTCCACCTTGAACGTGCCGGTCATGTCCTTCATCATGTCCGCCGCCTGGGCGCAGACCTGTTCAAAATCCGCCTTGGGCAGGCGGACCGCCGGGCAGACGGAATGCACGCCGAAGACTCTTGTCACCCGGGCAATGCAGGCGTCCATGTCCGACACACCCTGAACGAACAGGCGGGCGTCCTTGAGCCATACCTGGCCCCCCAGCGGCCTGACCGCCTCGCGGACCCGCGCCAGCAGGGCGCGCAGAAAATACGGGCGGTTAAGCCCCTTCAGATAGATCTCTCCGTACCGGATGAGCAGCAGGTTTTCCATCTTCGTTGATCCTTCCGTTACCTTCTGACAAACTGACTGTAGGTGTCGTAATGGCGGCGCAGCGCCTGCGCCGTTTCGTCCATTTCTTCCACGGTGTTCAGCGGACTCAGGGAAAAGCGAAGGGCGCTTTCCGCGCGCTGGCCAGAGATGCCCATGGCGCTCAGGACCCTGGATATCCGCTGCTTATGGGACGAGCAGGCCGAGCCCAGGCCGATGTAGATCCGGTCCCCCTCCAGGGCGTGCAGCATCGTCTCGCTCCGGACCGGCGGCAGGGACAGGTTCAGGATATGCGGGGCGGACCGTTCCGAAGCCGGATCCGGCCCGTTCACGACCGCCTGCGGGATCAGGGCTTTG
>JBGUJG010000075.1:0-26549 GCA_045113695.1 Christensenellales bacterium
GGAGTTAAGTTGTTTTCCTTACTAAGGGTTTATTCCTGCTCCGCAAAAATGGTTGCCCGGGGCCTGCCGGCCCGCTGTTCGCTGAAAATATGCCACCGGCATATTTTCCGGGCGCTCACAGCCCCGCGCCGCGCATGTCGCTGCTGCGGATTTAAAATGGAGGGGCTTCCAGGGCCTGCCGGCCCGTTCTTCGCTGAAAACAGGCCACCGGCCTGTTTTCCGGGCGCTCAGAACCCCACCAAACCTCCCAGGGATTGTTGATTTCCTGATAATCTCTGTTGCACAACTTGTTCTGATTTACAATTCTTTTGATTAAAACGGGGATGTTGCAGTTTTGACTTTGCAACATCCCCTGTTTTTTACGAGAACAAAACTTTCTTTTTGAGGGCCCGGCTACTTGCGTCCGGGGAAAAAGTATGTTATACTTCGATAGTCAAAGATAGTCAGTTGACAGGAAGGAGAAGGCGGTATGCGGCTGAGCGATACCATTGAAAGTTTTATCAAAGAGCTGCTGGGGTCGTCCGAAGAAGACGGCGTGGAACTGAAGCGGAACGAACTGGCGGAATATTTCGGATGCGCTCCTTCCCAGATCAACTATGTGCTGTCCACCCGCTTTACGCCGGACCACGGATACATGATCGAATCCCGCCGCGGCGGGGGCGGCTGTATCCGGATCGTTCATGTGGAGCGGAATCAGGGGGATTATCTGGATTACCTGATCCGGGAGCGGGTCGGCCTGAGCCTGGCGGACAAGGACGCCCAGCTGCTGCTGCGGCAGCTGGTGGAAAGCGGTACCGTCTCCCGGGAAGACGGGATGATGATCGCCTCGGCCCTGTCCCCCCAGGCGCTGAGCGTTCCCGTGCCGGAAACCGTCAAGTGCGCCCTGCGGGCGCGGATCATGCGGAGCATGCTGCTCAACATCGCCCGGCGGAACCAGCGGGCCAAGCAGCCCGCCGCCACCGCCCTGATCCGCATCGAACGGTCCGAAGGCTGACGGCCCGGGAGACAGAAACCATTCCGCATTATGCATTATGCATTATGAATTATGAATTAGTCTGGAGGTTCTATGCCGGTATTTGGTCGTTTTGATTATCGCGCGCAGAGCGTGATGAATATATCCAGGCAGGCGGCGATCCGCATGCGCCACGCCTTCATCGGGTCAGAGCATCTGCTGCTGGCCCTGCTGACGGTCGCCCGGGGAATCGTGCCGGGGTTGCCTGAATCGGTCAACGTGAACAACGTCAATACCGCCATCCGCGAGGTGGCGGGGGAAGGGGAAAACGCTCCTTCCCGCCTGGAGCTGAGCCCGCACCTGAAAGCCATCATGGAGCACGCTGTGCTGGCGGCCAACCAGGGCGGCCAGGCGCTGGTGACCTGCTATCAGCTCTGGGGCGCCATGCTGTCCGAAAAGGAATCCACCGCCGTGCGGATCCTGGTGGGCATGGGCTGCGATCCCGATCAGCTGAAGCGCTCGATGGTGCCGCCGGAAAACAAGCCCCAGGCCCAGCCTACCGTGCGTCTGCAGTTCGGCCCGGCCGTACAGGAAGAAAAGGGCCAGCAGGACGACCGGCCCGCTTACCTGCGCTACGGGCGCGACCTGACCGAAGCGGCGAAGAACGGCGAGCTCGACCCGGTCATCGGGCGGGAGCGGGAAACGGAGCGGATGGTGCAGATCCTGTCCCGCCGCACGAAGAACAACCCCGTCCTGATCGGCGAGCCCGGGGTCGGCAAGAGCGCCGTGGCGGAGGGCCTCGCCGAGCTGATGGCCGGGGGGCAGCCGCCCGCCGCCCTGGTGGGCAAAAAGCTGATCGCCATCGACCTGGCCAGCATGGTGGCCGGCAGCAAGTTCCGCGGGGAGTTTGAGGAGAGGGTGCGCGCCGTCGTGGAGGATACGAAGAAGGACGGCAATATCATCCTGTTTATCGACGAGATGCAGCAGCTGGTCGGGGCCGGGAAGGCCGAGGGCAGCATGGACGCGGCCGGCATCATGAAGCCTGCCCTCTCCCGCGGGGAGATCCAGCTGATCGGCGCGACGACCCTGGACGATTACCGTAAGTCCATCGAAAAAGACGCGGCCCTGTCCCGCAGGTTCCAGCCGGTGATGGTCGAGGAGCCGGACGATGAAACGACGTTCCGGATCCTGCAGGGGCTCCGCCATCTGTATGAGGAGCACCACCATCTGGAAATCACGGACGAGGCCCTGCGGGAAGCGGTGCGCCTGTCCCGCCGCTATATCCAGGACCGCTTTGAGCCGGACAAGGCCATCGACCTGATGGACGAGGCCGCCTCCCGCGTGCGGATGCGGACGCTCCCGCAGCCGCTCAACCAGGATGCGGAGGAAAAGGAACTGACGATCATCCGCGAGCAGAAGCAGGAAGCGATCGACACCCAGGACTATGAGAAGGCCGCCACCCTCCGCTCCAGCGAGCTGCGCCTGTCCGAAAAGCTCCGCTCCGAGAAAGAGGCGTGGGAAGAAAAACGCCGGGCGATCAGCGGCCAGGTGACCGCGGACGACATCGCCCAGGTGGTCGCCCTGTGGACCGGCATCCCGGCCCACCGCCTGAACGAGAACGATTCGGAAAAGCTCCTTCATCTGGAGGATACCCTGCACGCGTGGGTGGTCGGCCAGCACGAGGCGGTCAGCGCGGTTTCCAAGGCGATCCGCCGGGCCCGGGCCGGGCTCAAGGATCCGAAGCGGCCGATGGGTTCCTTCCTCTTCCTCGGGCCGACCGGCGTCGGCAAGACGGAGCTGTGCAAAGCCCTGGCGCAGGCCCTCTTCGGGGATGAAAGCGCGATGATCCGGCTGGACATGTCCGAATATATGGAGAAGCACACGGTCTCCCGCATGGTCGGTTCCCCGCCGGGCTACGTGGGCTATGAAGAGGGCGGCCAGCTGACCGAGGCGGTGCGCCGCCGGCCGTATTCGGTGGTCCTGTTCGACGAGATCGAAAAGGCCCATCCGGACGTGTTCAACATGCTCCTGCAGATCCTCGAGGACGGCCGCCTGACCGACAACACCGGCCGGGTAGTCAGCTTTGCCAACACGGTCATCGTGATGACCTCCAATACCGGGGCGAAAATGATCCGCACAGGCGTCGTCGGCTTCGGCGGCGGAATCGGCGGAGAGTACACCTACGAGCAGATGAAGGGCAAGATCCTGAGCGAACTGAAGAATACGTTCCGTCCGGAGTTCCTGAACCGGATCGACGAGACGATCGTCTTCCACCCGCTGAACCGGGACGATACCCGGCAGATCGCTTTCATGATGATCCGGGAGGTGGAGGAGCGGCTGCGCGAACAGGGCATCACCCTGGTCTGCGACGAAACCGTCGCCGAGCAGCTGGCGGAAGAAGGCTATGACGAGGCCTTCGGCGCCAGGCCCCTGCGCCGCGTGGTCCAGCACCGGCTGGAAGACACGCTGAGCGAGGAACTCCTGTCCGGCCGGATCCACATCGGCGATCAGGTCACCGCCCGGGCGGAAAACGGGGAGCTCATCTATACCAGCGTCAAAGGAGAGCCGCTGCTGATCGAGGCGTAAGCGGAAGCGGGAGGAAAAAACATGGAACTGGTGATTGCCAGCAACAATCAGGGGAAGATCAAAGAGTACCGGGACATTCTGGAGCCGCTGGGCTTCCGGGTGTTTTCCCTGGAGGACAAAGGCCTGGAGATCGAGGTGGAGGAAACCGGGGCCACATTCGCCGAGAACGCGATCCTCAAAGCGGAGGCGGTCCACGAGCGGACCCACGGCTGGGTCCTGTCGGACGACAGCGGCCTGTCGGTGGACGCGTTGAACGGGGAGCCGGGCATTTATTCTGCCCGCTACCGGGGCCTGCCGACGGAGCACGAGCGCCGGATGGCCGTACTGCAGGGCCTGGAAAACCAGGAAGACCGGAGCGCGCGCTTCGTCTGCTGCATCTGCCTGATCGACGATACGGGGGACAAGCACCTGTTCACCGGCATCTGGCGCGGGACCATCGCCCTGGCGGAGGAAGGGATCAACGGGTTCGGCTACGACCCCATCTTTATCTCCGAGGACGGGGACGGCAGGACGACCGCCAGCATGCCCCTTTCCTTCAAGGAAACCTATTCCCACCGGGCGAAGGCGGTCAGACAGCTGACGAGCTATCTGAATTCGCTGGCGGAGGAAAGCTGAATTGTGTCCGGATTGTGGCAGGGGATTGACGGGAACGCCGGACAGCGGTAATATATTTCTCGCAAGGGAGTAGTCAGCCGGCCGGCGGCCGGATTTGATCACCGTCACCCGATGGAGGAATCTCCGTCCGGTCCAAATGAAATGACAAGACTTGCGCTGATGGCCGAGAGGCCCGGCGCGGGTCTTTTTGTTTTACCCCGCCGGGCGGACCGGAAAAAAGAAAGGAGACAGAACAATGAGGATCTTCATTCTGATCATGGCCTGGGTGTACCGTTTCCAGATTGCCCGTTTCCTGGGCCGCACGCTCCGGGTCGGCGGCGAATTCTTCCGCCGCCTGTCGGAGGAGAAGGCAGCCGAGAGGGCGCAGGCCCAGGACTACGCCGGCCCGCACGGCGGCTTTGACGCAAACGGCCGCCGCCCGTACTGACAGGTTCCTGCTCTGACCCTGTATGTTCCGCTGCTTTTCAGCTGATGCTTCCGTGCTGCCATATGCCGGTGAAAGGAGGCTGTATCCGTGTTTTTCCTGTTTCTGATCCTGCTGATTGTGTTTCTTGCCAATAAGAATTCTGTCCGCCAGGCCCGTCTGAACCGCGATCTGGCCGCCCTGCGCAGGGAAAAGACGGAAGCGGCGCTCGCCGCCCGCCGCGCCCAGGCCCGGATCGATCAGATCGAAGCGGCGCGCGCCCTCCCGGCTGCCGGAAGAGCGCAGGTAGTCATCGACGGCACCCGGATCTCCGTTTCCGGCCCTGTGCAGGTCGTGGTGAAAGGCCATCCTGTGAGCGGCGTGGCGCCTGCCGACGCTCAGACCACCGTATACCTGGCATCAGAGCATGAAGGCTGCAGGGACTGCGGACCGGCCGCCGGCGGATGGGTTCAATTCTGAGTTGACTTCATGGGGGGCTGCTGTACAGCCCCCTGTGACTTTTTCTTGAATCTCAGCGCATCTTCTGGTAAACTGAACCGCGGACGGAGGTGGCGGTATGAATCAACGGCAGACGGAAGATTACCTTTCCCGGATCGACCGGGAGTTCCCGGTCCGGAACAGCGCGGAACAGAAACAGGCGTTCCGCGCCTGGGCGCTCGGGGAAGCTGAACAAATCGGGTTCTCTCAGGCGAAAGCGGTCAACGCCGAAGGACATGAGAACCTGATCTTCGGCCGTCCGGATACCGCCCGGGTGATTTTCACCGCGCATTACGATACGCCCAGGCGAGCGCTGCTGCCCAACCTGATGCTGGTCACCAACCGGGTCCTGTTCTGGGCATACCATCTGGGGACCGTGCTGGCAATGCTGGGCGTCTCCCTCGGAACGGCTTTCGCTGTGAGAAACATCCTGAATCTAGACTGGCATCATCTGCCATCCCGGCTGCTCGTGCTGGCCGTGTATCTGGCCGTCTACGGCGGGCTGTTTTTCCTGCTGATGCGGGGGCCGGCCAACAGGAGGAACCGCAACGACAACACCTCCGGTACGGCCGCCGTGATGGAACTGATGCACCGGAACGGGGAAAAGGACGGGATGGCCTGTATCCTTTTTGACAATGAAGAAAAGGGCAAGAAGGGCAGCAGGGCGTTTGCCAAAGCAAACCAGGCCGTAAAAGAAAACACCCTGATCGTCAATCTGGACTGCGTGGGCAATGGGGACACGTTCATCTTCAGCCCATCGTCTAAAGCCGAAGCAAATCCTCTGTATACCCGGCTGAAAAACACTGTCAGCCAGACAGGCCTGAACGCCTGCTTTTTCCCTGCCGGGAAAGCGCAGATGAACAGCGACCACAAAAGCTTCGATCAGGGCATCGGCGTCTGCGCCTGCAGTTACAAGCCGAAGATCGGCTATTACACCGGGCGGATCCATACGTCCGGGGATACCGTGGCGGAGCCTGCGAATATCGAACGGCTGGCGGATGCTCTGAGCCGGTTTTTGGAAGGCTGAACGGGCGGGCTGCCCCCTGTTGTAAATGTGGGTACGAGGATTATTTCCGGGATGTTTCTTGTTTATTCATGAGGTGATAAACTTGGATGGCGGTGATTTTTATAAAAAAACGGTTTTATATTTTTGTTGATATTCTTGCAATATGTGCTATTCTGGTGCGTATTTTTGATCATTTTCATCCTGTCAGCATATGGTTAATCGTCCTGTCTTACGCTATTATATTCATTGATTTAATTGCCAACATCATTTATTTTATTAATAGTAGGAAGCATTGATTGGAATATTCAGTACGTATTTGGAAAACACATTGGACGGTTCTCTGTTCCCCGGAAACAACAGCAGAATGAAACTGATCCGCAGCATGCCTGTACTGACGGTCATTGAACAATAAAAAAAGAATCCCCGCGTCGTCTGGTCTGACCCGGCACAGCGCGGGGATCTGTGTATTACTCGGTCAGCAGCCCTTCCACAAACTTCCTGGCCTGGACGGCGTTGTCCGGCTTCGTGTTTTCCAGGGTCATCTGGATGCCGGGCTTTTTGTCCCGGATGAAGCGGGCGACGGGGTCAAAATTCATCCGCCCGGTGCCGGCGGCGACGGCGGGAAGCTTGCCTTCTTCGCCCGGGATCCAGTCCTTGAGGTGGACCATCAGGATCTCGTCGCCCAGCAGGTCGATGGCTTCCTGCACGGTTTCGCCGGCCCGCTCTGTATGGTAGGCGTTGATCAGGTTGACCGGGTCAAAGATGATGCCGAGGTTCGGGGAGTGGATTTCGTCCAGCATCCGCCGGGCGCAGCGGGCGTTTCGGATGGAGTGATGCCACACCGGCTCGATGGCGATGATTGCGCCGAGCTTTTCGGCGTTTTCGACGACCGGCTTGAGGCGCTCGATGTAAAAGTCCGCCGCCCGGTCCATCTGTTCCTCGTCGTCGTTTCTGACGATATCGCCGGGCAGGTTGCCGGTTTCCGTTCCGACCATGCCGGCCCCGAGCCAGCGGCTGAAGCGCAGGTGGGCGGTGTATTTGCGGACGATGCCGGGGTAAAGGCTTTCGTCCGGCTCGGCCAGGTTCAGGTAGCAGCCGAGCACCGCGACAGAAAGGCCGCCCAGGTCTTCTTTGACCGCCTCGGCCAGGCCGGGGGTCAGGACGCCGGGTTCCATCATCTGCTTGCCGATCACCTTGGACAGGGCCAGGTGCACGCAGGTGAAGCCCTGGGCGCGGATAAAGTCAGCCCGCTCTCTGAGCGTGCCGGGAATGGAATCATGTACGCGCAGGCCGATGGAATAACGCATGGGGACTCCTCCTTTTAAAACATCATATCTTTTTGAGAATGCGCCTGAGAATCATGAGTGCAAGGACATCGGTGAGCAGATCGGCGGCGGGCTGGGCCAGCAGGATGCCGGTGAAGCCCAGCAGGGCGGGCAGGACGGCGATGGCGGCGGCAAAGAGGATGCCCTGCCGCGACAGGGAGAGGATCAGCGCCCCGGAGGCGTGGCCGACGGCCTGGCAGACGCAGGTGGTGACCAGGCAGACGCCCACCAGCAGGGAGCTCAGCTGCATAAAGCGCAGCATCTGAACGCCCGCTCCGACGACCTGAGCATCATCCATGAACGCCCGCATCAGGAAGGGCGCCGCGAAATACAGGACCAGAGCGAAGAAAGCCCCGATGCCCGCCTCGAGCCCGAGCGCGAAGCGGACGGCGGAGCGGAAGCGGCGGCCGTCCCGGCTGCCGTACGCATAGCCAAAGAGGGGCTGGCCGCCGAAGGCAAAGCCGATCAGCGTCATCAGGCAGACCATGTTGATCTTCCCGGCGATGCCCATGGCGGCAATCCGCCCGTTGCCGAACGGCTCCAGCGCCCGGTTGGTGATCGTCAGGCTCAGGCTGAACATGATGTTGGTGACGGAGGCCGGCACGCCGACCCGTAGCACTTCTACCGCGCGCTGCGCCGGGATGCGGGCTTTCCGGATGTCCAGGGTCATCACCCGGCACTTTTTCCGGATCATCCACACGTACAGCGCGCAGGACAGGAGATTGCTCAGGCTGGTCGCCAGGGCAGCGCCGGCCGCGCCCATCCCGAAGGCGAAGATGAACAGGGGGTCCAGCAGGATGTTGGCCACCGACCCGGCGGCCGCCCCCCACATGCCCAGGGAGGAAAGGCCCTCGGACCGCAGCTGGTTGTTCGGGATCATCGAGAAGATGATGAACGGCGTGCCCAGGGCGATCCAGGTGAAATAGGCGGAGGCGTGGGATAACGATGCCTCGTTGGCCCCCAGCAGCCGCAGGATCGGGTCCCGGAACAGCAGCATCGCCGTCATGAACAGAAGCCCTGTCCCGAAGGCGGCGTACAGGCAGAAGGCGGAAACCCCGCCGGCCTCTTCGTCCTTTTTGTTCCCGAGCAGGCGCGACATCAGAGAACTGCCGCCCAGCCCCCAGATGTCCCCCATGGCGATGGACAGGACGAACACCGGCGAGCAGACGGATACCCCGGCCACCAGGTCGGCATTCCCGGTCAGGGAAATGAACCAGGTGTCCACCATATTGTAGACCACGCCCAGGATCATCGACAGGACAACCGGCACGGCCAGGCGGAGATAGGCTTTGGACACCGGCATTTTTTCAAACAGATCACGCTGCAAGGCTTTTTCCTCCGGAACCAAATGAGTTCATGAAAGCAGTTTGTCCTTCAGGCGTATCCGGTCTTCATGCGATAGCCCCAGCCGGGCAAAGTATTCTTCCGTATCCCCGAACCGGGTGCGGAAAAGGCGGATAAAATCCGTCATGTAGGACGGCCGGGGAATCGCGATGTTCAGATCCACTTCCGGGAAGTTCTGCCGGATCATCTCGAAACGCTTCTGATTGCATTCCTTTGTGATCATGTAGTCTTCGACGATTTCTTCGTCCCGGACCCGGCAGTGCATCAGCAGGACGGCGGTGACGACCCCGGTGCGGTCCTTCCCGGCGGAGCAGTTGTAGATCACGCCGCTGTCCGCCTGCGCGATCGTGCGGAAGATGTTTTCCATATTCGGCGCGCAGGCGATCTTCAGGTAGCTGCCGGGCACGGCTTCCGCCGATTCCGGCACCTTGCTGCCCTCCGTGACGGGAAAGCTGTAAAAACGGAACCCTTCCAGGTGCATCAGGCCGTTGGGTTTTTCTTCGGCGTGAACGGGCTCCCGCATGTCGATGACGGTGGTGATCCTTTTTTCCCGGAGCAGGCGGATGTCTTCCGGGCCCGGGCGGAGCGGGTGATCGCTCCGCCAGATCCGGTCATACGCGGTGACCCGGCCGTCCAGGGTATGATGCCCGCCCAGGTCCCGGGTATTCAGGGTCGTCTGAAGGAGACTGACTGGTTTCATACGTTTCTCCGTGCGGCGTAAAATTCTGCGCTGCATTTGCGCTGCAGCGATGCAGCGAAAAACAGGGGATGATCGTTGCAGACGTGCAATGAAAAATAGAAATGTTCAAAAAATGCCGCCGGAGCGCAGGATGGTCCGGCGGCGAAATGACAGAAAGGTGACAGCTTTTGCTCAGAGGCTCTGTCCTCAGGGCTGCTTGCCGATGTAGGCCAGGATGCCGCCGTCCACATAGAGGATGTGGCCGTTGACGAAGTTGGAAGCGTCGGAAGCCAGGAAAACGGCCGGGCCCTGAAGGTCTTCGGGGGTGCCCCAGCGGGCCGCGGGGGTCTTGGCGACGATGAACTGGTCGAAGGGATGGCGGCTGCCGTCCGGCTGGCGCTCGCGCAGGGGAGCGGTCTGCGGGGTGGCGATGTAGCCCGGCCCGATGCCGTTGCACTGGATGTTCTGCTCGCCGTATTCGGAGCAGATGTTCCGAGTCAGCATCTTGAGGCCGCCCTTGGCCGCCGCGTAGGCGGACACGGTCTCGCGGCCCAGCTCGCTCATCATCGAGCAGATGTTGATGATCTTGCCGTGGCCCTTTTTGATCATCCCGGGGATGACGGCCTTGGCGCAGATGAAGGGGGCGTTCAGGTCCACATCGATGACGGCGCGGAAATCGGCCGCGCTCATTTCGATCATGGGGATGCGCTTGATGATGCCGGCGTTGTTGACCAGGATGTCGATCGTGCCGACTTCTTCCTCAATCTGCTTGACCAGGGCCTGCACGGCGGCTTCGTCGGTTACGTTGCAGGTGTAGCCGTAGGCCTTGATGCCCTTGGCGGCATAGGCTTCGACGCCCATCTGGGTCTTTTCCGGGTTCAGGTCGTTGAAAACGATGGTCGCGCCGGCGGCGGCGAAGGCTTCCGCGATCGCAAAGCCGATGCCGTAGGAAGCGCCGGTGATCCAGGCTACTTTGCCTTTCAGGCTGAAAGCGTTCATGTCCATGGTCATCCAATCTCCTTTTTGACTTTATTGATGGTTATGTGCGTTTGGGTATCCGGAGCGCGGAATCCCATAAGTCCGCCGATTCATTCGGCGGATTCGCTGAAAGCGAACCCGAAGGGCGGTGGGATGAAACGCGGAGGATACATCACCGAGGGGAGTACAGAGGGGGAACCCCTCTGTGAATATCCGCAGCGGCGACATGTGCGCCGCGAGGACGTAAATCGCGCAGCGATTTCGACCTTACGGATTTGCCGCCCGGGGTTCGCAGCGCCCGGAAAACTGTCCGGCGGACAGTTTTCAGTGAGAACGGGCCGGCAGGCCCTGGACGTCGAAGAAGCGACAGGCAAATCCGCATAGGGGGTAGTGTGGGAGGGGGATACAATCCCCCTCCCAAGATGACTCAGCGCAGCTGAGTCGTGGGGATTTCGTCCATGTCGTCGAAGGCCTGGTTCTCGCCGCCCATGGCCCAGATGAAGGTGTAGTTGCTGGTGCCCGCGCCGGCGTGGATGGACCAGGAGGGGGAGATGACGGCCTGCTCGTTCTGCATGACGATGTGGCGGGTCTCCTGGCCTTCGCCCATCATGTGGAAGACGACGTTGTTTTCGGGTACTTCAAAGTAGAAATAGACTTCCATCCGGCGCTCGTGGGTATGGGCGGGCATCGTGTTCCAGACGGAACCCGGCTCCAGCACCGTCATGCCCATGGAAAGCTGGCAGGTTTTGAGGACAGAGGGGTGGATGAACTGGTTGATCGTGCGCTTGTTGGAGGTTTCCATTGCGCCCAGGGGTTTTTTCGCCGCGTCCGCGATCTTCAGCAGCTTCGTTTCATAAGCGCGGTGGGCCGG
Source organism: Christensenellales bacterium (assembly GCA_045113695.1). Taxonomy (GTDB): domain Bacteria; phylum Bacillota; class Clostridia; order Christensenellales; family Aristaeellaceae; genus UBA4246. Next base: position 11,258 of record JBGUJG010000075.1, read on the forward strand.
GGCGGAAACGATGTAGAATTTGGCGGGCTTCGCTGCGTCGTCCGAGCAGAACAGCACTTCCTTCGCGCCCATGGTGATGTACAGGCAGTCCTTGTAGCCCAGCTCGTAGACCGTGCCGTCCACGGTCACCCTGCCGGCGCCGCCGACGTTGAACATACCCAGCTCCCGGCGCTCCAGGAAATAATGGGTGCCGAAGTTGTGCCAGATGTCGATGCCCTTGTCCAGCGGCACGGTCTCGCTGACCGGCATGATGCCCAGGGTCACCATGCGGTCCACGTGGCTGTAGACGGCGTTCACGGTGTCCGGGGTGAACAGGGTTTCGATCAGGAATTCCTTGCGGGTTTCTTCGGTGGTGTAGCGCCTGAAGTCGCGCTGATTGCATGAATAACGGATGTCCATAGGAATGACGCCTCCTTTTTCAATGACAACTGTCGGTTCTATTGTAGAAGATTTTTCCGGTTCCGTCAATGAAATGTTTCTGTTTTTTCTTTGCCGGAAGAACCGGTTTGCCGGAGAATCAGGAAGCCCTTTCCGCTTCGGAAACCGCCATCATGTACGGGCCGGTGCCTTTGGCGTCGTCTTCGACGACGGGCTCCGACAGGTAGTAGCGGACGGAGCCGTCCCGCGCGGGATTGCTGGCCGGACCGAGACCGGCCACCTTGCAGATGCCGCCCAGGTGCCACAGGCCGTTTTCATCCTGCCTCAGGTATCTGTCCGTCAGGTTCCGGACGGCGGAAAGGGCGCCTTCTTTGAGTTCCGCGTCCAGAATGCCCAGCCGGCAGCCCTTGAGGATCGTATAAAGAACCATGGAGCTTCCGGAGGTTTCCAGGTAATTGCCTTTTTCCTCCGGATGGTCGATCACCTGGTAAAACAGCCCGGTTCCCTTGTCCTGCCAGCGCAGGATGCCGGAAACGGCTTCTCTGAGCAGGCCTGTCAGCACGGCCCGCCGGGCGGAAAAGCCTTCGCCCAGGAAATCGATGCAGTCGACCAGGGCCATCAGGTACCAGCCCATCGAGCGCAGCCAGAAGTTGGGCGAGCAGCCCGTCTTCGGGTCGGCCCAGAACTGTTGTTTCGCCGTGTCGCAGGCGTGGAAGTACAGGCCTTTTTCTTCGCAGTACAGGAGCCTGCGCACATTCTCGAACTGGGACACGACGTCATCGGCCACGGTTTCGTCCCCGTATCGGGCGGCGTACAGGGCCCGGAAGGGCTGAGCCATGTACAGCCCGTCCAGCCAGACCTGGTCCGGATAGATCTCCTTGTGCCAGAAGTTGCCGCAGTCGCAGCGGGGATGGGTCGAAAGACGGTCCTCATGGAAGCGGATGGCCTTTTCGTAGCGTTCGTCCCCGGTCTCTCTGAGGGCAAAGAAGAGGGCACGGCCCGGGGCCACGTTGTCGATCGAATAGGCCTTCAGGTCGAAATTCGGGATGGAGCCGTCTTCCGCGACAAAGCGGGACAGGTAGGAAAGGACAAAGTCCCTGTACAGCTTTTCGCCCGTCGCTTCATACAGGTCAATCGCGCCCACCAGGACGCAGCTGTCCTCATAGTTCCAGGTCTTTTTGTAAGGGGTGTAAGCGTTCAGATACTGGGCAAAATATGCGGCGTTTCCGTCCATAGGGCATGCCTCCCGGGATGTATTTGTTCTGAAAAAAGTATAAACGGAAAGCGGGGGAATGTCAAGGAAGGCCGGCAAAAGAGAAAAAGGTTGCGGGCGGCCGGTTTCCGGGTGTATAATAAAATGCGCTTTTATATGGCGCGAACCTGCAAGAACATGTAATTAGGAGATACTGAATGTTTGATTTTCTGAAAAAAATGCTGGGCGGGTCGAACGACAGCCAGCTGAAGCCGCTGATGAAGACGGCGGACGCCATCGAGGCCCTGGGGCCGGAGTATGAGAAGCTCTCCGACGAAGCCCTGGCCCATAAGACCATTGAGTTTAAGGAAAGATATGCGAAAGGCGAAACCCTGGACCAGCTGCTGCCGGAGGCCTTTGCCACCGTGCGCGAGGCGTCCTGGCGTACCCTGGGCATGAGGCCCTTCCGCGTCCAGCTGATCGGCGGCATCGTCCTGCACCAGGGCCGCATCGCCGAAATGAAAACCGGTGAAGGCAAAACCCTGACTGCCACCCTCCCCGCCTATTTGAACGCCATTGCAGGCCAGGGCGTCCACATCGTCACGGTGAACGATTACCTGGCTTCCTTCCAGGGCGAGGAAATGGGCAAGCTGTACCGTTTCCTGGGCCTCACGGTCGGCATCATCGTGCACGACCTGACCAATGAGGAACGCCGCGCCGCCTATGCGGCGGACATCACCTACGGCACCAACAACGAAATGGGCTTTGACTACCTGCGCGACAACATGGTCCTGTATGAAAAGGACATGGTGCAGCGCGGCCACGCTTTTGCCATCGTCGACGAGGTGGACTCCATCCTGATCGACGAGGCCAGGACGCCGCTGATCATCTCCGGCCAGGGGGACAAGCCGACCGACATGTATGAAAAGGCGGACCAGTTCGTCTCCCGCCTGCACATCGACACGGACTATACCGTGGAAGAAAAGGACAAGGCCGTCATCTTCACCGAAGAAGGCGCCGCCAAGGCGGAAAAGGCCTTCGGCGTAGAAAACCTGTCCGACCCGGAAAACAACGACCTGAACCATTACCTGATCCAGGCCCTCAAGGCCAACGCCCTGATGAAGCGGGACGTCGACTACGTCGTGCAGAACGGCGAGGTCGTCATTGTGGACGAGTTCACTGGCCGCCTGATGATCGGCCGGCGCTATTCCGACGGCCTGCACCAGGCCATCGAGGCCAAGGAGCACGTCAAGGTCGAGCGCGAAAGCAAGACCCTGGCCACCATCACCTTCCAGAACTACTTCCGCATGTACAAAAAGCTGTCCGGCATGACCGGCACGGCCAAGACAGAGGAAGAGGAATTCCAGGGCATCTACCGGCTGGACGTCGTCCAGATCCCGACCAACATGCCGATGATTCGCAAGGACCTCAACGACGTCGTCTACCGCAGCAAGAAGGGCAAGTACGAAGCCGTCATCAAAGAGATCGTCGCCCGCCACCAGACCGGCCAGCCCGTTCTGGTGGGCACCGTGTCCGTCGAGGTCAGCGAGCTGCTGTCCCGGATGCTGGAGATCCAGGGGGTCCGGCACAATGTCCTGAACGCCAAGCAGCACGCCCGCGAGGCGGAGATCGTGGCCCAGGCCGGCCGGCTGAACGCCGTGACCATCGCCACCAACATGGCCGGCCGCGGCACCGACATCCTGCTGGGCGGCAACCCGGACTTCATGGCCCGCAAGACCCTCCGCTCTGAAAATGTGGAGGAGGAGATCATTGAGGCCGCCACCGGCTTCAGCGAGCACGTGTCCGAAGAAGTCCTGGCCGTGCGCGAGCGCTACCGGGCCCTCAAAGCGGAATACAAGAAGACCACCGACGAAGAGCATGACCGCGTGGTCAAAGCGGGCGGCCTGCACATCATCGGCACCGAGCGCCACGAGTCCCGCCGCATCGACAACCAGCTGCGCGGCCGTTCCGGCCGTCAGGGCGACCCGGGCTCCTCCCAGTTCTTTATCGCCCTGGAGGACGACCTGATGCGCCTCTTCGGCGGCGACCGGATCACCCCCCTGATCGAGCGGATGGGCATGGACGACCAGACCCCCCTCGAGGCCGGGATGCTGACCAAGCAGATCGAAAACGCCCAGAAGCGCGTGGAATCCCGCAACTACCAGATCCGCAAAAATGTCCTTCAGTTTGACGACGTCATGAACCAGCAGCGCGAGATCATCTACGGCCAGCGCCGCCAGGTGCTCCGCGGCGAAAACATGCGGGACGTCATCCGCGGGATGGAGGATTCCCTGATCGACGAGGCGGTGCCGCGCTTCTGCAATACCGACGACGGCAGGGAGCGGGACATCGCCGGCCTGACCGATTACCTGGAGCGGCTGTGCGTCAAGTCCGGCACGATCGCCGCCAACGAGGACTTGGTCCGCAATTCCATCGAGGAAAACGTGGCCGAGTTCCTCAAAAAGGAAGCGGGGCGGTTCTACGAGGAGCGGGAGAGCCAGATCACGGAAATCGGCATCGACATGCGCGAGCTGGAGCGCGCGGTGCTGCTCAGGGCGGTCGACCTCCGGTGGATGGACCACATCGACGCGATGGACCAGTTGCGCGACGGTATCGGCCTGAGGGCTTACGGCCAGAAGGACCCGGTGAACGAGTACAAGCTGGAATCCTACGACATGTTTGAGGAAATGGTCCGCCTGATCCGCGAGGATACCGTCCGCCGCCTCTGCCAGGCCAGGATCATGAAGCCCCAGGAGCGCAAACAGGTGGCCCACGCCACGCAGGAACGGGGCGCCGAGCCTGTCCAGGAAGCCCGGAGGACGCCGGTCAAAACGGCCAAAAAGGTCGGAAGGAACGACCCGTGCCCCTGCGGCAGCGGGAAAAAATACAAGAACTGCTGCGGAAGGAACGTGTAAAAACAAAGGGCTGTTGCATCAGCAAACTGCAGCAGCCCTTTTTTGAATCATGCCGGATGATGTTTGAGCAGATCGTCCAGCTGCTGTTTCAGCAGCGGAATATCTTCTGTGATCGTCTGCCACATCAGCTGTGATTCTGCTTTTTCATAATTGTGCGCAAATAAATTTCTTGTTGCCCGGATCAGGCGCCATGGTATATGGGCTGTTTCACTTCGGAATTCATCAGATAAATGTGACGACAGCTCACCGATCTGGAAAATACACATATTGACTGCATACTGGAAAACTTTATCCTGTTCATACAGATCCCTGCTATTGCCGAACCGTTCAAGGATTGTGCCGATATCATCACAGTAGCAGATGATTTTGATTAAGACAGTTTGATCAGCCTGCTTCATAGAGAACTACCTCGTCTTTTTTGATGGCATTCAGAAACGACTGATCCCGGATGCCGTCTGTCACCACATCTACGTGACACCCGAATGCGTCTTCGAGATCCAGAACAAAGCCCATGTACTGAAACAGTCCCCTCATTTCTCCTTTGCTGATCAAAAAATCAAGATCGCTGTTGTCATCGGCTTCACCGCGGGCATAGGAGCCAAACAGGCCTAAGCGCTTCACTCCGTATTTCTGAGCGACCGGGACCGATCTATGCTTGATTTCTTCCAGGGTGAAACACATTCTGCATCACCTCCCCGGGCGATTTGCCCTTTTTTCTGAAACAGAAACAGGTGGATATCATCTCTTTCCTGATAAAAAGCATATCATAAGCGAAACAGCATTTCAAGCAGAAACTGTAAACGGGAATTCAAATATTGAGAACAAACATATTTGTCATTTGGGCAAAGAAGGGGTTGTTGTCTGATGAAACTGAACCGCCTGACGGAACGCGTCTGGGTATTCCCTTACGAGGAAGAACGGGACCGCCCGAATCTTGGCTATATCCGCGGGGACCGCTGGAGCCTGGCAGTGGACGCCGGGCATTCGGAGGCCCATGTGCGGGATTTTTACAAAGCGCTGGAAGACGAAAACCTGCCCCTGCCAGACCTCACCGTACTGACCCACTGGCACTGGGACCATACCTTCGGCATGCACGCGGTGTATGGGCTCTGCCTGGCCAATGAACGGACGAACCGGCACCTGCGGGAAGCCCGGGAAATGCTTGCAAAGGAAGGGCCTGAGGCTTTTCTGTCCCTGGATGAGAGGATCCGGGCGGAATACGCCGGAGACCGACCGATGATGGTCACGGAGGCGGACCTGGTGTTTTCCGGCGAGATCCTGCTGGATGCGGGGAACTGCCCGGTCCGGGCGTTTCAGGCGCAGGCCCCGCATACGGATGATTCTGCCCTGATTTACCTGCCGGGGGAGAAAGTGCTGTTTCTGGGCGACGCTTCCTGCGGGGCGCTGCCGGACTGGAAAAAAGACCCGGCCCTGTGCCGGAAACTGGCGCAGACGGTCCGGGACACGGGGACGGAAACTGTGGTGGAAGGCCACTGGGTGCCGGTGCCCGTGCAGGATACGGTCGGCGACCTGCTGGCCGACCTTCAGGAGAGCGAATGATGGCGGACAAAACGGAGATCCTCAGAAAATACTTCGGCCACGACAGCTTCCGCCCGGGCCAGGACACGCTGGCGGACGCCCTGCTGTCCGGCCGGGACGTGCTGGGCGTGATGCCGACGGGGGCCGGCAAATCCCTGTGCTATCAGGTGCCGGCGATGACGCTGCCCGGGATTGCCCTGGTCATTTCCCCGCTGATCTCCCTGATGAAGGACCAGGTGAGCGCCCTGATTCAGGCGGGGGTTCCGGCGGCCTTCCTGAACAGCACGCTGACGCCCCGGCAGATGGACCTTGCGATGGAGCGGGCCCGGGAAGGGCGATACCGCCTGATCTATGCGGCGCCGGAAAGGCTGAACACCCCTTCCTTCCGGGCCTTCGCGCAGGCAGCGCCCCTCAGTCTGATCGCGGTGGACGAGGCGCACTGCGTTTCCCAGTGGGGGCAGGACTTCCGGCCGGATTACCTGAAAATTGCCGATTTTGTGGACGCCCTGCCGGAGCGGCCGCCGGTGGGCGCCTTTACGGCCACCGCCACCCAAAGGGTGCGGGACGATATCATCCGCCTGCTGAGGCTCCGGGACCCGGTTTCCGTGACCACCGGATTCGACCGGGAAAACCTGTTTTTTGAGGTCCTGACCCCGAAAAACCGTTATGCGGCCCTCGTCCGCCTGCTCAGGCGCTTTGCGGACCGCAGCGGCATCGTCTACTGCAATGCCCGGAAGACCGTCGAAAGCGTCGCCCGGAAACTGAACGCGGACGGCTTTTCCGCCGTCCGCTATCACGCGGGCCTTCCGGAAGAGGAGCGCCGCCGCGCCCAGGAGGATTTCCAGTTTGACCGCGCCCAGGTGATGGCGGCCACGAACGCCTTCGGCATGGGGATCGACAAGAGCAACGTCGGCTTTGTGATCCACTACAACATGCCCCGCTCGATCGAGGCCTATTACCAGGAAGCGGGGCGTGCCGGCCGGGACGGGGAAGAAGCGGACTGCGTGCTGCTCTACAGCCGCCAGGACATCATGGCGGCCCGCTGGATGATGGATCACAGCGAGGCCAATCCGGACCTGAACGAAGAGGAGCGGCAGGCCGTCCGCCGGGGCGACCTGGACCGGCTGAACCGGATGATCCGCTACTGCGAAACGAAAACCTGCCTGAGGGCCGAGCTGCTTTCCTATTTCGGCCAGAAGGCGGGGAAAAACTGCGGTTTCTGCGCCAACTGCGCGGGTCACCGCTATCTGGACGCGCAGAACGCGCAGGCGGCAGAAGTCAGGCCAGTCAAAAAGCCGCCGGTCCCGGCGGAATGCCCGCCGGAGATGGAAGACCTGCTGGTCCGGCTGAAAGCCCGCAGGCTCACCCTGGCCCGGGAGATGAACGTGCCGCCGTATGTGATCTTCGACGACAAGACCCTGCGCGGCATTGCCGCTTCAGCCCCGGCAACCCGGGAGCAGCTGCTCAGAATCCGGGGCATGGGGGAGTACAAGGCGGACCGCTATGGGGAAATCATTTTAGAAGTGGTCCGGGACTTTCTCCGGATCCATCCGGAGCTTCAGGACCGGCAGGAAGAATAAAGAAAGGGCGCTGACCTCCCGGAAACCGGAGGAAGCGCCCCTTTGCATACCGGATCAGTCGTTGTTCAGATCGATCTGGCCGATGCCGAAAAACCCCTCGTAGGAGACGCCTTTCGTCGTGCCGTTCTGGTCCTGGATCACGGTGGTGTCAAAAAAACCCGGATAAGAGGAGCCGAGGGTCTTTCCGTTCACGTCGGTATAGACGCTGGTGCCCTCAAACAGGCCCGGGGTCCCGTACCCGACCGTCTTTCCGTTCTGGTCGTAAAACACCTCCGAGCCGCAGAAGCCCGGCACGCTGGAACCCACCAGTTTCCCGTTTTCGTCATAAAACATCTTCGAACCCCCGGGACCGGGGACGGCGGAATAATGCTTGCTCATACAAAAATCTCCTTTCCGTTGAAAAAAAGTCAGAAAAAACCGCTTGACTCTCACACTGTGGCAGGCATTACAATGCCCCTGAGCTCAGAAAGACATGCCGGCAGGAGGTACCGCCTTGCTGAAAATCGGAGAATTTTCAAAACTGTCCAGAATCAGCGTCGGGATGCTGCGCCACTATGATGAGATCGGGCTGCTGAAACCCGCAGAAACCGATTCCTTTACCGATTACCGGTATTACAGGGAAGACCAGCTTCCGGCGGCGGGCCGGATCGCCGCGCTCAGGGACATGGGCTTTTCCCTGGCCGATATCATCCGGATGCTTCAGGCGTATGAGGACCGGGAACAGCTGGAACGGTTCTTTTCGGCCCGTCAGAAGGAACTGGAGGACCTGGCTCAGGATACGGCGTACAAACTGACGCTTCTGGACGCAGCCCGGAAAAGGCTGAGAAAGGAAGAAGACATGAGTTACAGCGTGACGCTCAAAACCATTCCCGAACGCTATGCGGCGACCGTTCAGATGACCATTCCCCGTTATGAAGACGAGGGGACGGTATGGGGAATCCTGGTGCAGGAGACCTGCCGGATGCATCTGACCGAAGCGGATCCGTGCCTGTGCGCGGTGACTTTCCTGGACAATGAGTATAAGGAAGAAAACGTGGAAGTGATGGCCTGGAAAACCGTGAAGGGCAGCTACCCGGATACGGAGCATGTGAAATTCCGCACCCTGCCGGAGGAAACGGCCGCAAGCTGTACCTACCAGGGCAGCTACGCGCAGATCACGGACGTGTACGCGGCGGTGACCGCCTGGATGGAGGCGAACGGATATGAGGCGGCCGGCCCGATGTTCAACATCTACCACGTCAGCCCCCATGAGACGCAGAACCCGGATGAATTCGTGACGGAGGTCTGCTACCCGGTAAAAAAGAAATAACCGGCAAGTCTTCGGCGCTGTCTGATCAGGCAGCGCCTTTATCCGTTTTCTCCGTAGATCTGAAGGATTTCTTCGGTGTATTGTCCTTCATCATTCATGACCAGGAGCGGGGGCTCAAAGACCATCCCCGGCCGTCCGCCGAAAACGGCCTCGATCAGGCAGAGGTAAGGGCGTTTGCCGGGTTTGGAACAGACCGGGCGCAGCCGCTTGACCGAAAAGTGGTGCCGGGAAAGGACGGTCATCGCCTCCTGCAGGCGGGCGGCCGGCCAGCAGCAGGCGAACCGGCCGGAAAAGCGCAGCAGCGCTCTGGCGGCCAGGACGGCGTCCTCAAAAGTGCAGCCGGCGTCCGTCGTCGGCAGGACCCGGGCGGGGCCGGTCGGGCTGGTGCTCCCGTAGGGCGGGTTGCAGGTGACCAGGTCAAAAGAGGCCCGGGGAAGGGCTGCCGGCAGATCGCGCAGGTCGCCCTGATGGACGCGGACGGACCCCTCCAGGCCGTTCCCGGCGGCGGAGCGTCCGGCCCGGCCGGCGGCCGCTTCGTCCAGTTCGACGGCGTCGACGGTCAGGGAAGGCTCCCGGGCGGTCAGCAGCAGGGGAATGACCCCGCAGCCCGTGCCCAGGTCGGCGGCGCGCTCATGCTTTTTAAGCCCGCAGAAATGGCTCAGCAGCACGGCGTCCATCGAAAAGCGGTAGCCGTCTTCCGGCTGGATGACGGCCAGCCCCCGGCTGTTCAGCCTGTCCAGCCTCTCGCCCGGGAGGAGGGTAAAACGGTGATCAGTCATGACGTGCCTCTAAACGAAAACCGCCCGGCCTGCATGGGCCAGGCGGTCTTCAGACCGATGGATCAGTCCTGCTGGGGAGCGCCGACGGGGCAGGTTTCCGCGCAGGTGCCGCAGTCGATGCACTTTTCGGCGTCGATTTCGTACTTGCCGTCGCCCTCGGAAATGGCTTCGACGGGGCATTCGGCCGCGCAAGCGCCGCAGGCGATGCAGGCGTCAGTGATTTTGTATGCCATGTTGATATCCTCCTTCAGATATTACGGTTGATTGTCTCTCCGCTGTGATTATCATACCATCTTTTTACCGAAAAAGCAATAGACAAATATTGATTTCTTTTGTGTGTTCAGGTGTTTTGGCCATTTAACAGAGGAAGAGGAGACTAACTTACGGCGCGGCTTATGAGGATTTTCTTTCTCGTTTTTTGCGGTCAGATTGCTCAAATTTCCGGTTGACAACCGCAATCGTTTGCGGTACAATAATCTCAGATTTGGTCCGGCCGGAAAGAGCGGGCGGAATGAATCGTCCCGTTCCGATCCGGATGGACCGTCATATTAAAGGAGGCTGCTGATTCTATGAAGAAGCTCGTATCTCTGTTTGTGGCGCTGTGTATGCTCCTGACGGCTGTTTCCGCTTTCGCCGCCACGCCTGTGGCCGCTACGGAACTGGCCTACAAGGGCGAAATCACCCTGATGCATTTTTCCACCTCCGAAGAATCCGAAGGCAACGGCGGCTCTGACGGCTTCCGTACGACCATCGCCAACTGGCAGGCTGCTCATCCGGACATCACCCTGACGCAGGATGTTCTGGCCAACGCCGAATACAAGCAGATCATCGCGACCCGCGCCTCCGCCGGCGACCTGCCGGATGTGTTCCTCCTGCAGGGCATGAACACCATTTCCTGGGCCAACGGCGGCCTGGTCATGGACCTGACGGACATCATCAAGGCGTCCCCCTACTATGCCGATTACAACACCGCATACTTCACCCCCTTCACCTATGAAGGCAAAGTGTACGGCTATCCGGTTCTGACCGGCGGCACCTGCACCGTGGTGATCTATGACAAGGCCATGTGGGCCGAGGCCGGCTTCGACGCTTTCCCCACCACCTGGGAAGACGTGGAAAAGGCCGCTGAGTTCTTCTCCGCCAAGGGCGTCGATACCATCGCTTTCGGCAACGGCGGCAAGTGGCAGATGAACTCTGACTTTATCTCCACCCTGGGCAACCGCTACACCGGCCCCGACTGGTTCGCCAGCCTGATCGCCAAGTCCGGCGCCGCCTTCACCGACGAAGCCTTCGTCAAGGCCCTCGCCGAGACCAAGCGCCTCTTCACCGAAACCAAGATCTTCAATGACGATTTCAACGTCGTCACCAACGAAGACGCCCGTGAATACTTCATCTCCGGCGACGCCGCGGCCATGATCGGCGGCAACTGGGACGAAGCCTACATCTGGCAGGTGCTGAAAGACACCAACGAAGAAAAGTTCAACAACATCGGCTTTGCCGTGCTGCCCCAGCCCGCTGACGCCACCGAGGCCCCCAATTCCCAGAACATCGGCCTTGGCTACGCCATCGCCTTCAATCCCGCCGTGGCCAATGACGCGGACAAGCTGGCCGCCTGCATCGACCTGGCGCAGGAACTGACCGGTCCCGCCTTCTCCAGCTATGTGGCTGAGAACTACGCCCTGGGCGGCCTGACCGCTGCCGGCGATGTCGACTTCTCCAAGTTCGACCCGATCACCGTGGCCTTCTACAACTGGTCCTATGTGGACACCACCACCTGCGAGATCTACGATTCCTACATCACCTCCGCGGTCTGGGATGTGTTCAACACCGACGTGCAGTCCATGCTCAACGGCGAGCTGACCCCCGAACAGGTGGCCGAGAACGCCCAGGCTGCTTACGCCGCCAACTATTGAGCGCCGGTCTGACTGATCCGACGCTGATCCACGGGGCCGTCCCGTCTGCGCATGCGGGCGGGACGGCTTCTTCGTGATTCTGCCCCGCCGGCGGGAGCGAAGAGAAGGTCCAAAGGAGAGATAAGGCATGCTCGATGCGCTGAAACCCAAAAAATCAACCATCATCCTCTACCTGATCATTCCGGTCGCCATGTTTATCTTTACGGTGTTCGTGCCCCTGGTGACCGCGTTTTATTTCAGCTTTTTTGAATGGAAAAGCGGCCAGACCATTTATACGGCTTTCTTTACCGGGCTGAGCAATTACAAAGCGCTGATCGGGGACAGCGTATTCTGGAAATCCTTCGGCAACAACATCTACCTGGTCGTCGCCTGCATCATCGGGCAGATCGGCCTGGCGTTCGTGCTGGTGATGTTCGCCAATTCCAAGCTGGCTGTCGGCAAGGCGGTGCACCGCACCTTCGGCTTTTTCCCCAGCACCATTTCCGCCGTCTGCATCGGCCTGATCTGGTCCATCATTTTCCACTCCAAATACGGCCTGCTCAACTGGTTCGTCGTGAACGTACTGGGCGGGGCCAAACAGGCCTGGCTGGGGGATTCCGCCCACGTCATGCTGTATGTGTCCATCCCGCTGATCTGGCAGTTCATCGGGTATTACATGGTGATCCTGTTCTCCGCGATCGCCGGCATCGACCAGCAGATTTTCGAATCCGCCGAGATCGACGGGGCGAACGGCTTCCAGACGGCCATTCACATCACCATGCCGATGATCATGCCGACCCTGCTGGTCTGCCTGACGTTGTGCATCGCCGGCAACATGAAGGCCTTTGACAGCATCTGGACGATGACGGCCGGCGGGCCCGGCTACGCCTCGTACGTGATGGCGCTGTACGGGTACACCGTTTCCTTCAGCCAGAGCAACATGGGCTACGGCTCGGCGATTTCCGTCGGCATCTTCGTGCTGTCTCTGGCCGTGATCGGCGGCAGCCGCAAGCTGATCAGCCTGCTGACCAGGGGATTGGGGGAATAAACGATGAGCAGAACAAAGAACGCCTCCAATTTCCAGCCCGCCGGCCATTCCCATAAAAAGCCGAGCTATTACGTGGGCAAAGTGCTGATCAACATCGTGCTGTGGGTGTTTTCCCTGTCCTGCATTTTCCCGCTGTTCTGGATGGGATATTCCTCCCTCAAGCTCAAGCGCCAGTTCAACGCGGACGTCATCTCCATCCCCTGGAAGACGGCGACCCTGCAGAACTATACGGACATCCTGAACAACCCGGATTACCACCTGGGCGAGTCCATGTGGAACTCCGCCCGGACCACGATCATCAGCATCGTGCTGATCGTGCTGTTCTCCTTCATCATCGGCTACATCCTGGCCAGGGTGCGCTTTAAGCTGAACCGCCCCCTGTACGCCATGTTCCTGATGGGCATGCTGATCCCGATCCACTCCCTGCTGGTCCCGATCTATGTAGTGTTCAAGAACCTGGGCATCAGCAACCAGTGGTATACGCTGCTGATGCCCTATATCAGCTTCGGTCTTCCGATGGGCATCTTCCTGGTGGAGGGCTACGTCAAGTCGATTCCCGTGTCCCTGGAGGAAGCGGCGGCCATCGACGGTTCATCCTTCAGCCGCTCGCTGTGGGAGATCATCTGGCCCCTGTGCCGCCCGATCCTGATCACGGTCGCCATCATCCAGGTGTTCAGCTGCTGGAACGAGTTTTCGTTCGCTCTCGTGCTGATCCAAAACGTGCACCTGCAGACGGTCCCGCTGGCGCTGACCCAGTTCAAGGGCCAGTTCGGCTCCGACTATCCGCTGCAGATGACGGCGATGCTGATCACCATGAGCCCGATTGTGGTGCTGTACTTCTGCTTCAGCAATCAGATCATCAAGGGCATGGTCGCCGGCGCGGTCAAAGGATAAAACCCGGACAGGACTGCCGCAGAACAACGCTGCGGCAGTCTTTTTCTAAAAAAATTACCGGCTCCGTTCCGGACAGAAAGGATGCATGATTTATGGGCATGAGAGGAATCCACACGTCGATCAACGACATCCGCAAAAAGGTCTTTACCGAGGTCGCGAAGCTGAGCTACGAATATCATGAGGGCAGCCTGGCGGAGATGGAAAACATCCCCTACCGGATCATCCCGGGGGAGGTGTCCACCTACCGCGAGAGCGTGTTCCTGGAGCGGGCCATCGTCAAGGAGCGGATGCGCCTGGCCATGGGCCTGCCGCTGCGCGACGTGACGGAGCACGCCCCGGTTTCCAGGGGGGCGGAGGAATGCGTCCACCCGGAAAAGTATTACCAGCCCCCGCTGATCAACATCATCAAGTTCGCCTGCCACAAGTGCCCTGACAATCAGGTGGTGATCACCGACCAGTGCCAGGGATGCCTGGCCCACCCCTGCCGGGAGGTGTGCCCCAAGGACGCCATCGTTGTGGAGCACGGACGCTGCCGGATCGACCAGACCAAGTGCGTCAAATGCGGGAAATGCATGGGCGTCTGCCAGTACGGGGTGATCCTGCGCCTGGAGCGGCCCTGCGCCGTGGCCTGCGGCATGAAGGCGATCCGGAGCGACGCCTACGGGCGGGCCGAAATCGACCAGGAAAAGTGCGTCAGCTGCGGCATGTGCCTGGCCAACTGCCCCTTCGGGGCCATCGCCGACAAGGCGCAGATCTTCCAGTGCATCCAGGCGCTCCGGAGCGATACGCCGGTGTACGCCGCCATTGCCCCGGCCGTGGCGGGGCAGTTCGGCCCCGATCTGCCGCCGCAGAAGATGCGGGCGGCGTTTCAGGCGCTGGGGTTTGAGGACGTCGTGGAGGTCGCCATCGGGGCGGACCTTTGCACGATCGACGAAGCGAAAGACTTCCTGTCGGAAGTGCCGGAGAAACTGCCGTTCATGGGCACCAGCTGCTGTCCGGCCTGGTCGGTGATGGCGAAAAGGGAATTCCCCCAGTATGCCGAGTGCATCAGCATGGCCCTGACGCCGATGGTGCTGACCGGACGGCTGATCAAGAAGGAAAACCCGGGCTGCAAGGTGGCCTTTATCGGCCCCTGCGCAGCCAAGAAGCTGGAGGCCAGCCGCCGCTCCGTCCGCAGCGACGTCGATTTTGTCCTCACCTTTGAGGAAGTCATGGGCATGTTCGAGGCCAAAGGCGTGGACTTCGACGACCTGGAGCCGATGAAGCTCCCCAGCTCCGCTAGCTCGGACGGCAGAGGCTTTTCCGTCAGCGGCGGCGTGGCGGGGGCCGTGGTCAGCTGCATCCGGGAGATGGCGCCGGACCGCGAAATCCTGGTGGAGCACGCGGAAGGCCTGAACGACTGCCGCAAGATGATGATGCGGGCCCGCGCCGGCAAGCTGAACGGGTACCTGCTGGAAGGCATGGCCTGCCCCGGCGGCTGCATCGGCGGCGCCGGCACCGTGCAGCTGATCCCCAAGGCGGCCCAGGAAGTGGAAAAGGTCAAAAAACTGTCCGCCAAAGCCCACGCCTATGAGAGCGATTATTCTTCCCGGCTGACGGAACTGAAGGAATAAAAACAAAAAATTTACAAAAATTTTACAATTGAGAATGTCCGATTTTCGGCGATTCAGCAGAAAAACGTGTACGGGCGTCAATCATCGGTAACATGAAAGCCAAGCAACAATCTGTCAGGGGAAGGGTGGAGATTTTCCGGCTCTACGGATGCC
>JBGUJG010000076.1:0-2145 GCA_045113695.1 Christensenellales bacterium
AGGGCCTGCCGGCCCGTTCTCGCTGAAAACTGTCCACTGGACAGTTTTCCGGGCGCTGCGAACCCCGGGCGGCAAATCCGCAAGGAAAGCATTTTTGCTCTCGGTTGGGTTGTGAGGGCTCTGAGGAAGGGCCGGTGGCCCTTCCTTACCGAACAACGGGCCGGAAGGCCCTGGGATGCTAACCTTCGCAAAAATGCTTGCCCGGGGCTTACCAGCCCGTTATTCACTGAAAACAGGCCACAGGCCTGTTTTCCTGGCGCGAATAACCCCGCACCGGCAAAGCCGGTACTGCGGACTGAAATCAGGGGGAAATCCCCCTGATAACCCCCTTCTGGAACCCAGACTACATAATCAGTGATGCAAGGTCACCGCTTTCAGTCTGTCCATCGCGTCAAGCAGCTCTTCGGGGCTGCTTTTTATGGTGACCAGGCCGTCCCATTCGGCGGAAAGGAAGCCTTCTTCCCGCATTTTACGGAGCATCTCTTCCAGCGGGCCGTAGTAGCCCAGGGTATTGAGCAGGCCCAGCGGCCGCCTGGGCAGGCCCAGCTGGATCCGGGCAAAGATCTCGCTGAATTCGTCCAGGGTGCCCATGCCCCCGGGCAGGGCGATGCAGGCCTCCGAATGGCCGATCAGCCCGGCCTTCCGCTCTTCCAGGGTATCGTAAATATGCTCTTTGGCCCCGGGCAGGTGGTCGCTCTCCCGGTACAGGCCGCGGATGAACTCGCTCTCGATCCGGCCGCCGTTTTCGAGCGCGGCCTGCGCCACTTCGCGCATCAGCCCGTCCAGGCACCCGCCGAAGACCAGCGTCCGCCCGGTTCTGCCGATCAGCTCCCCCAGGCGGCGGGCCGCCGCGGCGTATTCCGGGCGCTTTCCTTCGCTGGAGCCGCAGAACACCGCGATTTTCCCGATCATGCCCCTGCTCCCTTCAGCCGAGCGGCCTCCGCGTACCGGACCGCCGCCATGCCGGCGCCTGCCCCGTCGCCGACCGCCGTCGCCAACTGGCGCAGGTCCTTGACCCGGCAGTCCCCGGCCGCGAAGAGGCCCGGCAGGCCGGTCACCCCGTCTTCCGATGCGGGCAGATAGGCCGCACCGGAAAGGCCGAGCAGGGCGGAAAACGCCTCTGTCTGCGGTTCATTGCCGACGGCGACAAAGACAGCTTTCAGCGGCAGGCTTTCTTCCGCCCCGGTCTCCTTTTCCCGGATCACCAGGCCGGTCAGCAGGCCGTCCTCACTCAGGAAGGCCTGCGGGACAAAGCCCATCCGGAACACGACGTTCTTTTTCCCCCGGAGCTGGTCCTGCAGGGCTTTTTCCCCGCGGAAGGCGTCCCGCCGGTGGATCACGGTGACCGTCCGGCAGATGCCGGACAGGAACAGGGCGTCCTGCAGGGCCGTATCCCCGCCGCCGACCACCGCGGCGTCCTTCCCTTTAAAAAACGTCCCGTCGCAGACGGCGCAGTACGAGACGCCCGCCCCGGTCAGCTCCTCTTCCCCGGGCAGGCCCAGGCGGCGGTGCTTCGTCCCTGCGGCAATGATCACGCTGGGGGCCGTATAGGTTTCCGCGTCCGTTTTCACTTCCCACTGATCCCCGCTGCGGCGGATGTTCAGGGCTTCTTCGTAGCGCAGTTCCGCCCCGCTTTCCTCCAGCTGGCCCTGCAGATTGTCTGCAAAGTCCGACCCGCTCACGTGCGGCAGGGCGGGATAATTGTCCACCTTCGGGCTGTAGATGATCTGCCCGCCGGGCGCGTCCTTTTCAAGGACGATCACCCTGGCTCCGGCCCGGGCCGCGTACAGCCCGGCGGTCATGCCCGCCGGCCCCGCGCCGATGATGACCACATCCGCCGTTTCCGCCATATCTTACCCTTCCCTTCAAAAACAGCCGGAGACAACGCCTCCGGCTGAGTGTTCTAAATTGCCATTTGCCTGAACTTTACAAACTGTTCGGATTTCTTAAAGGGGGTTATCAGGGGAACCCCCCTGATTGAAATCCGCAGTGGCGGCATGTACGCCGCGAGGAGCATTTTTGCGGAGCAGTGCCTGCACTGCGTGAGCATAAAATGCATTCCTTGCGGATTTGCCGCCCGGGGTTCGCAGCGCCCGGAAAACTGTCCAGTGGACAGTTTTCAGCGAGAACGGGCCGGCAGGCCCT
>JBGUJG010000077.1:0-3909 GCA_045113695.1 Christensenellales bacterium
TCACTTCTCTTAGACTTATTCCTGCTGGCTTTCTCACATTAACTCCCACACACCTTTACACTGTGGAAGTTACTTTGGGAATTTACGTGACGGGAAAAACGGCGCCGGACAGAGTGCCTGTCATGTATGACAGCGTTCTCTGTCCGGCTGTGTCGGGAAAAACGTTTTTATTCCGGGCGGATGATTTCAGTAACTGACAAACCGCACTAGGGAAGGACAGTCGGAAAAAGCATATTCCCCGATAGAAGAAATATTGTCCGGCATGCTGACCGAGGTCAGAGCCGCGCAGCCGCTGAAAGCGGCGTCTCCGATCTGAGTCAGCCCCTCCGGGAGATCGGCTGTCACCAGGCCGCTCCATGCGAAGGCGCCGCCGAGGATGTCCGTCAGGGTTTCAGGGAAGGAAACGGAGGCCAGGGCCGAGCAGTTCCTGAAAGCGCTGTCCCCGATCACCTGAAGTCCGTCCGGCAGGAGAGCGGCGGAAAGCCAGAGGCAGTTCTCAAAGGCATGGGAGCCGACGGAAGTCAGACCGGAATCAATCCGGACGGCGGAAATCATCCCCATGTATTCTGTCCACGGTACCGGTGCTTCCGGGCCGAAATCCTCCATCCGGCCGGACCCGTACAGGGAAAGGGTTCCGTCGTCATCCAACGTCCATACCAGCCCATGCTCCGTCTGCCCGAAAGCCCGGTGCATGCCGGAGACGGCGAACAGTTCCGCGGAGGGCTCGCCAAGTTCCGGATCTTCTTCGCCGCGCGCGGGGTAAATCAGGTAGATATGACCCCCGCTGCCGGCATTTTCGATCATGGCATCCTGCGTGTCTGTCCTGGCGACCAGCTGAAGCCCCTCGGAAGTCTGTTCGTACACTGCCCAGCTCTCCGTCAGACGGCTTCCGGACCAACTCAGGGTGATGCTCTGACCATTGGAGGTGCTGACCGCGTTCCGGGGAGCGGTTCTCCACAGATCGGACAGATCGGCCGTGACGGCAGCCGACGCTTCTCCCAGCTCCGTCCGTCCGCCGGCGATACGGCTGGGACGGACGAGATAGCTGTGCATACCGGCAGAAACGTCCGGCAGAACGCAGACGACCGAGTGGGAGACCTGAGCGACCGGAATCTCCCCGGTTTCCGTCACTTCGAAGACCTCGTACCGGGATGCTTTTCCGTTGCCGCGCCAGGTCAGTACGACGTCTGCCCGCTCATCGGCGGTGACGGAGGCCTTCAGATCCTGAACCGCGGTCGACCAGAATACGACGGGCAGGACGGCTACGACGGGTTCGGACGCATTGCCGTGACGGACGACCTCATTGATCTCTTTGCGCGGACGGATCTGGAACAGATACCGTCCGTCCGGGAGGTCCTGAAGGGTGAACGACAGCGCTCCGGGTTCCGTCTTGCCGGCAAAGGTCAGGGGAGAATCATTTTGGGACACATAGACCGTGTACTGTTCGGCGGCTCCATTTCCTTCCCAGAAAAGCGTCACATCGCGGCCGTCGATTTCGGCCCGGACGCCGGTTGGGGCATTTTCCCAGGAGACGGTTCTGATCGTGACGGAAACCGACTGGCTGGGTTCTCCGAGCTGGGCGGTCCCGTCGGCCAGCCGGCGGGGCAGCACGACGAAAGTATAATCGCCGTCCGCCAGGTCACGCGTCGTATAGGATTCCGCATCTTCCACAAAACCCAGGTAAGTCCTGCCGCCGTCCGCCTGCACCGCAAAGACGGAATACTGATCCGCCGTTCCGTTGCCGTGCCAGGAGATCAGTGCCTGACAGGCGCCGGTCTGCCGCGCGGTGACATCGGTCACAGCGGTCTGCCAGGGAACTTCCTGAGCGGTCTGGCTGTTTTGTTCATCCGCCGCCGGCAGTGCTTCCGATTCGGCTTCCTGCTGGGGCCCGGCTTCTTCCTGAGAGGTTTCTTCCAGAGCTTCTTCGGGGTATTCTTCTTCCTGAGGCGCTTCTGCCACGGCTGCCTCCCGGGGAGGTTCCTGCTGAGTCACTTCTTCTGGAACTGCTCCCGGCGCAGGGCTTTCGTCCGCTGCTGCATCGGAAAACAGATCCAGCCGGACAGTCGGCAGCGGATAACCCCGGTAATATACGGGATGGTACTGGTTCAGCCGGCTGCGCAGGGCATCCGCGGCTAGCGCGTGCATTTCGGAGATTTCTTCTGCCCGAACAAACACCTCGGCAATCTCCTGGGTGGACGCGCTGACAAACACCAGCTTCATCCAGCCTGCGGATACCGCTTCCCCGTATGCGGCGCCTCCTTCAGGGAAAACGCCGAACGCGGAGGAATCTTCCATATGCTGATAAGCCGGAAGCCCGGCCGGGATTTCGGCGTAGCCAAAGGGAAAGCTGCTGCCGGCCTGCCCCTTTGCTCCTTCCGCCGGGGAGGGAACCGGCGTGAAATGAGGGAATGATTCCGGGAGTGGGGTCGTCTGAACCGAGTAGCCCTGGGTTGTTCCCGGTTTTCTCCTGTTGTTTCTGGGGTTTGACCGGTTGAATGAGAAGCCGGATGCGGAAGCCGGGATCAGGATGACGGCCAGCAAAACCGCTGAAAGAACCATGAAAATGTTTTTTTTCAAAGAACGTTCCACCTCATGATGGCTGATCCGCCGCGGAATCAGCGTCCGTTTTATCCGGCGCGGGCCGGGAAAATGCTTTGTTTCCGGACAGGCTTTCGGCGGGAAAACCCATTTCCGGCTCGTTCGCGCAGTGCTTTTTCATTCTACCATACAATTGTCCTTTTGTCATGTAAATTTGTTCATTCCGAAAATAACCATTCATAGACACAGGACGGCGGACATGTTATAATCAGACCGGCTGATGTCCGGATTTCAGGCCTTTATAAGATCAAAGAAACGGAGGAAGACATACATGACTTATGATGTACTGATTATCGGGGCCGGCCCGGCGGGCTGCTCCGCTGCCCTGACCCTGCGCAACCGCAATAAGACGGTTCTGATGGCCTATACGGGGGACGGCGCCCTGGGTCTGGCGGAAAAGATCAACAACTATCCGGGCGTGCGCGGAAAGTCCGGCAGGGAAATCGCTGAGCTTTTCCGGAAGGAAGCCGAAGAAGCCGGGGCTGAGATCCGCAAAGAAAAGGTCAGCCAGCTGCTGCCGATGGGGGATACTTTTTCGGCCATTGTCGGCGCGGACATCGTCAGCGCCCGCTCTGTGCTGCTGACCATCGGCGCGGCGCGCGGCAAGGAGATTCCCGGCGAGAAAGATCTGGTCGGGCGGGGGGTCAGCTACTGCGCCACCTGCGACGCCATGCTCTACCGCGGCCGTCCCGTGCTCGTAATCGGGACAGATCAGGAATCCGTCGAAGAAGCGAATTTCCTTTCCGGGGTCTGTGAAAGCGTCGGATACCTGAGTGAAAAAGCCCATGATCTGTCCGGTCTGAACGAAAAGGTCCGCCGGCTTTCCGGAAAGCCTGTTCAGATTGCAAAGGATGCCGGTGAAAAGGGAAACGCCGTCATCGTACGGACGGAGGACCAGGAATATACGGGAGCCTGCGTATTTGTGCTTCGTCCGACCGTTGCGCCGGCTACCCTGCTGCCCGGCCTTCAGACGGAAGGGGCAGCCATCCGCCATGATGAAAAACTGCATACATCCATTCCCCGGGTCTGTGTTGCGGGAGACGCCGCCGGCGCGCCGCTTCAGGTCGCCAAAGCGGTCGGAGACGGCTGTATCGCCGCTTATACCCTCACAGAGGACCTGCGGTAAAGGCCGTACGGTTCACGTATAAAACTCTGACATCGATCAGAAAGGGCTGCGGCAGCATATCAGTGCTGCGGCAGCCCTTTCCGGTGTGCGCCCGGCGGCGCACGTTTCTAGAGGGTGAAAGACCCGAACCCGCCCGGTAGTGGGAAGGGTATAGCCGAAGGCAAGGGTGTCCGTTGCGAGGCGGA
>JBGUJG010000078.1:0-5890 GCA_045113695.1 Christensenellales bacterium
GTTCATGACTATTAACTCCTCACTAAGTGAGCGGAGCGAACGGTCACTCCTCACTCCTCACTCAGTGGCGGCCCAGGGGCCGCCGCTGCAGCGACCGGAGGGAGCGGTCACTCCTAACTCCTCACTGTTTTGCGCTGCCTGCTGCGTCTCGCTTTGTTTTTTTTATGTTTTTTTCTTTGACCTTCCGGCCGCGATGACGGGCTTTGCTTGACACCGTTCCGCGGCCTTGTTATAATCATATGACTTAGGAAATTACTTGTATTCATGGATACACGTATTTTCCGACAAATGATCAAGGAGGCTTACAGAACATGAAGAAACTCGTTGCGCTGCTGCTCTGCGCGGTGATGGTGCTTTCCCTGGCGTCTTTTGCCGCCGCCGAGGAAGAATTCCACATCGGTATCGTGACCGGTTCCGTTTCCCAGTCTGAAGACGACCGCCGCGGCGCGGAAGCTTTCCAGGCCATGTACGGTGAAGATGTGGTCAAGCTGGCCATCTATCCCGACAACTTCTCCGAAGAAATCGAAACCACCATTCAGACCATCGTGAACTTTGCCGATGACCCGCTGATGAAGGCCATCATCGTCAACCAGGCCGTGCCCGGCACCACCGAAGCCTTCCGCAAGGTCAAGGAAATGCGCCCGGACATCCTGTGCATCGCCGGCGAAGCCCATGAAGACCTGCCCGAGATCGGCTCCGCTGCTGACCTGGTCTGCAACAACGACTTTGTCGCCCGCGGCTATCTGATGATCCGCACCGCCCACGAACTGGGCTGCGACACCTTCGTGCACATCTCCTTCCCGCGCCACATGGGCTATGAGACCATGAGCCGCCGCGTCGCCATCATGAAGGCCGCCTGCGAAGAATTCGGCATGAGCTTCGTGCTGGAAACCGCGCCCGACCCCACCCAGTCCGACGTCGGCACCCCCGGCGCGCAGGCCTACATCCTCGAGCATGCGCCCGAATGGATCGAGAAGTACGGCACGAACTCCGCCTATTTCTGCACCAACGACGCCCACACCGAGCCCCTGCTCAAGCAGCTGCTGGCCTACGGCGGCTACTTCATCGAGGCTGACCTGCCCTCCCCGCTGATGGGCTATCCGGGCGCTCTGGGTCTGGACCTGACCGAAGCCGGCGGCGACTTTGAGAAGATCCTGGCCGCCGTGGAAGCCGCTGTGGTCGAAAAGGGCGGCGCCGGCCGCTTCGGCACCTGGGCTTACTCCTACGGCTACACCGTGTCCGCCGGCCTTGCCCAGCACGCCTACAACGTGCTCAAGGGCGAGAGCGAGCTGGATGATATCGACGATATCGCCAAGGCTTACGAAGTCTTCTCCCCCAAGGCCAACTGGAACGGCTCCAGCTACACCGATGCCACCACCGGCGTCAAGTCTGACAACATCTTCCTGGTCTATCAGGATACCTACATCATGGGCAACCCCGGCCGCTACATGGGCGCGACCGACATCGAAGTGCCCGAGAAGTACTTCACCGTGAAGTAATTCAAAATCACTCAGCCGCAAAGGGGAGGTTCATCCCTCCCCTTTGTTTTTTAACGGACAGGCAATGGGCAATAGGAAACAGTGAGGAGTTAGGAGTGACCGCTCCCTGCGGTCGCTTAGTGAGAAGTTAATAGTTATCAATGAACTAATTTCAACTCCTCACTCCTCACTCCTAACTCATAACTCCTAACTCCTAACTCCTAACTCCTATCCCCCCTTTGCCTTCCCCCTGAAACAAAAGAAGTGGTGAAACGGATGACGACAGCGAATCAAACGGGCGCGCCGCTGCTGGAAATGCGGAATGTGAAAAAGGACTTCTTCGGCAACCAGGTGCTGACGGATATCAACCTGACGCTGGAAGCCGGCCAGGTGCTGGGCCTGGTGGGCGAAAACGGCGCGGGCAAAAGCACGCTGATGAAGATCCTCTTCGGTATGGACGAGATCCGGGAAACGGGCGGATACGGCGGGGAGATCCTGCTCAACGGGGAAAAGGTGAACTTTTCCTCGCCTTTTGACGCCCTGGCCAAGGGCATCGGCATGGTGCACCAGGAGTTTTCCCTGATTCCCGGCTTTACCGCCACGGAGAACATCCTGCTGAACCGGGAGCCCAAAAAGGAAAACGTGATCTCCCTGGTCTTCGGCGACCGGATGAATACCCTGGAACGGAAAAAGATGGACGAGCAGTCGAAAGCCGCCATCGAGAAAATGGGCGTCCGGATCGATGAGAACATGCTGATCAGCAACATGCCGGTCGGCCACAAGCAGTTTACGGAGATCGCCCGGGAACTGAGCAAGGAGCAGCTGCAGCTGCTGATCCTGGACGAACCCACCGCCGTGCTGACCGAGCGCGAAGCCGTCGCCCTGCTGGAATCCATCCGAGGCATGGCGTCCCGCGGGATCGCGGTGATCTTTATCACCCACCGCCTGCAGGAGATCCTGTCTGTCTGCGATAAGGTGGCGGTCATGCGGGACGGCTGCCTGGTGCAGAACGTGAACGCGAAAGACACCTCCGTCCAGGAAATCACCAGATGGATGGTGGGCCGCAGCGTCAGCTCCGGGGAAGCCGGGCACCGCGAGATGAAGAATGAAAACGTCATCATGTCCATCCGCCGTCTGTGGGTGGATATGCCCGGCGAAACCGTGCGCGACGTGAACCTGGACGTGTTCGAGGGCGAGATCCTGGGCATCGGCGGCCTGGCGGGCCAGGGCAAGCTGGGGATTCCCAACGGGGTCATGGGCCTGTACGAGGCGGGCGGAAAGGTGACCTTCAAAGGAAAGGAAATCGCCCTGAACGCCCCGGGGCGCTGCCTGGACGCCTCCCTGGCCTTCGTTTCGGTAGACCGCCGGGGCGTCGGCCTCCTGCTGGATGAAAGCCTGGAGTGGAACATCGCCTTCCCCGCCATGCAGATCCAGAACAAATTCCTGAAAACCTATCTGGGCGGGCTGATCAAATGGCGCGATGAAAAAGCCATCCGCGGCGTGACGGAGAAATACATCGACGAGCTGGCCATCAAGTGCACCAGCTCCCGGCAGAACGCCAAGGAACTGTCCGGCGGCAACCAGCAGAAGGTCTGCCTGGCGAAGGCGTTCGCCCTGGAGCCGCAGTTCCTGTTCGTGTCCGAGCCGACCCGCGGCATCGACGTGGGTGCGAAGGCCCTGGTGCTGAACGCCCTCAAGAAATTCAACCGGGAAAGCGGCGTGACCATCGTGATGATTTCCTCCGAACTGGAGGAGCTGCGCCAGGTCTGCGACCGGATCGCCATCGTTTCCGGGGGAAAGATCGCCGGCATTCTCCCAGCTTCCGATTCTTCCGAAGACTTCGGGATGCTGATGGTCAGCCAGGTAAAGTGATTGGGTTGTTTCACAACCCTGCGACAGGGGGACACGTCCCCCTATCGGGAACCCCCTCGCCTTTGCCTCTCGTCCCTTCGGGACTCCCGGGCGGCAAAGGCGCAAGGATAGAATTTTTGCTCTCGCGGGGGTGTTGTCGGCTTCTTCCTGCCAAAGCCTATTCCCGCTTCTCAAAAATTCATCCTCGCACCGCGCATGTCGCTGCTGCGGATTTTAATCAGGGGGAAGGGTCCCCCTGATCACCCCCTCGGGTGGCCGGCGTTGTGTGCCTGATATTGGGGGTCTGAACAGTTACAAGTGAGGAACAGAGCATGAGTGAAACGGTACAAAAAACGAAAAAGTCCTGGAAGGAACGGCTGACCGGGGCGCTGCAGCGTTTCGGGCTGCCGCGGCTGATCATCGCCGGGTTTTTGCTGCTGCTGTTTATCCTGGCGCCCTTCGTGAACGCGGACCTGCCGATGCAGATCACCAACACCATCAACCGCTTCAGCTGGAACGCTGTGCTGGTGCTGGCCATGGTGCCGATGGTGCACTCGGGCTGCGGGCTGAACTTCGGCCTGCCGCTGGGCATCGTGGCGGGCCTGCTGGGCGGCACCCTGTCGATCGAGCTGGGCTTTACGGGGCCGATGTCCTTCTTTACCAGCGTGCTGATCGCCACGCCCTTTGCCCTGCTGTTCGGCCTTGGCTACGGGTGGCTGCTCAACCACATCAAGGGCGGCGAAATGATGATCGCCACCTATGTGGGCTTTTCGTCCGTGTCCTTCATGTGCATGATGTGGCTGCTGCTTCCCTACCACAGCGCCAACATGGTCTGGGGCCTGTCCGGCAAGGGGCTGCGCACCACGATCTCCCTGGAAGGCTACTACGATAAGGCCCTGGCCAATTTCCTGCAGATCAACATCGGCAAGTTCTCGATCCCGGTGGGCACGCTGCTCTTTTTCGCCCTGCTGGCCTTCTGCATGTGGGCCTTCCTGCACACCAAGACCGGCACGGCCATGACGGCCGTGGGCTCGAACCCCACCTTTGCCAAGGCAGCCGGCATCAATGTGGACAGGATCCGCCTGCTCTCCGTGGTCATGTCCACGTGGCTGGGCGCCGTGGGCATCCTGGTGTATGAGCAGGGCTTCGGCTTCATCCAGCTGTACAACGCGCCGTTCTACATGGCGCTTCCCGCCGTGTCGGCCATCCTGATCGGCGGCGCGTCGGTCAACAAGGCGTCCATCACGAACGTCATCATCGGCACCTTCCTGTTCCAGGGCATCGTGACGATGACGCCGACGGTCATGAACAACATGATCCATATGGACATGAGCGAGGTCATCCGCATGATCGCCTCCAACGGCATGATCCTGTATGCCCTGACCCGGAAAACGGAGGTGAGACGATGAGCAATCCGAGCAAGCCGGCCGCCGGCCGCCGGGCGGGGAAGGATATCGGTTCCTTCCTGGCCAGCAATTCCGTGCCGATCATGTTTATCCTCATCTGCGCCGTCTGCATCCCGGTGTCGGGCTTTTCCGTCCCGTATCTGCTCAACGAGATCATGAGCCGCCTGGGCCGCAACGCCTTCCTGATCTTAAGCCTGCTGATCCCGATCATGGCGGGCATGGGCCTGAACTTCGGCATGACCCTGGGCGCCATGGCGGGGGAGATCGCCCTGATCTTCGTATCGGACTGGCAGATCTGGGGGATCCCCGGGATGGTGCTGGCGATGATCATCTCCATTCCCTTCTCCGTCCTGCTGGGCCTGTTCTGCGGCAAGATCCTGAACATGGCCAGGGGCCGCGAGATGATCACCAGCTACATCATCAGCTTCTTCATCAACGGCGTATACCAGCTGGTCGTGCTGTACATGATGGGACCGATCATCCCGATCGCCCACTCCAGCATCAAGCTGCCCCGCGGCTACGGCATCCGCAACACCGTGAGCCTGCTCAACATGCGCCAGAGCCTGGACAACGCCGTGTCCTTCCGGGTCGGCGGGGTCAAGATCCCGGTGATCACCCTGCTGATCATCGTGTGCATGTGCCTGATGATCGTCTGGTTCCGCCGCACCAAGCTGGGCCAGGACATGCGGGCCGTCGGCCAGGACATGCAGGTCGCCAAGGACGCCGGCATCGACGTGGAGCGCACCCGCATCATCTCCATCGTGATTTCCACGGTCCTTGCGGGCTTCGGCATGATCATCTACCTGCAGAACATGGGCAACCTTTCCACCTACAGCTCCCACTCCCAGGTCGGCATGTTCTGTATCGCCGCCCTGCTGGTCGGCGGGGCTTCGGTCGACAAGGCCAGCATCGGCAACGTATTCCTGGGCGTGATCCTCTTCCACACGATGTTCATCGTCGCCCCGAACGCGGGCACCAAGCTCACGGGGGACAGCATGATCGGCGAATATTTCCGCGTATTCGCGTCTTACGGCGTCATCACCGTGGCCCTGATCATGTATGAGACCAAGAAACGCCGCGCGAAGGCCAGCATGGGCCGCCAGCTGGAGGCGGAGCAGCAGGAGGCGATGAGAGGATGAGCAAGAAGAAATGGAT
>JBGUJG010000079.1:0-3184 GCA_045113695.1 Christensenellales bacterium
AGCTCTGCTCCGCAAAAATGCTCCTCGCGACGTACATGCCGCCGCTGCGGATTACAATCAGGGGGAAGTTTCCCCCTGATCACCCCCTCTTTAGCTCCCAGCGTCGCCTCAAATGTGACGATTTTTACACTCGTGTGTTTGCCCTGATCCCGGAAGCCGGCTGAGAAACAGGACGCTTAAGACATACATGATCAGAACAGGTTCGCTGTCTGTACGCTTCGCAAGGGCTGTGCAGGCGAATATGCGCCTTCTGCGTATCTGCATGCAGACGGACGCATTGCGAAAAGTTTTTCCCGGCCCCCATTGACTTAGAGGATACTTTAAGATTTATCATAGGGGGAAACGGACACGAAAAAGGAGGACGGGATCATGGCGGGCATTGTGGGGACGCATCTGCTGGCGCAGGTGGGCTTTATCGTGAAGGATATTGAAGAGACCAAGAAAAAATGGGCGGCCTTCCTGGGCGTGGAGGTCCCGCCGACCCAGCCGTGCGGCGATTACGCGGTCACGCAGACGGTGTTTGAAGGGCAGCCCGCGCCGGAGGCGAACGCCCTGCTGGCGTTTTTCGACGTGGGGCCGGGCCTGCAGATCGAGCTGATCCAGCCCAACGAAGCCCCGTCCACCTGGAGGAATTTCCTGAACGAACACGGCGAGGGCATGCATCACCTGGCCTTCCAGGTGAAGGATTCCAAGGCGCAGGTCAAAGCCGCGGAGGAAAACGGGCTGCGCCTGGTGCAGCACGGCGTGTACGGGGACGGGGGCGGCGAGTACAACTATCTGGACGCGCCGGACCTCAAGTGCATCGTAGAGCTGCTGGAAAGCTACCGGTAACAGCGCGGCGGCGCATGGCTGCGGCCGCCGATGAGGGAGGAAGAGCATGGGCAAGTCAAAGGTTTATTTTACGGATTTCCGTACCCGCCTGGGCGTGAGCCAGGGGGCCAAGCTGCAGAAGCTGATCCGGAAGGCCGGCATCGGCGACATCGATTTTGAAGGCAAATTCGTGGCGATCAAAATGCACTTCGGGGAGCTGGGCAATTTCGCCTACCTGCGGCCCAACTACGTAAAGGCCGTGGCAGACGTGATCAAAGAGCTGGGCGGGAAGCCCTTCCTGACGGACTGCAACACCCTGTATCCCGGCAGCCGGAAAAACGCCGTGGATCACCTGATGAATGCCGAAATCAACGGGTTCAACAGCGTGACGACGGGCTGCCATATCATCATCGCCGACGGCCTCAAGGGGACGGACGACGTCGAGGTGCCGGTCCGGAACGGCGAATACTGCCAAACGGCCCTCATCGGCCGGGCGGTGATGGACGCGGACGTCGTGATCTCCCTGAGCCATTTCAAGGGCCATGAGGCCACCGGCTTCGGCGGGGCCATCAAGAACCTCGGGATGGGCTGCGGCAGCCGCGCCGGCAAAATGCACCAGCACAACGAGGGCACGCCCCGGGTGGACCAGGCCGCCTGCCGGGGCTGCGGGCGGTGCGCGTCTTCATGCGGCAGCGACGCCATCCGTTACGGGAAAGACCGGAAGGCGTGGATCGACCCGGACCTGTGCAGGGGCTGCGGCCGGTGCATCGGCGCGTGCGCGTTCGACGCCATCAGCAACATCAACGACAGCGCCGGGGAGCTGCTCTGCTGCAAGATGGCCGAGTATACCCAGGCCGTGTGCGATGGGCGGCCCTGCTTCCACATCAGCCTGATCATGGACGTATCGCCGAACTGTGACTGCCACAGCGAAAACGACGCCCCGATCCTGCCCAACCTGGGGATGCTGGCCTCCTTTGACCCGGTGGCCCTGGACCAGGCCTGCGCGGACCTGTGCCTGAAAGCGGAACCGGTGCGCAACAGCCAGCTGGGGGACAACCTGGCCCGGCCGGACTGGCATCACTACCACGATCATTTCAGGGACAGCAACCCCGCCATCCACTGGAAGGAAACCCTGATCCACGCCGAAAAGATCGGCCTGGGGACGAGGGAATACGAACTGATTACTGTTAAATGACAAACCGGTCAACCGAATCAGGGAGGAACAGCCATGAGGAAAATCAGATGGGGCGTCCTGGGGACGGCGGACATCGCCCGGGGCCAGACCATTCCCGCCATGCAGACGGCGGACAACTGCGAGCTGTACGCGGTCGCGGGCCGGAATATCGATAAAGCCCGCCTGTTTCAGCGGGAGTTCGGATTCCAAAAAGCGTACGGCAGCTATGACGAACTGCTGGGCGACCCGGAGGTGGAGGCCGTCTACATTCCGCTGCCCAACGACCTGCACTGCGAATGGGCGATCCGCGCCCAGGCGTCCGGTAAGCACGTCCTGTGCGAAAAGCCGCTGGCGGTCTCGAAGGCGCAGGAAGAAAGCATGTTCCGCGCGGCGGAGGAAAACGGCGTCTTCCTGATGGAAGCCTTCGCCTATCTGCACAGCCCGATCGTTTCCGCACTCAAAGCGGAGCTGGACGCCGGGGCGATCGGGGAGATCCGCTATCTGGAATCCGCCTTCCTGACGACCCGCCGCCCGGACACCGACATCCGGTTAAGGAGGGAAACCTTCGGCGGCGCGATGTACGACCTGGGCTGCTATGCCCTGAGCATGGCCCTGTGGCTGATCGGGAAGGATCCGGTGTCCGTCCGGGCCGCCGCGCAGTTTTCCGACAAGAAGATCGACCTGTACACCACCGCCCTGCTGATCTATGAGGGCGGGGCGATCGCCAAGCTGGACTGCGGCATGTTGCTGCCGCAGGGCCGGAAGGACCGCCTGCACATCTGGGGCACGGAGGGAGAGATCCATTCCCCGGTGGAGTTCAACCAGTCCGGGGAGATCCCCTACACCGTGATCCGGAACGGACAGCGGGAGACAAAGACGGTGACCGCCCCGAACAATTACCGGCTGGAGGTCGAGCAGCTGGGCCGGTGCATCCTGAACGGGGAATCCCCCCGGGTCTCCAAGGCGTTTTCGCTCCGGTGCGCGGCCGTCATGGACGAGGTGCTCGCGCAGATCGGATATTGATCAGACCGGAGAATCCACATGACCAGACCGGCTGCTGAGCACAGCCGGGCACAGCAAAGGGGCTGTTGCACAGCCCTCGAAAGGGGGACACAACCAGGGCCTGCCGGCCCGTTCTTCGGTGAAAACAGGCCACTGGCCTGTTTTCCGGGCCCTCAGAACCCCATATCGGGAACCCCC
>JBGUJG010000080.1:0-24839 GCA_045113695.1 Christensenellales bacterium
ACAATCTGCGCCTCTCAGAGGCTTGTTTGCTATGCGCTTCTTTGATTGGCGGCCCCGAATTTCCGGTAAACAATGTTTTCACAGTAAACCCCATTCTTAAATCACACTGTGGAACTTACTTTGGGAATTTACTGTTTTTCCCGTCACATGATTCTTGCAGAAAAAAAGAGTTGACAAAATGGTCAATCCGTAGTATTATACTCCTTGCACGACAGGTCGTGCGTGATGACGCGGGGTAGAGCAGTTTGGTAGCTCGTCGGGCTCATAACCCGGAGGTCGAGGGTTCAAGTCCCTCCCCCGCAACCATTTTTTGGCTCCGTAGCTCAGTGGCTAGAGCACTCGGTTCATACCCGGGGTGTCAGTGGTTCAAATCCACTCGGAGCCACCACCCATCAGATGTTTCCGGGGTTGCCGCAGGAAGGCGGTGATCCTGTTTTTTTTATACTGATTTTCATCTGAAACTGAAAATCAGTATGATTTCCGGAAAGCACACATTCCGGCGGCGGGAGGATCCGATGGTTTACGGCATCATCGACCGGCACAGCATGCGCGCTTACACCTATCTGTCCGGGATTTTCCGGGCCATCGGCGGCAGGCAGAAAGAGTACAACTGGCTGATCACCGACGCTCAGATCGCCGCGCAGAGTGAGGAGCTGAACCTGCTCAGCGACGGCCTGCCCCATTTTCTGAGCGGCGGCGGGCTGACAGAACTGGTTGAGAAAGACGACGGTCAGTGGCTCTTCGGCGTCCTGTCCGGCTTTGAAAAAACAATCCCTCCGGAAACGATCCTCCGCTTTCCCCTGCCGTACGCGGACGGGAATCCCCATTTCTGGGTCAATCCCATTTCCCTGCAGCATCCGCTGGCGTCGGTCGAAATCGTCCCGTGGGACGGTACGCAAGTGCTGCTGCTTTCCAGGCGCAAAGAACTGGCTGATTCGTTCCGGAACGCTTTTCCGCGCTGCGAAGACCTGAAGGCGCACAACGACGCGCTTTGGAAACGCTGATTTCCCTCTTCCGGCCGGCCGGTCAGGGTTTTTGTACAGAATAAATGCAGGCCGCCCGGCCCGGACGCCTTGCGCCCCGCCGAACAGCCGTCGTATACTGGTTGCGATTTCACAGATCCGCCGGCCGGCGGAGGAGGTTTTTTATGATCCGCCAGATTTCCGTCTTCGCCGAAAACGCGAAGGGCACGATGAAGCACATCACCCAGGTACTTGAGGACGCTGGGATCAATATGAGCATCCTGATCACCAACGACAGCGCGGAATACGGCATCATCCGGATGCTGGTCAGCGATACGGACCGGGCGGTGGAAGCCCTCCGCGCCGCCGGATACCTGTGCCGATCCGAACAGGTACTTGCGGTCGAGATCTCCGACGACGTCGGCAGCCTGAACCGCCTGCTGGGCGAACTGTCGGACGGCAACATCAACATCGACTACCTGTACGTGACCTATTCCCTGGTCAGCAAGCTCCCCTACGCGATCCTCAAGACGCAGGACATGTGGGAGGTGGAGGAGTTCCTGGCGGGCAGGGGATACCGCCAGGTGCAGGACATCAACGGCTGACAGCCGGAACCAAAAAACGGCGGCTGTTTTCATTGCCGCCATTCGTAAATGCACCCTTCTTCGCTTTTCCCTATGCGTCCGACGAAAGCTCTGCCAGCTCGTAAATCAGGCGTTCGCTTTTTTCCCACCCCAGGCAGGGGTCGGTGATGGACTTGCCGAAAACGCCCTCCTCAATCGACTGGGCCCCGTCTTCCAGGTAGCTTTCGATCATCAGCCCTTTGACCAGGCCGCGGATTTCCGGATTCACGTGCCTGGAGTGCATGACATCCTTGCTGATCCGGATCTGTTCCAGATAGCGCTTGCCGCTGTTGGAATGGTTGGCGTCCACCACCACGGATGGGTTCGCCAGCTCCGGGGTTTTCCGGTACAGCTCGAGGGTTTCCCGCAGATCCTCATAATGATAATTGGGGTGGCTGCGGCCGAAACGGTCCACATAGCCGCGCAGGATGGCGTGGGCCAGCGGATTTCCCTTCGTTTTGACCTCCCAGCCGCGGTAGATGAATTTCTGCGGGCTCTGGGCGGCCACGATGGCGTTCATCATGACGCCCAGGTCGCCGCCTGTCGGGTTTTTCATCCCCGCCGGGACGCCGATGCCGCTGGCGACGATCCGGTGTTCCTGATTCTCCACACTGCGCGCGCCGACGGCCACATAGCTGAGCAGATCGCTCAGATAGCGGTGATTGCTGGGATACAGCATTTCTTCCGCGCACGTGAAGCCGGTTTCCCGGACGATGCGGCTGTGCATCTCCCGGATCGCGATGATGCCGGCCAGCATGTCTTCTTCCTTGTGTACGTCCGGCTGATGGAGCATGCCTTTATAACCGAGCCCCTTGGTTCTCGGTTTATTCGTGTAAACCCGGGGAACGATCATCAGCCGGTCCCTGACCTGATCCCGCACGCGGGCCAGGCGGACCATGTATTCCAGCACCGCGTCTTCCCGGTCGGCCGAGCACGGACCGATCAGCAGCAGAAGCCGGTGATCCCGGCCGGCAAAAATATCGGCGATTTCCCGGTCCCGCTGTTCCTTGACCTGATGTACGCTGTCGCTTACCGGGAACTGCTTTTTCAGATCCTGCGGGTTCGGGAGCTTGCGGATAAATTCCATCTGCATTTCCATGGTTTCAATCACCTGCCTGTCCGGCGGTTGAGCCGCCCGATAACGGCATTATAAACCGGAACAGACGGAATGGCAAGGCGTAATCGCTGTTCCCCCTCTGTTCTTTTGACGCCCGGAGGTCCGGCATGACAGAACACCACATCACCATCAACGGCATAGCGGTCAGCGCGCGCTACACAGACCGCGCGGTCCGGGAGATCTTTCTGCCCATGCTGGAACGGTGGACGCAAATGCAGAAAGAAAAGGGCAAAAGGATCCTGGTGATACTCGCCGCCCCGCCGGGCGCTGGGAAAAGCACCCTGCTGAGTTTTCTTGAAAAGCTGTCCCGCAGCAGGGAAGGCCTCACCCCCGTGCAGGCCGTCGGGATGGACGGTTTTCACCGGAGGCAGGAATACCTCAAAACTCATTTCACGGATCGGGACGGAAAGCGGATCTCCCTGGTGGAGATCAAGGGCGCGCCGGTCACCTTCGACCTGGAACGGCTGACGGAAAGCGTCCGTCTGGCGGCGTCCGGCGCCGTCTGCGGCTGGCCGGTCTACGACAGGCTCCTGCACAACCCGGTCGAAAATGCCCTGACGGTCGGCAGCGATATCGTCGTGCTGGAGGGGAACTATCTGCTGCTGGACATGGACGGATGGCGGGATCTGGCCGGGTACGCGGACCAGACCGTTTCCGTCCGGGCGGAAGAATCGATGCTCCGGGCCCGGCTGATCGAACGGCGGGTCCTCACAGGTGTCAGTCGGGAGGAAGCCGAACGCTTCGTCGATTTCAGCGACATGCCGAACGTCCGGTTGTGCCTGCAGAAAACAATGCCCGCCGATATCCGGCTGGGCATTGACAGGGAAGGCGATTATCATCTGTTTCCGAAAGGCTGAAGTGCTTTACCTCAGGGAAGCGATCAGGCCGGTCAGCAGCTGCGCGGCCAGTTCCTGGGTGGCCTCCGTCGGATGCCAGTCCGCCACGTAGCCGGTAGACCCGTCCTGCGGGCGGAACCGGAGGGTCTGCAGGTTTCTGTCGCCGGTTTCGGCGGTGTACCGCCTGACGGCCTCCTGTACGCAGGGGAACAGATCGTCGCCCATGACGCCGAGCGCGGCAATGATGCAAGCAGCCGGGTTATGCTTCCGGACCGTCTTCAGGAACTCCGCATATGCGGCCGTATATTCTTCCCGCCGGTCCGCTGAATTCCCGACAAAGCTGAAATCGTTGGTACCCAGGTTGATCACGACGAAATCCGGCTGAAACAGGGAAAAATCCCAGGGCCGGCCCAGATCGATCACGGAAGCGGCGCTGCCGTAGTTCTTGCCGAGAAGCTCATAGACCGGCGGGACGAGCTGGCTGTCCACCCGGTTCCCGTCACCGGAATAGCCGGAGATAATCCCGTGTCCGCTGTAGGAAACGAGGCTGTAGTCCGCATCCAGGGCGGCGGCCGTTTTGACCGCAAAGGCCCTGGTAGCGTCCTCAGTACCGGTGGCGAAGTGGTGGTTTTCATCCTCGTCGTCCACCCCGTACCCGCAGGTGATCGAATCCCCGATGAATTCGATCTTAAGTTCCTTTGGAGGCAGCGGTTCGATATCCCCCGCGGAAGTCACCTCGATCCGCCTGATCCCGAAAACGGAATTGGCTGCCTCGGACAGCTTGACGACGGCGACCTCAACCAAAGTTTCCTGATCCGCCGAAAAGACCTCCAGCGTCTCTTCCGCTCTGCCCACCAGATGGTCCAGCACCCGCCTGCCGTTGACACAGACGGCCAGCCGGGCCCGGGATGCTTCCTCGCCGGAGACAGAACCGTCCCCCGCGATCACGAGGGCAGCCCTCGTACCGGTAAAGCGGAATTCCGCCTTGGAAGCAGAGTGAATCATCCAGCGGACGCCGTCCTTCTCCGCCGTGCGCCCGGTCAGCTTCACATACGGTTCCGACGCCGGAAAGCTGCGTTCCTTCAGCATGTCGATCATCCTCCGTTTGATAAGTCGATTCAGTATAGCACACACTGCGCCCAAAAGCCAGCCGAAAGGACGTGCCGATATGCCCTCCATGGACATTGTTCTGACCCAGATACTGATCATCCTGCTGTACGTGGCCGTCGGCTTTGCGGCGGGAAAATCCGGGCTGATCTCCCCGGAGCAGCGCAAATACCTGACCCGCATCTGCACCAGCCTGATCCTGCCTTTCACCATCCTGAGCGCCTCGAGCCAGAGCGTGAGCGGAAATGAACTGCTGCGCATGGGGCTGATCACCGGCCTGATCCTGCTGATGTTTGCCGTGGTCACCTTCCTCTCCGTCCGCGCGCAGACAATGCGCGGGGTTCCGGAATCGGCCAGGGTGACGACGGCCTCCCTGCTGACCTATCCCAACTGCACGTTCCTGGGTCTGCCGCTGTGCCGGGCACTTTTCGGCGAAATGGCCGTTCTGTACAACGCCATGTTCCTGGTCGCGTTCAACGTCCTGTTTTTCACCTGGCAGGTCAGCGCTTTTACCGGGCAGAAGATCAGCCTCAGAAACCTCTGCACGCTGCCGACCATCGCGACCGCCGTCCTGGTGCTGATGCTGGCGCTTGGATGGCATCTGCCGGCCCCGGCGCAGACCGTTGCCGCCAGCACCGGCGCAATGATCACCCCGCTTTCCCTGATCATCATCGGAGTGATGATGTCGGAAAGCCGGCTCACGGAAATCCTGCGGGAACGCCGGGCATACCTGGTGACGCTGCTTCGGAACCTTGCGGTCCCGCTGGCCGCGATGCCGGTATTCGGGCTGATCAGCCTGGACGCTTCTTCCAAACTGTGCCTGCTGGTGTACATGGCCTGCCCCTGCGCGACCCTGACCTCGATCTACGCGATCCAGACCGGGAAGGAGCCGGAGTATGCCGCCCGTTCCGTGCTGATGTCCACCCTGTTCTTCGCCCTGTCCCTGCCCGCCATCATCTGGATCGGGGGACAGTTTTTAGGGTAAAACTTCACAAATAATCATCCGGGGCAGCCTGATCCGGTCCTTATTCAGGATCCAGATGAGGCTGCTTTGGTATTTCGCGGGGGAAGCGGGATCATGCAGGTACAGGTAACGGCGTTGCAGATCTTCTCCCGGTTCCCGGCGCTGTTGACATATTCCAGGCTGAAGGAATGCCATTTTGTATTTTCCACTGCCTGCGTTCTTAAATCTAAGATTTTAGAAGCAGAAAAGCATTAATGCCTGCTGCAGCCGCCATCAGTTTTTCCTTCCTTCAGCACCACCACCGCGTCCGCGTCATACTTGCGCGCGATGGTGTGCGCTGCCTTTCGGTTTTCAACGGTGTCAAATACAATCGAAAAATCATAATCCGGCGGGTATAGTTCCGCCGCCGGCACCAGCAGCCTGAGCCGGTTGTGGCGTACAGTTATTTTTTCTCCCTGCAGTTGAATGATCACATTCCCGTCATCGTCCGCGCCGCGGTACACGATGGCGGTCTTTTTTTCGGGCAGCAGCTGCACGCTGTCGCCCATGGTGAAGCGCTCGAAGCTGCCTTCCTTTTTCACTTCCAGGCGCATCAGGCGGCTGACAGGTATGCGCATGGGGCGATGACGCCCGGTTTCAGCTTTCGCATCCGGGCCGTGCTCCGCCACCTGCCGCGCCCGGGCCAGCAAGCCTTCATCCATCCCCAGGCGGCGGGCGATTTCAATGGCGCAGCTTTCGCCGCTCATGCCCAGCTCCAGCCGGTACAGGGGCATCAGCGATTCCCGGTCAAAGGCCATCCGCGCGGAAACGACGCCCGCGGTCTGTTCCGCCCACTGCTTGATCTGGGGATCGTGGGTAGTGACCAGAAAAAAACAGCCGCGCCGCACCAGTTCTTCCAGGATTGCCGCCGCCAGACCGGAGCCCTCCAGGGGGTCGGTGCCGCTGCCCAGCTCGTCCAGCAGCACCAGGCTGTCCCGGCTGCACGATTGCAGCATGCGGATCACATTGGTCATGTGGCCGGAAAAGGTGGACAGATTCTGGCTGATAGACTGGCTGTCGCCGATGTCGCACAATACAGTATCCATCATCCCGATCACGGTTCCCTCTCCGCAGGGTATATGCAGCCCGCTCTGGGCCATCAGGGTCAGCAGACCCACCGTTTTCAGGCACACCGTTTTGCCGCCGGTGTTCGGCCCGGTCACGGCAATGCCCGTATCCGGCAGGGATATTTCCAGGTCCAGCGGCACGCAGGACGCGGGATTCAGCAGCGGATGCCGGGCCTGCGCCAGGCGGATACGCCTTTCTCCGGTGATTGTCACGGGCCGGGCGTCCATCTCCATGCTCAGCTTTGCCCGGGCAAACAGCGCGTCCAAATCCGTCATCACGCGGATGGAGGCGCGCAGCGCCTGTTCCTCCCCCGCCACCCGGTCGCTGAGGGTCCAGAGGATGCGCCGCTCCTCGGTTTCAATGTCCATCAATAGCCCTTCCAGCGTCTGGCGCAAAGCCTGCACCGCCGTGGGCTCCATGAACACCGTGTTGCCCTTGGCGGATGCGTCCACCGCGCGGCCGGGGAAGGCGCTCTGGAAACGCTTCTGCACCGGCAGCACGTAGGCTCCGTTCCGCTGGGTAATATAGCTGTCGGCCAGCTTTTGCTTCTGATGCAGCAGCACCTGGTTCAGCTTTTCCCGAATATCCGTCTCGGCGCGTTCCCGCTGCCTGCGCAGACTGCGCAGCGTGGGCGAAGCGTCATCCAGAATCGTGTCCTCGCGGATACAGCCGTCGATCTCCTCCTCCAGGACGTACAAGTCCGGCAGCTCCGTCTGCCAGGAGGCGATTCCAGCGCTGAACATTTGCGCGCTTTGCAGATACCGCCGCATCCGCCGTACAGTCACGCAAAAACGCGCAACACCGCTCAGCTGTTCCGGCAGCAGCATACCGCCCTGTGCCGCTTCGGTCAGGCTCTTTTCGGCTTCCTCCATTTCCGCCAGCGGCGGGGAACCCGCGTTTTTCATCACATGCAGGGCGGCGGTGGTTTCCTCCATGCGGGCTTTGCAGAGCCCTTCGTTCATGATCGGCGCGGTGTCCGCCAGCTTTTTCCGTGCCAGGGGGGATACGGCGTGCGCCTGAAGGCGTTCAATGATCTTGTCATAATCCAATGCCAGCATATCCTGTGTCATGTTGATCCCTCTTTTATATCTCATCGACATGAACAAGGATCGGGGATTGCGGGTGAAAAAAGGCAAACAAAAAAGTGCCCGGTATCGTTCAGCACCGCGCCATGGCATCAGCAAACAAGCGGTCATGTCACCGCATTTTCTGATCTGCCATGTTCCCCGTTACTGAACCGATTCCAAACACTGCCTCCACAGGATTGCCCGCTCCCGGCGGGATCTCTGCACTCAGGATTCTACCATCCCGGGCGGAGGCTGTCAACCCCGAATTGATGTTAGACAATTCTCGTTGTGTACGCCGTCCGGCTGAATGTTTTGCTTGCTTTTTTTCCTTCATGACGGTATACTGAAAGTACGAAAGCCCATGGATACACAAACAGATTGATCTGATAAAGGGGGAATATTTCATGCTTGCCGGAACACCGCCGATGGGCTGGAACAGCTGGGACTGCTGGGGCGCGTCCGTCCGGGAAGAGACTGTGCTGGCGAACGCCCGCTTCATGCGGGACCACCTGAAAGAATTCGGCTACGAGTACGTCGTCGTCGATATCCAATGGTACCAGCCGACCGCTTCCAGTCACGCCTATGAACCATTCTCCGAACTGACGATGGACGGTTTCGGCCGTCTGCTCCCGGCGGTCAACCGCTTCCCGTCCGCCGCCGGCGGGAAGGGTTTTGCCCCGCTTTCGGAACAAATTCACCAAATGGGCCTGAAGTTCGGCATTCACATCATGCGCGGCCTGCCGAGGATGGCCGCCCACCGCCGCCTGCCGATCGAGGGCAGCTCCTTCTTGTGCAGCCAGGCCGCCGACCCCCACTCCATCTGCGCCTGGAACCCGGATATGTACGGCCTGAGGGCGGACACGCGGGCCGCGCAGGACTATTACGACAGCATTTTCCGCCTCTACGCCTCCTGGGGGGTTGATTACGTCAAGTGCGACGACATCGCCCGGGAATATCCGCACTGCGAGCGTGAGATCGAAATCATCTCCGAAGCGCGGAACCGGTGCGGAAGGGACATCGTCCTGTCCCTCTCCCCAGGCCCTGCCCCGCTGGAAAGGGCGGAGCATCTTAAAATGTACGCCAACCTCTGGCGGATCACGGACGATTTCTGGGACGACTGGAACCTGCTCAAACCCATGTTCGAGCGGACCGAAAAATGGTGCGTCCACGCAGGACCGGGCCACTGGCCGGATCAGGACATGCTGCCGGTGGGCGCTCTGCGCCAGTGCACCAATCCGGATGACCGCACCCGCTTTTCCAGGGACGAACAGGTGACGATGATGACTCTCTGGTGCATGGCCCGTTCCCCCCTGATGATCGGAGCCGAGATGCCGAAGATGGACGAATGGACCCTCTCGCTCCTGACCAACCGGAAGGTGCTGGCCGTCTTAAGCGAAACCTGCGCCGCCCGGATGCTCCGCAGGACCGATGAGGACTGCGTGATGATTGCCTACCGGACGGACGGACAGGGAGCGTATATCGCCCGGTTCAATCTGAGCGGCGAAGCCCGCCCCGTCCCCGTACCCATGGATAACATCGAGGTTCCTTTCTCCCGCTGGGAGGAACTGTGGAGCGGAGAAGCCGGGGAAGGGCCGCTGCCGGACCGGCGCCTGCCTCCGCACGGGGCGGAGGTATACCGGCTGACCGGCTGACAGGAGCGGCAATCATGCGGATCTTCTTCCCGGGCCGGCCCCGGCGGAACAGAACGGCCGGATCATTCATGCAATATTAGCATAATAAAGAACTGGTTTTGCATGGTATCCGCCCTTTTATCCGTATATAATATTCATATCTGGTTTATCTCCTTCCAATTTTACATGGTTACTAAAGCGCGCATCCTCTAAGTTTCATGATATAATCGCATGATTTTGGGCTGCCCGGCGGCGGGCGGACAGACGGAAAGGATCATTGCCATGAGTGTCAAACCAGTCAATCATAAGCTGAACAAAGACCGCTCCTGGCTGCAGGACTGGCGGCTTTATGTGATGCTGATCCTGCCGGTAGCATTCTACCTGATTTTCTGCTACAAGCCCATGATCGGCATCATCGTCGCCTTTGAAAAGTACAACCTGTTCAAGGGCATGTGGGGCAGCCCCTGGGTCGGGCTGGAGAATTTCCGCTTCGTCATGAAGATGTCGGACTTTTCAAGCGCCCTGACCAACACCCTGTGGCTCAACTTCCTGGGCCTGGTGGCCGGCTTCCCGGTCCCCATCATCCTGGCCATCATGCTCAACGAGATGAAGAGCATCGGCGTCAAAAAAGTTTCCCAGACGCTTTTGTACCTGCCGCACTTCCTGTCCTGGATCATCATCGGCGGTATGGTGCTGCAGATCTTCTCCCCCACCTCCGGCCTGATCAACGCGACGCTGCTCAAATGGGGCTGGATCGACAAGAGCATCCCCTTCCTGACCGACGGTCCGCACTGGCAGTTCACCTACACGCTGGTCGGCGTCTGGCAGGGCATGGGCTGGGGCACGATCCTCTACCTGTCCGCCATCACCGGCATCAACATGGAGCTGTTCGAGGCCGCCCGCATCGACGGGGCGAACAAGATGCAG
Organism: Christensenellales bacterium; assembly: GCA_045113695.1. GTDB lineage: Bacteria > Bacillota > Clostridia > Christensenellales > Aristaeellaceae > UBA4246. The sequence goes on from JBGUJG010000080.1 coordinate 10,342, forward strand.
CAGATCTGGCACGTCACCCTGCCGGGCATCCGTTCCACCATTGTGGTGCTGCTGATCCTGAACGTCGGCCAGATGATGAACATCAGCTTCGACCGCCCGCAGATCCTGGGCAACGCCCAGGTCCGGAAGTTCTGCGACGTGCTGTCGACCTTCGTGTACCGCACCGGTATTGAAAACCACAAGTTCGAGCGCGCAACCGCCGTGGGCCTGTTCCAGTCCCTGGTCGGCCTGATCCTGATCTCCGGTGCCAACTTCATTTCCAAGAAGCTCGGCGAAGACGGTATCTGGTAAGGGGGTGCGCAGCATGAAGAATCAGAACGCCGTTTCTCCTGTATATCAGGAGAAAAAAACCAAGGTATGGACCGTTCACCAGTTCATCCTGACCCTGGTCATCCTGATCATCAGCCTGACCTGCCTGCTGCCCTTCGTTAATGTGGCGGCCACCTCCTTAAGTTCCAAGTCCGCGATCCTGAGCGGCCGGGTCTCTTTCTGGCCGGTCGAACTGGAAACCAGGGCCTACAAAGCCATCTTCGCCGACCCCGCGATGACCCGCAGCCTGGGCTTTACCGTGGTCATCACCCTGATCTACACCCTGTTTTCCATGGTGATGACCATCCTGATGGCCTACCCGCTGACCAAGAAACGCCTGAAGGGCCGCAAATTCTTTAACTTTATGGCCCTGTTCACGATGTATTTTTCAGGCGGCACGATCCCGATCTACCTGAACATCAAGGAACTTGGCCTGCTGGACTCTCCCTGGTCGCTGATCCTGCCGGGTATGCTGTCCACCTACAACATGATCATTCTGAAAAGCTTTTTCTCCGCCCTGCCGGCCGAACTGGAAGAGGCCGCCACGATCGACGGAGCAAACGATTTCCAGATCCTGCTGCAGGTCTATCTTCCCCTTTCGATGGCATCCCTGGCGACGCTGACGCTGTTCTACGCCGTCGGCAAGTGGAACAGCTTCCAGGACGCCCTGTACTACATCCAGACCAAGGCCTACCAGCCGCTGCAGCTCAAGCTCTACCACCTGATCAAAGGCTCCCAGGCCGTCGACATCGCCGCGATGGAGGGCGGGTCGAGCACGGTTGCCACGGACATTTCGGAATCTATCGAGCCCGCCTCCATCATCTTCGCCACCCTGCCGATCCTGGTGGTCTACCCCTTCGTGCAGCGATACTTCGTGGCCGGCGTCACCATCGGCGCGGTCAAGGGCTGATTCTGTTGCCCGCACGCCAGTGTCCAATCCTCCAGGACCCGCAGCCCCTCAGAACCCTGTTCCCTATTCCCTATTCCCTGTTCCCTGTTCCCTACTGCCTACTGCCTAATCCCTGATCCCTGATCCCTGATTCCCCAAGTGCCTTGCCGCCGGAGTGCGGTGAAAATAAAAAAAGGAGTGACAAACCCATGAAGAAAACATTGTCTGTCCTGTTGGCTCTGTCCCTGATGCTGGGCCTGATCGGCACCGCCCTGGCGGATGACTGGATCACCCTGCGCGTGGAAACCTACGACCGCGAAATCACCGGCCTGGACGTGACGGACTGCTGGCAGCTGCATTACGCCCAGGAGCACTTCGGCGATCCCAACCACATCAAGCTTGAGTTCGTCTCCTACGCCCGCTGGACGGAAGGCGACCTGCTGACCAACGCCCTGGCCGGCGGCAACGCCCCGGACATCTGCGTGACCTATAACGGCAGCCTCGTGCAGCAGTGCATCGACGACGAAGGCATCTGGCAGCTGGACGACCTGATCGCCAACTACGGCCAGAACCTCCGCGCTTTCCTGGGCGACGAACTGCTGGGCTACGGCCAGAGCGACCATGACGGCGACGGCACCAAGGAACAGTGGTACATCCCCGCCCGCCGCATCAGCGTCGCCAACGTCGGCAACTTCATCCGTGAAGACTGGCTCAAGGCCCTGAACATGGAGAAGCCCACCAACGTGGAAGAATTCACCGCCTATCTGCGCGCTGCCAGGGACGCCAAACTGGCCGGCGACAACACGATGCCCTTCTCCTTCGGCATCTACGCGCCCGACCCGCTGTACAACGTCCGCCGCTTCACCGACGCCTGGGTCGACTTCAGCCAGGTGACCGAAGAAGACTGGTTCGCCTATGCCCGCAACCCCGAAATGCTGCCCGGCGCCAAGGAAGGCTTCCGCTGGCTGAACATGCTGTATCATGAAGGCCTGCTGCCCGAAACCTTCGCCCTGTCCGACAACGACAAGGCCAACGACACCGCCCTGATCATGGGCTACAACGGCTTCTTCTCCCAGCAGCCCGACCAGCCCTGGCGCACCGACAAGAACTACCAGATCGAGCTGGAAAAGAACGTGCCCGAAGGCCACTGGGTCACCGTGAACCCCTTCAAGAACGACAGCCTCGGCAAGACCCTGCACGACAAGTACGCCGCCAACGGTCTGAGCATCATCATCCCGCTGACCACCAATGAGCAGACCGCCATTGCCGCCATGAAGTACCTCGACTGGATGGCCGAGCCCGACAACATGTTCGCCATGCAGAACGGCATCGAAGGCATCAACTATGAAGGCATCAGCCCTGAGCTGGGCATCCCCTACGGCGTGAAGAGCGCCGACGCCGTGCCGAATGAAAACAAGATGCACGCCGGCGATATCTGCTTCATCTCCAACGGTCTGTGCTACGGCGATGACGCCAAGAACGCCGCCGCCCTGGCCCTGCCCTTCGCCGGCTATGAAGCGGACGTCATTGCCTCCTACGAGGACGCCCTGACCGACGCCTGGACGCAGATTTCCTTCACCGTCGCCATTCAGGCGGAAACCGACTACGGCTCCACCATCAAGAGCAAGCAGGGCGAGTTCCTGGCCGCCGTGGTCAGCTGCGACGCCGATCAGTTTGACGCCGTCTATGACGCCGGCATCCAGGACATCCTGAACTCCGGCGCTCAGGAAATGATCGATGAGTTCCGTCAGGCCTACAAGGACGGCAACTACCGCGGCGTGTTCCCGGGCAACCTGTAATCATCGAAAAAGGAACTGCTTATCCCCTAAAAACCGAATCAGGTGTCGGCTCCGGTCGGCACCTGATTTCGTAAAAAGGGTTATCTCCCGCCATGCTTCCATTCGATTCCTGTCAGCGCTCCGGAACCGGTGAAAACGTTTCATACGAGGAAAACACCATGGAACAACTGATGACAGAAAACACGGCTTTTCTGACAACGATGGCCGGCGGCGGCCCCGGCTACGAAGCCAAGTACGCTTATTCCGACCGGATCAGCAAATCGGAATACCACTGCCACGATTTTTATGAATTCTATATTCATCTCCGGGGCGGCCAGTATTTCGGGCTGGACGAAAGGCTGTATGTCCTTCAGCCCAATCAGCTGTTCATCATTCCTCCCTTTTCCATGCACGGGCGTTCCTTTGTCAACGAAATGACGGGCTATGAACGGGCCTACCTGAACATCTCCACGGATCTGCTGAAGCTGCTCGGCTTCGACCTGATCGATCTGGATCAGTTTTTCCGTTCCTACACGTCCCAGGGCCAGAACATCTTTCAGCTGAGCGCGGGAAACGCAGAAAAATGCGTCGCCATGATCCGCGCCCTGGAAGAAGCAGAGAACAGAGCCGCCGATACCCCGCTGGAAAGTTTCGGAGACTGCTGCGTCCTGGTGAATTTCCTGAACCTTGTCTTCCAGGCCATGCAGCAGTCACAGGCGGTGTCCGCGAACGTGATTTCCAACAGCATCATCCAGGACGTGCTCACCTACATCAACAGCCATTACACCCAGCCCCTGCAGATGAAGGAAATCGCCAGGATGTTCGGGATCAGCGTTTCCTATCTCTCCCATCAGTTTGCCAAGTTCACCAACCGGAGCGTATACGAATACATCCTGTACCGCCGGGTGGTACTAGCCAAGCAGATGATCCAGACGGACCTGCCGCTGAACACGATCGCTTATCAGTGCGGGTTCAACGACTATTCCAACTTCCTGCGCATGTTCTACCGGCTGGAAGGCATGTCCCCCAGCCAGTACAGAAAGCAGCTCAAGCCGCTGCAGAGAATCAGATAAAATCTTCTGTTTTCCTCCCGGACCGGAATGAATATTCCGGCCCATTTTTTTGCATATACGAAAAACTGTCAGATCAGGTCAGGTTTCTGCCTGATCAATCATTAATATACATAAATAATGAATATATATGCATATTTATAAATTTTAAGCGCATTTTTCAAAAAAATTATTGTATTTTTATTCATTTTCCTGTTGACAAACGAATGGGATCGTTTTATAATACGAACCGTACCAAGCAGTAAACGGAGGAACGAAGCATGAGCACCGCGAACCATCCCAAGTACAAGAAAATCGTCCTGGCCTATTCCGGCGGACTGGACACCTCGATCATCATCCCCTGGCTCAAGGAGAATTACGACAATCCGGAAATCATCGCCGTGTCCGGCAACGTCGGACAGGCGGACGAGCTGGAAGGCCTGGAGGAAAAGGCCCTCAAGACCGGCGCGTCCAAGCTCTACGTGCTGGACCTGACGGACGAATACGTCAACGAATACATCATCCCCACCATGCAGGCCGGGGCCGTCTATGAGGACTACCTGCTGGGCACCAGCCACGCCCGCCCCTGCATCGCCAAGGGCCTGGCGGAAATCGCGAAGAAAGAGAACGCGGACGCCATCTGCCACGGCTGCACCGGCAAGGGCAACGACCAGGTCCGCTTCGAGCTGGCCATCAAGCACTTCGCGCCGGATATGCCCATCATCGCTCCCTGGCGGGAATGGTCCATCCAGTCCCGTGACGAAGAGATCGACTACGCCGAAGCGCACAACGTGCCGCTCCGGATCAGCCGGGAAACCAACTACTCCAAGGACAAGAACCTCTGGCACCTGAGCCACGAGGGTCTCGACCTGGAAGACACCGGCAACGAGCCCCAGTACGAAAAACCCGGGTTCCTCGAGATGAGCGTCTCCCCCCTGGACGCCCCGGACGAACCGACGTACATCACCCTGGACTTTGAGCAGGGCGTGCCCGTCAAGCTGAACGGCGAAGCCCTCTCCGCCAAGGAGATCATCCTCAAACTCAACGAGCTGGGCGGCAAGAACGGCATCGGCCTGCTGGACATCGTGGAAAACCGTCTGGTCGGCATGAAGTGCCGCGGCGTCTACGAAACCCCGGGCGGCACCGTCCTGTACAAAGCGCACCAGTACCTGGAGAGCGTCTGCCTGGACAAGATGACGATGCACGAAAAGCAGCGCCTGTCCATCACCTTTGCCGAGCTGGTCTACAACGGCCAGTGGTTCACCCCGCTGCGCGAGGCGCTGAGCGCCTTCGTTTCCAAGACCCAGGAGCATGTGACCGGCCAGGTCAAGCTCAAGCTGTACAAGGGCAACATCATCAAGGCCGGCGTCTGGAGCCCGTGGAGCCTGTATTCCGAAAACATCGCGACCTTCGGCGCTTCCGACTACAACCAGAAGGACGCCGCCGGATTTATCACCCTCTACGGTCTGCCGATCAAGGTGCAGGCCATGGTCAATCAGGCGAACAGCTGACAGCCGTCCGCCGATCCCTTCAAAAACGCTTCAGAAACGAAAGGAGAATCCCCATGAAAAAGCTGACCGCTCTGATCCTCGCGCTGGCCCTCTCCCTGACCTTCGTCAGCACCCTGGCTGAAACCTCTTTCACCACCATCGAACCAGGCAAGCTCACCTACGCCACCAGCCCGGACTTCCCGCCCTTTGAAAACCGCGACGACAACGACAACGTGGTCGGCATCGAGCCGGACATCATGGCCCTGATCGGCGAAAAGCTGGGCGTGACCGTCGAAGCCGTCCCGATGGACTTTACCTCCGCCCTGCTCAGTGCTCAGCTCGGCAAGACCGACCTGGTCGTCTCCGGCGTGACCGCCACCGGCGAAAAGGCTGAAGAACGCAAGATCTGGTTCGACTTTACCGACATCTACACCTCCATTCAGCAGGCCATCGTCTTCAAGTCCGGCAAGGACATCTCCATGGAGAACCTCGGCCAGCAGACCATCGGCGTACAGGCCGGCACCACCGGTCAGGACCTGACCGAAGATGATTTCGGCGAGGAGCACGTGGTCGCGTATGACACCTACTCCCTGGCTTTCCAGGCCCTGCTGAACGACCAGGTGGACTGCATCGTCCTGGATGACGCGGTCGGCAAGGCGTATCTGAAGCTTCATCCCGAACTGGTCATGGTTCAGACCACCTACGATGTGGAAGGCTATGCCTTCGGCGTCTACAAGCAGGATACCGGCCTGCTGGAAGCGATCAACGCTGCCCTGAACGAGCTGATCGCTGACGGCACCGTGGACAGCATCATCGCCAAGTGGATGGCGGAATGACGGACAATGCGTAATTCGTAATGCGTAATGCGTAGTGGAAATTGCTCCTGAACAGAATACGCCATCGTATAAGCGGATACGCACTTCAGAATCGCAGGACGCAGCTTATGGGCTGCGCCCTGCAAAATTTATAATACCGGCTGAATTCAGTCGCAGATCATTACGGATTATGTTTGTACCATTACGCATTGTGCCATGCGCAAGGAGCACGGCACGTAAGGGGTGTTACTTTGGAACAGTTTGACGCCTGGAAAGCGCTGATCACCGCCGGCGAACCGGTTTCGCTGTGGCAGCGTTTTTATGTGTATTTTTATCAGGCCTTCATCTACAAGGACCGCTGGCAGCAGTACCTGAACGGGGTCAAGACCACCCTGTATGTCACGGCGATCGCCCTGCTGATCGGTATCTGCCTGGGCCTGATCGTTGCCGTCGTCCGGACGGCGCACGACCAGCAGCGGCCCGGACACCGGAACATCGTCCTGGGATTTCTGAACTTCATTTTTCAGATCTATGTCACCGTGATCCGGGGCACACCCATGATGGTGCAGCTGATGATCATGGGCTTTGTTATTTTTTCGTCCAGCAAGGACTTTGCGATGGTCGGCGCGCTGACCCTGGGCATCAACTCCGGCGCCTACACCTCTGAAATCATCCGGGGCGGCCTGATGAGCGTGGACGCAGGCCAGATGGAAGCCGGCCGCAGCCTCGGCCTCAATTATACGGACACGATGCGCTTTATCATCGTGCCGCAGGCCGTCAAGGCAATCCTTCCCTCCCTGGGCAACGAGTTCATCGTCCTGCTCAAGGATACGTCCCTGATCAGCGTCATCGGCGGCAAAGAGCTGATCTACGCCGCCCGCGGCGTCATCAGCCGGACCTACGAGGCCATGTTCCCCTTCCTGGGCGCCGCCCTGATCTATCTGGTGCTGGTCATGGTCTTTACCTGGCTGCTGGGCATTTTCGAAAGGAGGCTGCGCGCAAGTGATCGACGTTAAACACCTGACCAAGTCCTTCGGCAGCCTGCTGGTGCTGGACGACGTTTCCGAGCATATCGACAAAGGCGAGTGCGTGGTCATCATCGGCCCTTCCGGCTCCGGCAAGTCCACCTTCCTGCGGTGCCTGAACCTGCTGGAGACCCCGACCTCCGGCGAAATCATTTTCGACGGCGTCAGCATGACCGACCCGAAAACGAACATCAACCTGATGCGCCAGAAGATGGGCATGGTTTTCCAGCATTTTAATCTCTTCCCCAACATGACCATCCTGAACAACATCACCCTGGCCCCGGTCCGCACCAAACGCCTGAGCAAAAACGAGGCGGAAGCCAAAGCCATGGATCTGCTCGCCCGCGTCGGCCTGCAGGACAAGGCGGGCAGTTACCCCGCCCAGCTTTCCGGCGGTCAGAAGCAGCGCGTCGCGATCGTCCGGGCCCTGTGCATGGAGCCGGAGGTGCTGCTCTTTGACGAACCGACCTCCGCTCTGGATCCGGAGATGGTCGGCGAGGTGCTGGACGTCATGAAGCGCCTGGCCAGGCAGGGCATGACCATGGTGGTGGTCACGCACGAGATGGGCTTTGCCCGCGAAGTGGCGCACCGCGTCGTGTTCCTCGACGAAGGCAAGCTGCTGGAGCAGGGCACGCCGCAGCAGATTTTTTCCCATCCGCAGAACGAGCGGCTGCAGTCGTTCCTGGCGAAAGTACTGTAGCCATTTCAGTCTTCGACTGAACTGGTTACTGGGACGGGGAATTTTTCCCCTTCTCACGCTATCCCCACACCGGCAAAGCCGGTACTGCGGATGAAGATCAGGGGGAAATTCCCCTGATAACCCCCTCTGTAACCAAAGTGTATGCGAAGCATGTCAGGCAGCTGACTTTTCGAAAACGATTATTGAATTCATTAACCCGGAGGAAACAGACCATGAAGACGCTGACCGGCAAGAGCTTTCTGACCCTGCTGGATTTTTCTCCCGAAGAAATCGGGTTTCTGCTGGACCTGGCGGCGGACCTCAAGCAGAAGAAAAAGAGCGGGATTCCCCATCGGCTGTGCGGGGGAAAGAACGTCGCCCTGATTTTTGAAAAAACCAGCACGCGCACCCGCTGCGCCTTTGAAGTCGCCGCGGCGGACCTCGGCATGCACCCGGTTTATCTGGACCCCAAGAGCTCCCAGATCGGCAAAAAAGAGAGCATTGCCGACACGGCCCGGGTGCTCGGGCGGATGTTTGACGGGATCGAGTACCGGGGCTTCGGCCAGGAAATCGTGGACAGCCTGACACGGTATTCCAAAGTACCGGTCTGGAACGGGCTGACGAATGAGTATCACCCCACCCAGGTGCTGGCGGACCTGCTGACCATCCGGGAGCATTTCGGCTCCATTGCCGGGAAAAAACTGGTATACCTGGGCGACGCCCGCTACAACATGGGCAACTCCCTGATGATCGGCTGCGCGAAGATGGGCATGCGCTTTACCGCCTGCGCCCCGAAAGCCTACCAGCCCGGGAAAGCGCTTCAGGAAACCTGCCTGGCCATCGCGAAAGAAACGGGAGCGGAGCTGTCCTTTTCCGAAGATCCCCTTTCCGCGGTTCAGGGCGCCGATGTCCTGTATACGGACGTCTGGGTATCCATGGGCGAACCGGACGCCGTCTGGGCGGAGCGGATCCAGGCTCTGTCTCCCTATCAGGTCAACCGGAAACTGATGGATGCCGCCGGGCCGCAGTGCCGCTTCATGCACTGCCTGCCCAGTTTCCACGACCTGAACACCGAGATCGGGCAGAAGATTTACGAACAGTTCGGCCTGACCGCCATGGAAGTCACCGACGAGGTCTTTGAAGGCCCGCAGTCCATCGTCTTTGACGAGGCGGAAAACCGCATGCATACCATCAAGGCCGTCATGGCCGCGACACTGGTCAAGGAGTAATCATATGGCATATCTGGTGCTGAGCAACGGCATGGTATTCGAGGGAAAACGCATCGGCGCGCCGGTGGACCGGACGGGCGAACTGGTTTTCACCACCGGCATGGTCGGCTATCTGGAAACGCTGACCGACCCGAGTTATTACGGTCAGCTGGTCGTGCAGACCTTTCCGCTGATCGGCAATTACGGCGTCATCGAGGAAGATTTTGAGGGCAAAAGCGCTCTGTTCGGTTATATTGTCCGGGAGCTGTGCGACACCCCGTCCAACTTCCGCTGCCAGTATGACGTCAACACCTATCTCGTACAGCACGGCATTCCGGGCCTGTGCGGGGTGGATACCCGGGAAATCACCCGGATCACCCGGGAAGAAGGCGTCATGAACGCGATGATCTGCGACCAGGTGCCGGAGGATCTGTCCGCCCTGCGCGCTTTCCGGACAGAGCGTCCCGTCATGAACGTCGCCCGGAAAAAGATCAACATCTTTCCCGCTCTGTCCCCCCAGCGCAAGCGGGTGGTCCTGATGGACTTCGGCGTCAAAAACAACATCATCCGCTCGCTGCGGAACCTGGGCTGCGAGGTCATCGCGGTGCCGGCTGATACGAGCGCGGAAAGCGTATTCTCCTTTGATCCGGACGGCGTCATGCTGTCCAACGGCCCCGGCGACCCGAAAGACAACCCGGGCATCATCAGGGAAATCAGAAGGATGCTCGGCCAGGTTCCGGTTTTCGGCATCTGCCTGGGACATCAGCTGATTGCCCTGGCCATGGGCGGGGACACCGTGAAGCTCAAATACGGCCACCGCGGCGGCAACCAGCCGGTACGCGATCTGGTCACCGGCCGCACCCTGATCACCAGCCAGAACCACGGGTACGCGGTCGTGGCGGACAGCCTGCGCGGCAAAGGCATCCAGACCTTTGTCAACGCCAACGACGGCAGCTGCGAGGGAATGGATTATCCTTCCCTGAACGCCTTTACCGTACAGTTCCATCCGGAAGCCTGCTCCGGCCCCAAAGACACCGGCTACCTTTTCTCCCGTTTTATGGATTTGATGGAGGGGAACGCTTATGCCCAGAGATAACGCCATCCGCAAGGTCATGGTGATCGGTTCCGGCCCGATTGTGATCGGCCAGGCTGCCGAGTTCGACTATGCAGGCGCCCAGGCCTGCCGGGTGCTCCGGCAGGAGGGCATCAATACGGTCCTCGTCAACTCGAACCCCGCCACCATCATGACCGACCAGCACCTGGCGGACGAGATCTACCTGGAGCCGCTGAACGCGGAAACGGTCCGCCGGATCATCGCCAAGGAACGGCCGGACGGTCTGCTGGCCGGCCTCGGCGGCCAGACCGGCCTGACGCTGGCGATGCAGCTGTCCAAAGACGGAACGCTGCGCAAATACGGCGTCCGCCTGCTGGGCTCCCCTATCGAAGCCATCGAAAAGGCTGAAGACCGGGAGCAGTTCCGGGATACGATGAAAGCCATCGGCCAGCCCTGCGTTCCCTCCGAAATCGCCGAAGACCTGGAAACGGCTCTGGAAGCCGCCGGGCGCATCGGCTACCCGGTGATCGTCCGGCCCGCCTACACCCTGGGCGGCACCGGCGGCGGTATCGCGGACGACGAAAACCAGCTCCGCGTCATCGCGGGCGCTGGGCTCGACCTCTCCCCCATCCATCAGATCCTGGTGGAAAAATGCATTTCCGGCTGGAAAGAGATCGAGTTTGAGACGATGCGGGACGCCATCGGCAACGCCATCGCCATCTGCTCGATGGAAAACGTCGACCCGGTCGGCGTCCATACCGGCGACTCGATTGTCGCCGCTCCAGCCCTCACCCTGTCGGACAAGGAATACCAGATGCTCCGCTCCGCAGCTCTCAAAATGGTGGAAGCCATCGGCATCGTCGGCGGCTGCAACTGCCAGTTCGCCCTGAATCCGGACAGCTTTGAGTACGCCGTGATCGAGGTGAACCCCCGCGTTTCCCGCTCCTCCGCCCTGGCCAGCAAGGCCACCGGCTACCCGATCGCCAAGATCACGACCCGGCTGGCCCTCGGCTATACCCTGGATGAGATCCAGAACGACATCACCGGGAAGACCTGCGCCTGCTTTGAGCCCACGATCGACTACGTGGTGGTCAAATTCCCCAAGTGGCCGTTTGACAAGTTCTTCGGTTCCTCCCGCCGTCTCGGCACCCAGATGAAGGCGACCGGCGAGGTCATGGCCATCGGCCAGAGCTTTGAGGAAGCGCTGATGAAAGCCGTCCGCGGCTGCGAAATCGGCCTGAACACCCTGAACGCCAAACCCCTGACGGATGAGGACGTCCTGACCCGTCTGGCCAGGCAGGACGACCGCCGGATCTTCACCGTCTTTGAAGCCCTCAAAGCGGGCGTGTCCGTCGATACCATTTTTGACATCACCAAGATCGACCGCTGGTTCCTGTACAAGATCAGAAACCTGGTCCATTTTGAGGAAAAAATCAGACGCGAGGGCCTTTCGGACGAGGATTACGAAAAGGGCAAGCGCCTGGGCTATCCGGACGACGCCCTGACCGCCCTGTCCGGACGGAAGGACCTGCCCGGCCACCCGATGTCCTACAAGATGGTCGATACCTGCGGCGCCGAGTTTTCCGCCGTCACGCCGTATTTTTACTCCTGCATGGACAGCGCCTGCGAGGCCCGCACGCACGAAAGGAGCGGCAAGCCCGTCGTGATGGTGCTTGGCTCCGGCCCGATCCGCATCGGCCAGGGCATCGAGTTTGACTACAGTTCCGTTCACTCCGTCTGGACGCTGCGGGAAATGGGCTATGACGTCGTCATCGTCAACAACAACCCGGAAACCGTTTCCACCGACTACGATACCGCCGACCGCCTGTATTTTGAGCCCCTGTATCCGGAAGACGTGATGAACATCATCCGGGTGGAGCAGCCGATCGGCGTCGTGGTTGCCTTCGGCGGGCAGACCGCCATCAAACTGACCCAGTTCCTGGACAAACACGGCATCCGGATCCTGGGCACCAGCGCCGAAAGCATTGACATCGCCGAAGACCGCGCCCGGTTTGACGCGCTGCTCGAGCGCTTCCACATCCGCAGGCCGCGGGGCATGGGCGTCCGGACCCTTCAGGAAGCGGTGGACGCCGCCGAACAGCTGGGCTATCCGGTGCTGCTCAGGCCCTCTTACGTGATCGGCGGGCAGAACATGACCATTTCCAGAAACCGGGAGCAGACGGTCGCCTATATGGAAAAGATCCTCGCCGGCGGGATCGAAAACCCCGTCCTGGTGGACCAGTACCTGCCGGGCATCGAGCTGGAGGTCGACGTGATCTCCGACGGGCAGGACGTCCTGATTCCCGGCATCATGGAGCACATCGAACGGGCCGGCGTCCATTCCGGCGACTCGATCGCCGTCTATCCCCCGTACAACCTGAACGATATCTTCTTAAAGAAGATCTGCGACTGCTCCGAACAGCTGGCCCTGGCGCTGGGGACCAAGGGGCTGGTGAACATCCAGTACCTGATCTACGGCAGCGAGCTGTACGTCATTGAGGTCAACCCCCGCGCTTCCCGCACCGTGCCCTACATCAGCAAGGTGACGAAAGTGCCGATGGTCGACCTGGCCAGCCGCGTCATGCTGGGCGAAAAACTGGCCGACCTGGGCTACGGCACGGGCCTGTACCGCACCCCGCCCTATATCGCCGTCAAGGTGCCGGTCTTCTCCTTTGAAAAGCTGAACGACGCCAACTCGATCCTCGGACCGGAAATGAAGTCGACCGGCGAAGTCCTCGGCATCGGCAAGACGATGAGCGAAGCCCTGTTCAAGGGCCTGACGGCAGCCGGTTTCCACCTGCCACGCCGGTACGGGAAGGAAAAGCCCGGCGTCCTGCTCAGCGTGGCAGAAAACGACTACGAGGAAATCCTGACCCTGGCCAAGCGCTTTGACGACATCGGCCTGACCATCTACGCCACCTCCGGCACCGCCATGACGATCGCCCGGATGGGCATCGACGTCATCTCCGTCCCGAACGCCACCGAATCGCCGAAACTGAGCGAGCTGATGGAAACCGGAAAGCTCTCCTATATCGTCTACACCGGCGCGATCAAGGATACCACGGTCGGCGACTACACCCTCCTGCACCGCCGGGCCATGCAGCTGGGCATTCCCTGCCTGACCTCCCTGGACACCGCCGGCGCCCTAGCCGGCATCATGGAAAGCCGCTTCAACGGGGAAAACACCGAGCTGGTGGACATCAACGACATGCGGCCGTGGCGGCAGCGCATTCAGTTCGCCAAGATGCACTCCTGCGGGAACGACTACATCTTCGTGGAGAATTTTGACGAAAAAATCACCTGCCCCGAATCCCTGTGCGTGAGCCTCTGCGCCCCGCACTTCGGCATCGGCGGGGACGGCATCGTCCTGATCGAAAAGTCCCTGAAAGCGGACGCGAAAATGCGTTCCTTCAACCGGGACGGCAGCGAAGGGCAGATTGCCGGCAACAACCTGCGGTGCGTCGCCAAGTATCTCTATGACAAGGGATATGTCCGCAGCGAGTTCATGACCATTGAAACAGCCAGCGGCCTGCACCGCCTGCGCCTGTACCTGCGGGACGGCAAGGTCAGTTCCGTCACGGCGGACATGGGGAGAGCCGTTCTCACGCCCGTTCAGATCCCCGTCGCCCTGGACGGCGATGCCGTGCTGAACCGGCCGTACACGGTGGATGGAACAGAATACCGAATCTCCTGCGTTTCCGTCGGCAACCCGCACTGCGCCGTCTTCCTGGATGGGATCGACGGGCTGGATCTGGCCGCCATCGGCCCGAAGTTTGAGCACGCCGATATCTTCCCGGACCGGGTCAACACGGAGTTCATCCGGGTCGTCAGCCCGACCTGTTTGCGCCTGCGCGTCTGGGAGCGCGGCAACGGAGAGACCCTGGCCTGCGGCACGGGCGCCTGCGCCGCCGTCATCGCGGCGGCCGAAAACGGCCTGGTCGAAAAGGGAACCGACGTCACGGTCAAGCTCCTGGGAGGCGACCTGATCGTCAACTACACCGACGCCCGCGTGACCCTCACCGGCAGCGCGGTGATGGTGTACGAAGGAGTCTTCGAGTACTGATCCCTGACTGAAAAAGCGATGGGGCTGTTGTACAGCCCTCGACAGGGGGACACAGCCAGGGCCTGCCGGCCCGTTCTTCGGTGAAAATTGTCCACAGGACAATTTTCCGGGCCCTCAGAACCCCCTTTCGGGAACCCCC
>JBGUJG010000081.1:0-2007 GCA_045113695.1 Christensenellales bacterium
GCCATGAGCAAGGGCTCCATCAACGAGCGCTTTGAGACCTTCGCCAAGGGCGCCGCAAACGTCGACGTTCTGACGATGCTCATCATCTACATCCTGGCCGGCGCCTTCGCGACTGTCGCCGCCAACATGGGCGCCAAGGACGCCACTGTCAACCTGGGCCTGAGCCTGGTTCCCCCGTCCCTGCTGGCCGCCGGTCTGTTCATCATCGCCGCTTTCTTCGGCACCGCGACCGGTACCTCCATGGGCACCATCTCCGCTCTGATCCCCATCGCCATCGGCGTTGCCGAAAAGGGCAACCTCTCCCCCACCGTAGTTATCGCGGCTGTTGTCGGCGGCGGTATGTTCGGCGACAACCTGTCCATGATCTCCGACACCACCATCGCTGCCACCCGTTCCCAGCGTGTTGAGATGCGCGACAAGTTCCGCGTGAACCTGATGATCGCGCTCCCCGCCGCTATCTGCACCATCATCCTGCTTCTCATCCTGGGCCGTCCCGAGTCCGCCAACTCCCTGGGTGACCTGTCCTTCAACTTTGTCAAGATCATCCCCTATCTGGCTGTTCTGATCCTGGCCCTGTGCGGCCTGAACGTGTTCCTCGTTCTGGTCATCGGCATCTTCTCCGCCGGCATCATCGGCATTGCCACCGGCTCCATGGACATCGCGGGCTTTGCCCAGTCCATCTATGACGGCTTCTGCGGCATGAACGAAGTCTTCTTCCTGACCCTGCTCTGCGGCGGCATGTCCGAGATGATCGCCAAGAACGGCGGCATCAACTGGATCATCGACAAGCTGCGCGGCGTCATGAAGGGCAACAAGTCCGCCCAGGTCGGCATCGCCGCTCTGGTCTCCGCCTGCGACTGCGCCACCGCCAACAACACGGTCGCCATCATCGTCGCCGGCGATATGGCCCGCGAGGTCTCCCACACCTACAAGGTCGATCCTCGCCGGACCGCCTCCCTGCTGGACGTGTTCGCCTGCGTCTTCCAGGGCATCATCCCCTACGGCGCCCAGCTGGTCGTGGCCGCCTCCCTCGCCAACGCCGCCACCACCACCGGCCAGGTCTTCTCCGCCGCCAAGCTGGTTGGCAGCATGTGGTACTGCTGGCTCCTCGCCATCTTCGGCATCCTCTCCATCTTCATCCCCTTTGCCGATGGCGTGACCCGCAAGGATCCCTGGAACTGGGAGTATGACTGCGCCGAGTCCAACGTCGAGGCCAAGAAGGCCCAGATGGCCGAGCAGGCCTAAGGCTGCCGGACTGGTTTCGGGGTGACCGAAAACCAAATAAAAACTGCACAGCAGAGACAGATTTTTGTCTCTGCTGTGTCTTTGAAAGCTCCGGTTCCCTCTATTAAATTTTTTGATCGATGCCCTCAAGAAATTGATTGTTTGTACACTTCGCCTTTCCTTGACAACAAAATCCCCGGGCAGTATAGTTTAAGTACAGTATTCAAACAGAAAGGATGATAATCCCCAATGGCTGATACCAAAATCTTCAAAACGATGGACGGCAACGAGGCCGCCGCATACGTAAGCTATGCGTTCACCGAAGTCGCCGCCATCTACCCCATCACCCCGTCCAGCCCCATGGCCGACCACGTCGACGACTGGGCCGCCCACGGCAAAAAGAACCTCTTCGGCCAGCCCGTGAAGCTGGTGGAGCTCCAGGCCGAGTCCGGCGCCTGCGGCGCCATGCACGGCGCGCTGGAGACCGGCTCCCTGGCCACCACCTACACCGCCTCCCAGGGTCTGATGCTGATGATCCCGCCCATGTTCCGCATTGCCGGTTCCATGCTGCCGGGCGTCATGCACGTCTCCGCCCGTACCGTCGGCACCCACTCCATCTCCATCTTCGGCGATCACTCCGACGCCATGGCCTGCCGCCAGACCGGCTTTGCCATGCTGGCCTCCTCCTCCGTGCAGGAATGCATGGACATCGGCGGCGTCGCCCACCTGAGCGCCATCAAGGGCTCCATCCCCTTCATGCACTTCTTCGACGGCTTCCGCACC
>JBGUJG010000082.1:0-11403 GCA_045113695.1 Christensenellales bacterium
GTGGAGAACGTCTCCGTCAGCCTCACGGAATCGCTGGACAGCCTGGAAAAGAATATGGCCGCTCTGACCAAAGCCCTGGAAGAACAGACGAATGACCTGAAAAACGCCGGCGCTTCCGCCGCCGACGCCCGGGTCATTTCCGCCCTGAGCGACCTCAGCCAGACCGCCTCCCGCATCGAGGCGATCCTCCGGCCGGAAGGCTCCGGCGCCGCCTGATATGAGCGGCTTCAGCGCCCGCCGCCCGCGCGGAACGGACAGCGGGGCTCACTGGATCTCCTATTCGGACATGATGGCCGGCATCCTGATGGTCTTTGTGCTGGCCGTGGTATACAGCGTCTATCAGTACAATACCCTGCTGCAGCAGAAAACCAGGGAGCTGGAGCTGCAGCAGGCCCAGCTGACCCTCGCCCAGACGGAGCTGGACGAGCAGAAATCCGCCAACGAGGCCTTCCGGATCCGCCTGCAGGCGCAGGAAGAGGATATCCTGGCCCAGCGGAGCATCATCATCGTGCAGCAGAACGAGCTGGAATCCGCGCAGGAAAACCTCCGCGCCGCCCAGGACGACCTGGCGCAGAAGCAGGGAGAGCTGGAGCAGGCCCTGATCATCCTGACCGCGCAGCAGAAAGCCCTGGAGGACAAGGAGGCGGACGTCCTTTCCCTGCAGGAGCTTCTGAACGCCCAGGAGGAAAAGATCGAGACCCTGGTCGGCATCCGCCCCAGGATCATCAGCGACCTGTCTTCCGCCCTGAGCGCCAGCAACATCCCCGCTACCATCGACCCCAAGACGGGCGATATCAAGCTGAAGAGCTATGTCTTTTTCGACACCAACCGCTATGAGATCAAGCAGTCCGGCCTGGATACGCTGAACCGCTTCCTGCCGGTCTACCTGGGCGTTCTGATGCGGGAGGAATACAAGGATTACGTGGCGGAAATCATCGTCGAAGGCCATACGGATTCCACCGGCACGTATCTGGACAACCTGAAGCTTTCCCAGAACCGGGCGCTGGCCGTGGTGGACTACTGCTTCCGCATGAGCGGGCTGACGGCCGATATGAAGCTCAAGCTGCAGGATATCCTGACCGCCACCGGCCGCAGCGAGTCGGACCTCATCTATCACGACGACGGTACGGAGGACCAGGAATCCTCCCGCCGGGTGGAATTCAAATTCCGCCTGATCGATACCCAGATGCTGGAGCAGATGAACAGCATCCTGAAGATGTCCTCCGGCTCGGGGACGGCCGCGCCCGCGGACAGCGGCCCGGCAGCCCCATCGCCAGAACCCGAAGCCGAATCCGGCAGCTTCTCTTTCGGAACATGAAAAAACTGACCATCCTGCTGCTGACGTTCTCCCTGGCCCTCGGCTGCCTGATGCTCTGGCAGTGGACGCACACGGAGCTGGTGGTTTCCGCCCGTTCCGTCCGGACGGTCCCGGCGGCGGAAATGAAGAGCAATTATGAGGCCGTCGCCCGCGCCGTGCGGAATAGGAGCCTGCAGGGCATCGTCTATCACGCGGACGCCCTCCGGGAGATGAACGGCTGTTATTTCCGGTTTTTTACGCTGACGCTTCAAAACCGGGGCCTGCTGCCCGCCGAAATGACGGAGCTTCAGCTGTCCCCGTTTCCGGAGGATATCTGCGCCTACCTGCCCCGGGAGGAGGTTATCATCCCGCCGGGCGGCAAAAAGGACGTCCAGCTGACCCTGCTGACGGCGGACGTTTCCCGGAGCCTGCGCGACGTCATCATCACCTGCTACCAGTGGGGTCATCCGTTCCGTCAGAAGATCACCCTGAACCGATCCGATTATACCGCGGAGGCCGAGCCTGTGAACAACCGGTTTTTGTCTTTTCTCTTTCCTTCCGCCCGGGCGGAAGAAGAAGCCCTCCCCGGGGGCTTTGCGTATGTGAAGGACCTGGTCCCGGACTGCATCGAGCAGATGCGCTACGCCGGGGAGGATAATTTCGTCGGCACGGTGGTCGACGGGTACCTGGCCCCCCGCGCGGTCCTGACCCGGGAAGCCGCAGAAGCCCTGCAGAAAGCCGCGGAGCTGGCCCGAGCGAAAGGGTACCGCCTGGTGATCTTCGACGCCTACCGGCCCCAGCGGGCGGTGGATCACTTCCTGCGCTGGGCGGCGGATCCGGACAACACGAAGACCCAGGCCCACTATTATCCTGATATCAAGGATAAGCGGGATATCCTGAAAAACGGCTACGTCGCCGCCCGGTCCGGCCATTCCCGGGGCAGCACGGTCGACCTGACCCTGGCGGACGAAAACGGCGTCCCGGTCCCGATGGGCACGGACTTTGACTGGTTCGGCCCCCGGGCCGGCCACGGAGCCAAAGGCCTGACGAAGGAGGAAACCGCCAACCGCAGGCTCCTCCGCTCTATTATGGAAAAAGCCGGGTTCAAAGCGTACAAGGCCGAGTGGTGGCACTACACGCTGAAAAACGAACCCTATCCGGGGACGTATTTTGATTTTCCGGTTCAGTAACAGTATATGACAAAGGGGCTGTGAAACAGCCCCTTTGTCATATAAAAGAGGGGTGTTGCAGAGTCAAACAGCAATACCCCTTATAGTATCAAAGAATATGGCAGTCAGAACAAGTTATGCAACAGAGATTGTTAGGAAAACAACCTCAAGGGTGGATTGGAGGGGCCGCAGCCCCTCCATTTTAAATCCGCAGCAGCGACATGCGCGGTGCGAGGATGAATTTTTGCGAAGCATAGCTTGCGGAGCGAGAGCAAAAATTTTTCCTTACGCCTTTGCCGCCCGGGAGCGTCGAAGACGCGAGAGGCAAAGGCGGGGGGTTACCGAAAGGGGGACAAGTCCCCCTTTCGGGGGCTGTGCAACAGCCCAGAGGTTATTCCGCAGGAATGAAGTCCGGATACACTTCGTTGTTGGTGACCAGATAGCCGGCCAGGTAGCCGATACCGCAGGCGTCGGCGTCCGCGTTGGAGCCCAGACGGTTGGTGCCGTGCACGCCGCCGGTGACTTCGCCCGCCGCATACAGGCCGGGGATCACGTTGCCGTAGATATCGATGACGCGGGTCTTGGTGTCAATGACCAGACCGCCCATGGTGTGGTGGACGGACGGGAAGTTCGGGATGGCGTAGTACGGGCCCTCGGTCATCTTGACCATGGTGGCGGCCATGACCTTGCCGAAGTCCGGGTCAACCTGATCATCGATGTACTGGTTGTGCTTGGCGACGGTAGCTTCCAGGTTCTCGGCGGTGACGCTGGGATACTGGCCCTTGATCTCGAGGGCGTTGATCTTTTCCGCCAGTTCGGCCAGGGTGTCCGCCTTGAGCACGCGGCCTTCCGCGACGCCGGCGGCGATTTCTTCAGGCGTGGTGAAGGTCACGACGGGTTCGGTGAAGATCGCGTAGCAGGACGGGAAGCCGGTGGCAACGGCGGCGTTGGCGCACACGTCGCGGCGGTCGCCCTCGTTGACGTAGCGCAGGCCCTGATAATCCACATAGATGACGCCGTAGCTGGGGCCGGTGAAGGGCCACACGGCGTACTTGTCCAGAACGCCGTTGGTGGGATCCGCCCACGGATAGCGCTGGATGTTGCTCATCTGCATCGTGTTGGCGCCGATGGCCTGGGCCAGGTAGATGCCTTCGCCGGTGGACGCGGCCTTGATGTTGGTGGTGGGCTGGGACTCATCCAGGTAAGGAACCTGGGTCTTGCGCATCGGGACGTTGGAGGAGAAGCCGCCGGTCGCCAGGATGACGCCCTTCTTGGCTTCGATGGTCTTGTAGCCGTCCTGGGTCGCGACGCGGATGCCGACGACGCGGTTGGCTTCGTCACGGGTGCGGTAGATTTCCACCATCTTGGTGTTCAGCTTGATGGTCGCGCTGGTTCCGCGCAGCATCTTGGCTTCCAGGTTGGTGATGTCGGAGCCGACCTGCTCTTTGGTGACGTAGGTGCGGTAGCCGTAGTGTCCGCCGGGACGGGCCAGGGTGTTGCGGATTTCCAGGCCGTTCTCCAGCAGGATGTTGAAGAACACGGGGGAGGAGTAGACCATCAGACGGACGAGGGCTTCGTTGCTCATCAGGTCGCCGCCGTTCATGGTGTCTTCAATGTGCTTTTCGGGGGTGTCGGGAACGAGGTTGAACTCCTGCTGCAGGCGGGCCGCCTCGGTGGAGGTGTAGGCCGCGTACTGGCCGCCGTTGATGGCGGAGTTGCCGCCGGTGGTGGAGAGCTTTTCAACCAGCACGACGCTGTCGCTGGAGTTGGTCGCGGCGCTGTAGGCGGCGGCCAGGCCGGCGAAACCGGCGCCGACGACGACGACGTCATAGCTCTCGTCCCAGGTCTGGGGCACTTCGAAGCTGCCCATGACCGGGAAATAATCGGGGGCGAGGGTGATGGCCGTTTCGGCGGCTGCGGTAAAGTCGGTCTCGGCGGCGCCGGCCTTGGTCAGCGCGTCGCGGACGGCGGCCTTGACGCCCTTGGAGCTCATGGTGGCGCCGGAGACGTCGTCCACTTCGACGGTCTGGGCCGCCACGATGTCAGCGGGGATCTTTTCCAGGGCGGGCCAGCCGGGGGCGGTCTCCTGGTAGTCGGTTACCTTGATGTCGGTGATGGCGTCTTCGGTGACGGTGACCTCGACGGTCAGCCCGTCGAACATGCCCTTGGCGACGCCGGTGTAGGTGCCGGGCGTCATGGCCAGGGCGCTGCAGGCCGTCATCAGCATGGTGACGGAGAGCAGCACGGCGATGATCCTGCGGTTCATAAGATCGATCTCCTTCCTATATTACCCTTTCGGGTTTTGTCACTTCAAGTATATCAGGTCTCGGCGCCGTTCACTGTTCAAAAAAGGAAATACTGGATTCGAAAAAAAGAAATATCCTGCAGATGCCGCTTCAGGCTTTTTGTCCGTTGCAAAAAGCCGGCGGATGAGGGTATAATAATGAACAGAGAAAAAGTGAGGAGGCGGCCATGGATACGCGGGAACTGCTCACCTTTGTCACCGTCAGCGAAACGCTGAATTATCAGAAAGCGGCGGAAATGCTGCAGTATGCGCCGTCCACGCTTTTCAAGCACATCCAGCAGCTGGAACGGGAGCTGGACACGCAGCTCGTCGTCCGGGACGGGCGCGCCATGCGCCTCACGGCGGCCGGGGAGCGCCTGCTGCCCATCGCCCGGGATATGCTGGCCGGGTACCGCGCCGCGATGGGCCTGAAGGAGCAAAAGACCGAGCAGCTGACCATCGGCGGGTGCGAGATGAACATCGGCAACAGCCTGATCGATCTGCTGATGCGATTTGCGGATGCCCATCCGCAGATCCGCCTCAATATGATCACCGCGCCCAACGCGGGCGTCCCGGGGATGGTGCGCGAAGGCCAGGTGGACATGGGCTTTTTCTATTCGACTGGGCAGAAGAATCACCATCTCCAGGCGATCCACCTGTACCGGGAGCCGGCGTTTCTCGTGGCTTCGCGTCAGAATCCGCTTGCCGCCGCCCGCGGGCTTCACTATGAGGACCTCAGGGGGATGGAGTTCGT
Source organism: Christensenellales bacterium (assembly GCA_045113695.1). Taxonomy (GTDB): domain Bacteria; phylum Bacillota; class Clostridia; order Christensenellales; family Aristaeellaceae; genus UBA4246. The sequence goes on from JBGUJG010000082.1 coordinate 5,505, forward strand.
TTATCCCCATGACAGCTGCTGCTTTGTCGGTATGCTGATTCAGGAACTTGCCCGGCGCGGGATTGAGCTCAGGCAGGTATCTTATCTGGGCGGCATGCAGATGGTGGTGGACCAGGCCAGAAAGGAGGGCGCGGTGACCCTGGCGCCCCGGTGCGCCCTGCGCCGGTTTGAGGAGACCTACGGGCTGGTCCGTCTGGACATGCGGGAAAAGCCCCTGAGCGCCTGGGAGACCATCCTCCTGGGCAGCCGGGCGGAGAAAGAAGCCGTGCAGGAGCTGCTGGACTTTTCCATGCGCGAGGCCCGGCGCATCATACGGGAATATCACCTGGAGTCGGAGGACAGGACCGAAATGAGCGGAGGATAACCGGAACACCGCCATTCGTTTTGTATGGCGCGTTTTTACTGGGAAATTACCAAAACTGAATAAACCAAAGAACGGGGCGCCGATGTCTGTCAGCACCTCGTTGTTCTTTACCTGAAATATGCTTCACATACAAAGATATTTGATCATGCGGTCAAAGAATAGGCAGAGTCATCTGTTTTCCTCATCCGCTTCAAGCTTCCTGCGGCAAAGCTGTCCGCAGGCGGCGGCTTCCACGCAGAGGTCGAGGGCGGAGGCGTCCGACCGGCCGGCAAGGTCGGCTTCGGCCCGTTCGCAGGCGGCGAGGAAGCGGGCGTAAAGCGCTTCCGCGGGGACGTCGGGTGCGGGATGCAGCAGGCGGCGCAGGCTGTCCAGCGGGAGGGCCTGCTTGAGGGAAGCGATCATCAGCAGCTGGGCCAGAGCGGCCCGGCTGTATTTTTTTCCCTTCGGCCGGTCCATGAGGCCGGCCTTCACGTAGCTGTTGACCATCCCGGCGGTCAGTTCGCCGGGGACGCAGCGCTGGGTGAACAGCAGCAGCTGGTCCATGTACAGGCCGAAATCAGGCAGGGAATCCCAGGAGGGAAAAGGGGAAAAAACAGGCATGGCAGGCACCTTTCGAAATAGAGTGAGGAGTGAGGAATGAGGAGTGAGGAGTTGAAATTGGTAAGTAAGCGAAGATCAAATTGCTTTATCGGTATTATAGCATATGGATACAGACCTTGCAAGGAAAAAACTGTTGACAGAAAGACAGGGTTCGTGTAATATAGAATTAAACTTTAGATTATGAAAGGAGCGTGACAAGATATGGCCGAAATGAAATACTATCTTTGGGGAGATTCTGTCGGGAAAGGCGTGGTGTACGACGAAGCGCGGGGGCGTTACCGCCTGACGCCGGAGCGGTGCGAGCGGATCGTCGCCGCGCACGGGATCGGGCTGACCAGCTTTGCGCGCTTCGGGCAGACCGTCCGGATGGGCTATGAGGAATTCCGCGCGGAAGAAGTCGGGAGCATGGCCCCCGGCGGAACGGCGCTGATCCAGTACGGCGGCAACGACTGCGACCTGGACTGGGATGCTGTATCGGCCGACCCGGATCATTTTCACGACGGAAAGACGCCGCTGCCGGAATTCGGGCATCTGCTGCGGTGCTTTGCCCGGGAGGCCCGGCTGCGGGGGCTGAACCCGGTGCTGGTGCTGCCGCCGCCGCTGTATTCGGCGCGGTATTTCGAATGGGTCTGCCGCGGACGGGACCGGGAAGCGATCCTGCGCTATCTGGGGGATGTCGAGCACATCGGCCGCTGGCATGCCGCGTATGTGGAGGCCATCCGCGGGGCCGCCGCGGACACCGGCAGCCCGGTGCTGGACCTGAACACTCCCTTTCTCCGGGCGATGAACTTCCCGGAACTGATGTGCCTGGACGGCATCCATCCCTCCGCTGCCGGGCAGCGGCTGATGGCGGACACGGTGCTCAGAATGCTCCTGGGCGCTGCGTCCCGGCAGCGGAAAGAAGGGCATCCAAAAAGCGCCGCGGCGGCGGCGCTGAGGGTTTTTGCCTGAGCCGGAGGAATGTCAGTCCCCGGGTCAGACGGAGTGGTTAATTCTGAAACAGCCCGAGGAATGAATCCAGCAGGGAGCTGAAGCCGTCAACCAGTTCCGGCTTTTTCTCTTCCAGGTATCTGAGGAGCTCGCTGAATTTGGTTTTGCCGTCTTCACCGGCCCTGTTGAGGGCTTCTCCCAGGGAAGAAAGAAGTTCTTCCACCCTGATCTTCCCGCTTTCGCCCGCTTCGGCCAGGGATTTCAGGAGTTCGTCAAGCGCGGCTTTCCCGTTTTTCCCGGCTTCGTTCAGGGTTTCGCCCAGGGAAGAAAGGAGCTCGTCGAGCTTCGATTTGCCGTTCTCGCCGGCTTCGGTCAGGGATTTCAGAAGTTCGTCCAGCGTGGTTTCCCCGGTTTCCGCGGCCTCAGAGGCCTTGTCTTCTAGCCCGGCTGCGAACTCATTGAGCTTCTGCTCCCCCTTTTCCAGGGCCGCTCCGCCTTCTTCCGCCGCCCGGTTCCAAAGGCCTGCAAGGCCGTCCAGGAAAGCGGTAAAGGGGTCGGCTCCGGTTTCCGGTTCCGCTTCGGTTTCGGGTGCCGCATAGGTTCCGTCCGCCTGCCAGGCCAGATTTGCCGCATTGCGGGAAAGGCCTTCGGCGCCGAGGGCGGTCCTGACCGTCAGGGCTCCGAAGCCGTCGGTTTCGGCCAGCTGCGCATATTCCGCGGCAGTCGCGTTCATGGCGAAGGAGTAGTCGTACAGGCCCCTGGCCATCGTGAAGGTGACGTTCTCTTCATCCGCTTCGGATGCGGAGAGTTCAAATCCTTCCGCTTCCAGCTCGCTGACGGTTTTGCCGGCGGCGGCATCCAGCTCCGCCTGGGACAGGGGAACGGCGGTGATGTCTTCGGTATAGCTCACGGGCAGGGCGGCGATCAGCGCATCCGCCTGCGCGGAATCTTCGTCCCCCAGCAGCAGCAGGCCGAGATACCGGCCGAACGTTTCTGAATCCAGGCTGGAGACCACGCGGATATACCGGTCCCCCTCCCGGACGACCAATGCCAGATACTTCGGTTCCACGGACATCATGCCCGTAAAGCCTTCGTCCGCCAGGTAATCGCCGACAGTGGCGGGAGCGCCTTCCGGCTCGGCCTGGGTTCCGGCCGCGGGGGCTTTTGTTTCGGCAGTGTTTTCTGCCGGAGCGGTTCCCGCTTCAGGCACGCTTTCGGCCGCCGCGCCGAAAGCGGCGAATGCCATCAGAGCAGCCAGAAGCAAACTGAGCGTTTTTTTCATGTTGATTTCCACCTTTCCTGGGTTGATTGTTTCTCTCGGAAGACTCACCGGGTTCCCGGATGAATCCTCATCCCGTTGATACGGAAGCGCCGGGCCGGCTGGCAGCGGCCGGGCAGCAGGAGGTGATTATTCGTTTGCTTTCCCGGATGAAGCGGCGTCCGCGGCGAGGGCCATCAGTTCCCGTTCCGCCCGGATTTCCCCGGGATACGGATAGGAGCGGACGGCTTTTTCAAACTGCCGGCGGAAGGTTTCCGCCTGGGCCGGGTCCCTGCCGCCCAGGAGAGCGCAGGCGTATTCCGTGCGGAGGACGGACGGGAAGGTCTTCATCGCTTTCATCAGCTGCTGCTGCTCTTTGGTCCGGAAGGCGGACAGGACGGCGGGGCGGTTTTCCCCGATGAGCTCCAGGAACATCCGGTCGCAGACCATCAGGCCGCGGTGTACGGAGGCGACGGCGTTCTTCTGCGCGAGCAGGTCCTTCATCAGGGCGTCCGCTTCTGCAAAGCGGTGTTCATCCATCAGGCGGCTGCAGGCCAGCACGCCGATGGGAGCGATGATCCCGTTGCCCATGGCTTCGGCGGAGGGGACGGCGAACCATTTTGCCGGCATGTCCCGGAGGCGGACCCCGTCCGAGGTCAGTTCGTTGACCTTCATCTGGACCCAGAAGGCCCGGGCCGCTTCCCCGCTGCGGGAAAGATCGAGGGCGTTCCGCCCGTCGTTGCTGAGCCCGGCCGCCGGCAGCGGCAGCCCGTTCATCAGGGCGAACCCCAGGCCGAAGACGGCGAGGAACCACAGGAAGATCCGGACCATCGAAACGGTCGGGCACAGGAATGAAAGCCCCAGGAACAGGGCGGCGGAAACCAGGTTCAGGATCGCCCCGCCGAAGTTGTACAGCATCACCGGCATTTTTCCGTCCGACAGCTCCGGCGGGCCCATCAGGCACTGCCCGCCCGTGCCGGCAAGGCTCATCCGCTTCAGCCGGATCTTTCCGTTATCTCTGATCCACATGAGGCTGAACACCCGGAAGGAGCAGAACCGGTACCCGGTCAGCAGGCCGAACACCAGATGCCCGGCCTCATGGATGATGATCTGGATCAGGGCCGCCCCGTACAGGCAGACCATCATCAGCGCGAAAGCCCACAGCCGCTGCCCCCCGGACAGCCCTGCCTGTTCCGCCCGGTCCAGGTACAGCAGGAACAGGGCCCCGCACGCCGCCCCGATCAGGGCAAAGCACAGGACGCCGAACCAGGCGCCGCTTGTTTTTTTCCGTCGGTTGTTTTTCATTCGAACCTCCTGAAACGGAGAGCTGTGTTCGCTGCGCTCACAGAGTGGAGAGCGGAGAGTTTTCGCAGCCTCCGGCCGCAGAGTGGAGATCAGATATGGTTCGCGATGATTCGTGAAACAAAATCATATCTCCACTCTCCGCTCTTCACTCTCCACTCTGATATTTCTGCTCTCCGCTCTGATTTATCTCAGGTTTCCCGCCGCCAGAAACAGCCCGCACGCGATCAGCAGGACGGCGGTGCATTTCCGGATGGTTTCCTCTTTGAGGCGGCCGGCGAAGCGGATGCCCAGGAAAAGGCCGAGGGCCATCGCGGGGTAGAGGGACAGGGCCCGCAGGAAGACGTCTCTGGTCAGCAGGCCGGTCAGCAGGTAGACCGGCAGCATGGCGATGCTGCCAGCGGAAAAAATGGCGGAGATGTTCGCCTTGAACGCCCGGCTGTCGGGGATCACCCGGCCCATGACGGCGGCCAGCAGCACCCCGATGCCGAACAGGCCGTTGACCGTCCCGGACACGGCGGTCAGCGCCAGCACCGCCCACCGGGGCGGAGGCTGACTGCCGGCGTCTTTTCTGCGCAGCATGTCTGCCCCCAGCAGGACAATCACGATGCCGAACAGCACCTTGAGGGCGCGGCCGTCCATGTTTTTGAGCAGCAGCACGCCCGGAACGGAGGCGGCCATCGTGATCAGCGCCCCGGGGATCCAGAGCTTTGGGATCAGGTATTTCCTGTGCCTGACGGTCAGGGCGATGTTGGCCGGGGCCGTCAGCACATAATCGACCGGGGTCAGGTCGGCGTTGTTCATGAAAAAGGCCATCAGGCCGGTATGGATCGGCGAATTGCCGAAGCCCGCCGTCCCCTTGACGAAATAGCCGAGGGTGACGACCAGGAACCAAAGGGGGTAAAGCATCGGTGATCTCCTTGCTGTTCCGGAGTGAGACGCGGCCGGACGGAACCTGTTCAGTATAGCACAATTGCCGGAAAGCCGAAAGCCGGGATTTCCGGATGCGGCAGAAAAAACACGAACATTCTGTTTTTTCTGAAATATCAGGAAAAAAAGTCCCGTTTTCAACGTTTTTTCAACACTTTTTCAATGGTTTTGCAACGAAATAATCGGTTTTTTCAACGCATTTTCAGCTTTACTTCCCATGCCCTTTGTGGTAGGATGACATTGTCTGGAAAGAAGGACGTCAGGCGGCAGCGCCCGGCGTCCTTCTTTCTTTGGGTGAGAAGTGAAGAGCTTCTCAGAGTGAGGAGTGAGGAATGAGGAGTGAGGAGTTGAAATTGGTTTCATGACTATTAACTCCTCACTGAGCGACCGGAGGGAGCGGTCACTCCTAGCTCCTCACTCAGTGGCGGCCCAGGGGCCGCCACTACGGCGACCGGAGGGAGCGGTCACTCCTAACTCCTCACTCAGTGGCGGCCCAGGGGCCGCCGCTACGGCGA
>JBGUJG010000083.1:0-25940 GCA_045113695.1 Christensenellales bacterium
GCGGCCGGCTGTGATTTGTAGTTTCAGAAATACGCCCTTACCCTTTCCGGTCAGGGCAGGCTGCCTACCCCTTCCCCTCCTGCTGGAAGAGGGGGTGGCGGCGGATCGCCGGGGAGGCCTCCCCGTAGATGGTGCGGAACTGGGTGGGGGTGCAGCGCTTGCGCTCCCGGAAGACGCGGTTGAAGGTGCCGACGCTGCCGAAGCCGGATTCCTTCGCGACCTCGCGGATCGGCAGGTCGGTGTGGATCAGCAGGTTGGCCGAGGCGTTCAGGCGCTTCACCGTCAGGTAATCGGAAAAGGAGATCCCGGAAAACTCCTTGAACACGCGGGAAAAATAGTACTTGGAAAAACCCGCGAAGGAGGCTACCTCCTCCAGCGAGAGCTCCTTCATGTAGTTTTCGCCGATGTAGGTCATCGCGCTGTTCATCAGTTCCGGGTCGACGCTCAGGCGCCGGAGCGGGACGGACGGGGCCACCTGGCTCAGATAACGCTTGCCCAGGAGGGCGTAGAGCTCCAGCAGGCAGGCGTAGCAGGAGGTATTCCACATTTTCTCCTTACCGAAATAAGTCTCCACGACCTTCATCAGCAGGGTGATCACTTCTTTGGTCAGCTCATCGCTTTCCTTCAGGTACATCGGCTGCTGCGTCATCGCGCTGACGGATGGCATGTCCTGCAGGGTAAACAGCGGGGCCGGCTCAAAGAGGATCAGGTAGCGCTGGATGTCCCCGCTCTCCGTCAGCATGTGCGGGCAGCCGGGGGGAATGATCAGCACCTCCCCCGGATGGACCCTGTACACCCGGTCCGACAGCTGATACACCGAAACGCCCCGGTGCGGCACGATGATCTCCACCGCGGAGTGGATATGGCTGTCGAAATGGCCCGGCACTTCGGAAGACCAGACGCGGACCGAGGAATGCTCCCGGTAGGTCACAAATTCCTGCTTGCCCTGAAGGATGCGGAACCCGTCCGCAAACCGGCTGCCGTCCTCCTCAGGGAGGTTTTCGTGGATCGTCAGTCCGGGGCTTCTGTTTTCTTCCGTCATCAGTGCGTCATCCTTTCACGCTGCCCAGCGCCATGCCGGTCACGAAATACTTCTGGAGGAAGGGATAGACGATCAGAATCGGGACGGCGGACACCACGGAAATGGCGCAGCGCACGGTAATCGGCGCTACCTTGGACGCCGTGGCCTCTTCATGATGCCATCCTCCTTACAATCTTTGAGCAATCCGCTCATTTTTGCTTTATTATCTTTATTCACGCCCGTTTCCGCAATGGCGAATCCGGTTTCGTCTGCTCATTTGTTGCGCAATAAATCGCCATGAATGGATTTTCCGGAAAGTTTCCAAAGCAGTGATATCCATACAAAACATGCTGAAATACAAGAGTTTTTTACTTTCTGAAAACAATTTGATCATGTCATATTTGGATGTATAATCTGGTTTTGACCGTTCCGTTTCAATCCTTTTCTCAATTCTGCTTTTCAACATTCCCGGACTCCTCCTGTTTCCTTTTTACAGGCCGTGCCCAGTTTTTGTCCACCAAATGCTCAAATAATGCGCAAAAGTGGATCATCTTTTGATCAGATGATCCACTTTTAACCGTAAACTGCAGCGGCTGCCCTGCCTCTTTCAATTTGCGAGCGTGACAGTGCTCACCACATACGGATCGCTTTCTTTGTCTCCGAGATAAGCAGACAGATAGAAATAATATCTGGTTATTGGTTCAAGGCCAGGGATCATGATCCAGTCTGTTCCCGCCTCCTCCCGCGCGTAAATATATGGATCCGAGTTTCCGGAACGGATGCGGATAATAACACCTTCCACATCTCCGGAAACTTCCCACGACAGGCTGATTGTTCTGCTATCAGTAGCAATTGCCGATACAGACGTAGGAGGCGGTAATTTCGTGGTTAACACCGCTGGATTGGAGAATACTGTAACACTCTGTCCAGTTCTGGTATTCTTTCCGGTCAGACTTACGCGGACAAACATGCCATCATATCGGTTATCAGCGTTAAAGGTCAATGTGTCTGTTTTGTTTCCCACAAAGAAAGCGCTGTTGGTCAGGGATTTCCAAGGATCCATCCCATCCCAGCTGTATTCCCATTGATAGCTGTCGGTGTAAAGGGCTTCCACGGAAAAAGTGACTTCTTCACCGGCCGCAGCAGTCTGATCGGCCGGCTGTGTGAGGATAACCGGTTTCTTCAGTACCGTGAGCATGACAGAATCTGAAGCAGTTTCGCCCCCGATCCCGATTGCAATGGCATGAAACAGATAACCATCAAAGTCCGGTGATGCATGAAAACGTAAAATCGGGCGATTGGTATCCATCCAGATATCATTGTCTGTCATTGCCGTCCAATGGTCCCCATCGCTGCTGATTTCCCAGCGGTAGGCGTTTGCATTCACAGCTAACACCTGGAAGAACGAAAGTGTACCCGCTTCGACAGTCTTACCAGCCGGCTGAACCACAAATTCCGGCGGCGGGATGATCGTCAGGCTGGCTGGTTCAGAAGCCCGTGAGCCGCCTTCTCCGGTCACGATGACGCGGAACCAATATCCATCATAGTCAAGAGCGGCAGTAAAGGACAGCGTATCTGATCTGTTTCCCTGCCAGAACAAGCCGTTGGTCAGTTCCGCCCAGTTTTCTCCGTTATCCTCACTGAATTCCCATTGGTAACTGTCGGCGTTTTCGGTTTCCACTGAGAAGGACACAACAGTGTTTGCTCCGGCGCTCTGATCTGCCGGCTGAATCAGGATCACAGGCAGCTGATCATAAGCCTGTTTGATGACTATCCAGACTGAACGGCTGATGATTCCATCTGCCGGAAGGCCATGGTCCCGCTCAAACTGCCTGACCGCTAATTCCATCACCGCTCCGTATGTGCCATCCGGTTCTTCAGAGTAATAGCCCAGCGCCCTCAGGTACTCCTGAACCAGCCGTACATCATCCCCGTAGCAACCGCGCATCATCTTCGGGAATTCATTTACATAGGATTCCCTGAGCCTGATCCAGGTCGTCAAACCGACTCTTCCATCCGCTGCAAGGTCCTTTTCACGCTGATACTGTTTGACCGCATTTTCCATGGCTGTGCCGAATACACCGTCCGCTTCTCCGGAAAGATATCCCAACAGAATCAGGTACTCCTGCACCTGACGCACGCTGGCGCCATGGCTGCCAAGCGCCATAAACGGATATTTTTCCTTCTGCAGCATTTTCAGCTTGTTCCAGGCAGCCAGGTTCACCTTTCCGTTCACTGTCAAGCCATTGCTGCTCTGAAACTGTTTCACGGCATTGACCATGGCCGTCCCAAACACGCCGTCTGCTTATCCGGAGTAATATTCCAGCAAAATCAGATACTGCTGCACCAGAAGTACACGATCGCCGTGGCTGCCCGTCACCAGCGTAGGAAATCTGTCTTCAATAGTATATCCTTTGGGTTCCGCCCATCCATAGGCATAGGACGCCGGTACCGCGACCATGACAGGATTGCTCACACCGGTAAACGCGTTGCCGGCAATATAAGTCAGGCTTTCCGGCAGATTGATTTTTTTGACTGATGAATAGGCGAATGCTTTGCTGCCGATTGTCGTCAGTCCTTCAGGCAGAACCACCTGATCGAGCTTCTTGTCGCCATAAAACGCTTCATCCTCAATGGATTTTGTCCCAGCCGGAAGTGTCAGGACAGCAGCGGACGCGCAGACACTGAGTACAAGAGCCACTGTCAGGACAAGCAAAAACGAGATTCCTTTTTTCACAGCTGTTCCGCTCCCCTCAAAAAGCTTTACTTTTATAATTATATAATGAAGAGGTCAGAAATACAAGAGCAGGAAGAAGTATGAACACCGACGCGGTTTCGGAAACGCAGCATGGAATATCCTTCCGCCGGAAGCGCGCCGAAAGAAACCATGAAGAGAGCCTGTGCCGCATCCGGCCGGGAATCTCATACGGACTCGTACGGACAGGAAATCACCGCTGCTTTGATGATTGACTTTCCTTCTTTTCCGTGCTAAAATGCCATCCATACGGCGAAGCGGAGGAACAACCTCTGCCACACCATTTGCCGGGTGCAGAGAGGGCGGTCACGGGCTGAAAGCCGCCTGCGGCAAAGGCAGAGCATTCGCCTCCAAGCCGCAGCGGTCAAACGTTTGTCCGGTCAGCCGCTGCCGTTGGCCCCGCGTTACTGGGGCGTCATGAGGGTTGCCTGCTTTTTGCAAAAGAGCATGCTTTACCGAAAACGGGTGGTACCGCGTCCAAGCACGCCCCGTGCGCTTTCCGGCGCACAGGGCGTTTTGAATTGAAAAAATGGGAGGAATTGAGCCAGATGGGTATGTTGGACGATTTGAAGCTTCTGGACGATGCGCTGGAAAAAGAGCTGGGCAGCACAGAGAACCTGCCCGCCCTGGAAGCGCTCCGGGTCAAAATGCTGGGCAAAAAAGGCCAGTTGACGGCGCTGCTGCGTTCGATGGGGAGCCTGAGCCCCGAGGACAGGCCGAAGTTCGGCCAGATGATCAACGAGCGCCGCGAACGCTTTACCGCCCTGCTGGATGAAAAGCAGAAGGCCATGCAGGAGATGGCCCGGGAGCTGCAGCTCAAAGCCGAGCGGATCGATATCACCGAGCCCCGTCCGCTGCCGCCCGTCGGGTCCCCGCACCCCAACACCCTGGTGCTGAACGAGGTCGTCGACTGCTTCACCGGCCTTGGGTTCGAAGTGGTGGAAGGCCCCGAGGTGGAACTGGACCACTTCAACTTTGAGCTGCTGAACATCCCCAAGAACCATCCCGCCCGGGACGCGCAGGACACTTTCTACATTGACGACAACGTCGTGCTGCGCACCCACACCTCGCCCGTGCAGGCCCGGATCATGACTTCCCGCAAGCCCCCCATCCGGATCATATGTCCCGGCAGGGTCTACCGCGCCGACGAGGTGGACGCCACGCACAGCCCGGTCTTCCACCAGATCGAAGGCCTGGTCATCGACGAGAACATCTCCATGGGCGACCTCAAGGCGACCCTGGCCGCCTTTGCCAACCGCCTGTATGGCAGCGACATCAGCGTGCGCTTCCGTCCTTCCTTCTTCCCCTTCACCGAGCCTTCCGCCGAGGTCGACCTGACCTGCGTCTCCTGCCGCGGCAAGGGCTGCCGGATGTGCAAGAATACCGGGTGGATCGAAGTGCTGGGCTGCGGCATGGTGAACCCCAAGGTGCTGGACATGTGCGGCATTGATTCAACGAAGTATTCCGGCTTCGCCTTCGGCATCGGCCTGGAGCGGATCACGATGCTGCGCTACGGCATCAGGGACATGCGGCTGCTGTATGAGGGAGACATGCGCTTCCTCCGGCAGTTCCGCTGACACGGGAGGACAACAGATATGAAAGTATCCATGAATCTGCTCAAGCAGTACGCGGACATTCCGGTGACCCCCGCCGAATACGAAAGCCGGATGATCATGACCGGCACCGGCGTCGAGGGCATTGAGGACATGGGCGAAAAGCTGCAGAACGTCGTGGTCGGCAAGGTGCTGACCTGCGAACCCCATCCAAACTCCGACCACCTGCATGTCTGCACGGTGGACGTCGGCCAGGCAGAGTCCCTGCAGATCGTCTGCGGCGCGCCCAACGTGGCCGCCGGCCAGCTGGTGCCCGTCGCCCTGGTCGGAGCGGTCCTGCCGGACGGCACGATCAAGAAGGGCAAGCTGCGCGGCGTGGAAAGCTGCGGCATGATCTGCTCCGGCCCCGAAATGGGCGTGCCGGTGGAGCTCTATCCGAGCGTGGGGGACGAGGGCATCCTGGTGTTCCGGGAAGACCATCCCCTGGGCACGGACGTGCGGGAAATTTTCGGTCTCAATGACCACGTGATCGATTTTGAAATCCTGGCCAACCGGCCGGATACCCTGTGCGTATGGGGCGTCGCCCGGGAAACCGCGGCCGCCATGGGCACCAAGCTCAGGCTGCCCGAAATCACCGTCAAAGACTGCGGCGAGGGCGATATCAGCGATTTCGCCCGGGTCGACGTGCTGGACAGCGGGCTCTGCCCCCGCTACACCGCCCGCGTCGTCAAAAACGTGCGGATCGGCGAAAGCCCCGCCTGGCTCCGCCAGGCCCTGCACGCGGCCGGCATGCGCTCCATCAACAACGTCGTGGACATCACGAACTTCGTGATGCTCGAAACCGGCCATCCGATGCACGCCTTCGACCTGAGCAAGGTGGCCGGCAGCCACATCATCGTCCGCAGAGCCGAAGCCGGTGAAATCCTGCGCACGCTGGACGGCAAGGAGCACACCCTCAAGGGCGGCGAGCTGCTGATCTGCGACGAAAAGGGCCCGACCGGCCTGGCCGGCATCATGGGCGGCGAAGAAAGCGAGATCACTGAAGGGACCGCCACGGTCCTGTTCGAGGCCGCCGCCTTCGACCGCACCAGCATCCGCCTGACCGCCCGCTCCCTGGGCTTCCGGACGGAATCCAGCGGACGGTTTGAACGCGGCGTCTCCCCCGCCACCGTGCTGGACGGGCTGAACCGCGCCTGCCAGCTGGTGAACGAGCTGGACGCCGGCGACGTCGTGCCCGGCCTGATCGACCTGTACCCGGACCCGGTCGTCCACCAGCCGATCACCGCTTCGGTGAAACGGATCAACCGCCGCGCGGGCGTTACCGTCAGCGGCAGAGAAATGGTGAAGATCCTCAAAAAGCTTCAGTTCGACGTGAGCCTTTCCGGGGACACGCTGACCGCCGCCGCCCCCCTCTTCCGCCAGGATGTGGAAGGCGAGGCCGATCTGTGCGAGGAAGTGCTCCGCTACGCCGGCTACGACCTGATCCCGATCACCCCGCTGCGCGGGGCGGCCAACGGCGGCCGTTCCGCCACGATGCTGCAGAACGATTTCGCGCGGACGATCCTGACCGGCCTGGGCTTCTATGAGACGATGACCTTCTCCTTCATCAACAAAAAGAAGCTTGAGCAGCTGTACCTCCGGGAAGGGGACGACCGGCTGAACGCCCTGCCGCTCCGCAACCCCCTGGGCGAAGATTCCGCCTACATGCGCACCACCCTGCTGTGCGGGGCGCTGACCACCCTGTCTTCCAACCTGGCCCACGGCAACACGGACATCCGCCTGTATGAACTGGGCAAGGTGTTTGACAACGCCCACCGGACGAACGAAAACCTGCCCACCGAGCGCAGCCAGCTCTGCCTGTGCGCCTGCGGCGGGAAAGAAGATTTCTACTCCGTCCGCGGCGTCGTCGAAGTCCTGCTGACCAGGGCCGGCGTATCTTACAGCATCCGGGAAAACGATTCCCCCTACTTCCACCCCGGCCGCCGCGCCTCCATCGTCTGCGGGGACACCGTGATCGCGGAAGTCGGCGAAATCCATCCGGACGTCATGGAGACCTATGAACTGACCGACCGGTCCTACGCCGCCGTCGTGGACATGGAAGCCCTCTTCGCCTGCGCGGCCCCGATGGGCCACGTCAAACCCATCGCCCGCTTCCCGCTGGTCACGCGCGACCTGGCCCTGGTCATGCGGGAGGCCCAGCCCGTCGGGCCTGTGATGGAGGCCATGAAGCAGGCCGCCGGGAAGATGCTGGAAAGCATCTCCATGTTCGACGTGTTCCGCGGCATCCAGGTCGGCCTGGGCAACAAGTCCGTGGCCTTCTCCCTGGCCTTCCGAGCCGAAGACCACACGCTGACCGACGAAGAGATCCAGCGCCTGATGAACAAGGTGCTCAAGGTTTGCAATGAACAGTTCGGGGCTGAAATCCGCAGCTGAGGCTGTTTGCCTGTATATCTGAATACCGAAATACACAAAAAAAGCAGCCGGACGGCTGCTGCCCGGTTGACAAATCCGTCCGGCAGGGTATGATAGAATATGTTCATTTGTCCCATCATCAGAGGAGGAACTGACATGAGCAGAGTTTACAATTTCGCTCCCGGTCCGGCCATGCTGCCGGAAGAAGTGCTGGCCCAGGCGGCCGGCGAACTGCTGGATTTCGGCGGCACGGGGATGTCCGTCATGGAGATGAGCCACAGGTCGAAGGGCTACCAGGCCATTTTTGACGAGGCCGTCTCCCTGATCCGGGAACTGATGGCCGTGCCGGACAACTATACGGTTCTGATGCTGCAGGGCGGCGCCACCGGCCAGTTCGCCGCGGTCCCGCTGAACCTGCTCAAGACCAGCGCGGATTATGTGGACTCCGGCAACTTCGCCCACGGCGCGCTCAAGCAGGCGGAAGCCTACGGCAAGGTCCGCTGCGTCGCTTCCTCCCGGGAAGACAATTACACCCACATTCCCGCGATCGATCCGGCCGCGCTCGACCCCAACGCCGATTACCTGCACATCACCACCAACAACACCATTTTCGGCACCCGCTGGACCTCCCTGCCGCAGACCGGCAGCGTGCCGCTGGTGGCCGATATGTCCTCCAACATCCTGTCCCAGCCCTGTGACGTTTCCCGCTTCGGCGTCATCTACGCCGGCGCGCAGAAGAACATCGGCCCCGCCGGCCTGACCGTCGTGATCGTCCGCAAAGACCTGCTGGGCTCCCCCAGCCCCCTGTGCCCCAAGGTGCTCAACTGGACGCTGATGGACGAAAAGGGCTCCATGCTGAACACCCCGCCCACCTATTCCGTCTACATCACCGGGCTTTGCATGAAATGGCTCAAAAAGCAGGGCGGCGTCGAAGGCATCTATGAAAGGAACCTGGAAAAGGCGAAGCTCCTCTACGACACGCTGGACGCTTCCTCCTTCTACCGTCCGACCGCGCAGAAGGCCGACCGCTCCCTGATGAACGTGACCTTCACCACCCCGAACCCGGATCTGGACGCCCGGTTCGTCAAGGAAGCGGCCGCAGCGGGCCTGACCAACCTCAAGGGCCACCGCCTCGTGGGCGGCCTGCGCGCCAGCATCTACAACGCCATGCCGGTCGAGGGCGTCAAAGCCCTGTGCGGTTTCCTCAAAAAGTTTGAAACGGAGAACAAATGACCATGTATAAGATTCGGAATCTGAACCCCATTTCCCCGGTCTACCGCGACATCCTGAGCGGGGACAAATACCTGGTGAGCGCCGAGGCCGAAAAGCCCGACGCCATCATCGTCCGCAGCGCCGACATGCACGAGATGGACATCGAGGACCAGCTGCTGTGCGTCGGCCGCGCCGGCGTCGGCGTCAACAACATCCCCCTGGACAAAATGGCCCAGAAGGGCGTGGTGGTCTTCAACTCCCCCGGGGCGAACGCCAACGCCGTCAAGGAACTGGTGATCGCCGCCCTGCTGCTGGCTTCCCGCCGGGTGTCCGAAGGCATCGCCTGGACGAAAGAGCATGCCGGTGATCCGGACCTTGCCAAGCTGGTGGAAAAGAGCAAGAAGCAGTTCGTCGGCCCTGAAATCTCCGGCAAGACCCTGGGCGTCATCGGCCTGGGCGCCATCGGCGTCATGGTGGCCAACATCGGCTATTCCCTGGGCATGAATGTGCTGGGCTACGACCCCTACATTTCCGTCGAGCACGCCTGGGCCCTGTCCCGCGCGGTCCATCACAGCACGGACCTGAGCGAGGTGCTCCGCCAGTCCGACTATATCTCCCTGCATGTGCCGCTGACCGAGGGCACCCGCTCCATGATGGACGCCGCCGCCCTAGCCCAGATGAAGCAGGGCGCCGCCCTGATCAACTACGCCCGCGACGCCCTGGTGGACACCGAGGCCGTCAAAGAGGCCCTCGAATCCGGCGCCCTCCGCGCCTACGTGTCCGACTTCCCGGTGCCCGCCCTGATGGGCGTCAAAAACACCGTCTTTACCCCCCATCTGGGCGCTTCCACCCCGGAAAGCGAGGACAACTGCGTCCGCCTGATCGCCGGCCAGCTGAGCGATTACCTGAACGTCGGCACGATCCGCAATTCCGTCAACTATCCCAACTGCGCCCTCTCCCCCGTGACGATGCCCCGCCTGACCGTCCTGCACAGGAACGTGCCCAACGTCATCGGTACGGTGACCGGCCTGGTGGCTTCCGCCAACATCAACATCGAAAACATGGTCAACCAGTCCCGCGGCGAGTACGCCTACACCGTGCTCGACCTGGCCGGCCAGCCGGACGAGGCCCTGCTCGCCCGCATGCAGGCCCTGGACGTGGTGTACAAGGTCCGGCTGATCAAACCGGGAAGGTAAATGTTTAATTCATAATGCATAATGAATAATGCGTAATGAAATGTCTGTGATACCAGAGCGCCGCGGCGGTTGCCGCGGCGCTCTGGTTTTGCCTCAAAGAATTTACTTGCCTTGCCCCCGATATCCGCTTATAATAAACCATACACTATGAAAGGGGGACGATTGGATGATACCTCTTGAACCGCGCATCAGCCGGGCGGATATGATCCGCTGCGCCCTGTGCGCTGACGCGCCGTGCGACAGCGCGTGCCCAAAGCTCAATCCCGCAGGGCTGCTTCGCAGCCTCTGGTTCCGCAGCGAACAGACCGCCGCCCAGCGCCTGCCGAAGGACAATCCCTGCCTGACCTGCGGCGCCCCCTGCGAACGGGCCTGCGTGAGGGCGGGCGAAGTCCCGGTGCGGGATCTGATGAATCAGCTTTACTACCAGGTGCTTCCGGAGTGTGAAACCGCCGTGCCGGACGACGAAAAGCGCCTTGCCTGCGACCTGTGCGGGATCCCGCTGGAAAACCCCTTCCTGCTGTCCTCCTCCGTGGTGGCCAGCACCTACGACATGTGCGCCCGGGCCTTTGAGGCCGGCTGGGCAGGCGCGTGCTTCAAGACCGTCTGCACCCTGGACATTCACGAGGCTTCCCCACGTTTTTCCGCCGTCCTGGGCGACAACGGGAGCATCGCCGGATTCAAGAACATCGAGCAGCTGTCCGACCACAGCCCGGCCGAAAACATGGCCGTCTTCCGCAGGCTCAAGGCCAACTACCCATCCAAGTTCATCCTGGCCTCCATCATGGGTCAGAACGAAGAGGAATGGACGGAACTGGCCCGCATGTGCGAAGAGAACGGGGCGGACGCGGTGGAGCTCAATTTCTCCTGCCCCAACATGGCGGAAGGGGGCCTGGGCTCGGACATCGGCCAGGTGCCTGAGCTGGTGGAGCGCTTTACGGCCGCCGCCAGACGGGGATGTTCTATTCCGGTGCTGGCCAAGCTCACCCCCAATGTGGACCGGATGAGCCCGGCTGCGGAAGCAGCCCGCCGGGGCGGGGCAAACGGCCTGGCAGCCATCAATACCATCAAATCCGTGGTAGGCGTCAACCCGCACACCTATGTATCCTCCCCCGCGGTGCACGGGCAGAGCGCCTTCGGCGGCTACAGCGGCAACGCCGTCAAGCCCATCGCCCTGCGCTTTATCGCCGAGCTTGCCCAGAACCCGCAGCTCCGGGGCATGCACCTGTCCGCCATGGGCGGGGTGGAGACCTGGCAGGACGCCCTGGAGTTTATTCTCCTGGGCGGCGGATCCATCCAGGTCACCACGGCGGTCATGCAGTACGGCTACCGGATCATTGACGATCTGAAGGACGGCCTCAACCTCTACCTGGCCGAAAAGGGCTTCGGCAGCGTCCGGGAAGCGGTCGGCCTGGGGCTGGATTCCCTGAGCAGCACCACCGATACCCTGGAAAGGGACACCATCCTGTACCCGAAGTTTGTCAGAGACCGCTGCATCGGCTGCGGACGCTGCATGGTTTCCTGCGCGGACGGCGGCCACCAGGCCATCCACCTGGACCGCAGCCGCCGGCCCAAACTGGACGGCAGCAAGTGCGTCGGCTGCCATCTGTGCGTCCTGGTCTGCCCGCAGCGGGCCATTGTGCCGGCCAAGAAGCGTGTCCCGGCCAGGAAATAAAACCACGAGGAGACTCACCATGAAAAAACCCCGGATCAAACAGACAGCCGTCCTGCTGCTGTGCGCCGTTCTGACATTCCTGTGCGCCGCCGCCTGCGCCCAATCGGTCAGCCCCGAATCCTCCGCTCTGGTCCGCCAGATCGTCGCCGGTCAGACCTATCATGCCCGGCTGATCAGCTACACCTGGGACGGCGATACCGCGGACCTTTCCCTGTTCTTCACGCTCTGCGAACAGGAAACGTTTGCGCAGGATAAAATCGAAACGCTCCGGGAGGGCGATACCATCGTCGTCAGCGGCTATCCCTACAGCGTGATTTCGATCACCGGGGAACCCGGACAGTTTGTTGTGAACAGACAGATCGAAGGCACCGATACCCTGGTTTTCACCCAGCGGGACGACGGGCTGTATACCGTCACCAACGAGATGAACCAGCCCTTCTGGCGCGGCCCTGTCTTCATCGAATGCGGGGTCAGCCCCAGCGCCGTCTTTCTGGACTGGAGCGATCTGGAAGCGGAACTCCCGGTCACCTGCACCATGGATGACCTGATGGACAAACTGATCAGCAGCGAAATCCTGCTGACGGAGGACAACACCGAGATCACCTTCGACGAAGACGGCCTGCTCTGCGTCCTGCTGTACCAGATTACCCCGATCAGCTGATCCGTTCTTCATGCGCATGGGGCTGCCGCGCAGCCCGCAGCGGATGATCATCAGGAAGCATCCCCTGATCACCCCTTCTGTATCGCGCAGAGCAAATATCCCGGGGGGGGGGACTGAACCATTGCTTTCGTGATCAGAATTCTTCAGGACATTTCCAAAAATCATATCCGCCCGGCCGGCAGCCGGGCGGTATTTTGTTACGGCTTCTGATCTTCCTGACGACATACCGGCCTGTCCGGCTTCTGCCGGTCATACTCTTCTCCCAGCTTCAGGATCTGCCGGAAAAACACCTCCGTCAGCAGGCCGTCCCCTTCCGCCGTCCATTCCAAGGCCGGATCCGGCGAGGCGAAGTCATTGAAAACGTACCGGCCGCCGGAAACGTCCGCCCTCCAGTCCCCCTCTTTCGCCGCGCCGGTCAGATGCCAGGTTTTCCCGTCAAAGTCAAACGTGAGAGAAAGGCCCGCCGCTTCGCCGTCTTCCATTTTCAGCAGGATGCTGTCCCCGCCGTGACCGGTGTCCAGGCCGGCCCCGGCCGGATACCAGCAGGACAGGAACATCCGCCCGGATTCCTTCATCGTCACCCGGACAAACAGCCGTCCCGAGCCGTCGTCGATCAGCTCCGCCAGCCGAAGGTCCGTCCCGTCCGACTGAATGACAGCATCGTTCTGCGTCTCTTCCCGCCAATGTCGGGACTCGTATTCTTCCGCCGTTTCCAGTACGCAGTCCGGGTTCAGGAAGATCATCGGGAGCGGTTCCCCGTCCAGATATTCCTCGTCCAGCGATTCGTCGTACCCGACCCACGTCACCGTGGAGGGGATGACGATCGTCCCCGCCTCCGTCGCGTAGAAGGCGTACGCGCCGATCTTTTCCAGCCCTTCGTTCAGGACGATGCGCTCGGCGGAGTTGCAGAACAGTCCGTAATCGTCGATTTCCTTTACGCTGCCCGGTACGATGATCTCCTTCAGGTCGACGCAGTCATAGGCGCTGAACCCGCCGATATACTCCACGCTGTCCGGGAATTCGAGCGTCTCCTGCCAGAAAGTATAGTTTTCCAGGGCGTTGGCCTCGATCCGGCGGACGCGGGGCAGCGGCAGCTCCCGCGCAGAAGGGGCGCAGTAGAGGAGCCCCTCCGTCCGGCTGTCGATGAGGAAGCCGTTTTCCACCCGGAACACCTGGTTTCCGTTCGGGAACTCAATTTCCGCGTCCAGATGTTCAAAGGTCATGCCGACCGCAATGTCCGTCAGGGTCGATGGCAGGCTGACGGACTTTACGTCGTGCGCCTCGCAGAAGGCGCCGTCCTCCAGCGCCGTGACGCCTTCCGGGATCACGATTTTCTCCACCTTTTCCCCGACATACGGCCGCCGCTGCCCGTCTGGCAGGTCCATCGGAGCCCAGCCGTCAAAGGCGCACCCGCCGATTGCCGTCAGCGGCATGCCGCCCAGACGGGCCGGCACGTTCACCGTCTCCGGCTGCTCCCGGCCCTTCTCCACCCAGTAGCCGGTCAGGACGGCGCGGTCCTCCCGGGCCTCAAAGAGAAAATGCTCTCCCAGGCTGTTGTACGTTTCCCCGTCCCCGTCAAACCAGGAAACCGTCTCTGCCCCCGCATACACGCAGGCAAGGCACAGCGTCAGAGCGCAGACAAACAAAAAACAGCTGAACCGTTTCATGTCATTTTTTCTCCTTCCGGCCCTTTCAAGATCATTTTCTGATACATTATAACATACAGCGTCCGATCTGGTCAATTTATTTCCGGAAAACGCAGATTTCCATGATGCCACCGAAAAAATTCCCGGAAAGGATTGACAATCGATTCAATCTGTGGTTTAATGTTCCTGCCCAAAAAGTTTAGAAAAACTAAACCGGGCCACTGAACCAAAAGTTTAGCACTGCTGTTACCAAACCGGCCGGCCGCCAACGGCAGCCGGCGGACCGGAAAGGGGGCGTCACACATGGGAACCCAGGATATCGGCAAGAAACTCAAGCAGCTGCGGATCCAGCGAAACCTCACCCAGGAGGAAATGGCGGACCGGTGTGAGCTGACCAAGGGCTTCATCTCCCAGGTGGAGCGGAACCAGGCCTCCCCTTCGATCGCCACGCTGACGGACATGCTGGAAGCCCTGGGCATCACGCTGGAGGAATTCTTTTCCGGCCCTTCCCAGGAGCAGTTCATCTTCACCGAAAACGACATGTTCGAAAAGGTGGATGAGGAACTCGGGGTCAGGGTGGTCTGGCTGGTGCCGGTCGCGCAGAAAAACCGGATGGAGCCCATCCTGATCACCCTGTCGCCCGGCGGCCGCACCGAAGAGATCGAGCCCCACGAGGGCGAGGAATTCGGCTACGTGCTGCAGGGCTCCCCGCAGCTGGTGCTGGGCGGGCAGGTCCACCGCCTGAAGCCCGGCGCGAGCTTCAGCATCCATCCCGGCCAGTCCCACTGCCTGCTCAACAGGACGAAAACCCCGGCACGAGTGCTGTGGATTTCGACGCCGCCCTCGTTTTAAAATGAGTGAGGAGGTAGGAGTGAGGAGTTGAAAATGGCTTTCATTTCACTTCCTCTGACGCTTGTTCTGCAAAACAAATACGATGGGAGGAAAGCTCTTGAGCCTGGTAAGTACGAAAAGCAAAGCGTTCGCCGTCAGGATCATCAGATTGTATCAGTGCTTATGCAGTGAAAAGAGAGAGTTTCTCATCTCCAAACAATTGCTTCGTTCAGGTACTTCCATAGGTGCGAATCTTGCTGAAGCTGATTATGCGATCAGCCGCAGCGATTTCCTTTCCAAGCTGTATAATTCACTGAAAGAAACATCAGAAACATTATACTGGCTGGATTTACTATACCAGACAGATTATCTGACATCTGAACAGTATGAAAGCATCCGCCACGACGCTGAAGAATTACGAAAAATCCTTTCTTCTTCCACAAAAACGACAAAAACCTCCATATCATAAAAATGACTCTTCCTCATCCTTTTCACCAACCAATTTCAACTCCTCACTCCTAACTCCTAACTCCACACTAACAACCATCCCAGTCAATACGGAGGAACCCCCTTATGCCCGACATCAACGTATCCCGCCCTGAGTACAGCAGCATGGAAGAGCAGCCCCGGCTGATCACCCTGTCCAACATCACCAAGGCGTACGACGGGGTGACGGTCCTGGATCACATCAACCTGTACATCCGCAAAAAGGAGTTTGTGACCCTGCTGGGCCCCTCCGGCTGCGGGAAGACGACGACCCTGCGCATCATCGGCGGGTTTGAATCGCCCGACGAGGGCACGGTGGTCTTTGACGGAAAGGACATCACCGGCCTTCCGCCCTACAAGCGCCGCGTCAACACGGTGTTCCAGAAGTACGCCCTCTTCCCCCACCTGAACGTGGCGGACAATATCGCCTTCGGCCTGAAGCTCAAGAAAACGCCCCGGGACGAGATCCGCCAGAAGGTCGACCGGATGCTGGACCTGGTCAACATGTCCGGGTACGGCAAGCGGAGCGTGGAATCCCTGTCCGGCGGCCAGCAGCAGCGCATCGCGATCGCCCGCTCCCTGGTCAACGAACCGGAGGTCCTGCTGCTGGATGAGCCGCTGGGCGCCCTGGACCTCAAGCTGCGCAAGGAAATGCAGCTGGAGCTCAAGTCCATGCAGCAGCGGCTCGGCATCACCTTCCTTTACGTCACGCACGACCAGGAGGAAGCCCTGACGATGTCGGACACCATCGTGGTCATGCAGGGCGGGCGGATCCTCCAGATCGGCACGCCCAAGGGCATCTATGACGAGCCGAACAACGCCTTCGTCGCCAACTTCATCGGGGAGAGCAACATCGTCCCCGGCACGATGATCCGCGACGAGCTGGTGGAATTCTGCGGAACGAAGTTCGCCTGTGTGGACGATGGCTTCGGCGAGAACGTTCCGGTGGACGTCGTGATCCGTCCGGAAGACATCGTGCTGGTCGGCGAGGACGTCGGCCACCTGACCGGCGTGGTACGCTCGGTGCTGTTCAAGGGCGTCCACTACGAGATGATGATCGAGGCCGGCGGCATCCTGTGGAAGGTCCATTCCACCACGATGGAGCCGGAAGGCAGCCGGGTCGGCCTGTCGGTCGTTCCCTTCAACATCCACATTATGCACAAGATGGAGGAGGGAGAGAAGAAGTGACCGATTTTCTGGTGCCCGCGTGGGGCTACTGGGCCATGGGCATCGGCCTGGCGGTCTTCATCGCCCTGCTCGCCGCCTACATCCATAAAAACAGGGGGTTCAAGCGGCCGCTGTTCGCCTCCCCCTATGTTCTGTGGCTGATCGTCTTTACCGTGCTGCCCTGCCTGCTGGTATGCTATTTCTCCTTTACCGATCCGGCCGGCAATTTCACCCTGGACAACTTCAAGAACTTCTGGGACAGCAACTACAACGCCCGCAAGGCGATCGACCCGGCGGAGCTCAGCAGCTACCTGGAGATGGGCCTGACCCTGGAAGACCTGGGCCTTGCCCGGAACTCCATCAACATCGACACCCTGGTGTTCTCCCTGTGGATGGCCTTCCTGTGCACGGTCATCTGCCTGCTGCTGGGCTACCCCGCCGCGCACATCATGGCCGACCGGGAATTCAGGCTCGGCCCCACCCTGGTGATCCTGTTCATCGTCCCGATGTGGATGAACTTCCTGCTGCGCACCATCGCCATGATGAGCCTGCTGGAAGACAACGGCCTGATCAACACGATCCTGGAGTGGCTGGGCTTCGGGCGGCAGAAGCTGCTCAACAACACCGCCGCCGTGCAGGTCGGCATGATCTACAACTTCCTGCCGTTCATGGTGTTCCCGATCTACAACGTCCTCAACAAGATGGACTACAAGCTCTCCGAGGCCGCCATGGACTTAGGATGCGACAAGTGGCACACCTTCTACAAGGTCACCCTGCCCCTGTCGATCCCGGGCATCGTCAGCGGCATCACGATGGTCTTCATGCCGGCGGTGACCACCTTCTACATTTCCCGCCTGCTGGGCGGCGGCAAGGTGCAACTGTTCGGCGACCTGATCGAAGCGAAGTTCCTTTCGACCAGCGTAACGGAGTGGAACGTAGGGTCCGCCCTGAGCCTGCTGATGATGATCCTGATCCTGGCGTCGCTGGGCCTGCTGCGCAAGGCAGACCCCAAAGGGGAAGGAGGCGGAATGGTCTAAATGAAAGCGCTCAAACGCATCTATCTGGGGCTGATCCTCGCCTTCCTCTATATCCCCATCGTCGTGCTGATCGTCCAGTCCTTCAACGCCGGCGAGAGCCGCGCCAAATGGGAAGGCTTCTCCTTCGTCTGGTACGGCAAGCTCTTTAACGACCCGAACATCATGCACTCCCTGTGGATCACGGTCAGCATCGCCGTGCTGGCGGCCCTCTTTTCCACGATCCTGGGCACCCTGGCCGCCATCGGCATCCACGCGATGCGCAAGCGCCCCCAGGCCCTGATGCTGACGCTGAACAACATCCCGATGACGATGCCGGACATCGTGACCGGTATCAGCCTGATGCTGCTGTTCATCTTCACCCGGGTGGACCGCGGCTATGTGACGATGCTGCTGGCCCACATCACCTTTGACGTCCCGTACGTGATCCTGTCGGTGATGCCCAAGCTCAAGCAGATGAACAAGAACACCTACGAGGCCGCGCTGGACCTCGGGGCCACCCCGATGTACGCCCTGCTGCACGTGATCCTGCCGGAGGTCATGCCCGGCGTCATCACCGGCGCGATGCTGGCCTTCACCCTGTCGCTGGACGATTTCACGATCAGCTACTTCACCACCTCCCCGCTGGTCCAGAACCTGTCCACTCTCATTTATTCCCAGGCGCGCAAGGGCATCAAGCCCACGATGAACGCCCTGTCCGCCCTGATGTTCATCGTCCTGCTCGTCCTGCTGCTGCTGGTCAACAAGCGGACGAAGGAAGAAGAGTAATGGATTTGAGAGGGGGAATCCTTCCCCCGTATCCTGTATCCCTCCCATCAATTCTGAGAACATCAGAAATCATCATATCCGACGACAAAATATCAACCATAAATGGAGGACACGACAATGAAAAAGATGCTTTCCCTGGCCTTGGTCCTGGCACTCTGCCTGGCCATGCTCCCCGTCCACGCCGCGCAGGAAGTGGTGAACGTGTACAACTGGTACGACTACATGGACGAAGAGGTTTTCGAGCTCTTTGAGCAGGAGACCGGCATCCACGTCAACAAGATGTACTTCACCACCAACGAAGACATGATGCTGCAGGTCGAGGTCAGCCCCGGTGCGTACGACCTGGTCTTCCCCTCCGACTACTGCGTGGAGCGGATGATTTCCAAGAACATGCTGGCGGAAATCAACTTTGACAACGTGCCCAACTTCGTCCATATCCAGGACAGCCTGAAAAATCCGGATTACGACCCGGATAACAAGTACTCCGTCCCCTTCATGTGGGGCACCGTCGGCATCCTGTACAACACCAAAATGGTGGATGAGCCGGTCGAGTCCTGGGGCATCCTGTGGGACGAGAAATATGCCGACAGCATCTTCATGATGGACTCCATGCGCGACACCCTGGGCGTCGCCCTCAAGTACCTGGGCTACTCCATGAACAGCCGCGACCTGCGCGAGCTCAAAGCCGCCACCGACAAGCTGATCGCCCAGAAGCCCATCGTCAAGGCCTACTATGTGGACGAGACCAAGGACAAGATGGTCGCCGGCGAAGCCGCCCTGGCCCTGATCTACTCCGGCGACGCCCTCTACGCCATGGAAAAGAACGAAGACCTGGATTACGCCGTGCCCATGGAGGGCAGCAACGTCTGGATCGACCCGATGGTCATCCCCGCCACCGCCAAGAACAAGGAAAACGCCGAAAAGCTGATCGACTTCCTCTGCCGCCCCGAGATCGCCCAGAAGAACTGCGAATACATCTGGTACTCCTCCCCCAACGCCGCCGCCATCGAACTGATGGGCGAGGACTACACCGAGAACAAAACCATCAACCCCGGCCCGGATGTCATCGAGCGCTGCGAATTCTTCCACGACATCCCGGACGACAAGCTGACCCTGTACAACAATTTCTGGGGACAGGTGAAGAACGCGAAATAAGCTTCTGACACGATTTCAGCCGGCAGGACCTTGCGGTTCTGCCGGCTGAATTGTTTGTCTTCCGCTGTTCATCAGGAACGGGTCCGTCTTCTCCCGGCCGCGATGTCCGGATTCCTGAACCCGTCGATCCCCGTGCAGATCAGCCGGTTGCTCAGCCGGATGACCTCCTCCACGGGGGTCTTTTTGCCGTCCGCCACCCACTGCCTGTACAGCTCCACGATGGTAAACTGGACATAGACGATGATCATATGCCGCTGCCATTCGGGAATGTTGTTAAACCAAGCGCTTTTGTGCCAGGTGGCTTCGTTCACCCGGTCGATCATGGTATTGCGGATCGTCACATAGCCGGAAGCGCAGGTGATTTTTTCGTAGACTTCCCCCTTGCTGACGGAATAGCGGAAAAAGGCTTCATTAACCTTGTTCAGTTCCTCCGGCAGACGGTAATGCGATATCTGTTCGATGTATTCGGAGGAGATTTCTGTCTGCAGCTCCAGCAGCAGGTCGTCCATCGTGGGATAATACCGGTAGAAGGTCTTTTTGTTGATTTTCGCCCGTTCGCACAGTTCCTTTACCGTCATCTCATGGTAATCCATTTCGCAGATCATCTGCTCGAAAACGGAGCGGATGGCTTCGATGGTCTTCTGCACCCGCAGATCCTCGGTTCCCGTCAGTTTCATGCTGCCCTCCAAACTTTATGCAACGCTTTTTGCAAAAGGGTGGCATAAGTGTCCTGATTCTGAAAAGTGCCCATTGTCTGTGATGCCATCCAATATTATAATCCGGTTGTAAGAAATAAGCAACCCGGGTTGCCAAGGAGGAGAACGTTATGGCGAATCTGATCCTGTACTACTCCCGCAGGGGCGAGAACTATGTGAACGGCAGCATTCAGAAGATCACCAAAGGAAACACCGAACGCGTGGCGGAGTTCGTACAGAAAGCCGTCGGCGGCGACCTGTTTGAGATCGAACCCGTACAGGAATATTCCGCGTCCTACATGACCTGCATACAGGAAGCCCAGGCTGAGCAGCGCGGCAACGAGCGTCCTGCGGTCAGGAAGCTGCCGGAGAGCCTGGAGGGCTATGATACGGTCTTCATCGGCTATCCCAACTGGTGGGGCACGATGCCGATGTTCCTGTTCACCGTACTGGAGGCCTTCGACTGGACGGGCAAGAAGATCGTTCCCTTCTGCACCAACGAAGGCAGCGGCCTGGGCAGCAGCGAACGGGATATCCAGGCTTCCTGCCCCGGCGCGAAGGTTCTGCCGGGCCTGTCTGTTCACGGCGGCAGCGCGGCCTCCTCTGAGAAACAGGTGGCTGCGTGGGCAAAGAAGAGCGTGTGACAGGGAGGATGATCGGAATGAAAAAGCTGTTCACCATGATCCTGCTGCTGGCGCTGATGCTCCCGTCCGCTCTGGCGGAGGAGGCCGCCCCGCGCGTGCTGGTGGCCTATCTCTCCCGAGCCGGGGAAAACTACAATGTCGGCGTGACCCGGGAAGGCTCCGCCAGCGCGGCCTATGCGGGCTACATTGAAAAGGGCAACACCGCCATGATGGCGGCGGTCATCGCCGAACTGACCGGCGGCGACCTGTTCGAGATCCGGACCGTGACGCCCTACCCGGAGGACTACGCCTCCATGCTGCGGGTGGCGCAGGAAGAGATCGACACCGATGCCCGCCCGGCGTTGGCCGCGAACGTGGAGAACATGACGGACTATGACGTCATCTTCATCGGCTATCCCATCTGGCACGGCAAAATGCCGCAGGCCATTTATACCTTTATCGAAAGCCACGACCTGACCGGCAAGACCGTGATCCCCTTCAACACCCACGAGGGCAGCGGGCAGAGCGGCACCCAGCAGGTCATCGAAAAGGCCCTGCCCGCCAGCACCGTCCTGCAAGGGCTGGCAATCCAGGGCAAGATCGCCCAGGAAAACCCGGAGCGAACAAAATCGCTGATCGAACCATGGCTGGAGGGACTGAACATGAAGAAAAACACGGGCAGCGAGGAGGCCGAGGTGCTGGCGGCTTATGAAGCCATCCAGCAGGCGATGATCAGCAAGGACATCAAAACCCTGGACCGGCTGTATCAGGACGGCACGACCTTCACCCACATGTCCGGCAAAGTCCAGACCAAGGCGGAGTTCTTCGCGGAGATCGCGGACGGTACGCTGAATTATTACGCCTACGACATCCGGAATCTGCATATCACGGTGGACGGTGATGAAGCTGCCCTGACCGCCTCCGTCACCCTGACGGCGAAGGTCTACGGGGCATCAGGCAGCTGGACCCTGCCGGTAAACGCACATTTCACAAAAACCGACGGGCAGTGGATTGCCCATAACTGAGGGAGGAATCACGATGGAAACCATGAAGCTGAACAACGGCCTGAACTGCCCGGTCATTGGCATCGGCACCTTTATGCTGGCTCCGGCCAACGCGCAGAACAGCGTGCGCGAGGCGCTGAAGATGGGCTATCGCCTGGTCGACACCGCCAACGCCTATGTGAACGAGCGCGCCGTGGGCCGCGGCCTTAAGGAAAGCGGCGTGCCCCGCAAAGAAATCTTCCTGTCCACCAAGATCTGGCCGTCCGAGTATGAAAACCCGAACGCGGTGGACGAGACCCTGGCCCGGCTCGGTGTGGACTTTGTGGATCTGCTCTACATCCACCAGCCCGCCGGAAACTGGCTGGCCGGCTACCGGCAGCTGGAAAAGGCATATCGGGACGGCAAGGCGAAGACCATCGGCATCTCCAACTTTGAGGGCAAATACATCGAAGAACTCCAGGCCAGGTGGAAGATCGTCCCGCAGTTCATCCAGGCGGAGGCACACCCTTACTTCCCGCAGGACGAGCTGCGCAAAACGCTCGGCCAATACGGCATCCGCCTGATGAGCTGGTATCCCCTGGGCCACGGCGACCGGAGCCTGGTCGGGGAGCCGGTTTTCAAGGCCCTTGGCGAAAAGTACGGCAAAACCCCCGCCCAGATCATCCTCCGCTGGCACGTCCAGATGGGCTTCGCGGTCATCCCCGGCAGCAGGAACGTCGCCCACATCCGGGACAACCTGGACATCCTGGACTTCAGCCTGACCGAAGCGGAGATGGCGGAGATTGCCAAACTGAACAAGGGCAGGCGCTACTACACCCGCACCGACGAGGCCCTGGCCGGGTTCGCCAAATGGCAGCCGAAATATGAGGCGGAATAACGCAGGGACCAGTCCATGAACGTACCACCGGCTACTCAGGAGTCTGTTACAGTCCCCGGGCGGCAGCAGCCTCCTTCCGGATCAAAAGTGCCGCCGCGGAAAAAACTCCCGAGGCGGCACTGATTGTCTATTGTATTATTCAGCAAAAATGATATCGTCCCTCAGCCGGTAGATCGTCGCCCCGTACTTCGGGCGGCAGAAGGCGTCGACGAACCAGTCGATCTCCTTGACGGCGTCCCACTGCATCAGGGCGTAGCGGATGCCGTTCTTTTTCTGGCCTTTCATGTTGCTGTCGCACCAGGTGACGGTGTCCGTCTCCGGGTCGTAATCGGCGGAAAACATCATGCTGTGGGCCCCGATGCCGTAATAGTAATTGGCCCGCATCTGGAAAAAGTCGCCCTTCTTTACCTGCTTCAGGAATTCCCGGGCGCGCTCCCGGTTTTCCGCCTTGGAGAGATTTTTGTCGTATCTGAACGTCTCCACGGCGTAGAAGGGGTTCCCGTCCGAGGCGGCAATCTCCTTCCACAGGGCTCCGTAGGCCGGATCCTTGCACTGCTTGGCGGGGAGATTGTCCGGGATCACCAGCTTGACATCCGGGAATTCCGCCATCCGGTATTTCGGGGCCGCCTGCTTGAAGCAGTAGACGGTAAAGTTCTTGCACACATAGATATCACTGGCGTAGTGCGCCCGCTTGAGCTTCCCGTTTGCCGCGTCGTATTCCTTTTTGGCGGCCGCCAGGATATCCTCGATCATCTGATCCCGGGGAGAAAGCTCCTCTTCCCCGCGGACGGCCGGCGCCCACACGGCGGCCAGCGCCAGGAAAACTGTCAGCAGGCAAAGCCCGCGCAATCCTCGTTTCATAAGTCTCCTTTATCATCCGGACCCGTTTTCATCAGCCGGCGGACCGGCAGAGCTTCTTTCTTCGTCCGGCCGGCCTTCAGCGTTCCTATTATAAATGAGCAGTTTGTAAAAATCAAGGCGTCAATTATCCCACCTATTGTTTTTTACGTTGGTTTGATTTATGATAAAAACACGGCTGGTTTCCCGGCCGGCTCAAACACCACCAAAGAAAGGAATCCTGACTGATGAAAAAAATGCTGATCCTGGCGCTGGCTCTGCTGATCGCCATGATGCCGTGCTTCTCCGCACTTGCGGAAGAAGACGTTTCCGAACAGTACTTTGAAGGTTTCTGGGCGGACCCGGCTTTTGACCGGATGGAACTGGTCATCCTGCCTTCCGAAGTCACCTGGTCTGACGAGCGGATGGGGGAAGAAGCGAGCGTGCAGAAATATGTGGTGATCATGAGCTGGCCCTCCTCCGACAGCGAAACCACCGTCTACCACATCGTGGGCACGCTGGACGAAACCGGCAGAATCCTGAGTTACGAAGGCGGCCTGCTCGGGGAATTCATTTCCGATGAAAACGGCGAGCCGGACGAAGAAGACACCGGCCTGCTGGACGACAGCGGCACCGGCGCTTTCACCATGAGGGAAGACGGCACCCTGCTCTGGCAGGACTCCGCCCTGAAGGAAACTGCCGAAATGGTGCTGCGGCGTGAAACCGTCCCCGTTCCCACCCCGGAAGAGATCCGGGAAGGCTATTACCGCCTGCTGGCCGGGCTGGAACCCGGCTCCGCCGGCGCTTCCCTGAAGCTGGCAAAGGCTGTGGCGGAAGTCTACCGCTTCTGCGGCGGCCATCCTTTCTGGGCCATGGACACTGAAGCGTTTGCCGTGAACCTGCTGGCCGCCCAGGAGTTCCTGAGCGAGGAAGAAAAAGCCGTTTTCACGCAGAACCGCGGAGCCCTGACGGAAGAAGCCGTCCGCCTGCTGGATGAAACCGAAGAGCTGGGCAGCGCCTACGCCGATGCCGGCGTGGAAGAGCTGATGGACGAACTCAGGAACGACCCCTCCGTCCGTCTCTCCGTGGAAACTTTCATCTTCGCCGTGGAAACCCTGAACGAGGAACCGTAACCGTTTCATATCGTGACGAAAACACATACGCCCGCATGGCTTGAGCCATGCGGGCGTACGTTGTTGAAAGCGGCCTTCACCTCCGGCTGATGCCCCGGAAACGGGCCCGCCGCGTTACGGTTTGGTGACCTGCAGCGGGAAGGCTGCTTCCGCCTCCGCCCACCGGCCGTCCGCATCCGTCAGGTAAGCCCAAAGGTCCGCTTCCAGCAGGTCCTTGGCGATGGCGCCCAGGTCCTCTTTGAAGTAATTATTGATGTCGTAGACGCTCTTGGTATTGTCCCTGTAAAACACCCGGACCTTCAGCTCAAAGGCTTTGGGGAGCGCCTCAATGAATTCCTTTCCCTGGGTGTAGAGCGGCACGCAGGCATACGGGGAGCCGGCCGGCAGATGTTCATAGATATACGCTTTATTGCCCATGTAAAACGCAGCGCCGCTCACGTCCTGCGCGGCCTGATCGGACCCGCTGCTCTTGAGCAGGCCCACCTCCAGCCTGGGCACATCCACGCTTTCGCCCCGCTTCCCGGATACGGAGATCCGCACCGCGATCACAAACCCCGGATAGGGGAACTCCGCCCCGCGGACGTAGGTCCAGCTGCCGTCCTCCCGGAGGGTATAGCCCTTTTTGCCGGCAAACACGCTGTCGTCAAACGCGGCGCTTTCCGCCCCGGACAGCACGCAGGGAAGCAGCAGCGCGGCGCAGAGCAGCAAAGACAGGATCTTTCTCATCACGACATCCTTCCTTTCATCCCTCATCTGTTTCATATCCGCCGATTTTTCCGCTTGCATCCGGAAAACTCGGAACCTTTCATCTGCTTTCATTATATAGCAGGCCGCAAGGGGATGTCAAGCAAAGCAGCGCCGCAGCTCACGGCTCACACATGAATGCGTCAGCCCTGCCGTCGACTGAACGCAACTGTTCTTTATACGTTACGGGGCAGGCAAAGACGGAGAAAGCCAGGAGGTGAAAGAGATATGATGGGGACAGAACGACACGAAGCCCGTGTCCGTCCGGCGATTCATTCGCCGGATCGGCGCAGCCGACCGGAGGCGGCTGGGCTGAGCGGCGCTCTGTCCGTGGCAGGGGGAGTGCAGAGGGGTGCACACCCTCTGCTGAAATCCGCAGCGGGTTGCGAGGGCCCGGAAAACAGGCCAGTGGCCTGTTTTCACCGAGCAACGGGCCGGCAGGCCCTGGACAATGTACG
>JBGUJG010000084.1:0-17801 GCA_045113695.1 Christensenellales bacterium
CGTCATCAACATGGGTGTCGGTGATGCCATTGCCAATCCGAAAGCTCTCGATGAAGCAGTTGAAGAACTGACACAGATTGCCGGTCAGAAGCCGGTCATCACAAAAGCAAAGAAGTCCATCGCGAACTTCAAACTGCGTGAAGGCATGCCGATCGGCTGCAAAGTTACCCTCCGCGGCGACAGAATGTATGAATTCCTCGACAAACTGATGAACGCATCTCTGCCGCGTGTCCGTGACTTCCACGGCGTCAGCGCTACAGCGTTCGACGGCCGCGGCAACTACACGCTCGGTATCAAAGAACAGCTGATCTTCCCGGAAATCAACTTTGACAAAGTCAATAAGGTCAGAGGCATGGATATTGTCATCGTTACAACAGCGAAGACAAACAAAGAGGCATACACACTGCTGAAAGAATTAGGTATGCCGTTTGCGAAATAAGGAGGAGAACTGAACATGGCAAAAACAAGTTTAAAGATCAAGCAGTCACGTCCTGCAAAGTTCTCCACACGTGCTTACACACGCTGCGAGAGATGCGGACGTCCGCATTCCGTATTGAGAAAGTACAAAGTGTGCCGTATCTGCTTCAGAGAACTGGCTTACAAGGGCCAGATTCCCGGCGTCCGCAAGGCCAGCTGGTAAGGAGGAGGGTATAATATGGTTATCAATGATCCCATTGCCGATATGCTGACCCGTATCCGCAACGCGCAGGTGGCCCGGCACGACACCGTGACCATGCCCGCGAGCAACATGAAAAAGAGCATCGCCAAACTGATGCAGAACGAGGGCTTCATCAAGTCCTACGAAGTGATCGACGACGGCCTGCAGGGCGAGATCAGGATCACACTGAAGTATCTGGACAAGAAGCAGCCCGTCATCGTCGGCCTCAAGCGGATCAGCAAGCCGGGCCTGAGGGTCTACGCGTCCTGCGAAGACCTGCCCAAGGTGCTGGGCGGCCTGGGCGTCGCGATCATCTCCACCAGCAAGGGCGTTATGACCGACCGGATGGCCCGCAAGGAAAACCTGGGCGGCGAAGTGCTCTGCTACATCTGGTAATCACGAATCTACAGGAGGGTTATCAATATGTCTCGTATCGGAAGACAGCCGATTGCTATTCCTGCCGGCGTGACAGTTCAGGTGAGCGAGAGCAACCTCGTGACTGTCAAGGGCCCCAAGGGCACGCTGAGCCAGCAGGTCAACAAGGATATCAAAATCGAAGAGAAAGACGGCCAGCTGCTGCTGACCCGTCCCTCTGACAACAAGGAACACCGCGCGATGCACGGCCTGTACCGCGCGCTGGTCCACAACATGGTGGTCGGCGTGACCGACGGTTTTGCCAAGACCCTGGAAATGGTCGGCACCGGTTACCATGCCGAGGCCAAGGAAGGCGGCAAGAAGCTGGACATCGCGATCGGCTTCTCTCACCCCGTGATTCTGGACGCCCCCGAAAACGTCACCTTCGAGACCCCCAACCAGACCACCATGGTCATCAAGGGAATCGACAAGCAAGTGGTCGGCAGTCTTGCAGCGGATATCCGTGCGATCCGTCCGCCTGAACCCTATCTGGGCAAGGGCATCAAGTACCAGGGCGAGCATATCCTGCGCAAGGAAGGCAAGGCCGGCAAGAAGTAAGGAAGGGAGTGAACGCATATGTTCAAAAAACGCGACCGCAACGAAGTCCGCGTGATCCGTCACGCCCGCGTTCGCAAAAAGATCAGCGGCACCCCCGAAATGCCGCGTCTGTGTGTGTATCGCAGCAATAAGTCCATTTACGCTCAGATCATCGATGATACCAAGGGCGTGACCCTGGTATCCGCCTCCACCCTGGATCCCCAGATCAAGGGTCAGCTGGACGACGTCGATAAGAAGGGCGCAGCCAAACTCGTTGGCAAGCTGATCGGCGAGCGTGCGCTGAACGCCGGCCTCAAGAACGTGGTGTTTGACCGCGGCGGCTACATCTATACCGGACGTGTCGCCGAACTGGCAGCCGGCGCTCGTGAAGCCGGGCTGAACTTCTAAGGGGAGGATAAAGCACATGTATCGCAAGGAAGAACCCCAAAGCGAATTCAAAGAACGCCTGGTTTCCCTGAACCGCGTTACCAAGGTCGTCAAGGGCGGTAAGAACTTCCGCTTTGCCGCCCTGGTCGTCGTCGGCGACGAAAAGGGCCGGGTCGGCTGCGCCATCGGCAAGGCCATGGAAGTTCCGGAAGCCATCCGCAAGGCCTCTGAAAGCGCGAAAAAGCATCTGGTGAACGTCGCCATGACCGGCACCACCATTCCTCACCGGATCGACGGCCTCTACGGCACCGCCAAGGTCGTCCTGATTCCCGCTGAAGAAGGCGCCGGCGTTATCGCCGGCGGCGGCGCCCGCGCCGTGCTGGAGCTTGCCGGCGTCAAGGACATCCGTACCAAGACCTTCGGCACCAGCAACCGCATCAACACCGTAAAAGCCACCATCGACGGCCTGAGCCGTCTGCGCGACGCGGAAACCGTCGCCAAAATGCGCGGCAAGACCGTGGAAGATATTCTGGGTTAAGGAGGATTGACTCAAATGAAGCTGAAAATCACATTGGTCAAGTCTCCCATCGCCACCCTGCCCAAGCACAAGGCCAACGTCAAGGCCCTGGGCCTGCGCAAGGTCGGTCATTCCGTCGTCCACAACGATTCCCCCCAGATCAGGGGTCAGATCTTCGCCGTCAAGCATATGGTGAAGGTTGAAGAAATTGATGAATAAGGGAGGGCCCTCCAATGAAACTGCATGAGTTGAAGCCGGCCATCGGCTCGACGACTGCCCCGAAGCGCCTCGGCAGAGGCGTAGGCTCCGGACTCGGCAAAACGTCCGGTAAGGGCCACAAAGGCGCCAAAGCCCGCTCCGGCGGCGGAAAACGCCCGGGATTTGAAGGCGGCCAGATGCCTCTGACCCGCCGTCTGCCCAAGCGCGGCTTCACCAACATCTACCGCAAGGAATACGCCGCTGTCAACGTCAGCGCTCTGGAGTGCTTCGAAGACGGCGCGACCGTGACTGCGGAAGCCCTGATGGACGCCGGTCTGATCAAGAAGACCCTGGACGGCGTGAAAATCCTGGGCGGCGGCGGGCTGACCAAAAAGCTCACTGTTTCCGTGGACAAAGTAACTGAATCCGCGAAGGAAAAGATCGAGGCAGCGGGTGGGAAAGTTGAGGTGAAGTAAGCGATGTGGGAAACCCTGAAAAACGCGTGGCGCGTGAAGGATATCCGCAAAAAGCTTCTTTACACTTTCGGCATGCTGATCCTGTTCCGTCTGGTCAGCGTCATCCCCGCTCCGGGCATCGATTCCGCCAAGGTCAGTGACGCGATCAAGGGTTACGACGTCCTGAACCTGGTCAACA
Source organism: Christensenellales bacterium (assembly GCA_045113695.1). Classification (GTDB taxonomy): domain Bacteria; phylum Bacillota; class Clostridia; order Christensenellales; family Aristaeellaceae; genus UBA4246. The sequence goes on from JBGUJG010000084.1 coordinate 3,366, forward strand.
TGATGACCGGTAACTCCTTCGGCCAGATGACCATCATGGCGATGGGCATTACGCCTTACATCAACGCCTCCATTATCATGCAGCTGCTGGCAGTCGCCATCCCGGCGCTGGAGCGGCTGAGCAAGGACGGCGGCGAGGAAGGCCGCAAGAAGATCAACCAGATCACCCGGTATGTCACCGTGGGCCTGGCCATCCTGCAGTCGGTCGGCATCATCATGACGCTGAACCGCTCCATGCAGGTGCTGGATCCGGCTTACAACAACTTCTGGGGCTACGCCCTGATTGCCCTGGTCATGGCCGGCGGTACCGCTCTGGCCATGTGGATCGGCGAGAGGATCACCAAGAACGGTATCGGCAACGGTATCTCCCTGCTGATCTTCGTCGGCATCGTCAGCAACCTGTTCAACGGCATCCTGCAGGCTGTCATGGGCCTGTTCGGTGAAAATGCGAGCCAGTCCCTGATCCACCTGGTCGTCATTCTCGCGACCACCGTGGTCATCGTCGCGCTGGTCACCTTCGTGGATATGGCGGAGCGCCGCATCAAGGTGCAGTACGCCAAGCGGGTCGTGGGCCGCAAGATGTACGGCGGCCAGAGCACCCACATCCCGATGAAGCTGCTGGCCGTGGGTGTTCTGCCCCTGATCTTCGCCTACTCCTTCATGTCCTTCCCGGGCACGATCATGGCGATGATCAACAGCAACTCCGGCGCTTACAAGTGGTGGGAAGCCAACATGAACCAGTCCAGCTGGCTGTACGCAGTCGTCTGCGCGCTGCTGATCATCGGCTTCAGCTACTTCTACACCGCCATCACCTTCAACGCCGAGGACATTTCCAAGAATGTCCAGCAGCAGGGCGGTCACATCCCGGGCGTCCGTTCCGGCGTCGCGACCACGAACTACCTGAACCGGACCAGCAAGCGTCTGACCCTGTTCGCGGCCCTGTTCCTGGCGATTCTCGCAACCGTTCCGACCTTCGTGTGGAGCGCCGCGAGAGTGACGATCCCCTTCGGCGCGTCTTCCATCCTGATCGCCGTGCAGGTGGCGCTGGAAACCATGCGTCAGCTCGAGGCCCAGATGGTGGTCCGTCATTACAAGGGATTCCTCTGATCCGGCAGAACATACCGGATCGGTCCCTGTTCAGACATCCCACCTTCCCCTTCAAAGGGAAGGTGGGATTGTGTGGCTATAATACGTACTCCCTATCGGACAGAAAGGAGACAACAGAATGAATATCATCTTTCTGGGCCCTCCGGGCGCGGGAAAGGGCACGCAGGCCCAGCTGCTGACCAAAGAACTGGGGATCCCCCAGATTTCCACCGGCGACATGCTGCGCAAAGCCATGCGGGAAGGGACCAAGACCGGTCTGGAAGCCAAACGCTACGTCGAATCCGGCGGGCTGGTGCCCGACGACGTCGTAATCGCCATCGTGAAAGAACGCCTGGCGGAGGACGACTGCAAAAACGGCTATATGCTGGACGGCTTTCCCAGGACCGTGTACCAGGCTGAGGAGCTTTCCAAATTCGCCGCGATCGACGTCGCGGTGGATCTGGATCTGCCGGACGAGGTGATCGTTCAGCGGCTTTCCGGCCGCCGGGTCTGCCCGAACTGCAACGCCACCTACCATATTTCCCAGCTGGGCGGCAGCACGGTCTGCAAAAACTGCGGGGCGGAAGTCATCCAGCGCAAGGATGACTCGGAAGAGACGATCCGGAACCGCCTGAAAGTCTATACCGAACAGACCGCTCCGCTGATCGACTATTACCGTCAGAAGGGCATCCTCCGCACGGTGGACTGCCAGGGAACGGTGGAAGAAAACTTCGCGCTGGTCAAGCGCGCGCTTGAGGCGTAACCGTACATGATCATCATCAAGAACCAGGAACAGATCGCCCTGATGCGGTCCGCAGGCCATCTGCTGTATGATGTGCTCCAGTATCTGGCCTCCCAGGTCAAACCCGGCGTGACCACGGAAGACATCAACCGCATGGCGGACGAGATGATCCGCAAAAACGGCGCGGTCCCGACGGAGCTTGGCTACGCCGGCTATCCCAAATCGATCTGCGCGTCTGTGGACGACGAGGTCGTGCACGGGATACCGTCGCCCAACGTCCGCCTGGAGGAAGGGCAGATCCTGTCGATGGACCTGACGCTGTCCCTGAACGGCTGGCAGTCCGACAGCTGCCTGACAGTCCCGGTGGGCGAGGTCAGCCAGAAAAAGAAGGACCTGATCCGCGTGACGGAGGAGTGCTTCTGGACGGGATTTCACCAGGCGCAGAACGGCAAACGGATCGGGGACATCGGCGCAGCCGTCCAGCGGTACGCCGAAAGCCGGGGCTACGGGGTCGTCCGCGACCTGACCGGCCACGGCATCGGCCGGGAAATGCATGAGGATCCCAGCGTGCCGAACTTCGGCACGGCGGGACACGGCCCCAGGCTCAAGCCCGGCATGACGATCTGCATCGAGCCGATGATTACCGCCGGCACCTGGCGTGTGCACGAACTGGCTGACGGCTGGACAGTCGTGACCAACGACCATCAGCCCGCCGCCCATTACGAGCATACCGTGGTGATCACCAGGGAAGGCGATCCGGAGATTCTGACCCTTCCGGACGGCGGGAAAGGCAGGGCTCTTCTTTGAAAGCACCGATTGAAAAAGGAAATTTGGTAATTTCCAAAAAAGGACGTGACAAAGGGCGGCTGTTTGTGGTATTATATACTTTGGACGCTGAATACGTCCTTTTGTGCGACGGCAGCCTGCGCAAGGTCAGCCATCCGAAGAAAAAAAAGCGTATGCACCTGGCGCCGACGGCGTTTGCCTGTCCGGAACTGGCCGAACTGTATGAACAGGGACGGCTGCTGGACAGCGACGTGCGAAAAGCGCTTGCTCCGTACCAGACAGCAGCAACCGATTGAGGAGGGTTTAGCGATTTGTCCAAGGACGATGTAATTGAAATGGAAGGCAAAGTGGTCGACGCTCTGCCCAATGCCGTGTTCTTGGTGGAACTTGCCAACGGCCATCAGATCATGGCGCATATCTCGGGGAAAATGCGGATGAACTTTATCCGGATCTACCCGGGGGACAAGGTTACCGTGGAACTCTCCCCTTACGATCTGACCCGCGGCCGCATTACGTGGCGCAGCAAGAACTGATGAGGCATCCGGGCCGAAGGCCCGTTTGTTCAGGCCGGCGAACTTCCGCCGGCGACCACCCCTTGGAAGGAGGGAAACCGAAATGAAAGTTCGTCCGTCTGTCAAGCCTATGTGTGAAAAGTGCAAGGTGATCAAGCGCAAGGGCCGTGTCATGGTCATCTGCGAGAATCCCAAGCACAAGCAGCGTCAGGGCTGATCAGCTGGCAGCTGTCAGCATGCGGCTGTGAACGGAAGCGGCCTGTGCCGCAGGTTCCGGCTGTCTGCTGTCTGATATCTGCTATCCGCTGAACAAGCGCGTCCGATGGACGCGCTGCATCTGCGGACCAAACCGGTCCGCAGATGCAGCGTGCCGGTTGGCACGTATCCGGTATCCCGGACGGGACGCCGGAAACAGGAAGCGCAAGCGCTTCCGCATTCATTTTCGTCATGGACGGCGGCGTGGGCGGCTGCCCGGCGGCAAGGGTTGCTTGCTCAAGGGACCACGTGACATGCCGTACCATATAAACAAAGCCCGCGGCGGGAAACCGTCCTTTGCGGGCGCCATCCGCCCCCGGCTCCGGAACGGTGATTTCTACGCTCACGTTTCGGGGTGTCTGAAGAGCGGCGGAAGCAACCAACATTTTGGAGGTGTAGACTATCCATGGCACGTATTGCGGGTGTTGACCTGCCCAGAGACAAGCGCGTCGAAGCCGGCTTGACTTACATCTACGGCATCGGCCCCAATATCTCCAAGAAGATCCTTGCGGATACGGAAATCAATCCCGATACCCGCGTCAAGGATCTTTCCGAGACGGAGATCAGCAAACTGCGCGAGTACATCGAGCACCACGTCAAGGTGGAAGGCGATCTGCGCAGGGAAGTTTCCATGAACATCAAGCGCCTGGTGGAAATCGGCAGCTACCGCGGTGTCCGTCACCGCCGCAACCTGCCTGTCCGCGGGCAGCGCTCCAAGACCAACGCCCGTACCCGCAAAGGGCCCAAGCGCACGGTCGGCAACAAGAAGAAGTAAGCAGTGAGCCAACTAACGACTGTTCCCCGCTCTGGGGGAATCTGGAGGGAATAAAATGGCACCCAAATCGAAACTGAAGAGGACGTCCCGCAAGCGCCGCGAGCGTAAGCTTGTCGAGCGCGGTGTGGCGCACATCAAGTCTTCTTTCAATAACACCATCGTCACCATCACCGATCCCAACGGCAACGCCCTGTCCTGGGCTTCCGCCGGCGGCATGGGCTTCCGCGGAAACAAGAAGTCCACTCCGTTCGCCGCTCAGATGGCCGCCGAGACCGCCGCGAAGGCGTCCCTGGAATACGGCCTGAAGTTTGTGGACGTGATGGTCAAGGGCCCCGGTTCCGGCCGTGAGGCCGCGATCCGCGCGCTGCAGACTGCCGGTCTCGAGGTCACCATGATCAAAGACGTGACCCCCATCCCGCACAATGGCTGTCGCCCGCCCAAGCGTCGCCGCGTGTAATGAAGGAGGAGTGTAAGGATGGCAAACAATAAACAGCCGATCGCCCGGAGATGCCGTGCTCTTGACATTTCTCCGGCCGTTATGGGCTATGCGAACAAGAAATCTCACCGCAACCCCAACGGCAACCGCCGCAAGAAGGTTTCCGAATACGGCGCCCAGCTGAAAGAAAAGCAGAAGGTGCGCTTCATCTACGGCGTGCTGGAAAAGCAGTTCCGCCACTATTTTGAAAAAGCGTCCAACATGAAGGGCGTTACCGGCGAAAACATGCTGCAGCTCCTGGAGCTGAGGCTGGACAACGTCGTGTACCGTCTGGGCTTGGCCAAGACCCGCCGCATGGCGCGCCAGGTGGTCGGCCACGGCCACATCCGCGTCAACGGCAAGAAGGTCGATATTCCTTCTTACCAGGTGAAGGCCGGCGACGTGATCACCCTGCGTCAGCGCTCCATGGAGAGCGAAATGTTCAAGAGCCTGCGCGAAGGCACCAGCGTGCTGCTGCCCAAGTGGCTGACCTTTGACGCCCAGAACCTCACCGGCACCGTGGCTGCTCTGCCCACCCGGGAGGACATCGATTACGAAGTGCAGGAGAACATGATCGTTGAATTCTACAGCCGTTAATCATGTCGCTGCATGATTTGCTGCCATTCGGAATAGAAACGACGGTACCTGACAGGAGGGTTGGACCCAGTGATCGCAGAATTTGAAAAGGCGCACATCGAATGCACGGAGCTCTCTGAAAACAACCAATTCGGACGCTTTGTGGTGGAACCGCTCGAGCGCGGCTTCGGCCATACGCTCGGCAACGCGCTGCGCAGGGTGCTGCTGAGCAGCCTGACCGGCGCGGCCGTTACCTCCGTCCAGATCGACGGGGTGCAGCATGAGTTCTCCACCATCCCTGGCGTCAAGGAAGATGTCACCGAAATCATTCTCAACTTCAAGGAACTGGCGCTCAAGCTCTTCTCTGACAGCACGAAAAAGGTCGAAATCGATATGGTCGGCCCCTGCGATTTTACCGCGGGGGACATCCGGGCGGACGACGAGGTAGAGATCATCAATCCGGATCTCCACATCGCGACCCTGGATGATGGGGCCCGTCTGCACATGTTCATCACCCTGGATCATGGCCGCGGCTATGTCCAGGCGGATAAGAACAAGGATCCGCAGAGCCCCATCGGCGTGATCCCGATCGATTCGATCTATACCCCGATCCGTAAGGTCAACTACACGGTAGAGGATACCCGTGTCGGTCAGATTACCGACTATGACAAGCTGACCCTGGAAGTAACGACCGACGGCACCATCAACCCTGAGGAAGCGATTTCCTCGGCGGCCCGCATCCTGACGGAACAGCTGGCGCTCTTCTGCGGCCTGACGGACCAGGCGATGCCTGTCCCCGTCGTGGAGCCGGAAGAGAACAAGAGCGAGCGTCTGCTGGACATGACCATTGAAGAACTGGATCTGTCCGTGCGCGCGTACAACTGTCTGAAGCGTGCCGGGATCAACACCGTCAACGAGCTTGTTCAGAAGAACCAGGAGGACATGATGAAGGTCCGCAACCTGGGCAAAAAGAGCCTTGAGGAAGTGGAGCAGAAGCTGCAGGCGCTTGGCCTGGGCCTGCGCGCCACGGAAGAATAAATAGGAGGAAACGACTTATGGCATTGGAGCGCAAGCTGGGCCGCACCGCGAGCCAGCGCAAAGCCATGCTCCGCGGTCTGACCACGCAGCTGCTGTGGAACGGCCGCATCGAGACGACCGAGGCCCGCGCCAAGGAAGTCCGCAGCATCGCAGATAAAATGATCACGCTCGCGGTCCGCGAATACGACAAGACCGTGGATGTGGAAAAAGAATTTACCAACGAAAAGAAGCAGATTGTCAAGGAGACCGTGACCAACGACCTCCCCAGCAAGCTGGCTGCCCGCCGCATCATGATGTCCTACCTCTATGAGGCGAAACTGCCCAAGGAAGAGGACGAGAGCAAGAAGCTGTACCGGGACCGCACGAAGGACAACAAACACCCCGTGGTGGAAAAGGTCTTCCGTGAATACGGCCCCAAGTACCGCGCCCGCAACCAGGAAAAGGGCTGCGCCGGCGGCTACACCCGCATCATCAAGAAGGGCCCGCGCCGCGGCGACGCCGCCGAGATGGTCATTCTCGAGCTGGTGTAATCAGATATTTCAGAAGAACGAACCGACCGTCCGGCCGGTTCTTCTTTTATTCTGAAGGTTATTCAGAAGGAAAAACAGGACTCCCGGGCTCTGAAATGAAACCTGAGCGGAGAAAAAGTAAAAAACAGAACGTATATAGATTGACAATCTGGGAAGAAAACGATAATATATATATAAAGGACAAACGTCCTGTTCATCTGTTCACCGGAGGACCATAGAAAGGAGTGTTTTCTATGAAGAAAATGCTGTCCCTGTTACTTGTTCTGGTGATGTGCCTGAGCGTCTGCACCGCGGTGGCCGAAGGGATTTATACCCCGGGCACCTACAGGGCGACCGTTCCGGGCGCAAGCGGCGACGTGGTGGTAGAAACCACGGTGGATGAAAACAGTATCCTGGATGTACAGATCGTAGCACAGACTGAAACGACGTCCGACATTGCCCGGCTGGTTAAGGACATTCCCGCGGCCATCGTGGCTGCCCAGGGAACCGGCGTCGACGTGCTGGCCGGCTCCACCATCTCCAGCAAGGCGATTTTCAAAGCGGTTGAACTGGCGCTTGCCCAGGCCCGCGGTGAAGAAGTGACTGAGGAAGCTGCCGCCGCGGAAGAAGCGGCTGCGGAAAAGGCGGAGGTCGAAATTCCCGAAGCCGCAGCGCCGGTCTCTTCCGACCGCGGAGCGGATTTTGTCGACACCATCGCCTGGAACATGACGTATGACGTGGTCGTGGCCGGCTACGGCGCCGCCGGCGCTACCGCCGCCATCAGTGCCAGCGACGCGGGCGCCAGCGTTCTGCTGCTGGAAAAGGCGCCCAAAGGCGCAGAGGGCGGCAACTCCAAGTTTGCCGGTCAGGACGTGATGGGACCGCTGAACTTTGACGACGGCTATGCGTACTATAAAGCCCTGCGCGGCCTGTTCACCACCACCAGCGACAGCATGCTTACCACCTATGTCGAAGAGTGCGTAAAGAACCCGGATTATCTGGTCAGCCTCGGCGCTGTCCGGGAAGAGTTCTGGGATAAGCCCTGGCCTGAATTCCCCGAGTTTGAAGGCGCTGATTCGATCCATACCTGGATCGTCGGCGGCCAGTCTTTCCAGGGAACGCTGTACAAGCTGCTGCAGGATAACGTGGCAAAGCGCAATATCGATGTGCTCTTTGAGGCGAGGGCCCGTCACCTGATCCAGGATCCCTTCACCAAGGAAATCCTGGGCGTGCAGTTTGAGAAAGACGGAAAGGCCGTCAACGTCCGCGCCCTGAACGGCGTCGTACTGGCGACCGGCGGTTTTGAAGCCAACACCGAAATGATTCAGAACTTCCTGCAGCAGCCCTATGTGTATGTGGTGGCCGCTGTGTACAACGAAGGCGACGGCATCAAGATGGCGATGGAAGTCGGCGCGGACCTGTGGCATATGAGCAACAGCGCCGGGTTTACCTGGGGCTTCCAGCCTGAAGGCCAGCCCACTGCCGTCCGCAGCCTGACGCTGACCAACGGCATCATCGTCGGCCCCACCGGCCAGCGTTTCATGGATGAAACCACCAGCCTGCGCCATGGCAAGATGAACTACGGCGGACGCTGGGTATCCATGATCACGCCTCTGCCCGCTTACTATATCTTTGACGAGAACGCCCGCGCTGCCGGCAAAGTCTCCCGCAGCTGGAGCGAAGGCAATGTGGATGAAATCGAGCGCGGCTGGATCAAGAAGGCCGACACCATCGAAGAGCTCGCGGCCCTCATCGGTCTGGATCCCGCGGCGCTGCAGGCCACGCTGGACCGCTATAACGGCTATGTGGCAAGCGGCGAAGACCTCCAGTTCGGCCGTCCGGCTGAAAAGCTGGTGGCTGTGAGCGAAGGCCCGTTCTACGCGATGGAGATCGGCCCCTGCATGCTGAACACGCAGGGCGGCCCCAAGCGCAACGAAAAGGCCGAAGTCATCGACGTGAACGGCAATCCTATCCCGCACCTCTACAGTGCCGGTGAAATCGGCGCCCTGTTTGCCGATATGTACAACGGTGGCGGCAACCTGGGCGAGTGCGTCAGCTTCGGCCGCATTGCCGGTCAGAACGCAGCCGCGCAGAAGTAACCCGTCAAAGCCGGAAAAAGGCAGACCTGATCAGATAACCCAACAAAAAAACAGCCGGGCTATGGAAAGCCCAGCTGTTTTTTGATAGAATAAAAACGAAATGCGCTGAAAAGTTCTCCTGTTTACCGATTCCGTAACAGAAAGGAAACCGATGAAACGTCAGATCTGTATCTGGATGCTGCTGTTTTTACTGGGGCCGGCGCCGTCTGCTGCGGCGGAAACAAAGGTCATGGCGGTGACGGACATCCATTACCTGGCCAGACCGCTCTATGAGGGCAGCGGCCTGTTTCTGCAGGCGCTGAAAAACGGGGACGGGAAGATCACCCAGTACGGGGACGAGCTGCTGGCCGCCCTGTACCGGGAAATTCAGGCGGAACGGCCGGATGCCCTGGTGGTGACGGGGGATCTTTCCTTCAACGGGGAAAAACAGAGCCACCTGTGCCTGGCGGAATGGTTTTCCAACGTGGAAGCGTCCGGCGTGCCGGTCTGGGTGATTCCGGGCAATCACGATATCGGCACCAGGCCGATCGGGTATACCAACGAGGGCGGGTACTGGACAGAAGGGGTGACGGCGGAGGAATTCCGGGAAATCTACCGGGATTTCCTGCTGCCGGGGGAAGCCGGCTGCTCGTACGCCGCCCCTTTGGGAGAAGGGCTCCGGGTGCTGATGACGGATGTTTCCTTCTGCCCGCAGACCTTCGGGGTATTTACCGGGGGGCACAGCGCCTGGCTCTCGGAGGAGCTCCGGAAAGCCAGAGAGGCGGGCGACCGGGTGATCACCGCTTCCCATCATAACCTGGTGGCGCACACGGATTTTTCCAGGGACAGCTTTCTGATGTTCGGCAGCGAGGCCATGCGGGCCCTGGTTTCGCAGGCGGGCGTTCCGCTGCACCTGTCCGGCCATATGCACATCCAGCACATCGCGGAGCAGGACGGCGTCGCGGACGCGGCGACCGGGGCGTTCTGCATCTGGCCGCACCGATTCGCCGTGGTCACGCTGACGGATCGGGGAAAGCTCCGGTACGAAGCCCGGGAGCTGCGGGACGAATTCCTGCCGGACGGGCTGAAGGAGGAGAGCAAAGCTTGGTTTGCGGACATCGCGCGGACGAAATCCCTGGCCGGCCTGACGGATGTCCCGGAGGAAGACGGCCGGCTGATGGCGGACCTGGCGGCCCGCTTCAATCTGGCATACTTTGCCGGCACGGTCCGGGAGGAAAGCGCCGCCTGGCAGGAAGACCCCGCGTACCGACTCTGGGAAGCCTGCGGGGATCAGGGGTTCTGGTCCTATATGCGCCTGGTGATGGACGAGACGGAAGAAACGGCAAAAGCCGGCGGCAGCCACCTGGTCTGGCAAGAAAATGAATAATCCCCCTGCGTCAGGCCCTGCATGTGACGCCGCGTGACAGGTTATCCTGACGCCGGAAAAGAGCAAGCTGCCGCTCCGTTCACAGGATGCGGCAGCCGAGGATTCCGTGTGGAAATCAGAGGAGGGAATGACTGTGACAATGCTGAAACAAGCGCTGACATTCGTTCTGATCTGCGCTGTCCTGCTGAGCGGCTGCGTGGCTGCCGCGGCGGAAACGCAGGACCCGCGCAAAGTCCTGACCAAAGAAGACGCGGAAGAATGGATCAGGACCTTTCTGGGGGAACATCCGGAAGAGCTGGAAGGCGTCTGGGCGATGACCGCCGAGATGAAGCTGGCTGCCCTTCTGTCCGGCGGAATGAAGGGCCTGACCCGGTCCCTTTCTTCCCTGGGAAAGGCGGAAAAGATCGGGTCGGCTTATGCCGGGGAGCTGAAAGGATATCAGGTGTTCTACATTCCCTGTGTCTTTTCCGTGATGCCGGTGGATCTGATCCTGGTCACGGAAGCCGGAGAGATCGCCGGCCTGCAGACCGGTCCCTACACCGGAAACCGGGAGGAAGCGGCGGATACGGACACGTTTGAGAGCATGGAGCTCGCCCTGCCGGTTCCGGCCCTCAATGGGGAGCTGCCGGGAACGCTGACCCTGCCCAAGGGGGACGGGCCTTTTCCCGCGGTCGTGCTGGTGCACGGCTCCGGCCCGAACGACCGGGACGAAACCCTGATGAATCAGAAACCCTTCCGGGACCTGGCGGAAGGTTTGGCGGAGCGGGGTGTCGCGGTGTACCGTTATGACAAGAGGACCTTCGTATACGGGGCAGAGATGGCGGCCCTGAAACAGATCACGCTCGTGGACGAAACCATCGGGGATGCCGTAAATGCCGTACAGCTCCTTTCGCAGCAGCAGAAGATTGACCCTGCCCGGATCTTCGTGCTCGGCCACAGCCTGGGAGGCAACGCCGTCCCGGCTATCGCCCGGGAACTGGAACAGGCGCCGGCAGCAGCCCGCGGGTACATCATGATGGCCGCTTCGCCCCGGCCGATGGAGGTCCTGATGCGGGAGCAGTATGATTTCCTGTATTCCCTGCTGCCGCAAGTGTCCGCGGAACAGCAGGCGGAAAAGGACACGCTGTTTGCCGAACTGGACAGGCTCCGGGACCTGGATGCCCTCACAGAAGACGATACGGTCGCGGGCGTTTACTCGTCTTACTGGAAATGGCTGGCGGACTACGACATCCTGCAGGCCGCGGAGGAAATCAAGCAGCCCGTCCTTCTGCTGCAGGGGGAAGAGGACTATCAGGTGACGATGGAAGGGGATTTCTCCCGCTGGCAGGAAGCCTTCGGGGCAAAGGAAAACTGGACCCTGATCACCTATCCGGGCCTGACCCACTGCTTCACCCCGGGCCATAAATCAGAGGGCGCCAATGTCTACGCGCGGCCTGAAAAGGTGGACGCGGCCGTGATTCAGGACATCGCGGATTTCGTGACGGCCAGATGACTGAAATAAGTTTTCTGTTTTTCCTGCCATCTCTCCTTTGTGCTGCGTATATATAAGTGTCGGGCGTCAAACAATCCGGCAAAAATAAAAACAACACAAAACGTAAAAAACGTAAAAATGTAAAGGAGATAAACACCATGGAAAACAAGGAAATGAACATCAACGAACTGGAAATGAACGAAATGGAAGAAGCTGCCGGCGGCCGGGGCGGTTCCCGCCATATGCTGCCTGACAAGAGGAACTGCGTGGTCTACCGCATCCATCGGGGTGATACCCTGAGCTTCCTGGCCCAGGACAACCGGACCACCGTACAGAAGATCCTGTCCCTGAATCCCAGCATCAAAAACAGGAACGATATCACCGCGGGCTACTACATCTATCTGCCGATCGTCTGATCGGCCCTGCCCCTCTCTTTTCCGGACTGCGAAAGCGGTCCGGTTTTTCTTATGTCACAACCCCCAATATATTGAAGCTGACCGGCGTCTGTTTGCGTGACAGATGCCGGTCAGCTTCAGAAATCCGGGATACGTCAATTGCCCGCTTTTCTGCTGATGAGTATCCCGATCACAAAGAGAGCGACTGCGGCGGTATACAAAATGACGGCCAGCCAGTGCGGGAGCTCCCGGATCCGGTTGGCGGCGATGGTTCCGCCGCCGAGTACAAACGCGATGATGGGCAGGATGTTCATGACCGTCCCTCCTCTGCTTTGCCGGACAGGCGCGTTTTGAACGCCTGGATTTTGTTCATGGTCCCGGTTGTATACAGGATGCCGAAAACCATGGCCAGGAGCGCCAGGGCGAAAGTGGCTCCTTTCAGGAAGCCGGTCCAGAAGGTATCTTCCATTTCTGCCATATTCATGACCGCGTTGGCGGTCAGCGCCAGGATGCCCAGGATAAAATAAATGCGAATGATCTTTGTGATCCGTTGTTTTTCTGCGCTGCTGTATTCAGCAACCTGCAAAACCGTTTCTTTCATTTCTTCGTTCATATGCTCGTTTTTCCTTTCTCCGTTGAGCAATTCCCGGAGATCCACCTGATAGAGGTCTGCCATCTCCACCAGCAGGTCCAGGTCGGGCATGTTGCTGCCGGTTTCCCACCGGGAGACAGTTCTCCGGGATACGCTGAGGGTTTCCGCTAACTGTTCCTGCGTGAGCTCCTTTTCTTTCCGGAGTTCTTTGAGAAACATTCCGATCTTTACAAGATCCATTCCGTTTCCTCCTTCCGGATCACAGTCTACGAAAAAACGAGGGCAATGTACAGGACACAAAACAGGCAAAGGCCCCGTATTTGGGAATGAGACAGACATGTCCCATGCAAAATCACCCGCCGATTCCCTGCAGCCTCATCCAGAACCTGGCGTCTTCAAGGGCTTCCCACAGCGGGTAGGGGCATTCGCCGCCGTGAAGATAATCCCCCATGTCCAGCAGGAAGGAGGCGATTGCGAACTCGTCCTGCACGGTGTCCGGGGCGAGTTCGGCGGTCCAGTTCCGCCGTTTGTCCCTCAGTGCCTGGGTGTCCAGGCCGCGGTACTTTTCCGGGATCACCGGCAGCAGCATTTTCCGCTGCGGCCGGTTTTCCTCATCCAGGTACAGAACGGCGGTGTCCGTCCATTCGCCCCGGCTGCCGCGGACCGTCAGGTGGCGTGAGCGGATGTAGGAACGGTACTGGAGGGAAGAAAAATCATAGACGGCCAGCTTGCCGGAGGCAAAGCGGATCACGGCCGCCGTCCTTTCGGCATCCTGAAGCTGCCCGTCATAAAATGCCCCGGTCCGGGAATCCGTCCGGGCGGCGGGGGCCAGCAGGCAGGCGCCGGTGACGGTGTAGGGCTCGTCCCGCCCGATCTGCAGCGCCCGGCGGATCAGACCGGCAGCGTGATAGTCGTGCAGGAGGGAGATGTACAGGGAGGACGGCGTGCCGATGGTGCCGGCTTCGATTTCGCGCAGGCCCGCGGCGAGGATCGGCTGGCGGGGATACTGCTCGCAGCTGACGATCTTCGCCCCGGCCCGGCCGAGGGCTTCGATCCTCTGAAGCTGGTCAGGGTCGGCGGCGACCGGCGTTTCCGCCATGACCGGGAAGCCCCGGCCAGCCCATTCCTCAATGACGTCCGCCATGTGCCCCCGGTCCACCGCCACGACGATAAAATCCGGCTGGAAGGAAAGGCATTCGGACAGGGAGACCGTGGCGGGTATCCCGGTGTGCTCCCGCATCAGCCGGACCTTTTCCTGAGACCGGCAGAGATAAAGCGCGCGGAACAGATCCGGGTACTGCCGTGCCGCCCGGCCGAAATATTCGGCCCGGTAACCGGAGCCGACGATGAGATAGGAAATCATTCGGGGAAGCCTCCTTATACGAAAAAAGAATCGTAAAAAATGTATTGTTTCACCCAACACCTTACCGCACCCGGGCTTCATTGTCAACTGCCGGGCAGCAGGTTGACACGGCTCACGCATGAATGCGTGAGCCATGTTAGCGGGGAAATCCTTCCCCCGCCAATGCCACCCCCTGAGCGGATTTGCCTCTCGCCCCTTCAGGGCTCCCGGGCGGCAAATCCGTAAGGAATGCATTTTGCTCCCGCAGGGCAAGCTCTGCTCCGCAAAAATGCTCCTCGCGACGTACATGCCGCCGCTGCGGACTACAATCAGGGGGAAGATTCCCCCTGATCACCCCCTCTTTAGCTCCCAGCGCCGCCTCAAATGTGACGATTTTTACACTCGTGCGTTTGCCCTG
>JBGUJG010000085.1:0-12362 GCA_045113695.1 Christensenellales bacterium
TGTGGCGGATAAAGGCCGGTGAAGTTCCGGTGAGCGCAGTGTTATCAGCCGCACCAGCGGCTTAGAACACTGCAGCGAACCGTGGACCGCAAGACCCCTTTGCGGTCACTGTTCACCTCGTGAACAGTGACAGTGAAAAACCATGCGGGAGGTTTGTCGGATGAGACAGGGAATCGCTTTGGGCCTGATGCTGCTGGCCCTGCTTCTGTCCTGCCGGGGCCGGGCGGAGACCATTCTTTTCCTGGGGGACCTTCATCTGACGGCGGATGAAAGCGCGATGAACGAGGTGCTGCGCGCCGTGCAGAGCGCGGCGGACGGGGCGGACGCCCTGGTCCTGCTGGGCGATAACGCGAACAACGGCCGGCCGGAAGAGCACCGGCGGGTCGCCGCGTTCCTGAACCGGGTCTGGCAGGAAACGGGCTGCCCGGTGTACACGCTGCCGGGCAACCACGACCTGTCCGGCCGGATCGCGCCGGCGGAGTTTGCTTCGTATTACGGCCCGTTCGGCTACGCCCGGGCGGCGTACCGCGATGAAAGCTCCCTGAGCTACGCCGTACGGACGGCCGGGAATACCTGGCTGATCATGCTGGACCTGAATCTGCGCGACGGGCGGGGCCAGTCGGACGCCTACGGCTGTGTATCCGACAAGCTGCTTGCGTGGCTGGAATCGGTCTTTGAGAAAACCGGCGGCGGCCAGAACGCCGTGGTCTGCGCCCATTACCCGATCCAGCCTGTGCTGACCGAAACGGTGGCGGACGGGGACAGACTGTTCGTCCTGCTGCAGCGGCACGGCGTCCGCCTGTACCTGTGCGGGCACCGTCACCTCCATGAGACCTACCTGGGCGGGACGCTCCGGCAGATCACCGTCGGCATGCCGCAGAGCGACCCCTGCTGCCTGGGGCGGCTGTGCCTGGACGGAGACAGCTGGTCCTACACCCTGCAGCCGCTGTTCAGCGAAGAGGACGCTTTTTTCCTTGCCAGGCGGGAGGAGACCCGGCAGATGGGCATGACCATGGCCCTCGGGTCCCTGCGCGGCACGCGGTTTGAGGGGGATAAGGAGATCGCGGCATGGTATACGGAGGCGTTCTGCCTCTATCTGGAAGGCAGGCTGGACAACCACCGCGAGCGCCTGCTGGCGGACGAACGCTGTGAAAAATGGCGCGGCGCCGGCATCCGCCAGGCGACCGGCCCCTGGATCATCTCCATCCTGGAAAACACGGGGGAGAGCGTGTGGGGGCTCGAGGGGAAAAGGGATTAACCGTTTCATGAGGGGAACAATAAAGTGAGGAGTGAGGAGTTAGGAGTTAGGAGTGAGGAGTTAGGAGTGAGGAGTTGAAATTGGTTCATCATGACTATTAACTCCTCACTGAGTGAGCGGAGCGAACGGTCACTCCTCACTCCTCACTCAGTGGCGGCCCAGGGGCCGCCGCTACAGCGGCCGGAGGGAGCGCTCACTCCTCACTCCTCACTATGATAAGCGCCTGTTCTTCACTTTTCATCGCTGAAAGGGTTGTTGTCTCATGAACACGCTCTGGACCATCTATGAAAACCGGATGCCGGACTTCATCCGGCCTTTTTTGGCGAGTCCGGCGCTGCAGCGCCTCGGCGGGATCGGGATGAACTGCGGGTGTGAGTACACAGCCTTTCCGCTGTTCCGGCGGGTGCTTCCCTATTCCAGGCTGGATCACAGCGTCGGCGCGGCGCTGATCGTCTGGCACTGGACGCATGAAAGGGAACCTGCCCTTGCAGCCCTGTTTCACGACATCGCCGCCCCGGTGTTCGCCCATGTGATCGACTTTGTCAGGGGCGATTACGTGAACCAGGAGTCGACGGAGGAAGGCACTGCCCGGCGCATCCGGGAGGACCCGGTCCTGCCGCGTCTGCTGTCTGAATCGGGGATTCCTTTTGCCCGGGTGGAGGAAGACCGGCAGTATCCTTTGGTCAACAATGAAACGCCCCGCCTGTGCGCGGATCGGCTGGAATACACCCTGGGCAACCTCCTGCACTTTGGCATCTGTACCCCGGATGAGATCCGGGAGATGTACAATGCCCTGACGGTGACGAACGCGGAGGACAGGACGGAGGAGCCTGCCTTCCGGAACCGGGAAACGGCTGCCCGCTTCGCCCGCCTGGCCCTCCGCTGCTCACGGATCTATGTGTCGGATGAAGACCGCTATGCCATGCAGCGCCTGGCGGAGCTGATCCAAAGGGCCATGGATAAAGGCGTCCTGCGCGAGGAGGATCTCCGGACGACAGAGGAAGCCGTGATCCGGAAAATCCTTGCGGAGGATGAACTCCGGACAGCATGGGAAGCCTTCACTTCCCTTTCCCGCACCGAGCGGGCGCCGCAGCCGGACGAGAGGCCCTTCTGGCGGCAGATCCCGGCCAAAAAGCGCTGGATCGACCCGCTGGTCAAAGGGGAAGGGCGTCTGTCCCGCCTGGATCCGGATTTCAGGCGGGAAGCGGAAGCTTTTGTGCAAAGCCCCCTGACGCATTGGGTGCTCGGGACCTGAATACGCCCGCGGAAGGGCGGCATCGGTGATCTTCCGCGTTCCTGAACGGCTGCTGAAAACAATATCACGGATCAAAAAGTCCCCGGCGTTCCCGCCCTGTCCGTACAGGGAAAAGAACGCCGGGGGTTTCACGTTATGGATTTATGCGGCTGTTCGCTTGCCGTCAGGCGAAGGGATTCTCCGTCGGATAGGGCAGGCTCTTGGGCTGGTTGTAGGCGATGTCCTGGACGCCCAGGAAGCGGAACACGTCGAACAGGGCCTTGCCGACATGGCTGAAGGCCACCGCGCCGTGGTGCGGATAGCGCTTTTCGATCAGCACGTGGCGGTAGAAGCGGCCCATTTCCGGGATGGCGAAGACGCCGATGCCGCCGAAGGAGCGGGTGCGGACGTCCAGAATCTCGCCCTCGGCGATGTAGGAGCGCAGGACGCCGTCGCTGTCGCACTGCAGGCGGTAGAAGGTGATGTCGCTGGCGGCGAGGTCGCCTTCCAGGGTGCCGCGGGTGAAGTCAGGCTCGCTGCCGGCGGGCTCGAGCAGGCGGTGCTGGATCAGCTGATACTTGACCGCGCGGTCGGAGCACAGCTTGCATTCCGGCGTATTGCCGCAGTGGAAGCCCATGAAGGTATCGGTCAGGCTGTAGTTGTAGCGGCCCTTGATGTCCTCGTCATAGATGTACTGCGGGACGGAGTTGTTGATATCCAGCAGGGTGACGGGGTCGGCGGAGACGCACAGGCCGATGTACTCGCTCAGCGCGCCGTAGATGTCGACTTCGCAGGAGACCGGGATACCCCGGGAAACCAGGCGGGAGTTCACGTAGCAGGGCTCAAAGCCGAACTGGCTGGGGAAGGCCGGCCAGCACTTGTCGGCGAAGGCCACGTATTTGCGGTCGCCCTTGTGCTTTTCCGCCCAGTCCAGCAGGGTCAGCTCAAACTGCGCCATGCGGACGCTCATGTCCGGATAATAGGAACCTTCGCCCATTTCCCTGGCCATATCGGCGCAGACTTCGGGGATGCGGGGGTCGTTCTCGTGCTCTTTGTAGGAGACCAGCAGGTCCAGCTCGCTGTTTTCCTCGATTTCCACGCCGATCTCATACAGGCCCTTGATGGGGGCGTTGCAGGCGAAGAAGTCCTGAGGACGGGGGCCGAAGGTGATGATCTTGAGGTTTTTGACGCCGATGACGGCGCGGGCCACGGGCACGAAGTCCGCGATCATGCGGGCGATCTCTTCCGCGGTGCCGACCGGGTAGGCGGGGATGTAGCCCTTGAGGTGGCGCATGCCGAGGTTGTAGGAGCAGTTGAGCATGCCGCAGTAGGCGTCGCCGCGGCCGTTGATCATGTCGCCGTCGCCTTCGGCTGCCGCCACGAACATGCAGGGCCCGTCAAAGTGCTTGGCGATCAGGGTTTCGGGGGTTTCCGGACCGAAGTTGCCCAGGAAGACGACCAGGGCGTTGCAGCCGGCGGCGTTGACATCGGCCATGGCCTTCTGCATGTCCAGTTCGTTTTCGACGGTCACGGGGCATTCGTAGATGTTCTTTTCGCCGTAGGCTTTGACGATCGCCGCGCGGCGCTTCTCAGACAGCTGGATGGGGAAACAGTCGCGGGATACGGCGATCATGCCCAGCTTGACGACGGGGATATTGTTCACCATAAGAAATCACTCCTTACTATAATTAAGGTCAGGCGGAAGGCCTGAAACCCTTGAAACAGAGGGAAAACGGAAATTCGTAATGCGTAATTCGTAATGCGTAATCGATATACTTTTGAGAAATGCCCTGTCATGGAAGTATCTCCGCCGCCTCAGGCGGCGCATTACGCATTAAGCATTACGCATTAAGCATTACGAATTGACTTATTACAGGTCCTTGGCGATGTCGATGTTCTCACCCGTCAGGCCGACATAAGCGCCCTGGGCGGCTTCGCCGGATTCGGCGTGGGCCAGCAGCCACTTGTTGCGGGCCCAGAGCGTGCTGTCCAGCACGTTCTCTTTGCGGCCGGGGCGGAAGTCGGTGTTGGTGCATTTGGGCAGGGCCACCAGGACGTGGAAGCCCTTGGCGGGATCCGTGTGGCAGGGCGCATAGTGTAGGGTCGTCGCGTAGACTTCCACCAGCACGCCGGCGGGCACGCGGAACGCCTTGACTTTTGAAGTGTCCAGTTTGTCGTTTTCAATGTCGGACAGGGTGGCGATCAGCAGGATAAAGTCCTCGCATCCCAGGTTGAATTCGCTGTCCCGGTGATATTCCAGGCAGTTGAGTTTGGTATTGTGGCCGTTGCACCAGCCCAGCTGGAAGGGCATGCCTCCGAACAGGCCTTCGCCCAGGGCGTCCGCGCCGGGCGCGGCGGCGACGCTCTCGTCATGCGGTACATAGTCCGTGCCTGCGGGCAGCGGCGTCTTGGCCAGCGCGTCCAGCACGCCGCTCACGTCGTAGCCCTCTACTACCCGGCCGTACAGCCGGAAGGAAGGATCGCTTACTGGCAGGATAACCATGGGAATCTCCTCCTCCTGAAATCTGAAAAGTATTACGCCAAAACAACGGCAGATACGCGTTTTTCTGTCTGCCGGATCTTCGAGCATCATTATATCATCTTGCCTGTTTGGTGTCAATTGGATTTGAATTTCCTCAGCAATGGATGAACAGCCGGCGGAATCCGATGGAGAATCATAAAATGTTCACAATTTATTAAAAAACCCATTGACGAGCCTTGAAAAAACGTCTAAAATAAGGATGGGTTTTTGTAAGGCGAAAAACCGGAACGAGGTTGAACGATGATGAGACGTCCTTTGCTGAAAGCGTGTGCGTGGCTGCTGGCGGTGCTGGCCTGCGCGCTGCCGTTGGATTCGATGGCAGTGGGCAGCGTCCGCATTCCGGCTTCCGTGCGCCGTTTGAAGATACCGGAGATGCCGGAGACGGTCCCTCTTTTCACCTACGCCCAGAACAACGGAAAAAAGGCCTATACGGACGGTAACTATTATCTTTACTTCGGAGAAGCGGTGGATTATGCCGCCGTGGACTGGGTGAACATGCTGGAAGAGGTGGAACTGAACAGCAGGCACACAGCCGTGACCAGCAAAGAAGACCATACGTGGCAGCAGCGTTACGTGATCGCAGAAAAAGACGGAGTGACCGTCTGCTATACCAACGCCGGGGTGCCGAAGGCGATCTGGATCAACAACCAGGAAGACTATTTCCTTACCGGCCAGAACGAAGCCTGGGCGACCGTCTACTGGCGCAGCGAAGAGATCAGGTCAGACTGCTGGAAGGGGCCGGAAGACGACCTGCTGACCACCTGGTATGTCGGCAATGTCACGGTTTCCTATCCGTTCGGCGAGGAGATCCGTTCGGTTTCCGTGGATTTCAGGAACGACAAGCACAACACCGTGTACGGCT
Organism: Christensenellales bacterium; assembly: GCA_045113695.1. Classification (GTDB taxonomy): domain Bacteria; phylum Bacillota; class Clostridia; order Christensenellales; family Aristaeellaceae; genus UBA4246. Next base: position 5,897 of record JBGUJG010000085.1, read on the forward strand.
ACACCATCACCTACGCCGTCAGCGATACCGAGATCTATTCCATCCGTTATGACAAATACGACCGCTGGGTCCGGGCCTACTACAGCAACGGCGAAAGGAACCTGGAGTATATCTGTGATCCGGAACGCGGCAAGTGGATCTGGGCGGACGTGGAGACGGGCAGGGAAGTCTGGCGGCTGAAGCTGCGGACCCCGGATTCGTTTGAAAGCCCGAGGGTGAGATAAAAAACATTGCTGATTCTGCCGCGCGTCTGCGCGGAACACGGCGTCGTCTTTGCGCGTCCTGCCGCCGGGATCCCATCAGGGACGGTCCAACGGGCAGGAAGAATGCGGGGGTCGGCGCTTTTTAATGGATCCGGCCTGGTGGGCGGGAACTCCTGCCAGCGGAAGCTCAGGTGTCTGTTTCTGAAAGGGGCTGATTTCAGTGGATCTAAAAAACTACCGGGTGATCGACCGGGAAACGTATTACCGGAAAGGGGTGTACCGCCACTTTACCGAGGACTGCCGGTGCTCGACCTCCATGACGGCCAGGATCGACGTGACGGACCTGGCGGCCCATTCAAAACGTACGGGGACAAAGTTTTCCGTCAACTTTCTTTACCTGCTGTCCAAAGCGCTGAACGCCAGGGACGATTACCGGATGGGGTATCTGTGGCAGACGGACGAGCTGATCTGCTGGGACGTGATCCATCCGACCCAGTACGTCTTTCATGAGGATACGGAGACGTGCACCCCGGTCTACACGGTGTACGATGAAAACTACGCCGTCTTTTACGCCGGCGCCGTCCGGGACGCGGAACGGGCGAAGGCAACCCGGGAATACGGGCTGGATGCCGCGGGCCATCCCAACTGGTTTGACGCATCCTGTATCCCGTGGCTGTCCTATGACGCGCTGAACATCGAGCTGCCGGACGGCCACCTGTTTTTTTCGCCGATCGTCAACTGGGGAAAGTACCGGGAGGAAAACGGCAGGCTGATGATGCCGGTCAGCGTCCGCCTGAACCACGCCGTCGCGGACGGCTACCTGGTCGCGAATGTGTTCCGCCTGCTGGAAAAAGAGATCGCAGCGTTTGCGGGCCGGTAAAACGGAAGCAAAGGAATTTTATAGCAGTTTCAAGTTAAAAAGCGCCGCTGTGCTGCGGCGCTTTTGGCTTGGGCCGGAATATGGGGAACTCCGGCCCGGAAAACCAGCTGCCCGGTCAGAAGCCCGGCGGGATGTTTTCCGGGGGAGAATCGGGAAAGGGTTCATAGACGCCGGAAGAAAAGATCCGGCGGATGGTTTCATAATGGGGATGGCTGCGCCAGTCCCCGCCGACTGCCTGCGATACCGCGTCCACCCGGCATCCGGGAAGGGCAGCCTGAACGGCCCTGGCCGTTTCCGTGATCTGCGGCGTTTTAAGCTGCATATGATACCGTCCCATCCACAGGCGCTTCAGGCTCCCGATCCGGGTGACCGGTGTCATGTCATCGATCCGGTTCTGTACCAGGTTCAGATCCGTCAGCCAGGGCAGGCCGGCAAGGCAGGAAATGTCCCCGATGCGGTTGTTGAACAGCTCCAGATATTCCAGATGGTGTAGTTCCGCAAGGACAGAAATATCCGATATCCGGTTCATGGCCAGGATCAGCACGCGGAGCTCCGGAAGCCCGCGCAGGAAGCTCAGGTCTTCCAGGCGGTTGTGGCCCAGATCGAGGGCGTACAGCCCCGTGCAGTAGCGGACGAGGGACAGATCTTTTTCGTCATGCGGCGACGAGTACGGGGAATGGAGGGTGGAAAAGGCGGCGGCATCGGTGCGGAGCGTGTGATCGCCCAGCAGCATCGTCATGCCGAACCGAACGCCGGGGAACCGCTCGTGAAGCTCCTCAATCCGGTTTGCCCGGATGGGGGTGGCGAAAAGATCCGCCCGCTTGAGCCGCGGAAGCGAGGACAGGAAGGCGTAAAAGGCATCCCAGTCTTCGATCCGCTCTTCTCCCAGATCCACATATTCGGTCTGTCCGTCCGCGGTGACGCAGCCGAAGCGGTGTGTTTCCGCCGCTGCGCTCCGGCCGGGCAGGCAAAGCGCGCAGACCAGCGCCGCCAGGAAAAGCGCAGGGCGCGGATCAGTCCTGCGGCGGAAACGGCCGGCTTCCGGTTTCTCCCGGATGATCAGGTTCTGTTTCATGCGGCATTACCAGTCATAGTAGCATTCGTCGGTAATAATGCTTTTGATCGTTTCGAGATACGCTTCACTGGCTGACGGGGTTGCCGCGTATACCTCCATGCGTTTCAGTTCGGAGTTCCACAGCCCGTAATCGTGCCATCGGTTGATACTGCGGATCAGTGTGACGCTTTCAGGCAGGAAGATCCGTTCGCCGGAAAAATCGAGCGCATATGGACTGATTTCCAGGGTTCCGTCCAGAATGGGCGCATTGCTGAACTGGGCAATCAGCCTGCGTCCGGTCTTGCTGTACAGATTGCCGTCCACCAATTCCAGCGCCGGATGATCGTCCTGCAGGATAATCTGCGGACGCTGGGCATAGAACGGATTCCCGACGATCTCGACGGCATTGGCCGGAAACACGACCTGGGCGATATCGCAGCGGTCAAAGGCCTTGTTTCCGATCTGCTCCAGCGTACAGGGCAGGATCAGCTGCCGCAGCTTCAGCCCGGTGAACGCTTCATCTCCGATTCTCCGGATACCTGCCGGGAGGGTCACGGTCCGGTCAGGCTCATATTTCTTTTTGTATCCGGAAAGGTTTCTGCTGATATAGAATGCCAGGTCTCCGATCCACTGCACGCTGTCCGGCAGATTGATCTGTTTAAAACAGCAATCCATGAAAGCCATATCCCCGATCCATTCCAGACTGTCCGGCAGCGAGACGGTTTGCAGATCACAGCCGCTGAAAGCGCTGTTCCCGATGATGCGGAGTCCCTGCGGGAAGACCGCTTCCTCCAGGTATTCATTGCTTTCAGCAGCGGAGTCCGCGATGATTTCGATACCGTCCGGGATGACGCAGGTTTTTTGCCGTTCCGGAATACGGATCAGCCGGCGCTCCGTCCGGTCGATCAGGAAACCGTCTTCCAGGCTCAGGTTCGGGTGACCGGAAGCAAGCCGGATGTCCCGCAGCTCCGGACAGCCCGCGAAAGGATTGCCGTCCAGATGCACCGGACCGTCCGGCAGGGTCACCGTTTCAAGGTGGTAGCAGAAACTGAACGCGTGCGTCCCGATCCGGGTTACGGATGGAGGAATAACGATCTGCGTAAAATCGTTTCCGGAGAACGCTTTCTGGCCGATTTCCCTGAGACCGTCAGGCAGAACAGCCTCTTTCAGTTCATTAGCGGAAAAGGCGCCCCTGCCCAGAGACACCAGGCTGCCCGGCAGCGCGATCTCTCCCGTGATGCAGGTGTCCCAGAAAGCGTGATCACCGATGTACCGGACCGTCTGATTGAAGTGAATGGTTTCCAGAAAAGAAGAAGAGTATCCATCGCCGGAAAACGCGTGACTGCCGATCCATGTGACTGATTCAGGAATGGTGAACTCACGGATACTGCAGCAGAAAAAGCACCAGTCCGGTATTGCCGTGACGCCCTGCGGCAGGTCAATGGACATGATGCCGCATTGGGAGAAGGCTTCCGGCCCGATCTCCGTGACGCCCGCGGGAAGGATCAGTTCCTCCAGAGACCGGCATTTCAGAAAGGCGCCCCGGGGTATGATTTTGATCTTTTCGCTCAGAACAATTTCAGTCAGGGACGAATCGTAAAAGACATATTCGCCGATGGTCTCCACGGATTCGGGCAGCGCCAGACGCTCGATGCCGGAACCGAAGAAAGCGTACGCGCCGACGGACCGGAGACCCTCCGGCAGGGAGACGTTTTTCAGCCTGCCGCAGTCCGCAAACAGCCGCCTGGGAATTTCCCGGATCTGCGCCGGGAGACAGACGTTTTTCAGAAACCGGCATGCGGCAAAGGCTTCGGGGCCGATTTCCCGCACCGAATCCGGCAGAAGAATCTCATCCAGATCCGCCCCGAAGAAGGCTGAACCGGCGACGGACCGTATGCCCTCCGGTACGGAATAGCTGCCGGTTCCATACATTTCCGACTCATCATCCCACAGGCTCCAGTTGCTTTTCCATTCTGTCTCCTGTATGCGCTTCATGACTTTGCCATAGCAGAGGACAGCTTTGTCCGCCTCTGCGTTTTCCGTTTCCGGGCCGGAACCGCCGTCCGCTTCCCCGGGCGGGAGAGGCAGCGGCAGATAGGCGATCAGCCGGCTTTCCTTCTCATCGATCAGGGCCTGATCCCGCAGGGAAAAGACATCCGTTTTCCTTCCGCCGCAGAGGCGGAGGGCCTGAAGGGCCGTACAGCCCCGGAAGGGGTTGTCCCCGATCTGCCGGACGCTTCCGGGCAGCGTGATGTCCGCCAGGCGTTCGCAGCCGGCAAAGGCCAGACTGCCGACGGACGTAACAGACGCAGGCAGGTAGATTCCTTCAAAGGGTGTCCCGGAGAAAGCGGAATCGCCGATGATCCGGATACCGTCCGGCACCTGCGCGGTTTTGCCCTGCGCCGCCGCCGTGCAGGCGATCAGCAGGTTCCTGCTTTGGTCTGTCAGCAGGCCGTTTTCATACCGGAGGAACGGATGGTCTTCTGCCGCGTCAAGCCGGTACAGATAGGGACAGTCCGCGAATGGATTCGCTCCGATGACGCGCAGCGAAGCGGGGAGGTTCAGACAGACAAGCGACGGACAGTCCTGAAAGGCGTAATCTCCCAGTTCTTCCAGGCCTTCCGGCAAAGCGGCGCGCATCAAAACCGGACAGCCGGCAAAAGCCCTGCGCCCGATGGACCGGAGGGATCGGGGCAGCAGCACCTCCTGCAGGCTGTCGCACCCTTCAAACGCCCTCTCCCCGATCCTGATGATCCCTTCAGGCAGCTGAATCCGCGTGATGTTCCGCCGTATGGTATAGATATGATCATCGTCCGTTGAGTAGCGGTATCCCTGTTCGGAGAACGCTCCCGGCCCGATCTGCGTCACCGGGTGCCCGTCGATGACGTCAGGTACGGCATCAATTCCCCGGGAACTGACATACTCCGTCAGTTCGGCCGTACCGTCCGCCAGGATCCGATAGAGAAAATCCCCGCAGCTGAACAGATTGTCCCTGATATGGAAGGAAGCGGGAACACGTTCATCCGGGCCGCCGACGTCCGCCAGGCCCCGGGCCGGCAGGAGGGCCGCCGTCAGGATCAGGGCGGCCAGGGCGGCCGTGAGCCGCCGGAACGGACGCCGGGAAACGGGCGTCCCGCCCCTAAAGCCATATCCGCACAAAAACCGTTTTTTCATCTTCATACTCCTCCCGACATGGATTTGCTGACAGGAGTATGATAAAGGGCTTCCGGGAAAAAGGTGTGAATCCGGTTTTACCGGCTCCGGACGGCCGGCTCGGCAAGAAATGCTTCGACGAATCCGCGGTATGCTTCCGGCGCGGTCAGGATGCTTTGGGCGTGGCCGGCCCCTTCGACCAGACGGACCGTGCGGAAGCCCTTCGCGGCCTCCGCCATGGCCAGGCTGTGGGCGGGCGGGATGAAATCGTCCTTCGCCCCGTGAATGAACAGGATGGGGATTTCGTTCTGCCGGAGGCTGTCGATCGGCCGCATATCGCGGTAGAAGCTGCCGCAGAGGGCTTTGGCGCACAGGGAAACGGGATGGATCAGGAAGCCCGGGAGGTGCATGTGCCGCAGGCCTGCCCGCATGACACTCCCAATCTCGCTGAAGCCGCAGTCCGCAACTACGAAACTGACCGGCGGTTTTCCGTCCAGCACCGCCAGCGACGTCGCGGCCCCGAGCGATTCCCCGTGCAGGCCGAGCTGCTTGAGGTCCGGATACCGGGCGCGGGTGTCCGCGATCAGGGCGGCCAGGTCTTTCCGCTCGCGGACGGAATAGGTGCAGAAGTCCTTCGCGTTCTCCCCGTGTCCGCGCAGGTCGTACAGGATCACCTGAAACCCGAGGTCCAGGTACATCTTCGCGTATTTGAGGGAACCGATCCGGTTGTCCGTGTAGCCGTGGGACAGGATGATGTATTTCCCGGAAGGCGCCGGCCCCGCCAGCAGCTGCACATGAAGTACATAGCCGTCAAAGCTGCTGACAGTATAGTCCTTCTTCTCCGTCCGGTCATACCAGGAAACGTCGTAATGCGCCGCCTGCCAGGCCCGGGCCTCGTCCAGCGTCTGCCGCTTCCCGCCCAGAGAAAAGGCGGCGAGGAAAAAACAAAAGGCCGCCAGCAGAGCGGCCAGACCAGGCAGGATCCAGAAGAAAATCATCAAACCACAACCTTTTTTGAAGCAGCAGGCAGTAGGGATCAGGGACTAGGGATCAGGGACGAGTGAGGAGTTAGGAGTGACCGTTCGCTCTGCGATCCCTCTGGGCCTGCCGGCCCGCTCTTCGGTGAAAACAGGTCACTGACCTGTTTTCCGGGCCCTCAGAGCCTCAGTGAGGAGT
>JBGUJG010000086.1:0-6493 GCA_045113695.1 Christensenellales bacterium
AAGCCGCTGGTGCGGCTGATAACACTGCGCTCACCGGAACTTCACCGGCCTTTATCCGCCACAGGCGGCGGCCGCTTCCGTTCCCCCTTGTGAGAACCCCCAACAGCTTTGCCTGCCCAGTGAACAGTAATTTTTCAGTATTTTTCCGCTCTGAGGATGATTCCTCCCCTTGCAGATAGCGGTTTCCGTATGTTACTATCCCTTTGGAGACTTTTCGTAATCAAAGGAGGGGTTGTATGCCCGCGCATCCGTTTTTCAGCATCCCCAAACTCGGCTTCGGCCTGATGCGCCTGCCCAAGCTGCCGGACGGCGCCATCGACGTCGAACAGACCAAAGACATGGTGGATCTCTTTCTTTCGTCCGGTTTCACGTACTTTGATACGGCCTTTGTCTACGACGGCGGCCAGTCCGAGATCGCCGCGGGGAAGGCCCTCGCCGCCCGCCATCCGCGGGACAGCTTTACCCTGGCCACCAAAGTGAACGTCCGCGTCAGCCCCGACCGCGAAGCGGCCGAACAGCAGCTGCTGACCAGCCTGGAGCGGACGCAGGCGGGGTACTTTGACTTTTATCTGCTGCACGCCCTGGGCAGCCGGAACCTGCCCCTTTTCAACGAATTCGGCATCTGGGACTATGTCGCCCGGATGAAGGAAAAAGGCCTGATCCGGCACTGGGGGTTTTCCTTCCACGATTCTCCGGAGCTGCTGGACAGGGTGCTGACCGATCATCCGGACGCCGAATTTGTCCAGCTGCAGATCAACTATGCCGACTGGGAAAGCACGACCGTCGCCTCCCGGCGGAACCTGGAGGTCGCCCGGGCGCACGGAAAGCCCGTCGTCGTCATGGAGCCTGTCCGCGGCGGGGCGCTGGCCAACCCGCCCCAGCGGGTGCGGGACATTCTGACCGCCGCCGACCCGGCCGCGAGCCCGGCCTCCTGGGCCGTCCGCTTCGCCGCCTCGCAGGAAGGCGTGATGACCGTCCTGAGCGGAATGAGCAACATGGACCAGATGCGGGACAATGTCTCGTATATGAAAGATTTCAGGCCCTTTGACGATCAGCAGCGGGCCGTGATGGAACAGGCCCGCCAGGCCCTGCTGAACGTCCCCAGCATCCCCTGCACCGGCTGCAGCTACTGCACCGAAGGCTGCCCGATGCAGATCAAAATCCCGGAGATTTTTTCCGCCCGCAACCAGGAGATCATCTTCGGCCAGACGGAGGCCGCCCGAAGAAGATACGCAAATATCACGAAGGACAGCGCCGGAGCGGACCAGTGCATCCAATGCGGTCAGTGCGAAAACGCCTGCCCGCAGAACCTGCCGATCATCGATCTGCTCAAACAGGCGGCGGAAGCGTTCGGCTGAGCAATGCATAATTCATAATGCATAATGCATAATGCATAATTCATCATGCATCTTGCATCATGCGTAATGAAAAGCAGTGAGCTGTTACCGGTTAACGGCTCACTGTTTTTCTATCGGTCCGTCACCTGAATATTCTCCCGCCCGAAGATGTCCGAAAGGGTTTCCAGGCTTTTGTCCGCCTCGGCTTCGGCTTTTCTGCGCGCCTTGTTCTCCGCGCCGGCGGCCTCGAACTTCGGCTCCTCCGCCCCGTTTGCCGCCAGGGCCTGCTCGATGGCCAGGCGGCTTTTTTCCCGGTTCAGCATGCCGATGAAGACCTGCTTGTCCTCCGTGAACTCCACCCGCCAGGTATGGCCCGTCCGGCCGGCAAAGCGGCCCTGGGCGACGCCCAGCAGGGTGGGGGCGGAGGTCCGGATCCATTTGACGGTCTTGTTCCAGATTTCCCCGTCGCTGGCATTGACCGGGGCCGGCGGGGCAGGAACCTCCTCCCCGGAAGCCTCCCGGACGGAAGCAGGCGCGGAAGAAGCTGCCTTGGGCGCCACCGTCCGGACGGCGATCTGACCGCTCTCGATGCGGGAGAGCTTTCCCTCCAGCTCGTGCATCCGCTCGAGCAGTGCCTGCACGTCCTGTTCTTCCGGCTTTTCGCAGGCCTTCAGCACGCAGACCTCCAGTACCGCCCGGGGACTCGAGGCCCAGCGGGCGTCCGCCTCGGCATGCAGGATCAGGTCCAGCAGGCGGACCAGGCGCTCCTCCGAAAACAGGGCGGCCTGGGACAGGTACCTTTCCGCGGCGCTTTCGGAAACGCCGCGGAGCATGTCCTTTCCGCCGACCTTCGCCATCGTCACCAGACGGAGATGGCGGTTGAGGTCCCGCAGGAACACGGCGACGTCATTGCCCCGGGCAAACAGCTCCTCCACCAGCCGAAGGGCTTCCGCCTCCTGCCCGGCAGCCAGGGCGTCCGTAAACGCAAACAGGAAGGACCGGTCGACCGCGCCCAGGATGGCCCGGACACTTTCTTCCGTCACGTCCCCGCCAACCCCCAGGCACATGTCCAGCAGGCTCAGCGCGTCGCGCATGCCGCCCTCGGCGGACTGAGCGATCAGGGCAAAGGCTTCATCGGTTACGCTCCGGTCCCCCGCCGCCAGCTTCATCCGCCCGATCAGCTCCTCCTCGGTAAAACGGCCGAAATCAAAGCGCTGGCAGCGGGACAGGATCGTGGCCGGCACCTTCTGCGGATCCGTGGTGGCGAGGATAAAGATCATGTATTCCGGCGGTTCCTCCAGCGTCTTTAATAGCGCGTTGAACGCGTTGTTGGACAGCATGTGGACTTCGTCGATGATGTATACCTTTTTCTTGCCGAACTGGGGCGGATAATCCACCTGGGCCAGCAGGTCCCGCATCTCCTCCACCCGGCTGTTGGAAGCGGCGTCGACCTCGACCACGTCCAGCGACGCCCCGGACAGGATGTTCCGGCAGGCCTCGCATTCCCCGCAGGGATCCCCGTCCCTGGGGTTCAGGCAGTTGACCGCCCGGGACAGGATTTTGGCGGCGCTGGTCTTGCCCGTGCCCCGGCTGCCGCAGAACAGATAGGCATGGGCCACCCGCCCGGACTGGACCTGGTTGCGCAGGGTCCGGACGACGGCCTTCTGCCCGACCATGTCCGAAAACGTCTGCGGCCGGAAACGGCGGTAAAGGGCCTGGTATTCCATAACTTGTCTCCCTTCGGATGCTCTTGGCAGTGAGGAGTGAGGAGTGGGCGCTCCCTTCGGTCGCCGTAGCGGCGGCCCCTGGGCCGCCACTGAGTGAGGAGTGAGGAGTGACCGTTCGCTTACGCTCACTTAGTGAGGAGTCAATAGTTGACCATTTTCAACTCCTCACTCCTACCTCCTCACTCCTCACTGTTTTACCTCGCCCTCACGATTTCCTTCAGAATCTCCACGCACATCCGCATTTCGTCGGCGTCGGCGTACTCGTGGGTGCCGTGGTAGTTGGCGCCGCCGGTGCCCAGGTTCGGGCAGGGCAGGCCCATATAGCAAAGCCTCGCCCCGTCGGTCCCGCCGCGGACGGGGACGGAGACGGGCGTCAGACCAGCCTTGCGGACGGCGTCCTGAGCCCGGGCAATCACTTCCGGATGCCGGTCGATGATCTCCTTCATGTTCCGGTACTGCTCCCGGATCGTGAGCTCAGCGGTTCCCTCCCCCCAGAGGAGGTTCATGGCAGCAGCGGCATTTTTCATCTGCTGTTTTTTGATTTCAAACTTTTCCGCGTCGTGGTCGCGGATGATGTAGCGCAGCTCCGCCTTCTCTTCTTCGCCGGTAAAGCTGTTCAGGTGGAAGAAGCCCTCGTAGCCCTCGGTCGCTTCCGGCACGGCGTGGGCAGGCAGGAGGCTGCTGAACTGCATGCCCAGTCTGATGGCGTTCACCATCCGGCCCTTGGCGGAGCCGGGATGGACGCTGTGGCCGTGAATCGTCACGACAGCCGCCGCGGCGTTGAAGTTTTCATATTCGATGCCGCCGGCAAAATCCCCGTCCATCGTGTAGGCAAAGTCCGCGCCAAAGCCCTGTACGTCGAACAGGTCCGCCCCGCGGCCGATCTCTTCATCGGGCGTAAAGCCGATTTTGACCGTCCCGTGCGGGAAGTCCGGATGGGTGAGGAGGAATTCCGCCACGGCCATGATCTCCGCGACGCCGGCCTTGTCGTCCGCCCCCAACAGGGTGGTGCCGTCGGTCACGATCAGCTCATGGCCGATCTGTCCGGCAAGGCGCGGGTTGTCCGCCGCGCGCATGACGAGCTTTTTCTCTTCGTTCAGGACGATGTCCCCGCCCTCATAGCGGATGCGGCGGGGGCGGATATTGGCGGAGGGCACGCAGTCCACCACGTCCATGTGGGCGATCAGGCCGATGACCGGCTGGCCTTCCGTGTTGGCCGGGATTTCGGCGTAGACATAGCAGTGCTCATCCACCCGGGCGTCTTTCGCGCCCATTTCGGCAAGCTCCTGCGCGAGCTTTTTCCCAAGGTCAAACTGGTGCGCGGTGGAAGGGCAGGTTTCACTGTCCTCCCTGCTGCAGGTGTCGATGGCCACATAGCTCAGAAAACGTTCGATCAGATCCATGAGTTTCATCCTTCCCGGACCACAGAAAGGGTCCTGATTCCGTAGTATGCAAAGGCCCTGACCGCTTCATTTGTCACCGTTTCCCCGCAGACCAGAATCGGCACGGCGGGCGGGCAGGAGACGCAGGGCGCAGCCAAAATTCTGCCCAGGGCTTTTTCCGCCGGCACGGTCTCCGACGGGGCCAGCATGGCCTCCCGGACGGAACAGGCCTTCTTTCCCCGGACGGCCGGCGGCGGCGTCCGGCGAAGGGCCCTTTGGACCGGCAGCCGCAGCAGGACATCCCCGATCCGCTCCAGGTCCTTTTCCTGCCCGGGCGTCAGCATCAGGACGGCAAAGTCCGGGTCGGCAAACTCGCACTCGATCCCGTCCCGCCGCAGGATGCCGGCCAGCTCATCCCCCCGGTATCCGGCTTTAGCGGCCCACAGCGTCAGCTTCATCGGCTCTTCCCCGCAAAGGGTCCAGCCGGCCCGGTGCAGACGTTCCTTAAGACCGCTGAGCAGGCCGCAGAAGGCCCGGAGCCTTGATGCATAATCCCCGGCGAGGGCGGCGTTGACCGCGTCCAGGGAGGCCAGCGTCAGGTAGGACGGGCTGGTGGAGCCGAACAGGGCCATGTTCTCTTTGAGTTCCCGGACGGTCAGGCCGGGCATGTCCCCCGCGTGGAGATAGGCCGCCCCGGTCAGGGCCGGCAGGGTCTTGTGGGCGGAATCACAGCACATCGAAGCGCCCAGGGAAAGCGGGTGCAGGGAGGGGGACAGGAAGCGCAGATAAGCCCCGTGGGCGTTGTCAGCAAGCAGCGGGACTTTGGCTTCACGGCATACTTTCGCCGCAGCCCCGATGTCCGCCATGCCGCCCAGGTAGTCCGGGCTGGTCAGGTAGACCGCAAAGGGCTTCTGATCCATCCGGGAAAGGGCGGCGGCGATGTCCGCCGCGTCCGGGCAGGCGCTCAGGCAGGTGTCCCCCGCCCCCGCCAGCCATTCGATGTCAAAATCCAGCAGGCAGGCGGCAGAAAGGACCGTCCGGTGGACGTTCCGCCCGGCCAGCAGGACGGGGGCCAGGCCGCGCTGTTTTCCTTCCTTCAGGGCCGTCAGCAGCATCGCCCGGATGCAGAGGGAAGAGCCCTCCGTGGAATAGCAGGTCATCTGACTGCCGAAGAGGCGGGCGGCGTTTTCCTCGCTCCGGCGGATGATGCCGTCCGCTTCGTACAGGCTGTCTGCCCCGGCGATCTCCGTCAGGTCCAGCGCCTCGATGCCCAAAGGCCCACGCCCCTTGTGCCCGGGCATATGGGCGCGGACGGTGCCGCTTGCGGCATACGACCGGACAAAGTCCAGAACCGGGGTACCCATCAGGCGTTCCCTTCCGCTGCGGCAGGGGCTTCCGCCGCCTTCAGGGCCTCCAGCAGGATCGCGCACTCCATCCGCTTTCTGAACAGCTCGCAGCCGGTTTTGTACACCCCGGTCACGGAACCGGTCGCATGCCAGGCATTGGCCGCGCAGCCGCCGGAGCAGTAGAGCCTCGCCCAGCAGGTGCGGCATTCTTCCCGGGCATAGACGTTGCAGGCGGCAAACTCCTTTTGAACAGGCAGGTTGGTGATTCCGTCCCGGAGATTGCCCAGAAGGAACCGCTCCTCCCCGACGAACTGGTGGCAGGGATAAAGATCCCCCCAGGGCGTCACGGCCAGGTATTCCGTCCCCGACCCGCAGCCGGAGATCCGCTTGTAGATGCACGGGCCGCCCTGAAGATCGATCATGTAATGGTAGAAGGTAAACGGCCTTCCCTCCCGGCGGCGCCTTTGCATCAGGCGGGCCAGGTCCTCATACTGCCGCATGACGATCGGCAGGTCTTCCTCCGTCAGTTCCGCCGGATCGCCGGGGGCGCAGACCACCGGCTCCATGCTCAGCTCCGTGAAGCCCAGGTCCAGCATGGTTTTGATGTCTTCAAGGAAGTCCGGGTTCGCGTGGGTAAATGTCCCGCGCATGTAGTAGTTCTTCCCGCCCCGGGCTTTGACCAGCTTCCGGAACTTCGGCAC
>JBGUJG010000087.1:0-19898 GCA_045113695.1 Christensenellales bacterium
ATCCAGGCCAATTATCCATTATCCTGGACAGAGCTTAATACTGCATACAGCGATTATTCTCCATTTGCCTGGTGTGAGAGTTTAACCAGTGTGGAAATACCGAACGGGGTAACAAATATCGTAGACTATGCGTTTAGGGATTGTACCGGCCTGACAAGCATTGCGATTCCGGACAGTGTATTGAGCATTGGTTCGGATGCTTTTGCTGACTGCAATTCTTTGTCTGAAATCTACTGCATGAATCCCAGTTATGCCTGGAACTGGTGCGTTGAGAATGGCTATGAGAATCTTCTGGTGGAGTGGGACGGCCATTCTATCATCATGGATCATAATCCTGAATATCATGGTCACCATTACAGGTACATTATCAGAAGAACAACCTGGCAGGAAGCGAGAAGAGCCTGCGAGAGTCTTGGAGGGCATTTGGCAACGATTAGCAGTGCCAATGAAAACGAGTTTATTCTGTCTATTCTGCCTGACGGCAATTTGGATTACTGGATTGGCTGTACAGATGAGATTAACGAGGGTGATTGGCGCTGGGTTACGGGTGAACCGTTTACATACGCCAATTGGAGCAGCGGTAATCCAAATAACGACTTTGAGGGGCAGCAGGATTATGGCGTTTTCTTAACAGGCGGAAGCGGCGTGGGCTCGGCAGGCGAATGGGATGACGATAAAAACGATGCCAACAATACTTATCTTGGGGGATACATCTGTGAATGGGATACAACGAATGTTATCGTCAGTGAAACGGTAACATGGAATCATCATACTTATCAGAGAATTGATAATGGATGTACCTGGCAGGAAGCGAAAAACCTCTGTGAAGAAGCAGGCGGACATCTGGTCACCATTGTGTCTTCTGAAGAACAGGCAATTGTTGAAACGCTTGTTGGGAGAGGCTTGAAAAATAATTATTGGATGGGCGGTTATCGGGAAGGAGAGGCTTTTTATTGGATAACAGGTGAGGAATTTGAATATACAAATTGGGCGCCATATCAACCTGATAATTATTTTGAGGATGCTTTACAGATGTATCGCCTTCCAAATCCGGGAACTCCAGGTTCAGGACTTGGACATTGGAATGATCTGCTATCTGACGGAACATTTGGAGATCAAAGTACATTCGGCGTAATCAATTTTGGATATGTTTGTGAATGGGATGATTATATTCCCTGGACCGGCTATGTGCTGGTGTCCCGCGCCCCGACGTATGACAGCCCCACTGGCACCAATGACGGCGGTCACTATGTCAACAACGTTGATCCCGTCACCGTTCTGGGCGAAGAGGGCAGCAGGTATTACATCGAATATATCCTCACCGCCGGGGGCACGCTGAGAAGGTGGGTGGATCAGGAATACATTTCATCAACAGACTATCAGCCGGTGTCTGCCGGTCTGAACATATCGGCTGATACCGTTGCCGTCGACGCAGTGGGAGGAAGCACGGTGCTTGAACTGACGGCGCCGGATTCCTGGCAGCTCCGGGTCGATGCCCCATGGCTGGCGGCGGATCATGCTGAAGGAAACGCGGGCCTAACCCGGATCACAGTGACCGCGGAAGCAAACACAGCGGATTCGCGAATGGGTTATATTCATATCAACTGCGGGACGCTGGCGCGGACTGTTTCGGTCGTTCAGTCCGGAACAGAAGGCATTGTCCTTTTCGAGGAAGAGGCTGTCATTACAGGCGCGCAGCAGGCAGGGATCATTCAGTTTGCCGCGGGGCGGTCCTGGTCTGCCGAAACAACGGCTGACTGGCTGACCCTGCCGGCCGACTCCGGCTCCGCCGGCCATCATCGCCTGCTGTATCAGGCAGACGCCAATCAGACAGGCGCGGAACGCAGCGGCGTCATCCGCATCCTGTCTGCTTCCGGCACGCAGTCCTTCACGGTTCATCAGTCCGCTTTGTCGGATGACAGCTCCTTCTGGTTTACGTTCAGTCCCTCGTCTGTTATGGTTGGGGATACGGTGACCTTTACCGTTCATCATGATATCCATACAGCCGCCCTCCGCCTGATTGCAGACGGGACTCCCTATGATGTCTTTGACGCTGTGGGCAATGAGACGGAGTTCAGCCGCGCTTTTACCCTGAACGGCAGCCGCGCTGTTTCCTTCCAGCGGATGGAAAACGGTGTCTGGTCAGAAGCATTGCCGGCACAAATCCTTCAGGTTGACCATAACGGCACTCTGACTGCACCTCAGGTAAGCGGCCAGGCGGCCGCCTATACCGGTGAAGATTATGTTGTGACGGTCGCGCGACTTGTACAGAATGCGGATCATTATATTCTCTACGTGTATGACCCGTCCGGACAGCTGATCATCTATCAGGATCTGACGACAGCTGAACTGACCGCGCAGAATCTTCAGTTCGTTCTCGAAGGCACGTTGCTGACAAAGGCGGGCACCTACGGCTGTTCCGTCATGGTAACGGGAAAGGATTATTCTCAGGCTGAACAGAGTGCCGATTTCACGCTACAGAACCGGGATTATGCAGTCAGCTTTGCCCTGCCGCATGAAGGAGACAACTTTGTTTCCGGCGGCAAGATCCATACGCAGTATACGCAGACGGGCGGCGGCTATCTGAATATCCGTATTACGGACCAGACCGGCGAACTGATCGCGGAATATCCGGAAAACGGCAATCATCTGACGCAGACCGCTGCTGAAGACTGGAGCTATCAGCCGAAACAGGCGGGTGAATATACGATCACCGGCACGGTTTATCCTGCCGACCGGGATCTTGCGGAAAACACACCCGTATCTTCCGTCAGTGTTCATGTTTCCGTCAACGGCCCCCAAATCAAATCGGTTCATCTTCAAAGCACAGACCACAGATGGACGTGGGCGCAGGCTTCCAACAACATGAAGATCTGCGTCATAACAAATGATGCTGTGGACGAAGTACAGATTTTTGAGAAAGGTGTTCCTTTGAATCAGAACCCGGTCAGGGAATATACGACAGAAGGATGGTCGCGTATTTTCGCTGTGCCGGTCGGTTATCTTGTTCCGGGAAGGCACACTGTTACGGTCTATGCTGTTGATCAGGATATCGTTATCGGAAAATCATCTGATCAGGCCCGTGCTGATATGGAGTTTGCTTTCTATTCAGCCCTGAAACTGAATAATACTTTCCCCGTATACCCGAACCGGAGCGGCCTGGGGCTGGTATCCTCACCCATAAAAGGCACGGATGTTGAGGCTGTACTGGTTGGCGGCAAATATGTGCAGCCGGTGACGGTTACCTATGACGCCGGTGACTGGTACAGAGTGAAAACCATTGACGGGACAGAAGGCTTTATTCCCGCGGCGGACGTGAGCAGAACCTCCCCTGAAGGCGCGAATAAGGAAATCAATATCATCAGCCCCGCAAAAAACAAAAAGTTCCCTACGGGCACCAGTACGATAGAAGTCGAATGGCAGAGCGGGCTTCCTCTTCCGGTGGTTCCGCATGTCAGGATTGACATCAGGCCCGTCGATGATTCTACCGTGTTGGCATCAGCGGAGTCTGACGGTTACGGCAGTGTTGTCATCGACACTTCTGCTCTCAGTGACGGAAATTATACCCTCTGGTTCAGCGTGAAGGATATTGACGGCGTTGAAAATACAGAGTTCTTCAATTTCCAGATGGGCCTTCTGACGAACGATGAAAAATACAAGTATTGGTTCCATGAACAGATCGATCTTGTCTGGTTTGACTATTGGATGGATTATGGTGTACGCGATGGTGTCCTGAATTCCAGTTCCAGCGCCATTGAAAAGTTGAACAGTATCATTCCAAACGGCGTCCTGCAGGATCAGAGCTGGGTGCTTCCCTGCATGAATTGGAAGGCAGGCACTGAAGTGTCGATGAGTTTAAAGGAGGAAATGCTGGAAAAGGACATGCTGGCCATGATTGCCGATACCCTGCAGAAACACCCTGTCGCTGAAAATTATACGGAAAATACGGCTGTCACTGAAAGGCTGATCAGGGAAGCCGAGGACGTGGATATTCGTGACAGAACGGTGGATACGGTATTTTCCGGAATGAAAGCTACACTGAACAGCGCAAAGACGGTCATTGACGTCGTTGCCCTGAACGCCGGTGTAACAGAGGAAACCGCTTCCGATGCAAAGGACCTCGTCAGCGATCTGATAGAACTGATCATTGATGAAATAGAAATCGGCGTGACCAACTGGGCCGAAAGCTATGATACTCAGGTGCTTCTGGCGGCATATGTGGATGTATATAAAAACGCCATGATACAGACATGCGACGAATATGTACAGTATCTGAAGAAAGCATATTACGGCACGGATTCTTTCGTAGGAACCATACAGGGCGCTGCAAGGCAATATATTGACGCGTTTGAGGAATATAAGCAGCAGATAAAGAATCTCCCGTCGGGCGCTGAGATACTGGATTCTTCTGATGAAGCGGTTTTGAATGCGGTAAGAAAAATGCTGTCTTATTGCGGAGATGAAAATATCAGCCTTGCGACCCTTGAAGCAGCGTCTGTGGATTTCAATCAGGTTTTAATCGACGCGATGCCGGACATTGTCAATGAATGCTACGATACTTTCCTTGAAAGAATGATAGATGTTTTTATTGACAAGCTGCTGTCGGATAATAACTTTAAGCAGAGACATCCGTTTTTGACGTCAATTCCCGGAAAAGAAGCTGCTAAAACACTCCTCGGCTGGTTTGAAAAAGGAATCGAATGTGATGTGCACTCTGATGGTATTTTCAAATTCAATATGGACGCATTTGAGTCCGCAATCGCGCGAAGCGAGCAAACGTGGGCTGCTACGATTACGCCTGAAATGCTGCTTCAGGCTTTCGCGGATAATGTGCTTTCCGACCTCAACGCCAGCGGAGAAGATGTAAAGATGTATATCGCGAAAAACTATACGAATGAAAACTTCAAAAAGCTTCCTGGGGGAATGGCGAAGGCGATTCACGGCGCGGTCAAAGACGCATGGAAAACAGGCACCTCCATTGGGACGCTGATTGCTGACGCATCTGAACTGTCTGCGGCGGATCACGGCCGCGGAGCGTTTCAGAAATACCTGACGCTGCTGTATCTGAACACGAAAGAAAAAAGAGACATAGCGTGGAAAAACAATGATCTGACCATGTTTGTGTATGGCGCTAATAACAACTGGACAATAGACAGGATAGAAAAGTTACGGTCTGCGCTGATTTCCTGTGTACTGCATGACATCCATGCAATTGAATATCTTCAGGAGTTAAAGAAGATACATGCGGAGAATAAGAATTGGGTTGTCAAAGACACCAGCGGCAGATACAACAGTTTTAGCTATAACTCCTATCCTTCCGATGCCGATATGAGCGCACAGTACAAGGAATTGACGCAATTCCGGGATAAGCTGCAGGATGTCCCAGCTTATGTTCAAGCGGTTTTACCGGATGCGTCATAATATCCGGCGGGACGAAGGGGTACTTCGAGCTCCTTTCGGAAGGTGGCCTTGAGAACCCTTACCGGGACGGCACGGTGGAAAAAAGCGTGCGCCACGTGATCGAGGAAATCAGGCAGCGGTATTAAAGCCCTGTGAACCATACGAACGTCAAGGAGGAAAAAAACGTGAACGACCTGATCCAGACCAACCCCTTCCGCCTGGGCTTCGGCCTGATGCGGCTGCCGAAGCTTGCGGACGGCAGCATCGACATCCCCCAGGTGTGCGAGATGGCGGACCGGTTTCTGGTCGCCGGCGGTACGTATTTTGACACGGCGTATGTGTACGACAAGGGCGGCAGCGAGGCGGCTTTCCGGGCCGCGGTGGCGGACCGGTATCCCCGGAGCGCTTATACCATTGCCACCAAGCTGCACGCGGCGGCGGGCGGCGTCGGTGACGCTCAGGACGCGAAGCAGGAGTTTTTTACCAGCCTGGAGCGGACGGGGGCGGGGTATTTTGACTATTACCTGCTGCACGCCATCCAGCGCTCCAACGTTGACCTGTATGAACAGTACGGCCTGTGGGACTTTGTCAAAGAGCAGCAGGCCAAGGGCCTGATCCGGCACTGGGGCTTTTCCTTCCATGCCGATCCGGAACTGCTGAAGGAATTGCTGGACAGCCATCCGGACGCCGAATTCGTCCAGCTGCAGATCAATTATGCCGACTGGGAAAACCCCGGCGTCGCGTCCCGGATCAACTGGGAGCTGTGCATGGAGCGCGGCAAGCCCGTGGTCATCATGGAACCGGTCAAGGGCGGGGTGCTGGCCAACCCCATCGACGAGGTCAAAGCCGTGCTGGACCGGGCGGACAGCGGCAGGTCTTACGCCAGCTGGGCGCTGCGCTACGCCGCCAGCCTGGAGGGCGTCCTGGCCGTGCTGAGCGGCATGAGCGATATCAGCCAGATGGAGGACAATCTGCGTTCCATCCGGGAGATCCCGCTTTCCGCGCAGGAACAGGATGTGATCCGCCGGGCCCAGGAAGCCCTGAACGCCGACCGCTCCATCCCCTGCACGGCCTGCCATTACTGCACCGACGGCTGCCCGATGAACATCCCGATTCCTGAGGTATTCAATGTCATCAACCGCCGCAAGGGCAGCCCGGAGTTCCGCACCCTGCGGGAATACGGCATCGTCACCCAGGGCAGGGGAAAGGCGAGCGACTGCGTCGCCTGCGGCCAGTGCGAGGGGATCTGCCCGCAGCACCTGCCCATCATCTCCCTGCTGGAGGACTGCAGGGCCCAGCTGGAAAAGTGACCGCGGAAAGGCGGTGGAAACCGGCAATGGAATCGAACCTGAAACGCCTGCCTTTCTGGGGGCATCTGGATGAACAGGAACGGCAGACGCTGACGCGGGAAGCGGCGATCAAGCGCTGCCCGGCCGGCAGCCAGCTGTTTGGGACAGGCGACGCCTGCCTGGGCTTGATCCACATTCTTGAGGGAGAACTGCGGGCCTACATCCTTTCCCGGGAGGGAAGGGAAATCACCCTCTTCCGCCTGAAGGAAGGGGATACAGGCGTCCTGTCCGCCTCCTGCGCCCTGTCCCAAATCCGCTTTGAAACCCATCTGGCGGCGGCCCGGGAAACGGAACTCCTCCTGGTCCCTTCCAGGATCTTCGGCCGTCTGGCGGACGAAAACGTCCATGTCCGCTGCTTTGCCTATGAGCTGGCCTCCAGCCGTTTTTCGGACGTGACCGCCGTCCTGCAGGAAATCATCTTCGCCCCGTTTGAACAGCGGCTGGCTTCTTTCCTGATCAGGGAATCGGCCGGTTCGGATGACGGGAAGATCCGGATGACCCAGGAGGAAATGGCCGGGCGGGTCAATTCTTCCCGGGAGGTCGTCTCCCGGATGCTCAAGCGCTTTGACGAGGAGGGCCTGATCGAATACGGCCGCGGACAGACCGTTATCCGCGACCGGGAAAGGCTGGAGGCCCTGGGCAGCGCGCAGGACGGATGAATCAGAAAGATATTTCGGACGGGTTTTGCGGCCCGTCCGTTCTTTTTCTGTCAATGTGACCAGGTCACGGAAAAACTGGTCTGAATCGGTTATGATATGGCCATCCTGTACAAACGAAGGAGGCTTTTTCATGATCAGGAAAATCGTAGCTTTCTGTCTGGCGGCGATGCTGCTGTGCTCCGCGGCGTACGCGAGCGAACTTTCCCTGGGCGAAGTCAACGCCTACCTGAACACCTCCGCCAAGCTGGGCGAAGGCAGCAAGGCCAACCCGGTGGCGGTCATTCCGTTTGACCACATCGACGGCCCGAAGGACGAGGATCTCTTCTACGCGTTCGTGCCGTTCAAGTACGTCGCCCGCAGCTATGTCAAGTACCAGGTGACCTTCATTTCCTGCACCTGCCGGTCCGCGGACCTGAACCTGTGGACGACCGCGTACCTCGAGCTCACCCTGCCCTCCAGCGGGAAGATCGAGGATTCCGCCGTGCGGACGCTGTCGTTTGACGCGGATTCCACCGGCCATTACCTGGGCGGCTTCTGGGGCGACAGCAACCCCGCGCCCACCGCGCCGACCCGTACCTATGACGTGTTCAAAGCGGAATGGATTCCCTTCTACACCGGCAAGACCTGCGGCCAGATCATGCCCCTGGGCACGATCGACGATATCGACCCGGCTGATTTTGCCGCCGGCGAGGGCCGCGAAGGCCTGACGATCGACGCCTGGACGGGCGCCACCGTGTCTTCCAACAACGTGCTGCGGATGCTGCAGGCCATGTTCCGCTATCACGCGACCGACGCCTTCTTTGACGGCGATGAGAACGCCGCCGCCCTCCGCGCCGTGTTCGAGGACAAGCGCCAGGCTGCCGCCGCTGCCGCCGCCGCTTCTTCCGCCGCGGAAGCCGCCGCCCTGCCCGCCCCGGTGGATACCACCAGGACCTACAAGGCCAACAAGGACGATACCGTCGAAACCCCCTGTGAAGAGGGCAACTTCGGCCCGACCTGCTCCGCCATCAACAACACCAACCTGCGCCAGTACCTGGGCCGCACGGACGTCATGTACATCGACCTGCGCGATTACTCCGATTATGCCAAGAAGCACCTGCGCAACTTCGAGTGCATCCCGTATTTCGCCCTGATCTTCAACGCCAACGCCCACACGGACGCCTCCCTGCCGCAGCTGTACGGCGGTTCTCCCGCGGATCCGGTGCCGGTCTATCAGGAGTCTGACGAGATCCTGGAAGCCCTCTTCCCGAGAAATAAGACCATCTTCCTCATGTGCCAGAGCGGCGGCCGCGTCAGCCAGCTGATGAACCTGCTCAAGGCCCGCGGCTGGGATATGAGCAAGGTCTACAACGTCGGCGGCATGGCCCAGTACGCCGGCGCCGAATATCGCGACATCGTGACCGATACGGCGGAAATCACCGTCACCGCAACCTACAGCTTTGAAGGGCTGACGAGGATCGCGCCCTGAACGAGTGAGGAGTTACTGAACGAGTGAGGAGTTAGGAGTGAGGAGTTAGGAGTTAATGGTCATCACTTCTGTGGACACATAAAGCAAACTGCCCGGCGGGATTAGTCCTGCCGGGCAGCGTGTCTTTTGGGTTGTTTATGTTTTCAGGCAAAGGTTGGGTTTATTGCGCCGCTTCCGGAGCACCGGTCAGGTCCAGGATGGGGAGGGTCGCGGCGCCTTCCCCGCTCATGAAGGTGGGGAGCTTGCCGTCCCAGCGGCCGGCCTGCTGCCAGCGGATCAGGGTGTCGGTCAGGGAAGCGGCGATCTTCTGGTTGGCTTCGGATTCGGCTTCGGCCTGCACGCGGGTGGCGTAGGCGGCGGCGTCCGCTTCGATCTTTTTGACGGCGGCCTGGGCTTCGGCGGTGATGCGCTGACGCTCGGCCTGCTGCTGGGTTTCCATGGTCTTCTGCTCCTGTTCGATTTCCGCCTGGAGCTTCTTCTGGGCGGCGACCTGCTTCTGTTCTACGGCATCGGTGAAGCTGTCGGTAAAGTCGATGTTCTCAATGCTCACCGAGATGATGTTGATGCCGTAGCGTTCCATCTCGGAGGCCAGCTGCTGGCGGATCGTCTTGGACAGGGTTTCGCGGGCGGCCACCAGATTTTCCGCCGTGTATTTGGAGAAAACGGCTTTCGTGTTTTCCAGCAGCCTCGGCATCACCAGGGTGCTGAAGTAGGAAGTGCCGACCTCGCGGTACAGGTTCATGGCCGTGGATTTGTTGATGGCGAAGTTGATGGAGCCGTCAATGTCCACCTGCTGGATGTCGCTGGAGAAGGACTGGGTCTTGAAGGAAGTCTTCTGCTCGCGGTTGTCCATCAGCACGACATTCTGGAAGGGGGATTTGAGATGGAAGCCGGCGTCCAGGGTATGGCTTTCGACCCGGCCGAAGGTGGTCACGATGCCGGTATAGCCCGTCGGCACCTGGGCGGTGCAGGTGGAGTAGATCAGAATGCCCAGAATCAGGATGATGATCACAACGATCAGGGTTTTGCTGAATTTGATTTTCATAATAGCAGCCTCCGTCTGTCAGTCAGGAAAACGGTTCAGGATCACGGCGCCGGGGGGAGCGCGCGCTTCCCCGGAGCACGGATACAGTATAGCGGATGTCTGTGCGTTTCGCAAGCCCGCCCCGGATGTCCGGGCCGGACCGTCCTGCAGCTGGGGGCCGGAAAGGCTCGGAAACCGGCGCTTTCCGGGCAAAAAAGGGTGTTTTCGCTATAAATATTGCAGAATAATTACGATAATATTACGAAAATATTTATAATTCATCAAACATGTACTTATCTAAATAATTTTAAACCGTAATAACTATTATTTTTCGAAAAATGTTAAATAAAGATGAATTATGCACGGCTGAACCGGAGCCGGCCGGCGTCCGGGCCGGCAGCCTTTATCCGTTCGGTCAGGCTGCTGCGCGGCGGGAACTTTTTTACAGCGCAGACGGTTTCCCTGGATGGAACAGTTTGCCTTTTTGTTTTGAGTATTGTATAATAGGAACTGTGTCCGAAAGGTGTCCTGGTCTTTACGGACACAGTGCGTTTCCATTATAATGAAGGCTGATCTGATGATGAGCGGGGGATGGAACGATGGCAAAGAAAAAGCTGATCATGATTGCGGATGACGAGATCGGCATCCATGAGTCGCTCCGGATATATCTGACACGGGAAGGCTACGAGGTTTTCTCGGTTTTCCGGGGAGATGAGGTCATGGAGGCCTTCGAGCGGATGCGGCCGGACCTGGTGATCCTTGATATCATGATGCCGGGCCGCTCCGGGACGCAGGTATGCGCGGATATCCGCGCCGTCAGCATGACGCCGATCATCATCCTGACCGCCAAGGGGGAAGAGGTCGACAAGCTCCTGGGCTTCGCGCTCGGGGCGGACGATTACATCGTCAAGCCTTTCAGCCCCAGGGAAGTCGTCTCCCGGATCGCGGTCATCTTCCGCCGGGTCAACCGGATGGAAACCTCCCCGGACGACAGCGTGCTGTCTGTCGGCAATATCACAGTAAACCTCAAATGCTACGAGGTGCACGTGAACGGGGAGCCGGTGGTGCTTTCGCCCAAGGAGGTGGAAATCCTCCACCTGATGGCCAGCCATCCGCGCCAGGTGTTTACCCGAGAGCAGCTTCTGGACAATATCTGGGGGTTTGACTTTGACGGCGATCCCCGGGTGGTGGATACTTCCATCAAGCGGATCCGCAAGAAGCTGCCCGAAAATGCCGGCATTGTCCTCAAATCCGTCTACGGCGTAGGCTACAAGGTGGAAGAGGCGGATGCGTAAACGCAGAAGAATGTCCCTGCTGGCGCAGTTCTGCCTGATCATGGGGCTGATCGTCGTGCTGGCGGGGGTTTTGATCTATGAGCTGACCGGCCGGCTGTCCAGGAGCACCTTTACCCTTTCCGACCGGAAGGAACTGGAGAGCGCCGCGCAGACGGCCAGGGAAAAACTGGCCCTGTACCACAGCGGATGGCTGTGGCAGATCGAGCTTCAGTCCTTTGTCAATCCCGCCATGAATCCAGGGGATGTTTTTCTGCTGCTGGCCGACAGCAGCGGCCGCGTGATCGCCTATACGGAGGTGGGCGTCCCGTATTTCGGCTCCAGCAAGCTGAGGTCCTATCTGGAACAGCTGAGCGACGGCAGCGCGATCAACCTGTCCGTTCAGGACAACAACAGCCTGGTCCTGATCCACGGGGAAAGGACGGCGTCCGGCGATTATATCCTGGCCGGGAAACCGCTCCGCGTATTCAACTGGACGCTGAACCATTACCGGGGCAGGCTGCTGATCTGGATGATCCCGGTCCTGCTGGTTTTGTTCGCCGTCTTCGTGCTGGCCGGACGGATGGCCTTCCGCCCGCTCAAAGCCCTGAAAGAAGCCGCGCGGGATGTGGAACAGGGAAAAGCTGCCCTGGTGTCGACGGATATGCCGGGCGAAATCGCCGATGTGGCCGCGGCGTTCAATCATATGTCCGCCCAGGTGGCCAGAACCATCAGCGATCTGAACCAGGAAAAGGAAAACATGCTCCGGATCCTGGAAGGCCTGAGCGAAGGCATTCTGACGGTGACGGAGGACGGGAAGCTGCTGCAGCGGAACCAGGCCTGCCTGAACCTGCTGGGCGGGGAGGATACGCCCGCGTATCAGGAAGTGGCCGAAGCGGCCCGCGCGGCGCTGAAAACCAGGCGCGAAGGATCCGGCAAGCTGAACCGGGGAAAGACGGTGCTCAATTACGACATCACCCTGCTGCCCGGCCTGGACGGGCAGAACGGGGCGATCGCCTGCATCCGGGACATCACCGAAGGGGAGAATCTGTCCCGCACCCGCTATGAATATGTGGCCAACATTTCCCACGAGCTGAGGACGCCGCTGGCCAACATGCGCGGTCTGGCGGAAGGCCTGCGGGACGGCCTGGTGACTGACGAGCAGGAGCGGATTCGCTATTACGGCATCATCGTGGACGAGGTCCGGCGGCTGTCCAGGCTGGTCAACGACCTGCTGGAGCTCAGCGGCCTTCAGTCGAATCCCGCCGCTTTCGAGATGGAAAAGGTGGAGCCTACGGAGATCATGTGGGAGCTCTATGACCTGAACAAAAAGAGCTTCGACGAAAAGAATCAGACGTTTACGCTGGATGTGCCGGAGGAAGACCTGCCTTCCATCATCACCAATGAAGACAGACTGACGGAAGTGCTGACGATTTTCCTGGACAATGCCAGGAAATATACGCCGGAAGGCGGCAGCATCGTGCTGGGGGCGGAGCACAGCGACACCGACGGGATCGTGACGGGTGTGCGGTTTTTCGTCCGGGACAACGGCATCGGGATGGACGAGGAAACCAGCAGGCTGGTGTTTGACCGCTTCCATCAGGCCGACAGGAGCCATGCCGGCCAGGGCAGCGGGCTGGGCCTGTCCATCGCCCGGGAAATCCTGCTCAAGCTGAATGTTCATATCCAACTGAAAACAAAGCCCGGCGAAGGCAGCGAGTTTTCGTTTATCCTGCCGGTGCCGTGATGATAGGAGAGAGGAGTCAGGAATGAGGAGTTAGGAGTTGAAACTGGTTTAGCGACAACTGTTTTCAACTCCTCACTGAGCGACCGAAAGGAGCGCTCACTCCTAATTCCTCACTGAGTGAGCGAAGCGAACAATTTAAAGGGGTGCTTGAAGCCATGTTTGGAAGAATGATGAACAGCTACTACTACGGCAAAAGCGGGAAAGGGGACTTCCAGAAGGAGGATCTTCCGCACAACCGCTGGCAGCTCTTCTGGGCGATGCTCAGGGTCCGTCTGTCCAGCCTGAGCCGGATGAACCTGATGGTCCTGCCGGTGTTTATCCCGCTGATGGGCGTGCTGCTGGTCAATGGGCTGAGGTGCGTGCAGGTGCTGAACCTGGCGGTCGGTTTCCAGCAGTCCATCGAGCAGGGCACGGAGCTGGGCGAGGAATACACCGAGGAGATCATCGCCATGTTCCGTTCGGCTCCCTACTTTGCCGACGGCGTGTTCGACCTGGCCGCCTACAGCCGGGACATTCTTCAGTCCATCCTGATGCATACGCTGATCTGGCTGATCCCCTGCATCCTGATCACCGGGCCGGTGGAGGCCGGCATCGCCTACGTGCTGCGGAACTGGGCGCGGGACGAGCACGCCTTTATCTGGGCGGATTTCAAGGATGCCGTCAAGGAAAACTGGAAGCAGGGCCTGGGCATTTCCGCCATCACGTCCGTGATGCCGATCGTCGTCTATATCAGCTGGCAGTTTTACGGGTCGATGGCTGAAAGGAGCGTTTTCTACATGGTGCCGCAGATGCTGATCCTGATCCTCGGCATCCTGTGGTCGCTGGGGCTGATCTATGCGTATTTCCTGATGGTGACGTACCGCATGACTTTTCCGCAGCTGGTCAAAAACGCCGTCATTCTGGGCATCGGCCGTCTGCCCCAGAGCATCGGCATCCGTCTGGTGACCCTGCTGCCCGCGGCCATCTGCCTGCTCCTGTTTCTGTTTACGGGCGTGGGGATGTACGGGGTGCTCGCGCTGGGCGGCTACTATATCCTGATCGGCATCACGCTGACCCGCTTCATTTTCGCTTCTCTCTCCAACGCCGTGTTTGACCGTTTCATCAATTCCCGCATCGAGGGCGTCCGGGTGAACCGGGGCCTGGCGGAGGATGATGATGAATACGAGGACGAGGAAGAAGCCAAAGACAGCGCGGAACCCGCCGGCGGCCAAGAGGAAAGCTGATGTACACGGATTTCGCCTCCGTCTATGACCGGCTGATGGCGGACGTCCCCTACCGGGAATGGGCGGATTATTATGCCGAACTGCTGAAAGCGGGCGGCGTTCTGAACGGACCGATCGTGGAATGCGCCTGCGGCACGGGGAGCCTCACCGTGGAGCTGGCCAGGCGCTTTCCCAAAATCACCGGGGTCGACCTAAGCGGGGATATGCTGGCCGTCGCAATGGAAAAGGCGAGGAAGCATGGCCTCCTGATCCCCATGATCCGTCAGGACATGCGGAAGCTTTCCCTCCCCAGGGCGGTGAATGCCGTCCTCTGCACCTGCGACGGGGTCAACTATCTGACCCGCGCAGCGGACGTGCAGGCCTTTTTCCGGGCAGCCCATTCAGCCCTCAAACCGGGCGGCGTTCTCGCATTTGACGTATCGACCCCATATAAGCTTTCCCGGGAACTGGGCGCCTGCGTCCGGGCCCTGACGGAGGACGATCTTGCCTACATCTGGCAGAGCACGTTCGATCCCCGGACGGCCCTGTTCGATATCCGGATGGACATTTTTACCGAAACTCCGTCCGGGACCTATGACCGCATCGTGGAAGAACAGACCCAGCGCGCCCACAGCCGGGAGGAGCTTTCGTCCTGGCTGACCGCCTGCGGCTTTTCTGACATCCGCTTTACCGGCGGCCGGACGATGACGGAGCCGGGGGAAAAGGAACTCAGGTGGCACGTAATGGCAGTTAGAAGTGAGGAATGAGGAGTCAGGAGTTCACTGTTTTGAACCGATTTCAACTCCTCACTCCTCACTCCTCACTCCTCACTTTTTATATACCTCGTTGTTTTAAGGAGCTTGTTCTGCATGACATTTGTACAGCCCAAAGACGAAATGCTCCGCCTGACCCTGATGGACGGTCAGGCGCGGGTGCTTTTGTGCCGGACGACCCGGCTTTCCCAGAAAATGGCGTCCATCCATATTCCGTCCGACACGGCGTGCGCCGCTATGTCCCGCCTGATGAGCGGGACGCTGATGCTCAGCGTCATGATGAAGGGGGAGGAAGACTCCGTGACCGTGACGGTCGCCGGGGACGGGCCCATCGGCAAGATGACGGCTGTCGGCCGCGGCGGGGACGTCAAGGTGACGGCGGAATATCCCCAGCGGGAGGTGCCGCGCCGGGCGGACGGTCATCTGGATGTCGGCGCCCTGGTGGGCCGTCACGGCCGGATGAGCGTCATCAAGGACATCGGGCTCAAGGAGCCCTATATCGGCCAGGTCAACCTGATCTCCGGCGAACTGGGGGAGGACTTTGCCCAGTACTATACCGCTTCCGAGCAGACCCCGTCCCTGGTGGCCCTGGGCGCCCGGGTGTCCGACGGCACCCCGCTTTCCACCGGCGGGATCCTGGTGCAGGCCATGCCGGGCTGCGCGGAGGAGACGCTGAACCAGCTGGAGCTTCGGTCCATGCTGTTTGCCGATATCAGCCGGGAACTGGCGGAAAACGACCTGCTGGACCTGGCGAACGCCTGGTTTGACGGGCTTTCGCCCCGCCTGGAAGGCAGGCAGGAGCTTCATTACCGCTGCGACTGCTCCCGGGAGCGGATGGAGAAAGCCCTGGCCGCCCTGGGCCGGGAGGAACTGACGGACATCCTGCGCACCGACGGCTACGCGACGCTGACCTGCCATTTCTGCCGGACGGCGAGGGTGTTTGACGAAAATGACCTGAAGCGTCTTCTGGGAGAGGAAAGCGCGGATGCCTGAGAAAGACAACATCGTTCCGTTTGAACGGCCGGCCGGTTATTGGGTCAGGAGGGCGCGCCGTCTGCAGGACCGGGACCGGCTGCCGGAAGCAACCGCCATGCTCCGGGAAGCCTACCGCCAGTCCCGGGACGGGAAGATTGCTCTGGAACTGGCGGAGGCCAACTGCGGGATGGGCTCGTATGCTGCCGCACGCAGGATCGCGGAGGACCTGCTGGAGCGCGATCCGGACTGTGCCGGCGCCTATTACATCATCGGCCTGGTTTCCCTGGCTTACGATGATGAGCATCTGGCGGACGACGCCCTGGCGACCTGCATGAGCAGGGACCGTTCCGGCGAATACGCCGACAAGGCGCAGAACCTGCTCAATGATTACCTGTGGCGGATCGACCCGGTGTTTCCCCGGTCTGCCCGGGCGGAAGCCCTGCATGCGCAGGCGCTGGACGCCCTGTGGGACGGCCGGAACGAACGGGCGGAAAAGCTGCTGGTCCGGGCCGTACGGCAGGGAAAGCGCCCGCAGGCCGAGACGGTTCTGGGTGAAATGTACCTGCGCCGCGGGCAGATCCGGGACGCGCTCAAACTGTTTCAGCGCGCGCAGAAAAAACTGCCGGGCAGGCCGACCCAGCGTCTGCTGCTGGCTCAGGCCCTCTGCGCCGGCGGGTGGACGGCCCTGGCGGGAGAGTGGCTCAAAAAAACGGTGCCCCTCTGCCAGAGCGTTCCGGAGCTGGCCCTGGCCGCGGAAAGCTGTCTCTATGCCGGCCGGAAGGAGCTGATCATCCGCCGGATCCGGGAGGTCCAGAAGGAACTGCCGCTTTCCAACGACCTGGAATATCTGCTGGCTGCGGTCTGTGCGGACACCTGGGATTTTGACCGCGCGGTGCGCCATCTGATGATCATCCTGAACCGCGACCCGGACGACCGGGACGCGCTGGCGGCCCTGCGGGTGATCGGCCTGGGTCCGGTGCCGCTGGACAGGCCGCCCGTGGCCTCCTTTGTATATGACCTGTGCGCCCGTCCGCCGGTCCGGGGAGACGCCGCCCTCAAACGGCTCGCCCACGGGCTGACCATCAGCCTGGGCGGCGCGCTGGGCTGGAAGACGGTCTGGAAAATGACGGAAAGCGCCTGGGAGCGGCTGAACCCGCTGCAGAGATTCATCTGCGACAGAGACCGGGACTGCTGCTGGCAGAACGCGTTTTATCTCTGGCTCCGGGACAGAAGCGGGGCCGGATGGCTGCCCAAAAAGCCTGCGCTCTACCGGAAATCGCGGCAGAAAAAGCGGGTCAGGCGGCTTTTGCGCTATATCGAAAAGCAGGAAAACTGGAGAAGGATCAAATGAAACTGATTAATTTTGACGGCGCGTTCGAAGCGTATCTGCAGGACTGGTTCATGCGCAGCAAGGGGCTGTTCCGGACTTATGACGAGATGGAGGATCAGGTGCCGGAGGTATACCAGACCTTCTTGGACACGCCGGCTGATTTTCTGAACGGACAAAAGCCCGGGGAATACTTTGAGCGTTTTTCCGACCCGGGCGAGCTGACGGACTGGATGGTCGCCTACGAGCAGGGCGGCGTTCCGGTGCCGGATATGCTGCTCAACCGGATCGCGGAGCTGGGGGCTTTGTCCGAGCCTTCCCTGACGGCCCTGCTGACGCGGGACGGCGTGCCCGCGGCCGCGCGGATGAACGCCGTGACCCTCCTGCGGGAAGTGGGAAGCCTGGCGCCGCT
Source organism: Christensenellales bacterium (assembly GCA_045113695.1). GTDB lineage: Bacteria > Bacillota > Clostridia > Christensenellales > Aristaeellaceae > UBA4246. The sequence goes on from JBGUJG010000087.1 coordinate 17,608, forward strand.
TCCCCTCTATATCCGCTGGGTGCAGCGCTTTGACGGGCGGGATGAGCTGACGGAAAACGCCCTGGAAAGCCTGCAGGCGATGGGCGGGGCGGTCCGGCAGGCAGTCCTTGCCGCCCTGCCGGACGCAACAGATGAAGGAAAGGCGGCTTTCCTGTCCATCGTTTCGGAAGGTCCGGCGGATGAAAGCACCGTCGGGATCGCCATTGATCTGTTTACCCGCCGCAGGGACCTGCAAGCCCAGCTGGCCAGCGTCCTGGGCAGGCTGGGCGATGAGCGGGCCCTGCCCGCCCTGCGCCGCGCCGCGCTGGACGAAGAAAACGGGTATCTTGTGTATATCGAGCTGCGGAACGCCATCGAGCAGCTGGGGGAAGAAGCGCCGGAGCGGTCGTTCAGCGACGACGATCCGGAATATGAATCCCTGAGGGATCTGGAGAGATGAAGACAGTTTGCGAACACTGCGGCACCGTGGCGGCGGAGGGGGAACTCTTCTGCAGAGCCTGCGGCGCCATGCTGCCCGTGCGGGACCTGAGCGGCGGCGCCGCGGCGATCCGCCAGGGCCGTGTCCGCGCTGCGTCCAGGCCGTCCTACGGTTCGGAACAGGCGGCGGCGGAACCCCCGCTGGAAACCCTGGACGACGCCGACCGGGCCGAGCACGCCCTGATGGGCCGGCAGACGATCAAAGTCAATCCGCCGCGGAAGCGCACCGGGATCAACTGGGCGCTTTTGTTTACCGTGCTGTTCATGCTGGTGATCCTGAGCATAGCGGGCGGGTATATTTACCTGCGCGCCACGCCGGGCGGCCAGAAGATCCTGGCGCGCCTGGGCTATGAGGCCGATACGACGGCCATGTGGGCGATCGGGGCCGAATACATGGACCAGGGCTACATTGAACGGGCCATCGCCATCGAAGAAGACGCTTATCAGCGGGAACCGAACCGGGAGGACATTTACGAACGCCTGCAGCAGCTGTGCGAAGCCTATGAAATGGCGGAGCGCGCCTCGGACGCGGAACGGATCTATACCGTCATGTATCAGCAGGTGGACAAAACAAACCCCGTCGCCTATCAGAACATTCTGCGCCTGATGCGGGCCCAGGACCGGCTGATGGAAGCGGCGGAATTCCTGAAGGTTGCCTATACGAATACCGGCCTTTCTTCCTTTGAAACGGAACGGCTGGAGCTGATTCCCGCCCCGCCGGTCACCGGCGAAGACGTGGCGGCCGGCCGCTACAAGAAAGACGTGGAAGTCGAGCTGATCAGCGAGGAAGGGAACGACATCTATTACGTCCTGGAAAACAACAACGATAAACACGCGGCGGAGAAGACCCTGCCGGAAGACGGCACCCTGTACAGGGAACCGATCCGTCTGGCGGAGGGCGGCTGGACCCTGCGGGCCGTCTGCGTTTCCACGGAGCTGATCAGCGACGAGCTGGTCGCCAAATATGTGGTTACCTATCCGTCGCCGGACGCGCCGAAGGCTTCCCTGGCGCCCGGCACGTATCAGCAGCGCCAGCGCCTGCGCCTGCGCAAGCAGGGGGACGAAGACGTGATCATTTACTACACGATCGACGGAACTCCGCCGACCATCAACTCGCCGATCTATGATGAAGACGGCATCCTGCTGCCCGGCGGACGGGTGGTCTGCCGTGCCGTGGCGGTCAAGTATTACACAGAGGAAGTCTACAAGGTTTCCAACGAAATGAGCGTGGAGCTGCAGATCAACAACGTTCATTTTGAAAACTACTATTTCAACGACAACGCCAAGCGCAATTCGGACTATATGGACGGCGCCCAGATCATGAAAACCACCCAGGAGCAGTTCATCCGCAGATACGGAACCCCGGAGCGGAACGAGCAGATCACGGACAAAGCCCTGCCCGGCACCTGCTACCGCCTGACCTATCCGTGGGGAGAAGCCCGCTTCTATGTGGCGGAAAAGGGGACGCTGCTGTATTATGTCAGCACGAATTCCTCCATGGCAGCGCCCAGGGGCACCAAAGTCGGCATGACAGCGTCCCAGATTACCGAAAAGTTCAAGGACATGGGCCAGAAATCCAATCAGGACGGAAGCCGCAGCCTGTATTATGACTCCAACCAGAAATGCTTCGGGAAGATCACCAAGCCGAATAAAGACACCGGTTCCCAGCGGATTGAATACTCCTATGTGGACAAGGAATACGAAGCGACCATCACGCTGACCTACTACCTGGAAAACGGCGTCTGTACGCGGATCGTCAACAGTTTCTATGTCAACTGACGGGCCGGGCGGTCCGGGTCAACGGGTGAGGAGGC
>JBGUJG010000088.1:0-28948 GCA_045113695.1 Christensenellales bacterium
GCCGTCGATCATCTGGGTGCTGGTGGCGGTGATGAGCATGGACTATATCACCGGGCTGATCTGCGGGATCATGGGCGTGAGCGACAAAACGCCGCACGGGCATCTGGCCAGCAGCGAAGCATTCAAGGGACTGATGCGGAAGATCCTGATCATCCTGGTGGTGCTGCTGGCTGCATTGCTGGACAAGACCGTGACGATGAGCGCCGGCATCGAGTTTGCCGCCGTGACAGGGGCGACTTGCCTGTGGTTTATTGCGAGCGAGGGCATCAGCGTGCTGGAAAACTGCATCAAGATGGGCATCAAGGTCCCGGCCGTGCTGACCCGGGCCCTGGAGCTGATGAAACAAAAGGGAGAGGCGGACGAGCAGCCGGCTCATCCGCCAGATGAGCAGTGAGGGGAGGCGATGCGATGGAAGAGCTGGACCTTGCAGGGATGACCTGGTACGGGGCCCTGGTGGCCGTGATCCTGCTGATGTTCTCCTGGGTAACCAGACGGAAACGGCGGTTTGATGCGCAGGGGATGACCAGAACAACGATTGTCAATCTGGTCAACGATACCGTGCTGTCGGCCAGGGACAGGGCGCTGGTCCTGCGCAGGCTGGCTGACGGGATCCGGATGGAGCAGCTGGCGGAGGAGTTTGAACTGTCCGTGCCGCAGGTGAAGCGCATCATATACAGAGCGGAGGACGCGCTGGCCAGGCGGACCGGACAAAAGTGATACGAAAGTGAGACGCTTACGAACTGGTAAGCGTCTTTTTTTTATGCGACAATCTGGGAAACGAGAGGGGGCGGGACCATGTACAATCCATTCGCGCCGGCGCTGCCGTATCAGCAGCCGATGATGTACCAGCAGGCGCAGCAGCAGACGCAGGTGGTCCGTGTAAACGGAGAAGCAGGGGCGAGAACCTACCAGATCGGACCGAATTCCAGCGCCATGCTACTGGACGAGTCCGGAACGATGGTGTGGCTGGTGACGACGGACGGGGCCGGGTACAAAACGGTGGGCGCCTATGATATCACGCCGCACCAGCAGCCGGCGGCCGTGGACTACAGCGACCTGGAGACGAGGATCAAAAGACTGGAGGATATGATCAATGGGGATGCCGCAAATCTTACAGCAGCTCAGAGGAAACATGGCAAGCCCGATGATGGGGCAGATTAAAAACATGATGCAGATGGCGCGGGCCATGCAGAGTCCGCAGGCGGCAATCCAGCAGATCCCGCAGCTGCGGCAGGCCATGGAGATTGTGCAGCAGGCGGGCGGGGATCCGCAGATAGCATTTTACGAGCTGGCGAAACAGCGGGGCGTGGACCCGGAGAGCATCCTGAGTCAGCTGCGGTGATACAATCCGCTCAGTGCGCAGGGGCGGTTTGATATAAAAGAGAGGAGATAAACATATGGAAAGTGGGACTTTGAGCGCTGCCGATGTAGCGCTGCTTAATCGGGACGATGGGTTCGGCGGCAGCGGCTGGGGCGGCATGATCTGGCTTTTTGCCATCCTGGCCCTTTTCGGGGGCGGTGGTTTCGGTTTCGGTGAAAACGGAAACGGTAATGCGATCCAGGCGGACGTGCAGAGAGGATTCGACGCACAGAACCTGCAGGCGCAGACCAGGGACATCCTGGGCGCTGTGACCAACGGGACCGCGCAGGTGATCGCGGCTGACACACAGAACGCACAGAACACGATCAACGCGATCAAGGACGGCAATGCTTCTTTGATCAGGGAATTTGGCAATGTTGAGACGGCGCTGACTGCCATGGGCGGCCTGCAGCAGGAATGCTGCTGCAATATCTTGCGGGCCGTGGATGGCGTAAACTACAACGGCGCGATCAACACAGCGTCGATCAACGCCAACACGACCGCACAGGTCCAGAAGGTGCTGGACGCGATCATGGGCAACCGAATGGCGGACATGCAGTCGCAGATCAACCAGCTGCAGCTCCAGAGCGCGATGAGTGGCGTGCTGCGGTATCCGACGGCCTGGACCTATAACGCCGGCGTGTTCCCGCCTGTGAGCGGCGGGACCACAACGCCCTGACGGGGTGATGATCCATGATGATCATCAAGAGACTTTCCGAGATGATCGGAGAGGAAATCAGCGACGCGGACCGGTATGTGGGGTGCGCCCTGAAACACAAAGACGATAACCCGCAGCTGGCGGAAACGTTCTTCCGGCTAAGTCTGGAAGAGATGCAGCACATGAGCCTGCTGCATGATCAGGTGGTGCGGATCATCGATGAGTACAAACGGACCAAAGGGGATCCGCCGCCTGGCATGATGGCGATCTACGATTACCTGCACGAGCAGCACATCGAGCACGCAGGGGAAGTAAAAGCCAAACAGATGCTCTATAAGGGCGCATAAGCGTGTGCACTTTCGTGTGCACTGATCATGCAAAACGCTGCAAATAATTGCAAATGATTGCGAAGATTTGCAAATGCGTGCAAAACGAAAACGCCCTGTACAAGGGCAAAAAGAAGAGAACCGCGATTTCTCGCGGTTCTCGTTTTGGTCTGGGTGGAGAGATTTGAACTCTCGACCTCTTGAACCCCATTCAAGCACGCTACCAAGCTGCGCTACACCCAGGCATTGTCAGTCAGTTCCTGACAACGACTGAATTATAGCACGAAACCATACGGTTGTCAATCAGTTTTTTCTGTTTGCTCAGGAAGACGGAAGCGTCTGAAACACGAGCCTGAAATGCGGGCGGAGCGGAAGCTGCAGGCGCTTAAGACAGGGCGGGCGGGGGAAAAGGTCATACACTGCCGAGGATTTCCTGCTTTGCTTTCTCCAGCGCAGCAATGACCCGGTCGCAGAAAGCATCGAATTCCGGGTCTTCCCGCTGAAGCTCGGGATGGGCCAGCACGTTGTCCAGCACCTTCTGCGCCCCCTGCTCAAAGCGGATCACCGGTATAAAGCCGGGCACAGCCTTTTTGACCTTGCTGTTGTCAAATACCACGCTGCAGGATTTGTCCCCGATCAGGCCGCCGCGGAAATCGTACTGCGGGGCAGCGGAGGCCAGAAAATCGGAGGATACGGTATAGGGGATCAGAGGCTTGCCCAGCAGGCGGGCGATGGTTTCGTGGATCTGCATCCAGGTCAGCGTTTCATCGGAGGTGATCTGGAAGGCTTCCCCGATGGCGTGCGGGTTGCCGATCAGGCCGACGTAGGCTTTCGCGAAATCCTCGTTGTATGTCAGCGTCCACAGGGAGGAGCCGTCGCCGGGGATCAGGACGGGCTTTCCGTCCAGGATGCGCTTAAGCACCTGCCAGGAACCGTTGGCGCCGTGAATCCCGACCGGCATGCTGCGGTTGTCGTAGGTATGGCTGGGGCGGACGATCGTGACGGGGAAACCGTTTTCCCGGTACTGGGCCATCAGGTACTCTTCGCAGGCGATCTTGTTGCGGGAATACTGCCAGTAGGGATTGGCCAGCGCGGTCCCTTCGGTGATGCGGTAGTCGCGGACCGGCTTGTGATATGCGGAGGCGGAGCTGATGTAGATGTACTGGCCGCACTTGCCGGAAAAGAGACGGACGTCCCGCTGCACCTGTTCGGGCACAAAGCCGATAAATTCGCCCACGCAGTCGAAGAACTGTCCGTCCAGCAGGGAAGCGATCTCCTGCTCGTTGTCCATGTTGCCCTGGATCAGATGAGCGCTTTCCGGCATCCGTTCGCGGCGGCTGCCCCGGTTGAGCAGATACAGTTCGTGGCCCTGGCTGGCCAGCAGATCAGAGATGGCGGCGCTGATGGTACCTGTGCCGCCGATCAGTAGGATTTTCATGGAGCTGTCCTCCTTTGATTATGTTGGTTTGTATTTGCTCGTCCGGGCGGACGGAGCAGGCTGTTCAGGGTTCCGTTTTCTTGAATTTCTGCCAGATCCTGCCTGCCCAGACCGGCAGCGCGCTGACCGCCAGCACCAGAAGGATCATGATCAGGGCGTAGGCGTAAATATCTTCATATTCGTTGAAATAGCTGCTGCTGTGGACCGCTTTGCCCAGCGAATTCTTTGTCTGCACCAGATATTCGGTGGATACGGCCAGCTTGAGCCCCATGCCCACGGCGCTGACGTACGCCTGTTTGAGATACCCGGCCGTCAGCGGCAGATAGACGCTGAACAGGATCCGCGGGCTGAAGCCGCTGTTCATCCGGTAGACGTCGATCAGTTCCGGGTCGATCCGCCGGCAGCCCTCGCTGGCCGCCTCGCTGATCAGCGGGATCAGGATCAGGGACGTCGCGATCAGCGGCACCCGCTCATAGCGTGTCAGCACCATGATGATAACCACCAGCACGATCATGGGGATCGAGCGGAGCATGATCATCAGGGGCCGCAGCAGGTTCCGGACGAACGGGCTGAGGCCTTCCATCAGGCCGACTGAAATGCCGACAGCGCTGGATAGAACCAGCGCTTCCAGCAGATGGCGGAGCGTCACCCAGATCTTCCGGTATGTTTCCGCTTTTGACAGCAGGCCAGCGAATGCGCGGAGGATGGACGGTACATCCGGGAAGACCAGGCGGTCGTTCCTGATCCAGCCGGCTGCCTGGATCAGGCAGCCGATCAGGATGATTCCCAGGCAGAACGCGAGCGTTTCACTGGCTTTTTGCCGCTTATGGGGTTGATTCATCCGTTTTGTCCTTCAATGAAAACAGCCCTGGGCCGGATGGCCCGGGGCGTGGGAACTTGTACTTTACAGCCCGTAATAGAAATCATCTGCGGGCACGGCGCCGCCGTACTGGCTCAGGTCGATATTCGCTGTACGTTCCACCTGTTCTTTGGCTTCCGCCGCGGACAGGAAACGGATCGCGCAGCCGGGAATAGCTGCCTTGGCGACTTTGGCGTTGGGCAGGATTTCGAGGACTACAGTCGCTTCGGCTACGGCGTCCACATCTTCGGTGCAGCGGGCGCAGGATGCTTCGACGAGTTTGAGGTAGGCGTCGGCAGCTTCGCGTTTGTTTTCGGCTACGTCGCCGCGGATGAACAGGCCGGCCTGCGTATAGCCGTCAAAACCGGTGGCAGCTTTGTAAAGCTCGTTCACGGAAAAAGCGGTGACGCGGTCATTTTTCATCCGGGCGGCGGTCAGGGCGGGTTCTGCGGTGAGTACGACGGCGTTTTCGTCAGAAAGCAGCAGCTGCTGGGTGTTTGCTGCGCCGGCCAGATAGGAAACGGAGGCGGGTTTCACTCCGTTTTGTTCCAGGACAAACAGGGCGACGGAAGCGTTAATGGTGTTTTCGCCGAACAGGGTGACCTCCGCTCCGTTCAGGTCTTCCAGTTTGAAGTTTTCCTTCTGGGAAGCAAAGAAGAGGTTGCCCCAGGAAACCACGGCGGCCAGCTTGTAGGTGGATTTGCCGGCTTTGTACAGCTTGGCGCCGGCGTTGATCGGGGCGATCAGGAAATCGGCAGTGGCTCCGGAAAATTCCGCGGCGATGGTCTCCGCCAGGACAAAGGTATACTGATCAGGGGATTCCGCGGCCAGGGTGGCCAGGGCCAGGGCCGGGGCGCCGCTGGGGGCGGCAACCCGGAACGAGGATGTATCGGTGGTTTCCGCCCCGGCGGAAACGAAAAGCCCCAGCAGCATCAGAACGGTCAGAATAACGGAAATGGTCTTTTTCATGTAAGCAGGATCTCCTTTTTCGTTCATTATGAAAACCGCTCACATTATAATCAACCGTTCCGGTACTGTCAATAGAAAGAAAAATATGAAAACAAATAGGTATATATCAAAACAGATAAAGTTTACATATCCGAAGGAAGGTTTTTTCGAATGGCTGCCGAAATTACAGATAACGAATATTTTCCCGCGGATATGGCCCGGTGATCGTTCTGTCTCTCCGGAAGTTCCGGCAGATGATGCGCTGATCCGGGAAGAAATTTGTTATTCGGGAGGAAGTACAATGAACGGACACAAGCTGAAACAGCTCGCCGGACTGCTGACCGCAGCCATGCTGTTCCTGTCTATGAGCGTTCCCACCCGGGCGGACGGCCTGTACGGTCTGGCCGTTCAGAAGTTGGCCACCAGGAACGGCCCCGGCACCACGTATGATGAAAAAGGTACCTATAATGTAGCCGGACAGTATATTAAAGTGCTGTCCCGCGCCTGGGACAGCCGAAACGGCATCTGGTGGGTCAAGTGCGAAATCCCTTACCGCGGGGAGATCCGGGTGCTGTGGACGGGATACAAACGGTTTGACAGTTCCACCCTGCCGCTGGAATCCATCCCGATCGATTCAAAGTATCCGGGGGGCGGCAAAACGCCGACAGCAGCTCCGATTAAGAGTACATCTTCCGGAGGAGTATACGGGCTGGCCAGACAGAAGCTGGCGACGCGCAGCGGCCCCGGTACCACGTATGACGAAAAAGGTACCTACAATGTGGCCGGGCAGTATATAAAAGTGCTGTCCCGCGCCTGGGACAGCCGCAACAGCATCTGGTGGGTCAAGTGCGAAATCCCATACCGCGGGGAGATCCGTGTGCTGTGGACAGGATACAAACGGTTTGACAGCAGCACTCTGCCGCTGGAATCCATCCCTGTGGAAGGGCATCAGTCTGTTCCGCAGCCGCAGGGGTGGGGTGACTGGAACAGCGTGTACCGGTCGTTTGTGATGTACGAGACTTACCTTGCGTCCAACCTGGAATACTACAACACGGAAACAACCGGCTGGTATGAGATCGCGTACAGCCTGTATGACATGGACAAAAACGGCGTTCCGGAACTCATCATTTCCAACGGGGAAGATTCGATGGCCGGCAGGACCAATCATGTATATACTTTCACAGATGGTGAAGTAAAATACCTGGGGGAGATCGGGTTCCGGGAAAGTGAACTGTTTTATGCCCCGGATTCCGCATTTCCCGGTTTGTTCTGTTCGGACGGAAACATGGGATCCTATGAGACGGATTACTATTTTCTGAGCGGTCTGTACCTGGGTACGGAGGAAGTACTGGTAAAACAGTATTATTCCGACTCCGATCCCTATACAGAACTGAGTATGCCGATTATCAAACGCCTGACGGACAACACTTCTCTTTACCAGACTTCGGTATCTTTTCCTGCCGGAACCGTAAAACTGTCCCTGTATACAAAAAGCGGCATCCAGCAGCTTGGCGGCTGGGCAGCCTTTGTAAAACAATGCCCTGATCCATGATACTTTCCTTAATATATTGGCTGATCCGGCCGGTATGCTGCATGCGGGATACCGGTTTTTTATGCTCATTGAACCGGAATATAAACAAAAGCATTAAGCGGGGGAACGAAAAAGTTCATTTTTCTTAATAGAATCTTCATTGTCTTTGCGGGTGGAAAATGATAATATGGTAATGTATCATGACCCTGATAGAAAGGAAGGATCGAACATGACCAAACATCGTTTGTTAGCATGCCTTCTCGTGCTGTGTCTGCTGCTGGGCTCCGTACCGGCCGGACTGGCGGAAGGAGGCTCTGGCTCTTCATCTGATCTCGTTCAGCTGATCCGTGAAAAACTGAACAAGAACAATACGCCTGAAGAAACAGCTCCTGAAGCGCCCGCAGCCGATGCGGCTCCCGCTCAGGAAGCCCCCGCGCAGGGTGCGGGTGAGACTGCCCAGCAGGCAGGCCCCGGTCTGCCGGTATTTATCAGGCAGCCGATGGACCGCACCGTCCGCCTGAACTCGCTGGCCGTGATGGATGCCGACGTCGACGGCGCCGATTCCTATCAATGGCAGTACAGCGAAGACAACGGCCTGACCTGGAACAACTGTGCCAGGAAGTTTACCGGAGCGAATACCATCCGTGTGCTTTTTACCGCCAAGGAAAACATGCACGGCTGGCTGTTCCGCCTGGCTGCCACCAACAGTGCCGGCACCGTGTACAGCGATACCGCTGTGCTGACGATTGAGGGTCTTCCGGTCAACCCGCCCGCTGCTGAGGAACCTGCTTCCGAAGAGCCTGCCGCGGAAGAACCTGCCACCGAGGAACCCGCTGCTGAGGAACCCGCTTCCGAAGAACCCGCCGCGGAAGAGCCTGCCGCCGAGGAACCCGCTGCTGAGGAGCCTGCTGCCGAGGAACCTGCTTCCGAAGAGCCTGCTGCTGAGGAACCCGCCGCGGAAGAACCTGCTGCTGAAGAGCCCGCTGCTGAAGCCCCGGCGTATGACCTGAGCGATCCGTTTGCCGAGATCGATGACGATTTTGATGCGATTGAAATCAACGAGAAAGTCACTCCGGCAACGATTACCAAACATCCGCAGGAGATTACGGTGGCCCCCGGCCAACCTGCCAAGTACAACGTCGTTGCGTACGGTTCCGGCACACTGATCTATCAGTGGCAGTACAGCTGGGATGGAAATGCCCCCTGGGGGAACCTGACGAACTCCGATTTCTGGACGGGCAACAAGACGGATGAACTGGAATTCGTCGCTAAAGATTATTACAACAACATGTATATCCGCTGTGCCGTGAAAGTGAAGACTTCTGAGGGCACCTCTGTTGAAGTATGGTCTAACAGTGTTCAGATACATGTCAGCAACGGCCCTACCATCATCAATCAGCCTCAGGACGTAACGGTCAGCAAGGATACGAAGACTGCCTTCACGGTGAACGCTTCGGGCAACGGTACGCTTTCCTATAAGTGGGAATACAGAACTACCCAGGGCGGTGCGATCTCTTTGGTGACTGACAACGGAGATATGCAAGACAGCACGCTGAATATCCTGAAGGTTGTAGGCAAGCTGGCCTTTGACGGATATCAGTTCCGCTGCAAAGTGACCGACTCTGTCGGAACCATTTACAGCGATTGGGCTACACTGCATATTCAGGAAGCTGCAAAGCCCGAGATTATCGTGGAGCCCAGCCCCCTGGACATCACCGTTTTTGATGGGGATGACGTCACCGTTTCCCTGGTCGCGGTCAACGCCACCAAGTATCAGTGGCAGTATGATAAGGGCGAGGGCTGGAAAGACCTGGCCGGCGGCACTTACTGGAAGGGCAACAAAACGGATACCATGACCTTTATGGCGGCTTTCCGTCATGACAACATGAAGCTTCGCTGCAAAGTGTCCAACGATGCTTCGGATACCGTGTACAGCAAAGAGATCACCCTGCATGTCGTTCAGCTGCCGGTGATCGTCACGGATCCGGCGGATCAGAGCGTAACTTCCGGCGACCCCGTGACTTTCAGCATTACCGCTACCGGGGCGACCAAGTATCAGTGGCAGTGCAGCTATGACGGAGGGCTGACCTGGGTCAACCTGACGAACAGCTCGTTCTGGATCGGCAACAAGACCCCTGACCTGACGTTCACAACCGCCAACCGTTATAACAACTATCTGTTCCGCTGCCTGGCCATGAATGACGCCGGGACAACTGCCAGCAACAGCGCGAAGCTGACGCTGACCAAGTCAGTGGTCATCAAGCAGCAGCCTCAGAATCAGGTCAGCGGAACCTCCGGTTCTGTTAACTTCACCGTGGTGGCGGAGAACGCCGTCTCCTATGAGTGGGAGAGGGCGCCGCTCGGCACCAATGATTACGCGACGGTTCCTTCTTCTTTCATCGGCTGGAATACCGATACCCTGGTGGTTCCCGCTACCGCTGTCAACGCGTCGTACAAGTACCGCTGCAAGGTGACCGGCTCCAATCCGTCTGACTTCAAATATACGACGGCTGCCACGATCACACTGCTGAACACCCCGAACATCCTGCATGATCCGGTGGACATTTGCGTGAGTGTCGGCCAGAAGGCCACCTTCAGCGTGTCTGCTACCGGCGCTACCGGCTATCAGTGGCAGTACAGCACCGACAATGTGAACTGGACCAACCTGACCAACTCCGAATACTGGGTCGGCAACAAGGCTTCCACCCTGAGCTTTATGGCGGCGGCCAAGTACAACAACTTCTACTTCCGCTGCCTGGTGAGCAACGCTGCCGGAACCAGCGTGTCCGGTTCCGCGAAGCTGTGCATCATGGGCATGCCGGTGATCATCAACGACCCGATCTCCCGCAACGTGCCCGTGGATGCCATCGTCTCGATGGAAGTGGTCGCGACCGGCGCGGCTTCCTACACCTGGCAGTATCATAACGGCGTCAAGTGGGTGACGCTGAACAACACCGCCATCTGGTCCGGCGTCAACACCTATCGTCTGGTCTTCCAGGCGAAAAAGTACATGGACGGCTACCAGTTCCGCTGCATGGTGAAGAATGCCTCCGGTACGGTCTACAGCGGCGCTGCCCTGCTCACCGTGAGCGCGGTGATTCCGCCGCAGCCCAACAATGTGAACATCACCGGCGCGGCCATGAGTTCCCTGACGGTCACCTGGAGCAAGGTGGTCGCCGATGAACTGAACGGCTACAAGATCTATTACAGCACGGTCAACGATCCCTCCACGGCGATTCTCTATTCGATCGTCGATCCCACTCAGAAGTCCTGCACCATCATCGGCCTGACCCCCATGACCAACTACTATGTCTGGGTCAGCGCCTACAACACCGCCGGCGAGAGCGCGCTGAACAGCCACGTCATGGCGACCGGCAAGACCATGTGGGCTGACACCGATATGATTCCGCCGGAAGCTCCCTCCAGCGTCAAGGCTGTCCCGCTGAACGACTACAGCGTCAGGCTGACCTGGAAACGGTCTCCTTCCGCCGGCGTGCTCGGCTACCTGGTATACTATTCCACCCAGTCTCTGACTTCCAACGCCAAGCTGTACGGCATTACCGGCCCGACAGCCACCTCGATCGTCCTGCAGGGTCTTGAACCCGGCACCCGGTATTATATCTGGGTGGCTGCGTATGACGACGGCGGCATGAGCCTGCTGTCCAACAGCGTGCTGGCAATCGTGACCACCACAGGCAATCCTGTATATCCGATCGTTCCGGTCGTTGTCGGCTATCTGCCTGATCCGCCGATCAATGTGGCGGCTCAGCGCCTGTCCGATACGGAAGCCCTCGTATCCTGGAAGCGCGGTACTTCCGCGGATGTGAACGGATACACCATCTATTACGGTCTGACTTCCGATCCTGCCGCATCCACGCCCTATGCTACGACCGACGCTTCAGTCCGCAACGTCACGGTTGTCGGCCTGAATCCGAATTACGGGTATTATTTCTGGGTTGTTTCCTTCAATGACGTCGGCGAGTGCGAGATGACAGCCAATAACCGCGCTTACGTGAACGTTCTGAATCCCATCACCGTCGTCTATCCGCCGGTTGGACCGCTGTCCGTGGCCGCCAGCGCCATGTCCTCCAGCAGGATCGTCGTTACCTGGATGAAATCTCCTTCGCTCGATGTGGACGGCTACAGGGTCTACTACAGCACGGTCAATAACCCGGCCACCGCTGTTCCGTTTGCGAGTGTGGATGACAACTCCACCTCAGTCGGCGTCTTCGGCCTGAAGCCTCTGACCCGCTATTTCTTCTGGGTCTCCGCATATAACGACGCGGGCGAGAGCGATCTGGATTCCACAGTTTCCTCTTCCGCCTGGACGCTGTATCATTAATACCGTCAGACGGTAAAACAAAAAGCAAGAGCCCCGGGGCTGCAGCCCCGGGGCTCTTGCTGAAGTGAAACGGTGTAAAAAAGGTTTTCCGTCATCGGGAGAAAACGGAGCTTACCTGTTCTTCCTTATCCTGTCAATGGCCGGCCGGATACCCGCTGTGAAAAAGACGCCGGAGAACAGCAAGATGTTCTTCCGAACCGCTGGACTCGATGACCACGCCGCCTGGTTCTCCGGACGGACAAAGGAGAGAGCGGGCGTCCAGTACGCGCTGAAGCTGGCGGACGGTTCCCTCATTTCCGTCGAGTACGGGAGTCTGAGGGAAAAACTGCTGAATCATGTCCTTCAGGAAAACGTAATGCGTGCAGCCAAGGACGATCGCGTCGATCTGGCTGCCGCGCCACGGAGCAAACAGGTCTTCCAGATAGGCCTTGAGGGCAGGGTCTTCAAAATGACCGCGCTCCACAAATTCCATCAGTCCAGGGCAGGGAACGGAGACGGCATGCTGACCCCAGCGGGAGGAAAGCAGGCTGTATTTTTCACTGGCCAGGGTGCCGGGCGTCGCCAACACCAGGATGCTGCCGCCGTGATACAGGGCGGAAGCCGGCTTCAGGGCGGGTTCCATGCCGATCACGGGGATTGTCAGTTCTTCCCGCAGTTCCTTGGCGGCGCGGGCGGTGGCTGTGTTGCATGCAATCACCAGCGCTTTGATATCGCTTTTCAGAAGATGCTGCACGCAGCATCGGACCAGGGCAAGCACTTCTTCCCGGGATTTGGTGCCGTAGGGAGCGTTTTTCTGATCTCCGTAAAAAAGATAATGCTCATTCGGCATCAGCCTGACAGCTTCGCGAAGGACGCTGATACCGCCGGCCCCGCTGTCGAGCAGGCCGATGGGGGACAGGGCGTTCATGCTTGTCCGCCTTCCTGCTCCATATTCTGAAGCCATTCAGGCTTTTCGCCGCGCCCGGCCTGCAGCAGGGCGTTGAAGAAACGGATGACCGCGTCATCGTTCTGGTTGTTGACGACGATGGCCATGACGCTGCCGCGGTTGTCATACTGCAGGCCGTCCATGAAGCCGTAGAGGGTATCGGTGGGAATGCCGTACAGGTGCGTCTGGGCAGTCTGTGTTTCGCTGTCCACTACCGTCAGCCGGCAGGAATCCAGGGAAAGGTCTTCTGCATTGATGGTACCGTTCGCGACCAGCTCATCCAGCGGCAGAAACCAGCCCTGGGTGGCAAGGGATTTGAACCTGTCCGCCGGCAGCAGATAAATGTCCCCGTCCGCCGCGGCCAGGCGGGTCATGATCACCATGTCGGCGTACATGTCCTCTTCGCTCATCGGGGTCAGAATGGTGCCTTCCACCAGTTCCATATCTGGCACAGCTTCCTGCCAGAGCGGCTGAAAAAAGGAAGCCATCAGATCGTCCGTTACGGTAGCGCTCATGATCTGGATGTCTACCCGTTTGTCCTGCGGGGAGCGGTAAGCGGTGGAAGTAAAGAGAATGTCCACCCCGAACCATACGCAAACCGCCAGCAGCAGATATTTCCAGAAATCATACGCCAGATGATTCCTGATTTTTCCCTTATCGAGTCTGCCTTTTACCGTCATAGCCGAACCTCAGAATAAATTCACCGGATCTAAATTGGAAACAATAACATACAAAACAAGCATGGGACTATCCGCCTGTACGGAATATCTGTCCATGCTTATTATAATCTGTTTTTCCCGGAAAGACAAGCCGATCGGGCGTGGAATGGACGGATGATCACATTTCTGCCATGATCCGCGGGGCAGACCGGCGCCCTCCCAGGCAGCGGGACCGGCGTATTTCTGTTGCCGCAGTTCAGGAGGAAGGAGAAACCATCAGCAAAAGGTCTTTCGGATTCCGGTCCACCAGCAGGTGGCTGGCTATATCGCCGGCATGAACGCCGTCGGTGAAGATTTCCGCCGTGTTGGCCGGAGAGCGGATCAGGTCGATGCGGATCATGTTCCGGTCACTGAACACCATGGGGGAAGCGTCCCGCGAATGGGGGCATATCGGCGTGGCGCAGAAGGCCGGAACATCCGGTGCAATGACCGGACCGCCGGCGGAGTGATTGTAGGCGGTGGAGCCGGTCGGGGTTGACAGGATGATCCCGTCGCCGATCCATCTGGCGTTTGTCCCGCCGCTCTGTATCCCCAGTTCGATGGTTTCCCCGAAGCGGGATTTGACGACCGTGATGTCATTCAATGCAAAATGTTCCTGACCGTTCAGAGAAAACCGCAGAAGTGTCCGCCGGGACAGCGTCAGCTGATTCAGGATATCAGGCCCGTTTTTTGTCAGTACAGACATCGGCAGGGCGCACAGGTATCCGAGCCTGCCCATGTTGACGCCGACCAGCGGCTTCTGCACGCGGACAGCTGTCTGGGCCGCCCGCAGCACGGAGCCGTCCCCTCCGACGGCCAGGATATAATCGGCTTCGTCCGGAGAAAACGGGGCAGCAGGCGCGGTGCAGGAAACAAGCCTTGCGTTTTCAGGGCTCAGGGCGCATTCGGCGCCAAAGACACCGGTCAGATGATCCACAAGCGCAGCCGCGGCCTGTATCTGTGCCGGCGTAAAGAGGTTGGGACAAAGAAAAAGCTTCATCATTTACAAATCAATCTCCCTTGCCGGGGCCTGTTCGGATCCGTGAACGGCGAGGATCGGGTCGACAATTTCCGAGAGAAAGACTTCGGTCTGTTTCTCGGCGCAGCCGGTGTAAAGAGCCGGGTCCAGCAGGCTTTCGATCTGGTCAGCGGTCAGCGGGAAGTCATCGTCCTGCGCCAGGGCTTCCAGCAGGCCGGGCGCTTTGCCTTCGTCCTTGACGCGGCGTCCGGCCAGGACGGACTGGATGCGGATCTTTTCGTGCAGTTTCTGCCGGTCGCCGCCCAGGCGGACGGCTTCCATCAGCAGGTTTTCCGTCGCCATGAACGGCAGCTCATCCATCAGATGGCGGCGGATGACCTGCTCATGTACGGTCAGCCCGGAAGCGACGTTGAGAAACAGAGAAAGCACGGCGTCCGCGCACAGAAATCCTTCCGAAAGGGAAATACGGCGGTTGGCGCTGTCGTCCAGCGTCCGTTCCAGCCATTGCTCTGCCGCGGTCATCATACCGTTC
Source organism: Christensenellales bacterium (assembly GCA_045113695.1). GTDB lineage: Bacteria > Bacillota > Clostridia > Christensenellales > Aristaeellaceae > UBA4246. Next base: position 14,597 of record JBGUJG010000088.1, read on the forward strand.
TGCGCATTCAGGATCAGATGGCGGGACAGGCCGGTCATCCGTTCGCAGCGCATGGGGTTGCGCTTGTACGGCATCGCCGAGGAGCCGACCTGGCTTGCTTCAAAAGGCTCTTCGACTTCCTTTTCGTGTGCCAGCAGGCGGATGTCCGCGGCAAACTTATGAGCAGTTACACCGACCTGCGCCAGGAAGGAAAGCACCATGCCGTCCCACTTGCGGCTGTAGGTCTGGCCGGAAACCGGCTGGGAAGCGGCAAAGCCCATTTTCTGAACGATGATTTCGTCCAGCTTCCGGACGGACGCCCAGTCTCCGCGGAAAAGATCCAGGAAGCTGGCCTGTGTTCCTGTGGTTCCCTTGCAGCCCAGCGGCTGGTGGACGGCCATCAGGTGTTCGCACTCCCTGATGTCGCTGATCAGGTCATTCATCCACAGGCAAGCCCGTTTGCCCAGCGTGGTGGGCTGAGCAGGCTGAAAATGCGTGTAGGCGAGCGTCGGCAGGGCTTTATAGCGTTCGGCAAACGGGCGCAGGGCGCGCAGAACGGCAATCAGCCGCGTGTGAATCAGGGAAAGGGCGTCCCGGATGATCAGGCTGTCTGAGTTGTCTCCCACATAGCAGCTGGTAGCGCCCAGATGAATGATGGGCGCAGCCTTCGGGCACTGATCGGCGAAAGCGTGAATATGAGCCATCACATCGTGCCGGAGTTCCTTTTCATAGGATGCGACCGCATCAAAATCAATATCAGTCAGGTGAGCTTTCATTTCATCGATCTGTTCCTGCGCAATCGGCAGCCCGAGCTCCCGCTCTGTTTCAGCCAGAAAGACCCACAGCCTGCGCCACAGCTCCGCCCTGTGACGTGCGGAAAAAAGGCGCTGCATGCTGTCGCTTGCATACCTGGTGGAAAACGGAGAAACATATCGGTCCTGATCCTGCATCATTCAGACCTCCCCGGTTGTTCAGCGGAAATCGGACGTTTTCTCTCGGACGGAAAATGCCCTGTCTGCATGTTATTACAAAGACGGAAAAATTGCAAGCGGAAACGCCGAAATCGTTTCAAGGCGGTCTTGCAATATTCATGAAAACCCGTTATAATGAATAAAGGCTTCTGACTTCCTGTATTGAACTGCAGGAACCGCGTATTCCGTTCGCAAAACAAGGGAGGATAACATGAGCAAGGTCGTCATTTTTGATCATCCGCTGATTCAGCACAAACTGAGCATTATGCGTGATAAAAACACCGGCTGCAAGGAATTCCGCGAGCTGCTCGATGAAATTGCCATGCTGATGGTGTATGAAGTGACCAGGGATCTTCCTACCGAGGAAGTCGAAGTGGATACCCCGATCTGCTCTGCAAAGACCAGGATGCTGGCGGGCAAGCCCATCGGCATCATCCCGATCCTGCGGGCCGGGCTGGGCATGGTGGACGGCATTCTGAGCCTGATTCCCAACGCGAAAGTCGGCCATATCGGCCTGTACCGCGATCCGGAAACCCTGAACCCGGTGGAATACTACTGCAAGCTTCCAGAGGATGCCGAGCACCGCGAACTGATCGTGCTTGACCCGATGCTCGCCACCGGCGGCAGCGCCAGCGCAGCGATCTCCTTCATCAAGCAGCGCGGATGCAACAATATCCGTCTGGTCAACCTGATCGCCGCTCCGGAAGGGATCGAGCGGGTCCGCGCGGAGCATCCGGATGTGGATATCTACGTGGCTGCTCTGGATGAAAAACTGAACGAGCACGGCTATATCGTTCCCGGCCTGGGCGACGCGGGCGACCGCTTGTTCGGCACGAAATAAACGGGAAGGGCTGAACGTTTGATGAAGATACAGCCTGCTGTTCGGGAGCAGACCGTCAAAGTGGCCGCCGGCGTGCTGATCCTGACTGCGCTGATGGTGGCCGTTTTCCTGGTCCTGGGCAAGTTCGACTGGACGGTGCTGACCGGCGCAGCTTTGGGCGCCGCGGCGGGGATCGGCAATTTTTTCCTGATGGCGCTGACGGTTCAGAAAGCGGCGGACGATATGAAGCCCCTGCCCCCGGAGCCTGAACCGGAGAACGGGGACCGGACCGTACCGACAAAAAATGAAGACAGCGAACCGCCCCTGAGCGAAGGGGCCAAGCGCGGCCGGGACCGCGTACGCCTTTCTTATACGCTGCGGATGCTTGGCATCGGCGCGGTCGCCGTACTGGGTGCGGTTCTGCCGTGGTTCAATATCTACGCGGTACTGATTCCGCTGCTCTTCCCGGGCTTGGTGATCCGGGTAATTGGCGCAGGAGAAAACCGGTAAAAGCAGTCCCGCATGATATGCAGGCCGGTTTTTCGGGCCCGTTCCGGTTCACCTCTCCGCTGTCATTTCAAATATGGAGGAGGTTGGTCAAGACGTGAATAAAAGCACGCGGGCGCGTGTGACGGATATCCTGCTGATTCTGATGATGGTGCTGCCCTTTGTGGCCGTGATGGCGCTCAAGGTGCTGACGACACCGCATTCTGACGAGATTTCCATATCCGGCGCCCTGATCTATTTCACCATCCCGATGCCGCTGATGGATCTGCCGATCACCGCGTCCCAGTTCAATTCATGGGCGGTCGTGATCGCGATTCTGGGCCTTTGCCTGTACCTGACGCACGGCATTCAGGTGGTGCCGAACTCCAAACGCCAGCTGGTCGCGGAATGGATCGTCACAAAAGTGAACGATCTGATCGCGGACAACATGGGGGAAAGGTTCATGGCCTTCGCTCCCTTTGTCGCCGGCATCATGGCGCTGTCCGCCTTTTCCAGCCTGTCGAGCCTCCTGGGGCTCTTCCCGCCGACGTCTGACATGAACATCGTCGCCGGCTGGGCCATCATCGTGTTTGTTCTGATCACGCATTACAAGCTCAAAGGCGGTCTGTGGCCGTATGTCAAGGGATTCTTTGAGCCGGTGCCGGTATTTGCCCCTTTCAACATCATCGGCGAACTGGCGACGCCTGTTTCCATGTCTTTCCGTCATTACGGGAACGTGCTGTCCGGCGTCGTGATCTCCACCCTGGTCGCTTATGCGCTGCAGGGCCTGAGCAGGATGGTGCTGGGCTGGCTGCCCGGCGTGCTGGGCCAGTTCCCCTTCCTGCAGATCGGCCTTCCGGCGATTCTGTCGCTCTACTTTGATATTTTCAGCGGCCTGATGCAGGCCTTCATCTTCGCGATGCTGACGATGCTGTATATCGCCACCGGTTTCTCCGAGGAAGCCTATAACGAGCGGTTGGCCAGGCGGAAGAAAAAGCTGGCGGCCAACGGCTGAGTTTCCCTGTTCCATTTGGTATGAAGGCCCTGCAAGGGCCTCATGATATGAGGAGGTACATCCATGGATTACGTAAGTCTGGCTGTAGGTTTGATTCTGATGGGCTGTGCGATCGGCGCCGGTCTGGCTCTGATTGCCGGTATCGGCCCTGGTATCGGTGAAGGCAACGCGGTTGCCAAGGCCTGCGAGGCCATCGGCCGCCAGCCTGAAAGCAAAGGCGCTGTCACGTCTACGATGATCATGGGCTGCGCCATCGCTGAAACCACCGGTCTGTACGGCCTGGTCATCGGTATCCTGCTGATTTTCGTCGCCCCCAACATTTTCGTCGGCGTTTTCAGGAGCGCGATGGCTGCTTTCGGCATCGGCGGCTGAGGCGCACAGAAAACGGAGGGTGAAACCGGATCCCGCGGCGCGGGCAGCCCGTGTTTTTGGCGTATCAGGTTTCAAGGAGCCTTAAACCAATGAGGAGTATGAGAGAATGCAGTCATTGGATATTATTTCTGTCAATATCTGGCAGATCCTCATCTCTCTGATCAACCTGCTGATCATTTACCGGATTCTGAAGAAATTCCTTTTCAAGCCCGTTCAGAAGGTGATGAACGAGCGTCAGGCGCAGGTGGACCGGATTTACGGGGACGCCAATCAGTCGAAAGCGCAGGCTGAGCAGATGAAACAGGAATACGAGCAGAAGCTGGCTTCCGCCCGCGAAGAAGCGGACGGGCTGGTCAGGAATGCCGTACAGACTGCCCAGAAGCGCAGCGACCAGATGGTCTCCGAAGCCTCTGCCCAGGCCAGCAGGATCAAGCAGAAGGCGGACGAGGAGATCGCGCAGCAGAAGAAAAAGATGCTGCAGGACGTCCGGGACGAAATTTCGGACCTGGCAGTGGAGATTGCTTCCAAGGTGGTCGAGCGTGAAATCAGTCCGAGGGACTATGACGGTTTTGTGGATGAATTCATCAGGAACGTTGGTGAGAACAATTGACAGAATTCGGCAGAGAATACGGGGACGGGCTGTACGCACTGTGTGCTGAGGAAAAGATTACGGACGCCGTTCTGGCCCAGCTGGCAGAGCTGAAGGGTTTGTTCCGGGAAAACCCGGATTTTATCCGCCTTCTGTCCAATATGTCCATTCCGAAAACAGAACGTGTTCTGGTGGCGGATCAGGCGCTTCAGGGTCAGGTGCATCCGTACGTACTGAATTTTGTCAAGCTGCTGGTGGAGCGCGGGGCCGTCTATGAATTTGAAAGCTGCGAAAGCGCTTACCGGGAAAGCTATCAGGCAGATCACCTGATCAGCGAAGCCGGCGTGACCACAGCCAAACCGCTGACGGATGCACAGCGCAGCCAACTGATCGAAAAACTGCGCCGGATGACCGGCAGGCAGATTCAGCTGAAAGAGACGACGGATCCTTCCGTCCTGGGCGGCGTTTTGCTGGAGCTGGACGGCCGCCGTTACGACAACACCATCCGCCATCGTCTGAACGATATCCGTCAGGCGATCAAGGAAGACTGATCTTTGTGAAAGCGGTGACAGACAGATATGCAGTTGAAACCTGAAGAAATCTCCAAACTGATCAAGGAACAGATCAGACATTACGGCAATAAAATCGCCCAGAACGATACCGGCACCATCATCACCATCGGCGACGGCATCGCCCGTGCGACCGGTCTTGATCAGTGCATGGCCAACGAGCTGGTCCGCTTCGGCAACGGAGAATACGGCATGGCGCTGAATCTGGAGGAGAACTCCGTCTCGATCGTTATGCTGGGTACGGACGAAGGCGTCCGCGAAGGCGATACGGTGGAGCGGACCGGTCAGGTCGTTTCCGTACCGGTCGGCGAAGCGATGATCGGCCGCGTGGTCAACGCCCTGGGCCAGCCGATCGACGGCAAGGGGCCGATCGATTCCAGGGAAATGCGCCCCATCGAGCGCAACGCCCCCGGCATCATTCAGCGCAAAAAGGTTTCTGTCCCGCTGCAGACCGGTATCAAGGCCATTGACAGCATGATCCCGATCGGCCGCGGCCAGCGCGAGCTGATCATCGGCGACAGGCAGACAGGCAAAACCGTCATCGCGATGGATACCATCATCAACCAGAAGGGCAAGGACGTCATCTGCATCTACGTCGCCATCGGCCAGAAGCGCTCGACGGTTGCCCAGCTGGTGGAAACCCTGACGGCAGCCGGCGCGATGGATTATACGATCGTCGTCAGCGCGACAGCCAGCGAGCTGGCTCCGCTTCAGTACATCGCTCCGTATTCCGGGTGCGCGATGGGCGAATATTTCATGGACCAGGGCAAGGATGTCCTGATCATCTATGACGACCTGTCCAAGCACGCGGTTGCTTACCGCGCCCTGTCCCTGCTGATCCGGCGCCCGCCGGGACGCGAGGCTTATCCGGGCGACGTTTTCTATCTGCACAGCCGTCTGCTGGAACGCGCAGCCCGCGTGGCGCCTGAGTACGGCGGCGGCTCGATCACCGCCCTGCCGATCATTGAGACGCAGGCCGGCGACGTTTCGGCGTACATCCCGACGAACGTCATTTCGATTACGGACGGCCAGATCTTCCTGGAGACGGAACTGTTCCACTCCGGCGTCATGCCGGCCATCGACCCCGGTATCTCGGTCAGCCGCGTCGGCGGAGACGCTCAGATCAAGGCAATGAAAAAGGTTGCCGGCAGTCTGAAGCTTCTGTACAGCCAGTACCGCGAGCTGCAGAGTTTCGCTCAGTTCGGCTCCGATCTGGACGCCGATACGAAGGCCCGTCTGGAACAGGGCGCGCGTATCGTGGAAGTGCTCAAGCAGAACCGGAACCGTCCCGTCGCGGTGGAAAATCAGGTATGCATTTTCTATGCCGTGACCCATGATTTCCTCAAGCAGGTGGAAGTCAGGCATGTGGCCGAATACGAGGAAAGCCTGTATGAACGGATGGCCGCTCAGCACCCGCAGGTACTCGAAAAGATCCGGACCACAGGCCTTCTGGACGCGGACACTGAGCAGGAACTCAAGAGCGCTCTGGAAAGCTTTACCGCGGATTTTATCAAGACCAAATAAACTGCCCGGATACGGTTCAGTCTTTCCTGACTGAATTGCCCGATAAAGGAGGATCATCACATGGCCGGATCGTCCATGAAGGACATCAAGCTGCGGATCAAAAGCGTCGAAAGCACGATGCAGATCACCAAGGCCATGCAGCTGGTTGCCACCTCCAAGCTCCGCCGCGCCAAGGAGCGCATGGAAAACAGCAAACCTTATGCCGCGATCTCAGAAGCTGCCATACAGGCTGCCGTACGCAGCTGTGCGGGAGAAGAAGTTCCGTTTGCCGATCACAGGGACGTGAAGAACACCTGCGTCGTCGTGATTGCTGGGGAGAGAGGGCTGGCCGGCGGATACAACAACAACGTTTTCAAGCGTGTCCTGCAGGAGACGGAGGGAAAAACATACTGCGTTCTGCCGATCGGCCGGAAGGCCGTCGAAAAGTTCCAGCGCCTGGGCGTCCCGCTGCTCAATGCAGAACTGAATCACGTGGAAGGCATCTCGGTCAGCCGCTGCTACAAGATGGCCAAGATGCTGACGGAAGGCTACAGGAACAGGGACTTTGACGAAGTAATACTGGTATACACCAGTTTTCAGAACATGCTTTCGCAGGAAGTCAGAGCTGTTCGTCTGCTGCCCATCGAGCCCAAGCCGGAGACGGAAGGATCGCACCGGCTGGTTTCCACTGTGTACGAGCCGGAAGCTTCCGAAACCCTCGCAGCCGTCATACCTGACTTCCTGGCAGGCAGGCTGTACAGCGCTGTCTGTGACAGCTACGCCAGCGAAGTGTCCGCCCGCCGCACCGCCATGGATTCGGCGACCAAAAACGCGGGCGAAATGATCGACAGCCTGAGCCTGAAATACAACCGTGCCCGCCAGGGGGCGATCACCCAGGAGATCACGGAGATCGTGGCAGGCGCGGAGCATTAAACAGCTGACAGTTTTCAGCGGACAGCCGGAAATCGGATCCAGGCGGAAAGCTGCCCGCTATAACCAGTGAAAGGAGCACACCAGAACGTGAGCGAACAAAACATCGGTCAGGTCGTACAGGTCATCGGGCCTGTTCTGGACATCCGTTTCGACGACGGCCATCTGCCCGAACTGCTTTCCGCGATTGAGATCATGAACGGTGATAAAAAGATTGTCGCCGAAGTGGCTCAGCACATCGGGGACAATGTGGCCCGCTGCGTTTCGATGAACGCGACGGACGGCATGGTCCGCGGGCTGAAAGCGCTGGATACCGGCGGACCCATCACGGTGCCGGTCGGCAATGCCTGCCTGGGCCGTATTTTTAACCTGCTCGGCCAGGCGATCGACGATCAGCCGGATCCGGTGACGGAAGAACGCTGGCCCATTCACCGGCCGGCCCCTTCCTATGAAGAGCAGGAGAGCTCTACGGAGATTCTGGAAACGGGTATCAAGGTCGTCGACCTGATCGCGCCGTACGCAAAAGGCGGCAAGATCGGCCTGTTCGGCGGCGCCGGTGTCGGCAAGACCGTTCTGATCATGGAGCTGATCAACAACGTCGCCAAGCAGCACGGCGGCCTGTCTGTGTTTGCCGGCGTCGGCGAGCGCACCCGTGAAGGCAACGACCTGTACAACGAAATGAAAGAGAGCGGCGTCATCAACAAGACGGCCCTCGTGTACGGTCAGATGAACGAGCCGCCGGGAGCCCGTATGCGCGTTGGACTTTCCGGCCTGACGATGGCGGAATATTTCCGTGACCGGGAAAACCAGGACGTTCTTCTGTTCATCGACAATATTTTCCGCTTCACGCAGGCAGGATCCGAGGTTTCGGCCCTGCTGGGCCGTATGCCCAGCGCCGTCGGCTATCAGCCAACCCTGGCGACCGAAATGGGCGCGCTGCAGGAGAGGATCACCTCTACCAAGCAGGGTTCCATCACATCCGTGCAGGCAGTTTACGTCCCTGCGGATGACCTGACTGACCCGGCCCCTGCCACGACCTTTGCCCACCTGGACGCTACGACCGTTCTGAGCCGGTCGATCTCCTCTTTGGGCATATATCCCGCTGTGGATCCGCTGGAGTCCACCAGCCGCATCCTGAGCCCTGAAATTGTCGGCCGGGAGCATTATGAAGTCGCCCGTTCCGTGCAGAGCATCCTGCAGCGTTACAAGGAACTGCAGGATATCATTGCCATCATGGGTATGGATGAACTCAGCGACGAGGACAAGCTGATCGTGACCCGCGCCCGCAAGGTGCAGCGTTTCCTGAGCCAGCCGTTCTCCGTGGCCGAGCAGTTTACCGGCATGGAAGGCAAGTATGTTCCCCTGAAGGAGACGATCCGCGGTTTCAAGGAAATCATCGAGGGCAAGCACGACGATCTGCCGGAAAGCGCCTTCCTCTTTGTCGGCACCATTGAGGAAGCCGTAGCGAAGGCCAAGAAGGGTGATTGACGATGGCAACCTTTCATCTGCAGATTGTGACGCCGGACCGGATGGTCTTTGACGGGGAGGCGCAGAGCATCATCCTCCGCACGATCAACGGAGACATCTGTATCCTGGCGAATCATATCGACTATGCCGCTCCGCTCGGCATCGGGGAAGCAAAAGTGACCGCCGCGGACGGGACGGAGCGCGAAGCGGCCTGCAACGGCGGCATGCTGAGCGTGGAAAACAACACGGTCCGTGTCATCGCCACCACCTTCGAATGGGCGGAGGACATCGATGTGGAACGCGCCAAGCGCGCCCAACAGGAAGCCGAAGAGCTGCTGCAGAAGCTGAACCGTCAGGATGCTGATTATATCCTGGCGGAGGCCAGGCTGAAACGCGCTCTGGCCAGGGTGCAGGCCGGCAAATAAAACGATAATGGTGTTTACCAGGCTTTTCTGAAAAGGAGGGCCTGGTTTTTTTCATCAAGATGGTTCAGGAAAGGAAATCATCTGTTTTCGTCCCGGAAATGCCGTGAAATCGACCTCTGAAGCTTGACAAAACAGGTTAAAACGTCTAAGATACAGAAGTGTTATTTTCTGTCTTCTGAAGGAGGAATCTTACTTATGAGCGAGAAACTGACCATGGACAAACTCGTCGCGCTGTGCAAGAACCGCGGCTTTGTCTATCCCGGCAGCGAGATTTACGGCGGCCTGGCAAACGCATGGGATTACGGCCCGCTGGGCGTCGAATTCAAGAACAATGTCAAAAAAGCCTGGTGGAAGAAATTCGTCCAGGAGAGTAAATACAACGTCGGTCTGGACAGCGCGATCCTGATGAACCGCCAGGTCTGGGTGGCCAGCGGCCACGTCGGCACCTTCAACGACCCCCTGATGGACTGCAAGGCCTGCAAGGCCCGTTTCCGTGCCGATAAGCTGATCGAGGATTACGGCAAAGCGCACGGCGAAGAAATTCAGGCGGACGGCTGGACCAACGAGCAGTATGAAACCTTCATTGCCGAGCATGAAATCGTCTGTCCGACCTGCGGCAAGAAGGATTTTACCGGCATCCGCAAGTTCAACCTGATGTTCAAGACCCACCAGGGCGTGACCGAAGACTCCTCCAACGAGATCTATCTGCGGCCCGAAACGGCCCAGGGCATTTTTGTCAACTTCAAGTCCATTGTCCGTACCACCCGCAGGAAGCTGCCGATGGGCGTCGGCCAGATCGGCAAATCCTTCCGCAATGAGATCACCCCCGGCAACTTCATCTTCCGCATCCGCGAATTCGAGCAGATGGAGCTGGAGTTCTTCTGCAAGCCCGGAGAAGACCTCGAATGGTTCAGCTACTGGCGCGGTTTCTGCCGCGACTGGCTGCTGTCTCTCGGCATCAAAGAAGAGAATCTCCGCCTGCGCGACCACTCCAAGGAAGAACTGGCCTTCTATTCCAAGGCAACGACGGACTTTGAGTTCCTCTTCCCGTTCGGCTGGGGCGAACTCTGGGGCGTGGCCGATCGCACCGATTACGACCTGGGCCGCCATCAGGAAGTTTCCGGCCAGAACCTGGAATATATCGACCCGACCACCGGCGAGCGCTTCATCCCTTATGTGATTGAGCCTTCCCTGGGGGCGGACCGCATGGCCCTGGCTTTCCTGTGCAACGCGTACGACGAAGAAGAGGTCGGGGAAAACGACACCCGCGTCGTCCTCCACCTGCATCCGGCCCTGGCTCCGTTCAAGGCGGCCGTTCTGCCGCTGCAGAAGAACAAGCTGGGCGATCTGGCGACGGAAGTGTTTGAAGGCCTCACCAAATACTTCTCCGTGGATTATGACGATTCCGGCTCCATCGGCAAGCGTTACCGCCGCGAGGACGAGATCGGCACGCCGTACTGCATTACCGTCGATTTCCAGACTCAGGAAGACCAGACCGTTACGGTGCGCGACCGCGACAGCATGGAGCAGATCCGCCTGCCGATCAGCGGACTGAAAGCGTTCCTGGAAGAAAAACTGCAGTTCTGATCATTGAAAACAAGAAGCGCTGGGACATTGCGTCCGCAGCGCTTTTTGCTTTTATAGTTTGCTCTCCTGATAAAACACGCCGATCATCGCTCCGGCCCCGTCTGCGGGAGAGATGATCTGCTGCAGCGTCCAGCCCGACGAGACATACTGATTGATGATGTCCTGGGCCTGCTGGATATCCTTTTCACGGGTCTTGATGCCTTTGTTCAGATAAACCAGTTTATACTCTTTCATAAAGTTCCTCCCAATCTGATCAGAATCAAAACAGGTGAAATCCGGTACTGCTGTAATGAAAACAGGGTCAGTCGTTCAGCGTGCCGCCCTGGTCCAGCGTATCGATCATGCCGACCCGCCGGGCGTGACGCCCTCCTTCGAAATCGGTGGTCAGGAAGATCCGGGTGATCTTCTTGGCCAGTTCCGGCCCGATCACACGGGCGCCCAGGGCCAGCATGTTAGCGTTGTTGTGTCGGCGGGCCATTTCTGCGGAGTAGCAGTCCCCGCACAGGGCGCAGCGGATGCCCCTCACTTTGTTGGCAGCCAGGGACATGCCCAGACCTGTCCCGCACAGCAGAATGCCTTTGTCACAGGCGCCGCTTGTCACGGCGCGGGCGGCTTTTTCGGCGTATACAGGATAATCGACGGAAGCGGAGCTGTCCGTTCCAAAGTCCTGATAGGCCAGGCCCATTTCATCCAGCATCGCTTCCAGTTCCTTCTTGAGTCCAACAGCACCGTGGTCACAGGCAATCGCTATCATATGTTTTCCTCCATTCAAAATTGATATCCTATTTCTCGGGCACCAGATCGGAGGTGCCGAAGCTCATCAGGTGGGAAGTACTGCGGGAGGTCGTGGCTTTAACGTTGATGGACTCTCCCATGAAAACCAGGGCCACCGTTCCGCCGCCGTCCAGGTTCAGAGCTTCCTGCGCCCCGAGCTCCAGCATCTTCCAGGCAAGCCAGTCGAGGTATACGCCCTTGGACTGGTTTTGCCGTCCGTTGACGGTCAGTACGATGTAGTGGCCGGGGGAGACCATGCCCAGGGCGCAGCGCGGTTCGCGGTAGTGGTAATAGCCGTACTGTTTTGCTTCTTCCTGGGTGGCCCGCATGTGTTCCCCGAGTTCTCCGTCCGTCACCAGGATCGGGCCGAAGGCCAGTACGTCCGTCGCGCCCATGTCCAGGTATTCCTGGGCGGTATGATCCTGCGCGTTATAGCACTTCATGGATCCGTCCGGAAAGCAGGCCAGGTTTTCGAGCTTGGGAAATCCGCTGGATCCGGGCCTTTTGGTCTGATTGGAGATGATCTTCCCGTCCCGGATCTCGATGCCGATCACATATTTGTTGTACTTGCGGTAGCTGTAAAAATCGTCCGAGAAAGCCAGGACGGCCTTTGCGGCCCGGGCGATCTTCCGCGGCTGCTGCCAGGAGCCGCCGGTCAGCAGGGGACGTATCCGCTCGTCTTTGCCCGTGCGGACGTCGGTTTCAAACCAGACGATTTTCTGCGCTTTGTCTTCGCAGCGGCGGATCACCACCTGCAGGGTGCCGGACAGGTAGGCCCAGAAACCTCCGTCCTGGTCGGCTGTCACGTATTCCTCCCCGCTGACCGTAAAGCCCTGTTCATTCCGTTCCGGCGCGCCGGGAACGTCCCAAGGGGTTCCGGTATCTGTTCCGGACAGAGCGGACTCTGCTTCTGTCTGCGCCGCTGCCGGCAGATCCGCGGCTTTTGCCGGTTCACCGGCAGCCAGGCAGCTGTCTGAAAAAATCAGTTCCCAAAGTCCTTCGTCGACTTCGCCGGTTTCCGGCAGACCGTTGTGCCGCTGAAGCTGACGGACGCGTTCAGCCGTGGTTTCGTTATAAATGGGGCTGAATTTGGTGGTCAGAAAATACCCGAGCTCAAACATGCGCTCCTTGAGCGCCGCAACATCCGCCCCCCGGTCCCCCTGACGGATGGGAAAACCGTCGGCATAAGCGGAGGATGCCAGCAGGGAAAGGAAAACCAGGAGGGCAAGCGTTCGTCTGATCCATCGCTTCATCGGGAGGAGCATCCTTTGCAAAACTTCTTTTTCCGGAACAACCTCATTATACCACAAACCGCGCAGGAAAAAAGGCTGTCTGCCGGGTTTTGAAAAAAATAATGAAAAAAACTTCCGGATGAACATATACACGGCAAGCCGCGGATGGTATAATCAGGTGAACAGATGCATCTTATGAAACGGGGGAGAGAGTCCGATGAGTCTCAGAAATATGACGATATATTCCATTTTTGTCCGGAACCACGGCGGCACGTTTGAAGCGGTGCGCCGAGATATACCGCGGATCCGTTCGCTGGGTGCCGATGCCGTCTGGCTGCTGCCGATCCATCCCATCGGGAAAGTGAAGCGAAAGGGCTCGCTCGGCTCTCCCTATGCGATCTCGGATTACCGGGCGGTCAATCCAGAATACGGCACGATCGAAGATTTCAGGCGTCTTGCGGATGAGATCCATCAGAACGGCATGAAGCTGCTGATCGACGTGGTTTATCATCATACTTCGCCGGATTCCGTCCTGGTCCGCCAGCATCCGGAATGGTTCTACCGCAAGGAAGACGGAAGCTTTGGCAATCACATCGGGGACTGGTCGGATGTGATCGATCTGGATTTTGATCAGGACGGCCTTTCGGATTATCTGATCGAGACGCTGAAGCAGTGGGCCAGGATCGTGGACGGCTTCCGCTGCGACGTCGCGCCGATGGTGCCGCTCAACTTCTGGCTGGATGCCCGCTGGGCGGTGGAGGAAGTCCGGCCAGGCTGTATCTGGCTGGCGGAATCGGTGGAGCCGGGTTTTGTCCGCTATAACCGGGAGCACGGCCTGATCTGCCACAGCGATGCCGAACTGTATCAGGCTTTCGACATCTGTTACGATTACGACGTCTACGGGGATTACCGGCGCTATCTGAAGGGCGAGGAAACACTGGACGAATATGTCGCCGCCCTGGAGCGGCAGGAATGCATCTATCCGGAAAACTATGTGAAGCTGCGGAGCCTTGAAAATCACGACCGGCCCCGGGCCGCTTTTCTGATCCCGGATGAGAAGGCAAGGAAAAACTGGCTCGTGTTCAATTTCCTGCAGAAGGGAACTGCCATGCTGTACGACGGTCAGGAATGGGAAGCGGTTCACCGTCCCGGCCTGTTCGATCCGGATCCGGTCCGGATGGAGGGAGAGGCCCCGCTTTCCGCCCTGATCCGTAAACTGACCGCCCTTAAAAAAGAGGAGATCATCAGCGAGGGTGTCTACAGCCTGAAGGCTCTGCCGGATGACTGGGTGAAGATCTGTTACCGCCGGGGGGAAGAAAAGCTCCTGGCTTTCGTCAGCCTGAAGGGACGATGCGGTCTCTTTGACACGGACCTGCCGGAAGGAACGTACCGGGATCTTTTGACGGGGAAGAATGTACTGGTGGAAGAAGGGCTGATCTCTTCGCCGGGCGAGCCGGTCGTGATCCGGGCCGAATGACCGGGACAGCAGGCTGCGCCCAGCTGCGCTGTTTTTATTGCTCCATCAATGAATTCTTGAAGTTGGATACAGCGGCAGAAGGGGTGAGAGACAAGGAATGAAAGCGCAGGCGTACCCGAAGGTACGGCAAGCTTTCATGACGCAGTATATCGCTCC